>NZ_JABXYT010000001.1:262500-862500 GCF_013394775.1 Oribacterium sp. oral taxon 102
TACGCCATTATTGTCAAGCCGTTTTCAAAACTTCTCTCAGCCCTCATCCACCGGTGAAAGCCCTGAAGACTCACTCTCCACAGTCTCTTCCTCTTCCGTATCGACAGAGCTCTCCCTCACCTTCGCTATAGAAGCAATCACGGTTTCTCCCTCCCGGTCGATATCCATGAACTTCACGCCGGAGGCATTTCTGCCGATCGGACGTACATCAGAAAGACGCATCCGAATAATAACGCCCTCTGTGGTAATCAGCATGATTTCTCTATCCTGATCGCAGAGCTTGAAGCCGACAAGCTCTCCTGTCTTTTCTGTGATCCGATAGCAGATCAGCCCCTTTCCGTTTCGGTTCTGCCGCTTAAATTCCTCGACATTTGTGAGCTTACCATAGCCTCTCTCGGAGATGACGAGTGCATTCTGCCCCTGAGAGAGCTTCTGCATCCCGATAACCTCATCTCCCTCGGAGAGACGAATCCCGCCGACGCCCATAGAGGAACGCCCGGTCACACGAATATCGGACTCATTGAAACGAATCGCCATGCCGCGGCGGGTAACCAGCATAATATCCTCTCCCTTATCCACGAGCTTCGCCTCGATCAGCTGATCCCCCTCCTTCAGAGAAATCGCAATCAGTCCGTTCTTCCGGACATTCGAGTACTGGGAAATCGGCGTTTTCTTTACCATACCGCTCCGTGTGGTCAACAGGAGATACTGTTCACTGTCATAGTCGCGGAGACAGAAGGAGGCGTTCACCTTCTCCTCCGGCTGCAATTGCAGGAGATTTACCAGCGCGGTGCCTCTTGCCGTCCGAGATGCCTCCGGAATCTCGTAGCCCTTGATCCGGAAGCAGCGTCCCATATTGGTGAAGAACATGACGTAATGATGATTTGTCGTCATGAAGAGATCCTCGATATAGTCGTCCTCTATCGTCTGCATCCCCTTGATGCCCTTGCCGCCGCGGTTCTGTGCACGGAAGTTCTCCGGTGACATCCGCTTAATATAGCCCTTTCTCGTCCCGGCAATCACGATATCATCGTCCGCGATCAGATCCTCGTCATCGAGAGAATCATCATAGCCAAACTGCGTCATGCGATCGCTGCCGTATTTCTCGGCGACAGTATCCAGCTCCTCCCGAATCACGCCGAGCAGCTTGTTTGAATCTCCCAAAATCTCCTGATAGTAGGCGATTCGCCTCTCCAGCTCCTCATACTCCGCCTGCAGTCTGCCTCTTTCCAGTCCGGTCAGGGCACGAAGACGCATATCCACGATCGCCTGCGCCTGCGCATCGCTGAAGCCGAAGCGCTCGATCAGGCTCTGCTTCGCGCTCTCGACATTCTCCGCCGCACGGATAATCCGGACAATCTCATCGATATGATCCAGTGCCTTCAGCAGTCCCTCCAGAATATGCGCTCTCTCCTGACACTTGTTCAGGTCATAGCGGGTTCGGCGCGTGACGACATTGACCTGATGCTTCAGAAATTCCTCCAGCATCTGCTGCAGATTCAGGATGCGCGGCTCTCCGTTCACGATACAGAGCATGATGACGCCGAAGGTATCCTGCAGCTGGGTATGCTTATAAAGCTGGTTCAGGATCACATTCGGATTGGCATCCTTCCGAAGCTCGATGTTAATCTTCGCATCCGATCCCTTGCCTGCCGCGTCATTGATGTAGGTAATGCCGTCGATCTTTTTGTCTTTGACAAGATCCGCGATCTTCTCGATTACACGGGAGCGGCAAACGAGGTACGGCAGCTCCTTCACGACAATGCGGTGCTTACCGTTATTCATCGGCTCGATCTCGCAGACCGCCCGCATCTTGATCTTGCCCCTGCCGCTCCGGTACGCCTCCTCTATACCCTTCCTACCGAGAATTTGCGCACCCGTCGGGAAATCCGGTCCCTTTACGACCCGAAGCAGCTCCGTGATCTCTGTCTGCCTCCCCGCGATCCGATCCTCAATCAGCAGATCCACCGCAGCGACCACCTCCCGGAGATTATGCGGCGGGATATTCGTCGCCATGCCGACGGCGATTCCGGTCGCGCCGTTCACGAGCAGATTCGGAAAACGCGCCGGCAGCACGGTCGGCTCGTCATACTCATTTGAAAAGTTCGGAATAAAGTCGACGGTATCCTTGTTGATGCCGGAAAGCATCTCTGCTGCGAGCCGGGACATCTTCGCCTCCGTATACCGCATCGCCGCCGGCCCGTCTCCGTCATCGGAGCCGAAATTTCCCTGCTTGTCAATGAGGACATGCCGCATAGACCACGGCTGTCCCATATAGACGAGTGCGCCGTAGATGGAGGAATCGCCGTGCGGGTGATACTTACCCATAGTTTCCCCTACAATCGTCGCGCACTTCTTCGTCTTTTTATCCGGCGTGACCCCCAGAGACTGGAGGGCATACAGCACCCTTCTCTGCACCGGCTTCAGTCCGTCGCGGACATCCGGAATCGCTCTCGACACGATTACGCTCATGGCATAGTCAATATAAGAGTTTTCCATTGTCTTTTTCAGATCAACGTCCTGTACCTTGTCAAAAATATTCGGCTCCAAAGCTGCCCCTCCTGTCGCTGCACTGCTTCCCATGCTTTGAGGAAGCACTAATTATTCATGAATTACGCACCACTGGCATGTATTTCAAAAGACAATCTCACAGGACTCTGTATTTTTGCAGAATCAAACATCCAGATTTGTCACATATTTCGCGTTCTGCTCGATAAATTCCCGCCGCGGCTCTACTTGATCTCCCATCAGCGTCGTGAACGTCAGATCCAGCTCCGTCCGATCGTCCTCCGTCATATTGACGCGGAGCAGTGTCCGGGTCTCCGGATCCATCGTCGTTTCAGAAAGCTCCTCCACATCCATTTCCCCGAGTCCCTTGAAGCGGGATACGTCCGCCCCCTCCGTGCCGATCTCCCTGAGGATATTCTGATATTCCTCATCGGAATAAGCATAAAAATGCTTATTCCCCTTTTTGATATTGAACAGCGGCGGCTGCGCGAGGTAGACATGTCCCTGCCGGATCAGCTCCGGCATGAAATTATAGATAAAAGTCAGCATCAGCGTCGAAATATGCGCGCCGTCTACATCCGCATCAGTCATAATGATAATCTTATGATAGCGCAGCTTCGAGATGTCGAAGTCCTCGTTGATGCCCGTACCGAAGGCAGTGATCATACCTTTGATTTCCTCATTGGCATAAATTCGATCCAGACGCGCCTTCTGCACATTCAGAACCTTTCCGCGAAGCGGCAGCACCGCCTGCGTATCGACATTGCGGCCTGTTTTCGCCGGCCCCAGCGCAGAATCTCCCTCTACGATGAAGATCTCGCATTTCTCCGGATCACGATTATTGCAGTCCACAAGCTTGCCCGGCAGTCCGACCCCCTCAAGCGCGGACTTTCTCCTCGTCAGATCCCTCGCACGCCGTGCCGCCGCACGGGCACGCTGCGCGAGAATCGACTTCTCGCACATGACCTTCGCGATGGACGGATTCTGCTCCAGAAAATAGGTCAGCTGCTCGGAAACAATGCCATTCACTGCTGTCAGTGCCTCGGAGGTACCGAGCTTCTGCTTCGTCTGCCCTTCAAACTGCGGATCCTCGATCTTGACCGAGATAATGCAGGTCAGTCCCTCCCGGATATCCTCTCCGGAGAGATTCGGCTCCGAATCCTTCAGCAGCTTATGCTGCCTCGCATAGTCATTGAAGGTCTTGGTCAGTGCGTTCTTGAAGCCGGTCAGGTGCGTTCCCCCCTCCGGGGTATTGATATTGTTCACGAAAGTATAGATATTCTCCGTATAGGAATCATTATGCTGCAGGGCGACCTCCACGAAGATCTTCTCCCGCTCTCCCTCACAGTAGATCACATCCGGATACAGCGACTCCTTGCCGCGGTTTAAATAGCTGACAAATTCCTTGATGCCGCCCTCATAGTGAAAGGTCTTTTCCTTCTCCTGCCCTTCCCGGGTATCCCGCAGCAAAATCCGAAGCCCCTTCGTCAGGAATGCCGTCTCTCTCAGGCGGATGCGCAGGATTTCGAAATCATAGACCGTCTCCTCGAAGATCTCCGGATCCGGCAGGAACTGTACCCTCGTACCATGCTTCTCCGGATCACAATCCCCAATGATCTGCATCGGCTCGGTGACCTTCCCCTTCTCGAAGCCCATCCGGTACTCCTTGCCGTTCTTGAAGACAGAAACCCGAAGCCACTGTGAGAGCGCATTCACGACAGAAGCGCCTACGCCGTGCAGCCCGCCGGAAACCTTATAGCCCGAGCCGCCGAATTTACCGCCGGCATGCAGCACGGTGAATACAACCTCCAGCGCCGGCTTCCCTGCCTTCTTCTGGATATCCACAGGGATCCCTCTGCCGTCATCCTCCACTGTGATGGAATTGTCCGGATTGATGCTGACGGTAATGGAGCTGCAGAAGCCTGCCAGCGCTTCGTCTACGGAATTGTCTACGATCTCATAGACCAGATGATGCAGTCCTCTCACGGAGGTGGAACCGATGTACATTCCAGGTCTCTTCCGGACTGCTTCCAGTCCCTCCAATATCTGAATCTGATCTGCGTCATAATTTTCAGAGCCCTTCATCAGCTCCCTTTCACGCTGCAGATCCTCATTCTCGTTCATTTCGATTGCCACTCTGTTTCCTCCTAGATCTCTGTTCAGCTGCCTTCACCGTAATCCGGTCTGGTTGTTTATTATACACTTTTTTTCAAAATGAGTTCAAGTTTTGCGGCTCTGTCCCGTTTTCTGCGGCATGGTTTCCATTCCCATTTCTACCCTGCCCTCCTCTACCCGGAACAGCGCGTCAATATGAAAACGATTCTCTATGAAGTCGTCCAGACCGGTACAGGTGATGATATTTTGGGTATCCCGCAGGGTTTTCAGAAGATAGTTCTGCCGCTTACTGTCAAGCTCCGAAAGTACATCATCCAGAAGCAAAATCGGACTGTCATCCAGAAGCTCCCTGACCAGCTCGATCTCCGAGAGCTTCAGAGACAGCGCCGCCGTTCTTTGCTGTCCCTGCGAGCCGAACTTCCGGATATCCCTCTCATTGATCATGAAGCGAATGTCGTCCCGGTGGGGACCGAGCAGGGAAATATGCTGTCTGAGCTCCGCAGCGCGGATCGCCGTGAGCTTTTCCCCGAACTCCGCAGCGGAAACGCTCTGTTCATAGGACAGGATCAGACGCTCCCGTCCGCCGCTCAGGCTGGAATGAAGCTCCGCCGTCCTCCGTCCGAGCCGCTCGATAAAACGCGCCCGCGCTTCGATAATCCTGCCTCCGTAATCTGTCAGCTCCTTGTCCCATGCTGACAGCGTATCCTGAAGAGAAGGCTTGTACAGGATATCCCGAAGCAGCCTGTTTCTCTGATTCAGAACCCGATTGTAGCATGTCAGATCATGAAGGTAGAGTCTGTCCAGCTGACAAAGCTCCAGATCCAGAAAACGCCGCCGCATCGCCGGCCCATCCTTGATAAGACTCAGATCCTCCGGAGAAAAGCAGACCACATTGGCGATGCCGAAGAGCTCGGACGCTTTCCTGATCGGAACCTCATCAATAGCGATGCCCTTCGTCTTATTTTTCTTGAGATGCAGATCGATACGATACGGTACGCCGCGTTTTCGGACTGTCATCTTGATATGCGCTTCTTCCGCACCGAAGCGGATCAGGTCCCGATCCCGGCTCATCCGATAGGATTTCGAGGTCGATGCCATGAAAACCGCTTCCAGCAGATTCGTCTTTCCCTGCGCATTGTCCCCGTAGAAAATATTCGTACCGGGATTCAGGCGGAGAGAAAGCGAGTCATAATTGCGGTAGTCCTGTAGTTCAATGGCCTCGATAATCATGGATCAGATCGCGTCCGCATTGAAATTGACCGGCAGGATCATATAATTATAGCTTCCCTTATCGTCCCGAATAAACAACGGCGAGCGTGGAATAGACATATAAAGGGAAACCTCCTCCTCCTCTATATTTCGGAGCGCATCCACGAGAAATCTCGGATTGAAGCCTATCATCAGATCTTTTCCGGTTTTCCGGATCGGAAGCTCCGCATCCATCCGTCCGAGATCTGTACTGATCCTAAGACCGAGCACACCATCCTCGATCTTGAAAACCAGAGGCTGCTTATCGTTATCACGGACAAAAATGGTCGAACGCTCGATGGAATCCATGAGCTGCTTTCGATTTACCTGCACCTTCGTTTCATAGTCCTCAGAAAGCATCTGCGCCACATGGAAATATTCTCCGTCAATTAAACGGGAAACCACAACGGTATCATTGAATGCAAAAAGGATATGATTTCGGGAAAAATACAGCACAACTTCGTCATAGACACCGCCGGTCAGGATCTTCGAAATCTCATTCAGCGCCTTTCCGGGGACAATCGCCTTCTGCTTCTCATAGTGATCATTCAGCTTCGTCCTCCGGATGGAGATCCGATGTCCGTCCAGAGAGGTCACAATCAGGGTATCCTCTGAAACCTCGAAGAGCTCTCCGGTCATTTTCTTATTCGAATCATTCGCGGCGATCGAGAATATTGTCTGGTTAATGATAGTTTTCAGCGTAAACTGTGACAGGGAAACCGATTGATTTCGATCAATATTCGGCAGCATGGTAAATTCATTACCGTCCTTGCCGGAGATTTTGAAAACAGAGTTTTCGCAGCGGATTACTGTCACATTCCTCTCATCCGTCTCTATATCAAGGGACAGCTCCTCACTCTGCGGAAGTCTGCGGACAATTTCGGAAAAAAGCTTCGCATCCAGCGCGACCTTGCCCGCTTCGAGAATCTCTCCCTTGCATATCGTTTCGATTCCGAATTCCGTGTCATTTCCCACCAGACGGATCTGCTCCCGTGAAGCGTCCAGCAGGATACATTCCATGACAGGCATGGTTGATTTTGCAGGAACTGCCTTCATTACGATATTGATAGCGGATACGAGGTCATTTTTCTGGAATTTCAGTTTCATGGCTTGCCTTTCTTCTTTTTTATTATCTTTCAGTAATAGTAATAGGGGCTGTGGATAAGTGAAAAAGCGGCAAAAAGCCGCAGAATAGCAGAGGTTATCCACAGGGATAAGTCTGTAGAAAACATCTCCCTCTGTGTGTGGATAAGATCCATTCAGGGAGATATTTTTTTCTTTAAAGTCTCAACTGTGGATTGCAACTGTGTATTTGTGGACAACTCTGTGGATATCTTATCGTGTCCGTGCATGATCGTAGTATGATCTCTTCCACCCAGCAGGTCGCCGACCGTTTTCAGCGGAGCATCTGTCAGCTCACGGCAGAGAAACATTGCGATCTGTCGGGGAAATACGATTTCCTTATTTTTTCGCTGCGAAGCGAGTTCAATGGTAGTCAGGCTGAAATGCTCGGCGACAGTTTCTATGATGAGCTGCGGCGTGACCTCTTTTGGCCCGTCCGGCGTGATGTGGTCGCGGAGCAGCTTCTCTGCGAGATCCAGCGTAATGTTCTTCTTTTCCAGACGGGACATGGCGACGATCTTGGTCAGCGCGCCCTCAAGCTCCCGGACATTGGATTTAATATTGGTTGCGATATAGGTGATGACCTCATCATCGATATTGTAGTTTTCCAGCTCCTCTTTTTTGCGGAGAATTGCCTTTCTGGTCTCATAGTCCGGCATCTGTATATCAACGGTGAGTCCGACCTCGAAGCGGGAACGAAGCCTGTCCTCCAGATTGTCGATATCCCGCGGCGGCTTATCAGAGGCGATGATGATCTGTTTTTTGCTCTCATAGAGCGTATTAAAGGTATGGAAGAACTCCTCCTGTGTTCCTTCCTTACCGATGATGAACTGGATATCGTCGATCAGGAGCACATCCAGCTCCCGATACTTCCGCCGGAATTCCGCAGGGGAAAGGTTGTTTTTATTTCGAATGGAATCGACAAATTCATTGATGAAGGTTTCTGAAGTCACGTAACGGATCTTCGCTGCCGGGTTATTTTTCAGGATGAACTGTGCGATCGAATGCATCAGATGCGTCTTGCCGAGTCCGGCGCCGCCGTAAATATAGAGCGGATTGTAGATGTCTCCCGGAGATTCCGCGACAGCAAGGCTCGCCGCATGGGCGAGATTATTGGAGGAGCCGACAACGAAGGTATCGAAGGTATAGCGGGGATTCAGATTTGCATCCAGCAGCGCCTGCAGGAAGTCATTGCCGGAGGGCTTCTTCTTAAGCTGCTTCTCGTGAAGCTTTTGGGCATCCTCTTCTAATAGGAAGCGAATTTTCACGGGAATGCCGGTAACCTCCTCTATGCTTGCCATCAGGAAGATCATATATTTCTTTTCGATTAGCTTGATATAGCCGGTTTCCGGGATCACAATGATCAGCTCATGGTCGATCAGATCGAAGGGCTCCATGGGAAGGAGCCAGGTATTGAAGGAAACGTCCATGATGCTGTTTTCTTCCTTCATATGACTCAGAATCTCGGTCCATTTGCTGTTTATGATTTCAAATTCTGTCATAGGGGTACTCCAAGATAGATAGTCCTGTCGGATTATGCGGTAAAAGCCCTTTAAATGAAAAGAAAGCCTTTACGCCTTGTAGGGTATTTTACATGATTGTGGATAAAATAGCAATATGAAGACAGCAGCCTGTGGATAGTTCTCCACAGAAAAAGAGACAAATGGCAGAAAAACGTGGATCAATAAGATTAAATTATTCACTTATCCACAATCAATCCACAAAATGTGGACAGAAATTTATACTGTGGATATGTGGAGAAACTTGTGTATAAAAATGGATTGACGTTTCTGATATCCTTATATATAATATGTTCCGATGTTTACCCAAAATTAGGTCGCGTTCGGGATTTCTATGAAAAGATAGGATATCGAATAGAGTCCTGAAAAAACATAATTCGAGGAAAGGGAGGTGTCGGTTCATGCATAAGGGAAAAATGACGTTCCAGCCTAAGACCAGACAGAGAGCGAAGGTTCATGGCTTCAGAGCCAGGATGGCTACAGCAGGCGGAAGAAAGGTTCTCGCTGCCAGAAGAGCGAAGGGCAGAGCGAAGCTTGCCGTATAAGTTCAGTAAATATACGAGAGACGAGGCCGCTTTAAAAGCGGTCTTTTGTTTACATCCGGACTTTTTCGGGAAGAAGGCGCAGTACAGCTGTGCTGCGCAGAGAAGCGGACTGCCTGAGGCAGAGAGAAGATTGAGATGAGAAGGTTCCCCTCTATTAAGAAGAACAGAGAATTTCAGAATATTTATCACGAGGCGAGATCTTATGCGAACCGGCTGCTCGTGATGTATGTGAAGAAACGGGACGGAGAGGGAAGCCGTATCGGGGTTTCGTGTTCGAAGAAGATCGGAAATTCGGTCGTGCGGCATACGGTAACACGAAGACTCCGGGAAATATTCCGCTTGAACAGAGAAAGGCTGGCGACAGGGGCAGACATCATCGTCGTCGTCCGCAGGAACGCGGAGACGGCAAGCTATCAGGATCTCGAGAAAGCGTATCTCGAGCTATGCGGCAGGCATCATATCATATTATTGAATTGAGAGCTTCGAGTTTGCCTGATGGCAGACTCGGAGCGGACATGACCACTTCTCGAAGAGAAGTGCCTCCCGAAACAGCCCCCGACCGGAGATCGGGGGAGCCGCGCGGTTGAGCGCAGTTCGAAGGACTGTGCTGCCCCTCTGGCGAAGAGCTTAGAGCGGTTTAAAGCAATTGCATGCGATTGCCGCCTAAAAGGGAGGTCAGCCGAAGTCTTCCGGACGAGGCTGAGTCCGGAGTGATATGGCACGGACAAAGTCCGTGTCCGGCGGAGCCGGATTCGCTGAGGGCTACAAGACCGAAGTGAACCTAGCGTGGAATCCTGCCCGAAGGGCAGAATCGGAGGGGCTATGGTATCGAAGGCATTGATTGTTTTTATCCGGCTATACCAGAGATTTTTGTCTCCGATGAAGGGCTTCGCACACTGTAAATACACGCCGACCTGTTCTCAATACGCCATTGAGGCAATCAAAAAGTACGGCTGTGTAAAAGGAACATTGCTGGCAGGATGGAGGCTGCTTCGCTGCAATCCATTCTCCAAAGGCGGATATGATCCTGTTCCCTAAGGACGGAGGGCAGAACTTGAATTATTTATCTTTTGTCGTGCTTACGAAGAACACATCCAACATTCCGGTGTTCGGACCGATTTGGAATCTTATCGTAAGCTTTTTGGGCTATGTCATGAATGCGATTTACCTTCTCCTGGATAAGGTAGGCATTCCAAATATCGGACTGGCAATCATTTTATTCACTCTGGTTACGCGAATCATCATTTTTCCGACCTCGATCCGGCAGCAGAAGTCATCCAGAATGATGCAGCTGATGCAGCCGGAGCTGAAAGCGATTCAGGAAAAATACAAGAATAAAACCGACAATGCGTCTATGATGGCACAGCAGGCGGAAATGAAAGCGCTGTATGAGAAATACGGAACCTCTATGACTGCGGGCTGTCTTCCCCTGCTCCTGCAGATGCCGATTATTTTCGCGCTGTATCGGATCATTATGAATATCCCGGCGTATGTTCCTTCGGTAAAGACGGTCTATGAGAATGTCGTAAACCACATCGGGGTATCCGATGATGTTCTGAACCGGTTGATCCAGTTCGGCGGGGAGAATGGACTTAGTACCGTGCTGAAGCAGCTTCACAACCTCGGGGTAGAGGACTATGATCTGTCGGCGCAGGGCAATTTTATTATTGACTTTCTTTACAAACTGAATCCGGTGCAGTGGACGAAGCTCTCCGAGGTATTTCCGGATGCTTCTCAGGTGATTCAGACTGCGGCAATGGAGTCCGCGAAAATCAACAATTTCCTTGGCTGGAACCTTTCAACCGCGCCGTCCGCATATGGCTTCGTACCGAATCGCTATTGGCTGATTCCGATTCTGGCGGGACTGACTCAATGGCTCTCCACCGTGCTGATGCAGAAGCAGAACAGTGCGATGTCACAGGGCGGCGAGCAGTCTGCACAGATGATGCAGAGCATGAATATCATGATGCCGCTGATGTCGGTATGGTTCTGTTTTTCCTTCGCTTCCGGTATCGGACTGTATTGGATCGCCTCTGCGGTATTTATGATTCTTCAGCAGCTCCTGATGAACTGGTATTTCGGAAAGAAGAGCGATGAGGAGATCCTGCAGGAAGCGATGGCGAGAGCCAATGCGAAGCGGGAGAAGAAAGGGCTTGCACCGCTGGATGAAAAGGGAGTAGAGAATCGGCTTCGTTCTATGCAGGATCGTCTGGATACAGAGGAGAAGAAACGCATGGATCTGATCGCGAAGCAAGCTACGAAGACGAAGGAATCTACGGAATATTATAACAGGGATGCTAAGCCGGGCAGTCTCGCCAGCAAAGCAGGAATGGTACAGAAGTATAATGAGAAGAATGAAAAGAAGAACTGAGAATCCTTTTGTGTGAAAGAAGAAGGAGTATGAAATGGATAAAATCAGAGTTTCCGCAAAAACAAAGGATGAAGCCATTACCAAGGCGTTGATTCAGCTGCATACCACATCTGACCGCCTTTCCTATCATGTGCTGGTGCAGGGAAGCAATGGACTTTTCGGCATCGGTGCGAAGCCTTGGATTCTGGAAGCCTCTGTCCGCGAGGAGGAAGAGAAGCTGATCGAACCGGAGAAGACGGAAAAGATCGTGTCCGGTTCGGAGAGAAGAAAAGAGACGGCGAAGCTTAACGAGGCGGAAGAGGAGAAGCGGGAGCCTGCGACGAGAGCTGCTCTTCACAGATCGGAGGAGAGCCCGAGAAAAGAACGCGAGGAAAGACCCCGCTGTCCGGAGCGGGAGCGCCGCTTCGACAGAGAGAGAGTCCCGAAGGAGAAAAGGTTCAGCAGGGGCGGTTATGATCCGATCGAGCCTGCGGTGCCGTTTCGGACAGCGGAGAGGACAGCGCGGGAGCTTCGACCAGTTTCCGAGGAGGAGGCACAGCAGATTTCTGAGAAAGCAGTGCAGTTTCTGCGGTCTGTGCTCGCCGGTATGAAAATGGAGGTCAGCGTGCGCTGCAGCTTCCGCCATGAGAGCAATGAGCTTCTGGTTAACCTTGAGGGACCGGATATGGGGATCCTGATCGGCAAGAGAGGACAGACGCTGGATTCGCTCCAGTATCTCTGCTCTCTTGCCGTAAACAGGGAGCATAAGGAGGAGTACATCCGGATCAAGCTCGATACGGAGGACTATCGGAAGAGAAGGGAGCAGACGCTTCGCAACCTTGCGAAGAATATTGCTTATAAGGTGAAGCGATCCCATAAACCTGTTTCTCTGGAGCCGATGAATCCGTACGAGAGAAGGATTATCCATGCTGCGCTGCAGGGTGACCGCTTCGCGACGACGAGATCAGAGGGAGAGGAGCCATTCCGCCATGTGGTGATTTTCGCGAAGAGCAATGCAGAGAGAGGCGGACGTTATGCCGGCTCCCGTCCTGCCTACGGCGGTCGCAGCGGAGCTTCCCGAAACCGGGGCTACAGTCGGGATTACGGCAATCGGGAATGGGCAGAGAGACAGACAGAGGGAAGCACATCGGAGGAAAAGACCGAGAACGCAGAGCATACGGAGGCATAAGCCAAGAGCTGAGCCGGGGCGTGGTTCCAATGGAGCCGCGCCTCTTTTCATTCGCTCCAGGCAGATACATAGTAGATGCCGCACTTGCGGGAATGTCTGTTTCCGAGTAGAATGAGGAGAACTGCTGCAATGCTGGGAAAGGAGCGGCTTATGCTTTCAGATACCATTTGCGCACTTGCAACCGCCGCCGCGCCGTCCGGAATCGGAATCATTCGCATCAGCGGAGAAGATGCGGTAGAGATCGCTTCCCGCTTTTTGCGGAAGAAAAACGGCGCTGTGCTTTCGATTGCGGAGAGCCACAGAATCAAATACGGCTTCGTATATGACGAGGGACGGGCGGTAGACGAGGTGCTGGTCATGACAATGCGGGCACCGCGTTCCTTTACCGGAGAGGATACCGTCGAGATTGACTGTCATGGCGGCGTACTGCTGACGCAGCGTGTGCTGGAGCTTGCCGTCAGGCACGGAGCGAGACCGGCGGAGCCCGGTGAGTTCACGAAGAGGGCGTTTCTTAACGGACGAATAGATCTCTCAGAGGCGGAAGCGGTTTCGGATCTGATCTCTGCGTCGAATTCGGAGGCGCTGCGGCTGTCGGCGGAGCAGCTGAGGGGGTCGGTTTCCGGGAAGATCCGGGAGCTGCGTGCGCGGATTCTGGAGGACGATGCCTTCATTGAAGCTGCACTGGACGATCCGGAGCATATCTCCATGGAGGGCTTTTCGGATGCACTTTCCGACCATGTCCGGGAGCTGCTGCGGGAGCTATCCGCGCTGCTCGACAGCGCGGAGGACGGAAGGTATATCCGGGAGGGGGTCAAGACGGTAATTCTGGGGAAGCCGAATGCAGGCAAATCCTCTCTTCTGAATATGCTCCTCGGAGAGGAAAGGGCGATTGTTACGGATGTCGCAGGGACAACGAGAGATACGCTGGAGGAGCAGATTACGCTGAAGGGGATCAGTCTTCGGATCATCGATACGGCGGGGATACGGGAAACGGAGGACAGGGTAGAGCGGATCGGCGTGGAACGCGCTCTGAAGACCGCTGAGAGCGCGGATCTGCTGATCTATGTCGCAGACGGCTCACGGGAGCTGGAGGAGTCTGATGAGCGGATTCTCGACTTCATCCGGGACAGACGCGCGCTCGTGCTGCTTAACAAATCGGATCTCGTGCAGTGCATCCGGGAGGATTTGCTAAGGCAGAGAACGAGCGCCCCGATTCTCTCAATTTCCGCCAAGCAGGGCATCGGGATAGACGCGCTTTCGGAGCAGATACGGAAAATGTTTTATCATGGGGAGCTCCGCTTCCGCTCCGGGCTGGTCATTACGAACGTCCGGCATAAGCAGCTTCTTATGAACGCGCGGGACGCGCTCCGGGAGGTTCTGCATTCGATCGAGCTGGGACTGCCCGAGGACTTCTATACGATTGACCTGATGCGCGCCTATGCGGAGCTGGGCTATATTCTGGGGGAAGAGGTTTCCGAGGATCTGGTCAATGAAATCTTTTCGAAGTTCTGCATGGGAAAGTGAGGAGTGAGGGAAATGGCTTTTGTGGAAGAGGAATACGACGTCATTGTCGTCGGAGCGGGGCACGCGGGCTGTGAGGCGGCGCTTGCCGCGAGCCGGCTGGGGCTGGAGACGATTGTCTTCACAGTGAGCGTGGACAGCATTGCCCTGATGCCGTGCAATCCGAATATCGGAGGCAGTTCGAAGGGGCATCTCGTGCGGGAATTGGATGCGCTTGGCGGAGAGATGGGGAAAAATATCGACAAAACCTTCATTCAGTCGAGGATGCTGAACCAGTCGAAGGGACCGGCGGTGCATTCCCTGCGCGCACAGGCGGATAAGCAGGCATATACCAGAGAGATGCGGCGAACGCTGGAGAATCAGGAGCACCTGACGATACGGCAGGGTGAAGTCGCCGAGCTCCTGACAGAGGTGTTACCGGGTGACAGGAAGCAGATCATCGGTGTCCGGATGACAAGCGGTGCGGTCTATCATGCCATCTCAGTGGTGCTCTGTACCGGCGTATATCTGAATGCCCGCTGCATCTGCGGAGAGGTATCGGAGTACACCGGTCCGAACGGGCTCAGAGCTGCGACGCGGCTTACGGATTCTCTCCAAAAAAACGGAGTACACATGTTCCGGTTTAAAACCGGTACGCCGGCGAGGGTGGATCGGCGCTCGCTGGATTTCTCAAAGATGGAGGTGCAGAAGGGGGATGTGCCGGTGATCCCCTTTTCTTTTTCCACGGATTTTCATTCGGTGCAGAAGGAGCAGACCGACTGCTATCTGGTCTATACCAATGAAAGGACGCACGAGATCATCCGAGAGAACATCGATCGATCGCCGATGTACAATGGGAGCATCCGGGGAACGGGACCGCGCTACTGCCCCTCGATCGAGGATAAGGTCATGAAGTTTCCGGAGAAGAACCGGCATCAGATCTTCGTTGAGCCGGAGGGACTCTATACCAATGAGATGTATCTCTCGGGAATGTCGTCCTCCATGCCGGAGGATGTGCAGTTTCGGATGTATCGGAGCCTTCCGGGTTTTGAAAATGTGAAGATCGTCAGAGATGCCTACGCAATTGAATACGATTGCATCGATGCGCTGCAGCTCAGGGCGAGCCTTGAGTTTATGAATATCTCAGGGCTGTTTGCGGCGGGGCAGTTCAATGGCTCCAGCGGCTACGAGGAGGCGGCGGTGCAGGGCTTCATGGCGGGAGTCAACGCTGCCATGCGCTGTCTCGGACGGGAGGCGTTCGTGCTGGATCGCTCACAGGCATATATCGGCGTATTGATCGATGACCTCGTAACGAAGGAAAATCAGGAGCCCTACCGCATGATGACCAGCCGCGCAGAGTATCGCCTCCTGCTTCGGCAGGACAATGCAGATCTTCGTCTCAGGGAGATTGGGCACGAGATCGGATTGATCAGCGACGAGGAATACCAAAGAACAGTAGAGAAGCAGGCTGCGATCCTATCAGAAATTGAACGTCTCCGCAGAAGCTATGTGAGCGTCAATGCGGAGACCAATGCTTTTCTCCGCCGACAGGGTTCCTCGGAGCTTTCGGCAGGGATGAGTGTCTCTCTGGCGGAGCTCTGCAAGCGTCCGGAGCTGAGCTATGAAACGCTCTCGGAACTGGATCCGGAACGCCCGGCACTGTCATACGGCATCCGCGAGGAGGTCGGAATCGAGATCAAGTACGAGGGCTATATCCGCAGACAGCGCCAGCAGGTGGAGACATTCCGGAAGCTGGAAAGGAAGCGGATTCCGGAGGGGACAGACTATGCGGAAATTCGGAACCTTCGGCTGGAGGCGAGGCAGAAGCTCAGCCGGATCCGTCCGGAGAGCATCGGGATGGCATCTCGGATCAGCGGAGTGAGCCCGGCGGACATCAGCGTGCTGCTGGTTTATCTGGAGCAGAGACAGCGGACGGTGGAGGGGGAAGCAAAGAAGAAATGACAGAAACATTTAGGAAAAAACTGAACAGACAGGCGGAGCTTCTGGGGCTTCGCCTTACTGCTGTGCAGCAGGAGCAGCTGTTCCTGTACTATGAGCGCCTGACGGAAAAAAACCGGATGATGAATCTGACAGCGATCACCGAGGAGGGGGAGGTTGTCACCAAGCATTTTATCGACAGTATGGCGATCGTAAGGGCAAATGTTTCCCGTGAAACATTCACGGTGGAAGCGCTGGCGGGAAGACACCTGATTGATATCGGGACCGGCGCCGGGTTCCCGGGGCTGGTGCTGAAGATCGTATTTCCGGCTCTACAGGTTTTGCTCAGTGATTCTTTGAAAAAGCGACTGTTTTTTTTAGATGAGCTGATTCAGGAGCTTGGGCTTCAGGGTGTGGAGACGGTGCACGGAAGGGCGGAGGATCTCGCGCATGAGCGTCGTTTCAGGGAACACTTCGATTTCGCGGTTTCCCGCGCTGTGGCAAATCTATCTACGCTTTCTGAATACGATCTCCCATTCGTGAAGCAGGGCGGAATCTTCCTCGCGATGAAGGCGGGAAACATCCGGGAGGAGGCAGAGCAGGCAGAAAAAGCGATCCGGACGCTGGGGGGAGAGCTGGAGCAGATTGTGGAGTATACGCTGCCTGACACGGATATTGAGAGGAGTCTGCTCCTGATCCGGAAGAAAAAGGCATGTCCGGCATCGTATCCGAGAAAGGCGGGAACGCCGGGGAGAAATCCGTTATGAGGAAGCGTCTGAGAAGAATCAGCAATGTGCTGCTCCTCCTCACGGCGCTGATCTGGGGAATCGCCTTCGTTGCACAGAGCGTCGCCATGGATCGGATCGGCCCGTGGGCATTCGTTTTCTGGCGTTTTTCTATTGCGGGACTGTTCCTTCTGCCGGTGAGCAAAATCAGTGAGAAGCCCTACAGGAGCTCCCGTGCAGACTCGGAAAGATCCGGAGAGAATGGATGCCTTCTGCTTATCGGTGGGCTTTCCAGCGGTATATTTCTGGGGATCGCCAGTGTTCTGCAGCAGTTTGGGATCGTATCTACGAGCGTGGGAAAGGCAGGCTTCATAACGGCGCTGTATATCATTTTCGTCCCGATCGCGGGACTGTTTCTGAAGCAGAGGCCGGGGAAGATGGTATGGATCTCGGCATTGATCGC
Source organism: Oribacterium sp. oral taxon 102 (assembly GCF_013394775.1). Classification (NCBI taxonomy): domain Bacteria; kingdom Bacillati; phylum Bacillota; class Clostridia; order Lachnospirales; family Lachnospiraceae; genus Oribacterium; species Oribacterium sp. oral taxon 102. Next base: position 279,724 of record NZ_JABXYT010000001.1, read on the forward strand.
GGTCTGCGGCTTTTACTTCATTGCAATGCAGACGGGAGCCGGTCTCTCTATTGCAGCAGGAGATGTGCTGATGCTGCTTTCCTCCTTTTTGTATACCGCGCAGATCCTCTGTATCGACCGTTATTCGCCGAGGGTAAATCCTGTGCTGCTTTCCAATGTACAGTTTCTGGGAGCGGCGGCAGTCGGGGGGATCGGGATGCTGCTCTTCGAGAGGCCGGATCTCGGAGCGCTGCGTGCAGCGGCGGTTCCGATCCTCTATGCGGGAATTTTTTCGGGTGCGATCGGATATACGCTGCAGATCGTCGGGCAGCGGTACACCGAACCGGCGCTTGCCTCTCTCTTAATGAGTATGGAGTCTATCTTTTCGGCGCTTGCGGGCTGGCTGATTCTGGGACAGAAAATGAGCGGAAGGGAAAGCTTCGGTTGTGCGCTGGTTTTCTTCGCGGTGCTGCTGGCACAGCACTCCGAGAGCGTGAAGGCTCGTCATCAGGAAACCGTGTAACGATCTGGCACGGATACAGTCCGTGCCAGATCAAGCTCTGTTTGCCGTCTGTTTTACATGCTTGTATTGGTAGAGCTTTTCATCCGCCTTCCGGATCAGCTCCGCCGCGGATCGGATCGTGTGGTCGCGGCGGACATAGCCGACAGAAACCTCTATGGTGTAGGGGGCGCCGGCATTTCGGCTTCGACTCGCCGCTTCCTGCTGAATCTGCTGTACAATGCGAAATGCCGCCTTGTCATCCGCGCAGTCACAGAGCAGGATGAATTCATCTCCGCCATAACGGGCAAGGAAGCAGCCGCGTCGCGGCAGTCGCCTGCTGACGGTACGGAGGGTATCTGCCAGCAGCTTCAGCGCGCGATCTCCCTCCAGATGTCCGTAATTATCATTAATGCTCTTAAAATAGTCAATATCAATCATGAAGAAGTAGAAACCCTGATGGATTCCAGGCTCTCGAAAGCGGTTCCGCAGGACGCGCTTCAGACTGTTCCGATTATTGAGCTGCGTCAGCATATCCTGAGAAATGTGCGCGTCCTGCATCGTGACATAATAGATCAGGATCACGAGAACATAGGCATAGCAGAGCAGGGGGATGTCCAGCAGCAGCGCCTGCAGAAAACCTGCGAAGATGATGATGACCGGATAGAGCGCAGGAAGGAGAAGCTGGCGCTCCTGCGACTTCTGTTCCTCCCGAAGATACTGCCTGAGCGAACGAAGTCCGGTCGTCGTGACATAAAAAAATGGGAGCAGCATCATATAGCTGTAGTAAGCCATATTGTCGATACAGCCATCTCTCCCCACCTTCATCGGGAAATGAAAGAAATAGCTGCTGAGCAGAGCGAGGGAGGCGATCCAGACCGGAAGGAAGATCAGCTTCCGGTTTCTGCTTTTCTCCACATAGCGCGCACCGCGCATGGATTCCATAAAGATGAACCAGAAATAACCGCAGACGCTTGCCAGGAACCACTGCAGCAGATTCAGAAGGAAGCAAAAGAGAAAGGGCAGAAGCAGGACTCCTTTGTAATGCAGAGCCCAGAAGATATCGACAGTGATGTACAGAATCAAATAAAATACCGCATGCGCGAAGAAGATCTGCCGCTGTTCGAGATATATGGATGTGACTGTTTTGTAGAAGAAGATCGAAAGCAGGATCATACAGAAGACGCTTGCTTCGACGTAATAAAATATGCTGTTCATAGATGCCATCCCTTATAGAAAAAAATTCAAGGGAATGCTGATGGCAGAAGTGAGGCATCTATTGATGTCCGATCAGGGCATTCTCAGAATTTCTTTAAATTTACGCAAGAAATCAATTTTATAAATTATACTATAAGCAAAAATTATTTCAATGAAAAAAATAAGAATTTATAGTGTATTTTGTATTTATAACGATGCAGCCATATCGTATCATACGGTGCAGAACGGCGAATCGATTTGGCTGCAAAACGACTCTCTCTCCATGTTTCACGTGAAACAATTGATTTGTACCGATATGTCGGAAGGAGTACGGAATGTTCGACGACAGGCAAAGCCTGTGTTTCAGGCAGCAAAATTATGCGAAGTCTTCCGGATGGAGCGTGGTCTTCCGAGTTCCTTTGGGACATCGCGATGATAATTTATAAGCGGTGAAGCAATTCGTGCGTCGCTTGGCAGAGCAGTCACGGGGCCTTGTATGAAGGCAGAAGGTGACACGGGGATATTTGACACGAAATTCCGTATAGAGTAAAATGTCTGTAAATGTTCAAGTAAGCACTTTGATTTATTATTCGGCAGATTGTTTCACGTGAAACATTTAAAAGCAGAGGACAATATGGGCAAGATTATTGCGGTTACAAATCAGAAGGGCGGCGTAGGGAAGACGACGACCGCGGTCAATCTGGCAGCGTCGCTGGCAGAGGCGAGACAGAGAGTGATGCTGCTGGATTTCGACCCGCAGGGCAACGCGACGAGCGGTTACGGCGTCAGCGAGGAGGAGATTGGGAACAGTATTTACGACGCAATGAGCGGAAATTGCGAGCTGGAGGATGCAATACTGTGTGAGATGATAGAGAATCTGGATCTGATTCCGTCCAATATGAATCTCGCGGCGATTGAGTCTGAGTTTGTGGATTTGGAAAACAAGAATATGGTACTCCGGAATATGCTGAAGCGGGTGAGGGATCATTACGATTATGTGCTGATTGACTGTCCGCCCAGTCTCGGAACGATCACGGTCAATGCACTGACAGCCTCGGACTCCGTCCTGATTCCGATTCAGTGCGAATACTATGCGTTGGAGGGACTGGGGCAGGTGATGAATTCCATAGAGCTGGTGAAGCAGAAGCTGAATACCAGAATTTACATAGAAGGAATCGTTTTCACGATGTACGACGGCAGAAATAAGCTTTCGCAGGAAGTGGTGGAAACGGTGCGGGAGAATTTCCACGGAAGTATCTTCGATACCGTAATTCCGCGTAACGTAAGGCTGGCAGAGGCGCCGAGCTTCGGGCAGCCGATCACAGTATATGACAGTGCTTCCTCCGGAGCAGACAGCTACCGGAGGCTGGCGGCAGAGCTGATGAGCAAGGAGATGAGCTGATGGCAGAGAAGCATAACCGCCTCGGAAAGGGGTTAAACAGTATTTTCGGGACAGGCGCGCTGAGAGAGGAAAGCCGAGAGGCATGGGACGAAGCCGCGACGGGGAAGAAAGCGGAGACGGGGCGGGAGCATAGCGCGTCGCAGCCGGAGGAGAGGAGTGCCGAGGGAAAACCGATGCTCGTCAGGATCAATCTGATCCAGCCGAATCTGCATCAGCCCAGAAAGGATTTCGCGGAGGAGGCGCTGGAGGAGCTTGCGGCATCTGTCCGAACCTACGGCATTATTCAGCCGATCCTGGTGAAGAAGCAGGGCGCACTGTATGAAATTATTGCCGGAGAGCGCCGCTGGAGAGCGGCAAAGCTGGCAGGGCTCAGGGAGGTGCCGGTGATCCTTGCCGATATGGACGAACGGAAATCCAGAGAGGTCGCCATCATTGAGAATATACAGCGCGCTGATCTGAACGCAGTGGAGGAGGCGTTGGCGTACCAGAGTCTTCTTTCGGAGTATGGCATGACACAGGAGGAGCTCTCGGAAAGAGTCGCGAAGAAGCGCTCTACGATTACAAACAGTCTCCGTATCCTGAAGCTGGAGCCGGAGCTCCTGGAGCTCGTGCGGAATGGCAGTCTCAGCCAGGGGCATGCCAGAGCATTGCTCGCCTTTTCGGAGGGAGAAAAGAGGAGGAGAGCGGCGGAGCGCTGCATCGCGGAGGGGCTCAGTGTGCGGGAGCTGGAGCGGTTAGTGAAGTCCGAGGAGAAGCCGCAGCAGGAGCGGGAGAGGAAGTCGGAGAATGACGAGCTCGGAAGGCTGCGTGTTATCTATAAGGAGCTCGAGAAAAAAATGAAGCAGAGACTCGGCACGAAGGTCTCCATCGTTCCCAAAAACGAGAAGAGAGGGAAGCTGGAGATCGAGTATTACTCGCAGGAGGAGCTGGATCGTCTGCTTCACCTCCTGAACCGCCCATTTGGAGAGGATGTTTCGGGAGAGCAGGAGAACAGGGGAGAGAGATGACAAGTACAGAAAAAATGCTTCTGCTCGGGCTGTTTATCAGCCTCCTGCTTACCGGCATTGCGCTGGCACTCTCGCTGCACGCCAATCTTCGTTACCGGAGCCTGTACCGCCAGTATGACTATTTCATGCGGGGGAAGGACGCGGAGACGCTGGAGGACTATTTTGCAGAGCTGCAGAGGCACGTGGAGCGATTGGAGGAGGAGGACGAAAATAACAAGGATATGCTTCGGATTCTGAACCGGAATATCCGATCCTCCTTCCAGAAGTGCGGCATCATCCGCTACAATGCCTTCGGCGGCATAGGCGGCAATATGTCCTTCGCGCTTGCGATGCTCGACTATACGAACAGCGGATTCGTCATCAATGCGGTACACGCCAGAGAAGGAAGCTTCCTCTACATTAAGGATATAGAGGAGGGAACAACGGATACAGAGCTTGGCGCAGAGGAGAGGCTCGCATTGGAAGCGGCGCTGGATGCCCGGAAGGGATAGCAGAGGGGAAGCCTCGTGAAAATAAAGACAAAAAGGCAATTACAGAAATACCTGATTATGGGCGGCATTTTCCTGCTTGCCATGCTCTTCTATATCATGCAGTCCTATCGTTCCATGGAGAAGTCCAATACCGTTTACGCCGCTCTGAGTGAGGCACGGCTTCCGCTGGTTTATGTGGAGAAGGATGGGCGTGAGCTGAATCTGATGTACGGATATTTGCAGGATATGGGAATGTCGGCGGAGCAGGAGCTTCTGACCGTGCTTCCGGAGAATCGGGCATTGCAGCTTCGGATCTCCGAGCGGCAGAGCAGCGTCGCCTCAATCCGCTACGAGATCCGGAGCCTGGATCTCCAACAGCTGATTGAGACGGGGACGGTCTCCGGACTGGATCGTTCCGCAGAGGGAGTGCGTTTCCAGCTTCCGATCCAGAACCTGATCCGGCGAGGACAGCAGTATCTCCTGAGGCTGACAGTAGATATCGGCGAGCACAGTGTCTACTACTATACGCGGATCGTCTGGCAGCAGAATGATTTCTCCGAACAGATGCTCTCCCTTGCGGAGGACTTCACGAAAAGGAGCTTCTCGAAGTCGGAGGCGCGGAGTCTCAGCAGCTATCTGGAAACGACGGATACCGCAGACAACAGCAGTCTGTCTCATGTGACGCTGAAGTCCAGCTTCCAGCAGATTACCTTCGGAGATACCGGAATGCAGCCGGCGAGCGGCTTCTATATCAGACTGAAGGAGCTCGAAGGAGTAATGGGGGAGGTGCAGATCCGCTATCTCAGCAGCTGCACCGATTCGGCGGGCAATCCGCGTCAGTTCTGGAATGAGGATAACTATGTCTTCCGCTATGATCCGCAGCGAATCTTCATTATGAGCTTCGACCGGAGGACGGAGGAGACGCTGCATCCGGGATATCATCCCTTTGAGGGGGAGAAGCTGCTGCTGGGGGTACAGGATATGGAGCGGCTGGAAACGATGTCCTCTGATTCCGGTCAGTTTACGGCATTTCAGGCGGCAAAGAGCCTGTATCGCTATGAGAATACAATCCATGGGAAGCTGCTCACGCTCTTCTCTTTCGCTTCGGAGACAGAGGCAGAGACGAGCGTCGTGAGCCGTGCTGATTATCGGATACGATTGCTCTCGGCGAAAAATAACGGCGATGTGGATTTCATCGTCTATGGCTATATGAGCCGCGGACAGCATGAGGGCTACAGCGGGATCGCGCATTATACCTATGATAATTCCGAGGATACTGTCACAGAAAACTTCTTCCTGCCGATCCCGGACAATGCAGATCAGCTCGCGGAGGATGTGGAGCGGTTGTCCTACAGCAGCGGAAACGGGCTGTTTTATTTCTATTACAATGGAAGTATCTATGGCGTGGATTCGAACAGCTTCGAGGTCGTAACGGTGGCGGAGGGGCTTTCGGACTGGGAGCTTGCCAGCTCTGAGGACTGCCGTTATATCGCGTTTCAGGACAGAGACAGTACAGACAGCTACCATTCCGAGAAGCTGAGCTTCATGGATCTTTTCGAGGACAGAAGCACAGAGCTTCGGGAAGAGGGGAAGTACCTTCGCACACTGGGCTTTATCGGAGAGGATCTCGTGTACGGTGTCCGTGCTAAGGGGCTGCCGGAGACGCTGACGCTTCGGATGGAGGAGCCTATGACGGGAATCCGTATCGTGGATACAGCGCAGCAGCTGAAGAGCGACTATCAGAAGGAGGGGATTTACTTCGGAAATGCAGAGGTGACAGAAAGCCGGGTACATTTCGACGAGTACCGCTATGACGGCGAGTCCTACCAAAGCGCCGGGGACGACAGCATTATCTCAAATCGGGAGAATGAGAACAGCCGACAGAAGGGACTGAAAAGCTATCAGGACAGCGAGCTGCAGAAATGCTGGTATCTGGAAATCAGGGACGTAGGGCAGAATCGTCCCGAGGCGGAGAAGCCGGGGAAATTTTCGACTGAAAAAACCGCCTCTATTGAGATCATCCGGGGCAGCAGGGAGGAAAGCACCTGCTTCTATGCTTATGCTCTGGGGGACTTCAGGGGACGCTACCGGACACTGGAGGAGGCGTACAGAGCGGTTTATGAGGACTTCGGCTATGTTAAGGACGAAAAGGGCGATACGCTTTGGAATCGAACGGACAAGGAGACCTTCATCAGCATTCGAAATCCGCTGGATCGGGCAGGGGAGCTTCTCGAGGAGCTCTCGACGCTGCAGATCCGAAGTGAGCTTACGGACGGCTATCTGCTGAACGCCTATGGGATGGATTTAAACAGCGTGCTCTACTATGTGGGGAAGGGGCTGCCGGCGGCCGCCTATACCGCGGACGGTACGCTCGAGCTGATTACGGGCTACAGCTCCTTTAATGTGACCTTGCTTAATCCTGCGGACGGCAGTGTGCGGGTGCTCGGCAGGGAGGAGGCAGCGCAGCATTTCGGCGCGGCGGAAAACCGCTTCGCGGTTATGGTGGAAACCCAGTGATTCGCAAATCGCAGCGCACACTTCGTTTGCGCAGCTTTTTTGCTCATCACTGTTGTGATGTAGCTTCATATAGTGGAGTGCGTGTATAAGTCCTCCCGCGCTGCGTCGCAGCCGAAGGCAGCTCCCGCATCGCTTCCAGTGATTCGCAAATCGCAGCGCACACTTCGTTTGCGCAGCTTTTTTGCTCATCACTGTTGTCCTGTCAGATGCCGAAGCATCCGTCCGTGTAAACACGGCGGCTGCTTCGGCGCCTGACAGGGGACTTATACACTGAAGTATTCAGGGTAGCGTCGCAGAACCTCATTTCGATCGCTGTGGATACGGCGGATGTGCTTCTTCACGATTGCCTGCATCCACTCCGCGTCGCGTTCCCGTGCAGCCTCGATGATTTGTCCGTGCTCCGCCAGTGTTTTTTCGTGAACGGGGCGGGAAAGATCAGAGAGATAGCGGATGCGATTGTAGTGCGTCATATTTGTATCGATGATTTCCTTTGCCAGCAGCTCGCCCGAGCTCTCATAGATGATACCGTGAAACGCATTGTCGAGACGAAAATAATTATAAGGATCGTCGGTGTCTGCACTCTTTTGCTTTTCAAGGTTTTCAGAGAGACGCCGCAGTACGAGCTCGTCGCAGTGCGAGAGGAAAAGCGGAACCATTTCGACCTCTAAGGTGGAACGGACGAACCATTCCTGCATTGCGCGCCCGAGGTCGATCTTTGAGACAAGCGTTTTGGACTGCGGAAAAATGCGAAGCAGTCCTTCCCGCTCCAGCTTCACAATTGCCTCCCGCGCCGGTGTGCGGCTGACATGATACATTTCCGCGACCTTCGCCGCAGAGATGGCATCCCCCGGCTTCAGACGAAGCCCCATGATATCCTGCTTCAGAGCAGCGTAGGTATTTTCGTTCAAGCTTGCTTCCATCAGTCACTCCTCAACGCAATCTTTTTTAAATGAAATGGAAACGAACCCCATGAATAAGCTGATAAATCCACAGGAGACAATCCGAATTATACAAAAAAACAACTTTCATTTCCAGAAGCGATTTGGTCAGAACTTTCTGATCGACGAAAACGTGCTTCGAAATATCATCGTGAGCTCTGAGATCACGAAGGAGGACTGCGTGCTGGAGATCGGTCCGGGAATCGGGACGATGACGCAGGCGCTCTGTGACGCGGCGGGACATGTCGTCACGGTGGAGATTGACGGCAGCCTGATCCCGATTCTCAGGGAAACGCTCGCGGATTATGACAATGTCACGATCCTGAATGACGATGTGCTGAAGCTGGATCTCCCGAAGCTGATCGGGGAGCAGAATGACGGCAAGCCGGTGAAGGTGGTCGCCAATTTGCCGTACTATATCACCACGCCGATCATCATGGGACTCTTCGAGAGCCATGCGCCGCTCCAATCCGTTACGGTCATGGTGCAGAAGGAGGTCGCGGATCGGATGCAGGCAGGCCCGGGGACGAAGGACTACGGTGCGCTCTCACTCGCTGTGCAGTATTATTCCGAGCCGAAGATCGTGCAGCTCGTCCCCCCGCACTGCTTCATTCCGCGGCCGAATGTGGGCTCGGCGGTGATCCGTCTCCTTCGCCATATCGTGCCGCCGGTTGAGACGGAGGATGAGGACTTCCTCTTCCGTGTGATTCACGCAGCCTTCGGACAACGCCGGAAGACGCTTACGAATGCGCTCTACGGCGGAATGAAGCTGCCGAAGGAGAAGACGCTCGCTGCCCTTTCGGCGCTTTCACTTCCGGAGAACATCCGCGGAGAGGCATTGTCGCTGCCGCAGTTCGCCGCATTGGCGGAGCTGCTCAGGAGACCGTGAGAAGTGGAACTGTTTTTGTTCAGATAGAAATCATATTCACACTTGTATATGTACCAGGTGCAGCTTTTTGGGATCCAGCCTTCGGGCTGGATTTTTTGAATAGGGGGCAGAAAATCATACCGCAATGCGGATAGGGAAATGCATAAAACGAAAAAACTTCCATAAAATTATTTTAAAAAGAAAAGATTGACAAAACAATAGAAATGACTGAAAATATCTATAAAAAATTATTAAACATATCATTGAACATATTCAGAGAAAGATAAGAGCAGAGATGACATTAAGAGACAAAGTTTATCAGAACCTTTACCGGGATATAACAGATGGATTGATTTCACAAGGAGAGATCATAACGGAGAATGATTTGGGTTCCAGATTCTCTGTCAGCAAGGCTCCGGTAAGAGAAGCGCTTGGACAGCTGTGCCGCGAGGGCATTCTACAGAGTCTTCCGAGACTGGGATATCAGGTGAGGACAATCAGCTTGAAGGAAATTGCGGATATCATAGAGACAAGAGTGGACCTTGAAGTAAGCGGACTCCGGCGCCTGGAAGCAGGAATGTCAGATGAACAGAGGAAGGCCTTTGATACCTTATGGAATAGCGCTTTTACTTTTTCAGAGGAGAGAAATGCAAAGGATATTTCGGGCGACTGGGCAAATAACTATTCCTTCCACAGAGGACTGTATGCTTTAAACAGAAATGAATGTGGGTATGCTATAGTTGATAGCTTAATCCACAAATCATCGTTGTATATATCCCAGTATTATCTTGCTGCCTGGGGAGAAAAAAGACCGATTACAGACGCGCTTCATAAAGAGATTCTGGGGGCAGTCCGGACAGGCGATTTCGACACAGCATGTAAAAAGCTTGCTTTGGATATTAGAAAGCCAAAGCAGGATATTATAAAAATGCACGAGATGTAAAAAATTTTAAAGGAGGCAGAAATGGAAAATAAAAAAGGAACTGGTGTTCAAGGTGCTTCGCAACGAACCGGCTGAGAGGGTTCCGGTCGGGTTCTGGCATCATTATCTGGAGGATGAGCATGTAAATGCAATCGAGCATGAGGGATTTTATGAGGAAAATGCTATTTAAAAAAGAGGAACTGGATAATTATACAGCCATTCTCAAAAGGGAGATGATCCCCTCCATGGGGTGTACAGAGCCTATCGCAATTGCGTATTGTGCGGCAGTTGCTGCAAGAGTGCTGGCAGAAGAACCGGAGCACCTGACGATATACTGCTCCGGAAATATTATTAAAAATGTCAAGGGCGTGGTGGTTCCCAATTCCGGCAGCCAGAAAGGAATTGCAGTGGCGGCAACCTTGGGCGCGGTCGGAGGTGACGCAGATCGGCAGCTTCAGGTTATTGCAAATGTCACGGATGAAGACCGGGAGAGAACCCGGGAACTGGTTCGTACCGGATTCTGCGACTATAAGTATGTGGAGGAAGTGCCAAATCTCTATATTCGGGCAGATATACGGGGAAGGAAGCATACGGCAGAGGCGGTTATTGCCAATCAGCATACCCATCTGGAAAGCATTACAAGAGACGGAGAGGTGCTTCTCACAGCGGGGGAAAAGGTCTCTCGGGATGTATTGAAAAATGTGCTTATCAACAGTGATATCACAAAAATGTCATTACAGGGGCTCCTCAGCTATGCAGATCAGGTAGATATTTCAGAAGTACAGGATTTGCTTGACAGGGCAATAGAGATGAACTCTCGGATTGCACAGGAGGGGCTCGATAGCCCTTGGGGAGCTTGCGTAGGGAAAACAATTCTGGAGTCTTGGGGCTCGGATGTAAGGACCCTTGCCTGTGCGGCAGCGGCAGCCGGCTCTGATGCCAGAATGTCTGGCTGTGCAATGCCGGTGGTTATAAATTCCGGATCTGGAAATCAGGGCATTACAGTTACTATGCCGGTGCTGGTGTATGCCAGAGAGCTTCATATTTCCGAAACCAAACGATACCGTGCATTGATTATTTCCAACCTGGTTTCTATTTATATCAAGCATTATATCGGCGCGCTTTCTGCATTCTGCGGTGCAGTCAGTGCCTCCTGCGGTGCCGGTGCAGCCATTACCTATATGAGCGGCGGAGACTATCAGCATATTGCCAGAACGATTACCAATACGCTGGCAAATGTTGGCGGCATCGTTTGCGATGGAGCGAAGCCAAGCTGTGCTGCTAAAATTGCCTCATCTCTGCATGCGGCAATACTGGCGCACTACATGAGCATGAATGACAAGTCATTCAAGGCCGGTGAAGGAATTGTAGAGGCAGATGTGGAAGAAACCATCAAAAATATAGGCTATATCGGAAAGGTGGGCATGAAGCCGACGGACCATGAAATTCTGAATGTCATGACAGATGCAGTCAATGTAGATGCGTGTCTGTGATTTCCTGCTTTTCAATAAGGTATGACCGGAGCAGGGCTTGACAGCCCTGATCTAACATGTTAGTATCTGCTTAAAGATCAAGATGCGGGGCAGAGAAGTTTGCCTGCAAATGTAAACGCTTACAGAGCGTCGGGAAAGGCGGCGGAGCCGCAGGGAAGGAGCAGACAATGAAGATGACATTCCGTTGGTACGGCGAGGGCAATGATCCGATTTCCCTCCGACAGATCAAGCAGATTCCGGGGATGAGCGGAGTCATGGGACTGCTGGACAAGGCGGCGGGCGTGCTCTGGACCGAGGAGGAGATCCGGAGCTATGTGGAGCATATCCGTGCAGCGGGACTCGAGTGCGAGGTCATCGAGAGTGTCAATGTCCATGAGGATATCAAGATGGGGCTGCCCTCGAGAGAGAAGTATATCGAGAACTATAAGCAGACGATCCGGAATCTCGCGAAGTACGGCGTCAAGGTCATCATCTATAACTTCATGCCTGTTTTCGACTGGCTGCGCACAGATCTCGCCAGAGAGATCCCGGAGGACGGCTCGAACAGCCTCTACTTCGATGAGAAGGAGCTCGGGGAGATGACACCGCTCGACCTCGTGCGGAAGACGGCGGAGGACAGTAAGGGCTTTACGCTGCCGGGCTGGGAGCCGGAGCGGCTCGCAGAGCTGGAGAAGACATTGAAGCTGTACGAGGGGATCACGGAGGATGATCTTCGCAGAAACTACAAGTATTTCCTCGAGCAGGTCATCCCGGTCTGCGAGGAGGCCGGCGTGAAGCTGGCATGCCATCCGGATGATCCGGCATGGCCGATTTTCGGGCTTCCGCGGATCGCGCACAGTCAGGAGGACTATGACAAGATCTGTGCGCTCTACGATTCTCCGGCGAACGGGCTCTGCCTCTGCACCGGCTCTCTCGGTTCCAATCCGGACAATGACATCCCTGCGATCATCCGGCATTTCGGAGAGAGGAACCGCATTAACGCGATGCATGTCCGAAATGTCAAGTATCTGGGCTATCATAAGTTCCGTGAGGCAAGCCACCTGTCCTCGGACGGCGACCTCGATATGTTCGAGATTATGAAGGCAATCTATGATACCTGTCCGGATACCTATATCCGTCCGGATCACGGCAGGATGATCTGGGACGAGGCCGGCAGACCGGGCTACGGCCTCTATGACCGCGCCCTCGGCGCCACCTATCTGAACGGGCTCTGGGAAGCGATCTGCAAGCTTTGTAAGTGAGAGAAAGAGAGGGGAAAATATGAAGCTCACAGTAGAAGGACTCAGGGACAGGGCAGCATGGGAGGCTGCCGGCGTGCAGCTTCCCTCCTATGACATAGGGAAGGTGGCGGAGGCGACGCGGAAGGCGCCGGTCTGGGTGCATTTCGGCATCGGCAACATTTTCCGTATCTTCATCGGCGGGATCGCGGATACCCTCCTCGCAGAGGGGGAAATGGAGAAGGGCATCACCTGTGTCGAGAGCTTTGACTTCGATGTGGTGGACAGGATTTATGCGCCCTACGACAATCTCGTGCTGGGCGTGACGCTGCGGACGGACGGCGGCATGGATAAGAGGGTGATCGGCTCGCTGACAGAGGCGATCAAGGCGCAGTCTGCGGTTCCGGAGAGCTGGAACCGACTGAAGGAGATCTTCGTGAATCCGGTGCTCCAGATGGTATCCTTCACGATTACAGAGAAGGGCTATGCGCTGCGGGCAGCGGACGGAAGCTTCTTCCCGTTCATAGAGGCGGATATCGAAAACGGTCCCGAGAAGGCAGGCAGCGCCATGGCGATTCTGGCTGCTCTGCTCTTCACCCGCTTCAATGCGGGCAGGCTCCCGGTGGCGGTAGTTTCCATGGACAACTGCTCTCACAATGGGGAGAAGCTGAAAAATGCAGTCGTAACAATGGCGGAGGAGTGGGAGAAGAGGGGCTTCGTTCCAGAGGCCTTCCTCGAGTACCTTCGGGATGAGAAGCAGGTAGGCTTCCCCTGGTCTATGATCGACAAGATTACGCCGAGACCGGCAGAGTCCGTACAGCAGGAGCTGGAGAAGCTCGGTATCGAGAATATGGCGCCGGTGATCACCTCGAAGCATACCTATATCGCCCCCTTTGTCAATGCGGAGGGACCGCAGTATCTGGTGATCGAGGATCAGTTCCCGAACGGACGTCCGGCGCTTGAGAGGGCTGGCGTTTACATGACGGATCGGGATACCGTCAATAAGGTGGAGAGAATGAAGGTGACGACCTGTCTGAATCCGCTCCATACCGCGCTTGCCGTATACGGCTGTGTGCTGGGCTATGAGCTGATTGCGGATGAAATGAAGGATCCCGAGCTCCGCGAGCTGGTACAGCGGATCGGACCTGTGGAGGGAATGCCGGTCGTGACCGACCCGGGCATCCTTTCGCCAAAGGATTTCGTAGCCGAAGTTATCGATGTCCGTATTCCGAACCCGTTTATGCCGGATACGCCGCAGCGGATCGCGACCGACACCTCTCAGAAGGTCGGCATCCGCTACGGGGAGACGATTAAGTCCTATGTCGAGAAGTACGGAAGCGCAGAGAGGCTCGAGGCGATTCCGCTGGCGATCGCCGGCTGGCTCCGTTATCTGTTGGGCGTGGACGATCAGGGACAGCGCTTCGAGCGCTCCGCGGATCCGATGCTCACAGAGCTCAGCGCCCGGCTTTTCGGTATCGAGCTGGGGAAGCCGGAGACGGCAGCCGGTAGGCTTCATCCGATCCTCTCTAACCGGAATATCTTCGGAATCGATCTCTATGAGGCAGGACTCGGGGAGAAGATTGAGGAAATGTTCCGTATGGAGCTCGCCGGGGCAGGCGCAGTCCGTGCGACGCTCCGGAAGTATCTGGGGTAAGTTATACCCGATATATTCGCTGCCTGTGCAATGTCGGAGTATCCGTTCATGCAGGCATGGCGTCCCCGCATCGCCTGGCAGGGGGACTTATACAGCAGGATTTTAACGACCGGTAACGTAAAGCGTGCCGGTCGTTTTTCCTCCGCTTTTTAATGGCTTTATGGGAATGACCGGTATATAATGATTTATACTGTTTGACAGGAAGCGAAAAGGGAACTGCGAGGAGCGCGTGGAAGAGGCGTTTTCTTTGCGTACGGCTTGAAAGCAGGGAGCGAAGAATGAAAACGAATTATTTTAACAGATTGAGAGAGGAAGCGGAGACAGAGGAGGGCATCTCGGATGCGGCGGGACGGGAAGGTGCCTCAGATGCAGTCAGACCAAGCAGTGAGAGCGTGTACAGTGATATTCTGGAAAAGATCATCAAGCTGCAATATGCGCCGGGAGAGATGATCAGTGAAAACCAGATGGCGAAGGAGTACGGCGTCTCCCGGACGGTGATCCGCTCTGCCTTTGCCAGACTGGAGGAGGCGGGCTTCGTGGAGGTATATGCCAAGAAGGGCACCTATGTGTCGCGGATGAATCTGCATTATATTGCGGATCTCCTGATGCTGAGAACCGCAGTGGAAAAGGAGATCATCAGCGAGCTTTATCAGAAGCTGGATCAGAAGAAACGGCAGGAGCTGATTGAACGGCTGGAGGAGAATCTGGAAAAGCAGGAAAAATTCCGAAATTCCAGCGGCTACCTGAAGGCGTACCAGGCGCTGGATCAGGAGTTTCATTATCTCATGATTCAGAGCGTCGGACGGGAAAGCCTGATGCAGCTGTTGGATCAGAATATGCTCCACATCGCGAGATGGCGAAATTTCGACGTGGTCTTCGACCAGCGTGTGCCGGAGCTGATCGACGAGCATCGGCGGATTTTGGAGGATCTGAAGCGCGATACCTCGGAGTATGCGGAGCACTCCATAGCGGCGCATCTGGAAACCATCACAAAGATTGCGAAGCGGGCAATTCACAGCTATCCGCTTTATTTTACGGATACCGAGTTTTCCTAGCCATAGAGACGCTGACTGTGGCGTGCCTGCATAAATCGGTGTTTTCATAGTACGACAGCGAGAAAGCGATTCTTTTCCGCCCGGTTATTTTCGGGCAGAGAAGGATCCTTTTTGTTTCTGCTTCGTGCTTCCTGAGAGAGGGTTTTGAATACATAATAAGAAATGAGAACTGTTATTATTGTGTTTTCGCTAAAATTTTATTTATTATTTTATGGAAAAAGACGATTTTCTGAAAAAATGCAGGAGCATATTTACAGCACAATGACATATTGATAAAATAATAACATCTTAAACGGGGCATCAATCCAGACGTGGTCTGGATCATTTTTAAATGAAGCATGTATATAAGATAAGCCCTCTATATTTGAGACAACTTGTATACAAGATGGAGAAGAAGATGCTGACATTGGGAATCGATATTGGCTCGACCACCTCGAAGGCGGTGATTTTGAAGGACGGAAAGGATATCCTTGCCACCTCTCTGGTTGTCGCCACGGTGGGGACAAACGGGGTTTCCCGGGCGATCGAGAATGTTTTTCTTACGTCCGGACTGCGTGAGAGCGAGATTGCCTGCACGGTAGCGACCGGTTACGGCAGGCAGACCTATGAAAAGGCGGACTATCAGATCAGTGAGCTTTCCTGTCATGCGCTGGGAGTGAACCACATTTTCCCGGAGGTACGGACGGTGATAGACATCGGCGGACAGGATGCCAAGGTGATTTCACTGAATGAGATGGGCAGGATGGAGAACTTCGTGATGAACGATAAGTGTGCCGCCGGTACCGGCCGCTTTCTGGATGTTATGGCGACGATTCTGAATCTGGATATATCCCGGCTGGAGCTTGAGGCGGCAAAGGCGGAGCGGATCGTCAATATATCCAGTACCTGTACGGTATTCGCCGAGTCCGAGGTGATTTCGCAGCTTGCCAACGGGGTGGCGATTCCGGATCTCGTGGCAGGGATCTGCCAGTCTGTGGCGGTACGGGTGGCATCGCTCGCGAAGCGGGTCGGCATTCGGGAGAAGGTCTGCATGAGCGGCGGCGTGGCGAGAAACGGCGGCGTGAGAAACGCCATGCAAGAGGAGCTGGGTGTCGAGATCTGCTATGACGAGAGAGCGCAGCTGATGGGGGCGCTCGGTGCGGCCATTTATGCGGCGAACAAGGCGGGAAAGAGCGGATAGAGTGCACCCGCTGAGGGAAGGTGTTTGGCGGCGAGACTGTCAGGAGGCAGGGAGCCGCTGAAAATACAGCGATAAAGGAACTCACAAGGAGGTAATGACTATGGCAGAAGAGTTCAGGGGAAACAAGCCGGCACCGGATCCGAATTCGGCGAAGATGAGACTCAGGAAGATCGCGGCGGATGCATACACAGACGCGATTGAGGCGAAGAAGCGGGGAGAGCCGGTGGGCTGGGTAGCCAGTAACTTTCCGGTAGAGATCCCGGAGACACTGGGGCTCAATGTCTGTTATCCGGAGAACCAGGCGGCAGGCATCGCGGCGAGAGGTGCCGGGGAGAGAATGTGTTCGGAGGCAGAGGGAGACGGCTACAGCAATGACATCTGCGCCTATGCCAGAATTTCCCTTGCATACATGAAGCTGAAGTCCTGCCCGGAGCAGGATATGCCGCAGCCGGATTTCGTACTCTGCTGCAATAATATCTGCAACTGCATGATCAAGTGGTATGAGAACATTGCACATGAGCTGAATATCCCGATGATTATGATCGACATTCCCTTCAATCCGGACTATGAGGTATCGGAGGCGCAGATCGACTACATAGAAGCGCAGATGTGGGATGCTATCCATCAGCTGGAAAAGATCACCGGCAAGAAGTGGAGCGACGAGAAGTTTAAAAAGGTAATGGAGATCTCCGGACGCTCCAGCCGTGCGTGGCTGAATGCGACGGCCTGCGCCAAGTATGTTCCGTCTCCGTTCAACGGCTTCGACCTTCTGAACCACATGGCGGTTATGGTGACGGCACGGGGCAAGGAGGAAGCGGCGGAGGCAATGGAGACGCTGTACCGCGAGTATGAGGAAAATCACCAGACGGGGAATTCCACCTTCCGCGGAGAAGAGAAGCACAGGATCATGTTTGAGGGAATCGCCTGCTGGCCATGGCTCCGTGTGACCTCCTCCGGACTGAAGGATCGGGGAATCAATATGGTGACGACCATCTATGCGGATGCCTTCGGCTTCATATATAAGGACTTCCGGGATATGTGCCGTGCCTACGCGGAGGTGCCGAACTGCATGAATCTGGAGCACGCCAGAGACAAGCGGATCAAGCTCTGTCAGGACAATCATGTAGAGGGACTTCTGGTGCATACGAACCGTTCCTGCAAGCTCTGGTCCGGATTCATGCCGGAGATGTCCAGACAGGTAGGTGAGCGCTGCGGCATCCCGGTAACGTCCTTTGACGGCGATCAGGCGGATCCGAGAAACTTCTCGGAAGCGCAGTATGATACGCGGGTACAGGGACTGACGGAAATCATGGAGGAAAAGAAGGAGGAGGCACGGGCATGACGGCAAGAGAAATTCTGAATGAGCTGCATAGGGCGGCGTTTTCTCCGAAGGAGCAGCTGCATAAATATCTCGCGGAGGGAAAAAAGGTTGTAGCGGTGACGTACTATACACCGCAGGAAATCATTCATTCCATGGGCTTCGTCCCGATGGGAGTCTGGGGCGGGGATTTGCAGGTCAATGAAGCCAAGAAATATTTCCCGGCATTTATCTGCTCTGTGATGCAGACCGTACTGGAGCTGGGAATCAAGGGGGAATATGAGGGCGTTTCTGCTGTTGTGATCCCGTCGCTCTGCGACTCGCTGAAGACGCTGGGGCAGAATTGGAAGTATGCGGTTCCGGGCATTCCCTTTATTCCTATGAGCTATCCGCAGAACAGGAAGCCGGAGTATGGAAGGAAATTCACCAAGGCAGGTTATGAGAGAGTGATTGCGGATCTGGAGGCGGCGACCGGTGCCAGATTCTCCGAGCTTTCTCTTAGGGAGTCGATTCGCATCTACAATGAGCATAACCGTGTTATGAGAGCCTTTGCGGAGACTGCGGCGGAGGCGGAGCTTTCCGCACAGGAGAGAAGCGATGTGTTCAAGAGCGCATGGTTTATGGAGCCGGAGGAGCATACGGCGCTGGTGCGGCAGCTGAATGAGGAGCTGGGCAAGGGCGCGAAGGACACGAAGAGGGTTCGGGTTCTGACTACAGGAATTCTGGCAGATGCGCCGGAGCTCCTGAAGATTTTCGACCGGAATCAGATCAAGATCGTGTTTGATGATGTGGCGGATGAGTCCAGACAGTACAGAGTAGATACCTCCGAGGAGGGGAATCCTGTGGACGCCATAGCGCAGAAATTCGCAGATATGGATTATGACACACTGCTCTATGATCCGGAAAAGAAGCGCGTAGACTATATCGTGGAGCAGGCGAAGCGGCATGGCGCGGAGGGCGTGGTCGTGCTGATGACGAAGTTCTGCGATCCGGAGGAATTCGACTATGTACCGCTGAAGAGAGCCTGTGATGCGGCGGGACTGCATCATGTCAATATAGAGGTGGACAGGCAGATGGTGAATTTCGAGCAGGCAGCCACCATGCTGGAGGCATTTCAGGAAATGTTTTAAATCACATATAAAGAAGGGGGTTACTATGGATAACAAAAAGAAAGGCTTGCCCGTATTTGTCGGGGTAGCGTGCGTATGGATGGGGACGCATTTCGGCCCCGGTGTCGCCAGCGGAACACAGGTGAATTCCTTTTACACGCAGTATGGACTGTTCGGCGTAGGGTGTTCGATTCTGGCGATGTGCCTTCTGGGCTATGCGCTGTACTGCTCCATGGAGTTTTCCAGACTCTACAAGACCTACGACTACAAGGCATGGGGCTCTACGCTGACAGGCATTCAGTGGATCGGCGTGCTCTATGACATTTCCTTCATTGTCACGATCTTCACCGCACTCGGCGGCTCGCTGAACGCAGTGGGAAGTCTGTTCTCCAAGCTGCTGGGACTCAACTACTGGGTAGGCGTGCTTGCAGTCGTGATCTGCACCATGCTGCTCTGCGCCTTCGGCTCGGAGCTGGTGAGACGCTCCTCCTCCTACATGATGTTCGTGGTACTGGGGATTCTGGCGCTGATCGTCATCATTGTTCTGCTGTTCGGCGAGGCGGACTTCAGCGGCTCAGTCGCAAACGCCGCTGCGAATCTGCCGAATTCCGGAAGCCTTCTGACGGCGGTATGGAACGCGGTCCTCTACGCTTCCTTCCAGGCTACGGTAGTGGGAAATATCTCCTCTGTGGCGGACGGTCTGACGAAGAGATCCGAGTCCAAAAAGGCAGCCATTACCGGCATCGCCGGCAATGCGATCATGCTGGTGGTACTGTCGCTTTTGCTGTTCTCCTACACCAATGTTTCCGGCTTTGAGAGCGGTTCCATCATCAAGGAGGCGCTGCCGATCTATGCGATTCTGGACAGAATGCATTTCCAGTGGCTGACCGTTTTGTATGTGGCTACCGTGTTTGTGGCGGTATTGAGTACGGCAGTCGGCTTCAGCTTCGGCGGACTGTCCCGCTTCAGCAAGATTTACAACAAGACCGGGACGAAGAGCACCATGAAGAATATGATTTTCATCGGCGCACTGCTCTTGATGTGCTGCTTCGCATCAATCTTCGGCATCCTGAAGCTGGTGTCAACCGGCTACAGAATTCTGGGCTATATCAATCTGCCGATCTTCATTCTGACCGCGATTATCATCGGAAGAAGAAAGATCAGCAAGGGTTACCTGAAGGAGCATCATGTCGAGGCTCCGGGGGTTGACGAGTAAGCGTGCCCGCAGATTATCACACATATACATTCCACGCGCCGCTTCGCTCTCGAACGAAGCGGCGCCAGCAGGAAAGGAGACAGGAAAAATGAGTAAACCGTTGGAGGGAGTTAAGGTCATCGAGCTGGCCAATTTCATTGCCGCTGCATCTGCAGGACGTTTCATGGCAGATCTGGGCGCGGATGTAATCAAGATTGAGGCGCCGAAGGGCGATCCGCTCCGCTATACCGCCCCTTCTGAGGGAAGACCTCTGGACTGGCTGGAGAATACCACCTGGGAGCTGGAAAATGCCAATAAGAGATGTGCTTCTCTGAATATGAAGACACCGGAGGGAATGGAGGCATTCCATAAGCTTCTGGCCTCTGCGGACGTGCTGATCACCAACTGGAGAGTGCAGGCGCTGCAGAAGCTCAACCTGGACTATGAAAGCCTGAAGGAAAGGTATCCTAAGCTGGTTTACGCGATCTGTACAGGCTACGGCGAGAAGGGACCGGACAGGGATCTTCCGGGCTTCGATTTCACTGCCTTCTTTGCCCGCGGCGGATATCTCCATTCTCTTCATCAGGCTTCTGACAGACCGCAGAATGTCGTTCCCGGACTGGGAGATCATAATGTGGGAATGAATCTGGCAGCCGGTATCCTGGCAGCACTGTATCATGCGAAGCTGACGGGAGAGGGAGAAAAGGTAGAAACCTCGCTCTTTGAGACCGCCATTTACAACATGGGAATGATGGTGCAGGCCTCCAATTATGACGGTGCGGCAAGGAACTATCCCATCGATGCCAGAAATGCGCCCACACCGACCAACAACTGCTTCAAAACCAAGGACGGAAGGTACATCCAGCTCTGTACGCCGGATTACAATATGTACTATGAGAGGGTAATGCGTGCCATCGGCAGAGAGGACCTGATCGGGAATGAGGTCTACTTCCCCATCCTGACCTGCCAGCAGAATGGAAAAACGCAGGAGGTCTACGATATCGTCATGGCGGAGTTTGCCAAGTATGATGCCGCGGAGATGGAACGGAGACTGACAGAGAACGACATTGCCTTTGGACTCGCGCAGAGCTGGAATGAGATTCTGCAGGATAAGCAGGCGGAGGCCAACGACTGCTTCTATGACATGACCTTCCGCAGCGGAAACACCAGAAGACTGGTCAGACTTCCGGTAAAGTTCGAAAACATGGGGACACCGGAATATCACCGCGGACCGGATGTGGGAGAGCATGGAAGAGAAGTTCTGAAGGAGATCGGGTATACGGACGAGCAGGTAGATGCAATGCTCGCCAGCCAGGCATTGTATATTCGGGAACAGAAGTAATGTATAGGGAAACGCTGATGACACCGACGAAACCTGTTGTTTCGCGCAGCGAAATCGTGCGATGTCTTCCGGACAGAGCTCGGCCTGCCGGATCACGCAGGCGTTGGGATGCGTGATTGGCAGGAAGAATAGGAATGCGTCAGCGTTTCCCCTTGAGAAAGGTCATGGCTTCCATGACTTTTCTTCGCACTCATCTTGTATACATGAAAGGGAAGGCACATGGATTCTTTAACAGGAGGGACAATCGGAGAGTGCCTTAGGGAACGGGCAGATAAAATGCCGGAGCATTCCGCCATGCGCGCGGGGGAATGGAGCTGCAGCTACCGGCGCTTCGAGGAAATCACGGAGCTGCTGGCCATCGATCTTATGCAGAGAGGCTTGGAGAAGGGGGACAGAATCGGCATACTCGGCGTGAACAGTCCGAACTGGGTTTTTACCTTTCTCGCGGCGGTCAAGATCGGGGTGGTTCCTTTCCTGCTGAATACCTGCTCCTGCGAGAGAGAGCTGGAGGAAATCCTGAATCGTTCCTCTCTGAATACCCTGTTCTATGGGAAGGGGCATCACGATCTTGTATACAAGGACATTCTGTCCTCCCTCTGCAAAAGGGGGAAGCGCTCGGAGCGGATGCTTCCGATCGACCGAGAGGGAGAGGCTTCCCTTTCGGAGGCGGACTTTCCTGCGTCGTATTCCGGGGAGGCACTGCGGCGCGGACTTCTTTCCAGAGAAGAGGCGGTTCGTCCGGAGGATACTGCCTGCGTGCTGTTCACCTCGGGAAGCACTGCTGCCCCCAAGGGCGTCATGCTGTGCCATCAGAGTCTGCTTCGAAATGCGGAGGCAATGCGGGATGCCATGGGCTGGGGAGAGGCGGACAGGATGTGCCTTGCGGTTCCGCTGTTTCATACCTTCGGCATCACTGCCGGTATTCTGGCATGTATTCTGTCAGGGGCAAGCATGGAGATTCTGCCCTACTACCGGACGGAGGCGGTGTGGAACGCTGTCGAGGAGAAGCACTGTACTATCCTGAACGGGGTGCCCAGTATGTTTCTGGCTATGGTCAGAAAGGAGGGCTACAGAGGACGGGACGGCAGCTCTGTTCGTTCGGGAATTATAGCGGGTTCCGCCTTTTCTGCGGAGGAGTATCAGGAAATCAAAGGGAAGTTCAGCAGGATGGATCTGCGGCCCAGCTATGGCATGACGGAAACCTCCCCCTGTGTCACCATCGTCAGGCCGGGATCGGAAAAGGAGATTCTGGAGGGGAGCTGCGGCCTCCCGATCCCCGGGGTTCGCGTCCGGATCATCCGGAGCGGCAGGGAGTGTGCCTGCGGCGAGAGCGGGGAGGTGCAGGTGAAGGGCTACAACCTGATGCAGGGCTATTTCGACAGCCCGGAGGAAACCGCGAGAGCGTTTACGGAGGACGGGTGGCTGCATACCGGGGATCTGGGCTATCTGGATCAGAGAGCTGCGCTGCATATTTCCGGTCGGATGAAGGACATCATTATCCGTTCCGGGGAGAATATCTCTCCTGCGGAAATTGAGGAGGAGCTGGATCAGTTTCCGGGCGTACAGAGGGTAAAGGTCGTGGGTGTCAAGGCCTCCGTCCGTCAGGAGGAGGTGGTTGCCTGCATGAAGATGCAGGAGGGAATAACGCTGGATCCGGATGCGGTGCAGGCGTTCCTCGCGCCAAGGCTCTCGGCCTACAAGATGCCGACATATATCATCCAGCTGGATTGCTTCCCGGAGACGGCCAGCGGGAAGCCGGATATCAAGGCGATCCGGGAAATGGCGGAGGAGGCGATCCGCACAGCCAGAGCGTGTTATATGTAAACGATTTAGCAATACGGCGATACGATACGAAAAAGGATAAGTTTGGTGAATATTCCGGCGGGGTTTCCGCAGGAAAAGCGTTTGACAGGAGGTAAAAGGAAAATGGCAGAGGCTTTTTTCACGGAGCAGCATGAGCTGATCAGAAAACTGACCCGAGACTTCGCGGAACGGGAGTTTACGGATGAACTTCTGGATCAGGTAGAGGCGTCAGGTGAATTTCCCGAGGAGGTTCTACAGAAGATGGCAAAGGCCGGTTTCTTCGGCGTGAAAACGCCGAAGGAGTGGGGCGGGCAGGGAGCGGATGCCCGGGCATACGTGCTGGTGATGGAGGAAATCTCCAGAGTGTCCGCCGTGGCAAGCATCTATGTGTCCAGCCCGAATTCTCTTTCCGGAGGGCCGCTGCTTCTGGCGGGGAACGATGCGCAGAAGGAAAAATATCTGAGGCCGGTGGTGACCGGCGAGAAGAAGCTGGCATTTGCTCTGACAGAGCCGGGAGCCGGCTCCGATGCGGGAGGCGTGCAGACGACGGCAAGAAAAGAGGGTGAGCATTACATTCTGAATGGACGGAAGTGCTTCATTACCATGGCTCCGCTGTCGGATTATGCGGTGATCTTCGCCAGAACGGGAGAGGCTGGTCCCAGAGGGCTTTCCGCCTTCGTGCTGGATATGCATGCGCCGGGTGTCTCCTGCGGCAAGGGCGAAAATAAAATGGGAATCATCGGCTGTGCGACCTCCGATATTATCATGGAAAATGCGGTGGTGCCGGAGTGCGACCGTCTGGGCGAGGAAGGGGACGGCATGAAGATTGCCATGAATACGCTGAATACCGGTCGTTTGGGTGTTGCGGCGCAGTCGATCGGCGTGGCGCAGGCCTGTCTGGACGAGGCGGTAAGCTATGCCAAGGACAGAAAGCAGTTCGGAAGGCCTATCGGACAGTTTCAGGCAATTCAGTTCATGCTTGCGGAGATGGCGACCAAGCTGGAGGCGGCGAAGCAGCTGGTGTATAAGGCAGCATACATGATGGATACCAGACAGAATGCGACGATGAACGCTTCTATGGCGAAGTACTATGCCTCGGAGGTCTGCAATGAAATCGCGCAGAAGGCGCTGCAGATCCATGGAGGCTACGGCTACATCAAGGACTACAAGATCGAACGGTATTTCCGTGACTGCCGGATCTTTACGATTTATGAGGGAACCAGCCAGGTGCAGCAGATGGTAATCGGCAGGACATTGCTTAAAAAATAACCCAAGGTCAGGAGGTCATAGAAAGATGAAGATTCTGGTTTGTGTGAAACAGGTTCCGGATACCAATGAAGTGAAGATCGATCCGGTAAAGGGAACGCTGATCCGGGAGGGGGTTCCCAGTATTCTGAATCCGGATGACGCCAATGCTCTGGAGGCGGCGCTGCAGATGAAGGACAGGGACCCGGAGATCGTAGTGGACGTGATTACCATGGGGCCGCCGCAGGCGGGATATATGCTGCGGGAATGCCTGGCAATGGGGGCGGATCATGCCTATCTGCTTTCCGACCGTGCCTTCGGCGGCGCAGATACCTGTGCGACCTCGACGACGATCGCGGCAGGCATCAAAAAGGTGGGCGATGTGGATTTGATCTTCGCGGGTCGGCAGGCCATAGACGGAGATACGGCACAGGTAGGTCCGCAGGTGGCGCAGAGACTGGGGCTTCCCGAGGTGTCCTATGTACAGCATTATGAGGTGAAGGGAAATGCAGTAGAGGTACAGCGGCAGCTGGAGGACGGCTATGAGGTTCTGGAGGTACAGATGCCCTGTCTGCTCACCTGCGTGAAGGAGCTGAATACTCCGAGATATATGTCGGTCGGCTCCATTGTGGATGCATACCAAAAGGAGATCACGGTATGGAATCATGAGGATGTGGAACTGGATCCCAGGGACTGCGGTCTGAATGCTTCGCCGACGCAGGTCTTCCGCTCCTTTACGCCTCCGCAGAAGGGGAAGGGAGAAATGCTCTCCGGAACGGTGGAGGAAATGGCAGGGAAGCTGGTGGAAAAGCTGGCGGAAAAGCATCTGGTCTGATGGAACAGGAGGGAAAATCACATGGCAGTTATTGTAAATAAAGAAAAATGCAGAGGATGTACAAAATGTGTGAAGGTCTGCCCCTTCGACGCCATCACCATGGTAGACAGAAAGGCGGAGATCGGGATGTCCTGCACCAGCTGCAAGCAGTGTATCGCAGCCTGCCCCTTTGATGCCATATTCCAGACCGAGGAGGAAAAGAGCGAGATCGATCTGAGCGCATACCATGGGGTCTGGGTATTCGCGGAGCAGAGAGACGGAAAGCTGATGAGCGTGGCGCTGGAGCTGCTGGGAGAGGGGAGAAAGCTGGCAGATCAGGTGGGCTGCGAGCTCTGTGCTGTGCTCTGCGGCGAGCAGGTGGAGGCGCTGATTCCGGAGCTCTATGCATATGGCGCGGAAAAGGTCTACTACGCGGATAGTCCGGAGCTCAGAACCTATCGGACGGACGCCTATACGAAGGTGATATACGAGGCCATTCAGCGTTATCGTCCGGAGATCGTACTGCTGGGCGCGACGCATATCGGCAGGGATCTGGGGCCGTGTCTGGCAGTCCGCTGCGGGACAGGACTGACTGCGGATTGCACCAGGCTGGAGATCGATCCGGAAACCAAGGGCATCCTCCAGACGAGACCGGCCTTCGGCGGCAATCTGATGGCGACGATTCAGTGCCCGAAGCATCGTCCGCAGATGTCTACGGTACGTCCCGGCGTGATGGAAAAGCCGGTAAGGGATGCGGGAAGAACCGGAGAGACGATCCGGCTTTCTGCAGAGTTCAAAGAAGGAGAGATCCGCACCAGGATTCTGGAGATCGTCAAGAGCGCGAAGGAAACGGTATCCTTGAGCGATGCCAAGGTGATCGTTTCCGGCGGTATGGGACTGGGTGGAAAGGAGGGCTTTGACCTGCTTCGGAAACTGGCAGACCGCATGGGAGGAACTGTCGGGGCATCGAGAGCTGCGGTGGATGCCGGATGGATCGACCACGCCTATCAGGTGGGGCAGACGGGGACGACAGTCCGTCCGGACATCTATTTCGCCTGCGGAATCAGCGGAGCGATCCAGCACGCGGCAGGAATGAAGGATTCGAAGCTGATCGTCGCGATCAACCAAAATGAGAGCGCACCGATCTTTGACATCGCCGACATTGGCATCGTAGGGGATCTCTACAAGGTCATTCCGGCGATTCTGTCCGAGCTGGAGCAGTATGAGGAAAAGAAATAGGCAGCTGCAAGCAGCAGACAGAAATGCCGTCGGCGGGGAGGCTCGCCGGCGGCATTTATCAATGCCATGCTTCGGTACGGAAAGAGACGGGGCGGCAGGCATATTCGTGAAGCAGAGGGAAGGAGAAAACGTATGACGGAAAAAATCCGGATCATTTGCCGCGAGCCGGAGGTATATTGCCTGCCAATTCCTTTGCCGGACAGTCCTCTCCGAAGCCTGAATGCCTACTTGATCCGATCGCAGGGAGAAAGCCTGCTGGTGGATACCGGCTTTCGGCATCCGATATGCATCTGTGCCATGGAGGAGGTGCTTCGGATACTCAATGTGGATAGGGGGCGGATGCGGATTTTCATCACGCACTGCCATACAGATCATATGGGCTCTGTTCCGGACATTATGCGGCCGGAAAATCAGGTTTTGCTGTCGGAGACAGAGTATCGGATGTGTGCCGGGCATCTGGAGGGGGACTATTGGGAGCAGGGGGAGAGGCGGTTTCTGTCGGAGGGCTTCCCCATGGCGGAGCTGGAGCAGGTGCGGCAGGTCAATCCCTCCCGGATTTATATGCCGAAGCGTATGTTTCCCGCCGGCTTCGTGAAGGATGGGGAGCGCTGCAGGATCGGGGCATGGGAGTGGGTATTTATGGATACCAGAGGACATTCTCCGGGGCATATGAGTTTGTATCTGCCGGAGAAGGAGATCCTGATCCTGGGGGACCATGTCCTTTTCGATATTTCCCCGAATATCACCAACTGGATAGGGGTAGAGGATTCTCTGGGAGACTATCTGAACAGTCTGGACAGGATATCTGCGCTTTCGGTCAGTATACCGCTCCCGGGCCACAGGGGAGCAGGAAGGGGGCTTCGTGAAAGAATCGCAGAGCTGAAACGGCACCACTGCATCCGGCTGGAGCAGATGCTCGCGGAAATCCGGCAGAAGCCGGGAATGACGGCATATCAGATCGCATCAGGAGCACAGTGGCGCATGCAGGGTAAGAGCTGGGAGGATGCGCCCAAAAGCCAGAAATGGTTCGCGGTGGGGGAAACGATAGCCCATCTGGATTATCTTCGCCTTAGAGGCGCAGTCAGCCGGAAAATGGAAGAAGGGAGAATGCACTACGAGATATAGGATCGGATCGGAGGCACGCGATAATTGCTCCATGGGAAGGACAAGGGAAAAAAAACGCTCCCGATCGGGAGCGTCAAGAGGGAAAAATCAGCCTAATATATAATTGCCTGTGATGATAGAATAAATCCCCAGAACAACTACAACCGCACAGGCCAGAAGGTAGAACGGACGGATTCGAATCGTCCAGCCCTTGGCTTTCGCTATTTTTATCATAGCGAGCTGTCCTGCGAGAACCGCTGCGAAAATCAGGGTAATGATTACAGTCATTGTTGGCTTACTCATAAATCGTTTTCCTCCTGGAATTTCATTTGTCATTTACTGTATAAGGCTCCGGTTTCCTCGCCTATCCTCGATCAGCCGAAGAAGCGATCGTAGGTATTCCGGCGAACCACGCGCACCGCTCTCGCACTTCCGAGGCTCAGCAGAAGCTTGAAGCGGACATAGCTCTCTGCCGCACCTGCGAAGGACTCCTGCGCTGCAATCGCCTTGTCACAGAGGGTGAGCAGACAGCCGAGACGGGAGCTCGGGACGGAGCTTGCGAGCGGAAACATGTGGCTCCGGATCGCCTGCTGCTCCTTTCGGGAGAGCGGGAAGCCCGCTGCGAGGGAATTCTTTACGGCATCCTCCGGATGGTAGAAGCAGTACCAGCGTCCGTCATGCCCGCTGTCCTTGTCGTTTTTATGGTAATCTACGAGACAGAAATCGTGCAGCAGCCCGACGCGGGCGGCACTGTCCGGGTCGATCCCCAGCTTTGGCGCGAGCCTGTGTGCCAGCTGCGCGACGCGGACGCTGTGATCATAGGTATTGGTGCTGCCATGCCGAGGTACGGTAAGCAGCTGCAAATAACTTGGATTTCTCGTAATCTCGGTGTAGGAAGCGGCGAACCTTACGGCATCATCGGATAGCGTCATAGCACAGCCTTTCTGTATGCAGCCTGAACTTTAAAACAGTGCCACTATACTGCATTTCCGACGGCATTGCAAGTTTCTTTTGAAAAAGTTCAGAAAACAGCGCCGGTGCCGGGCGCGTATCTGCCTTCCCTCCGATTCCTTTCCAGGATCAGCTCTACCGCGTGACTCAGTCCGTCCGAAAGGATGTGCGGGGCGACATAATCCGCGGCCTGCTTGCATTCATCCTTGGCGTTGCCCATCGCGATCCCCAGTCCGACGTGCCGGAGCATATCGATGTCGTTCAGCCCGTCTCCGATGGCGGCAGTCTCGGATCGGTCGATGCCGTAGTGCTGTAAAACCCTGTCTACCCCATAGACCTTGTCGATGCCTCTCGGTGTCAGATCGAAGGAGAGCCCGTCCGACCAGCGAACGATCTGGCATTCCGGAAGACGCGCCGAAAGATGCAGGGAGTCCGCGTAGGGAAGGATCGGGATCAGCATGTAGATCGGATTTTCCAGTGCGTCCTCGATCAGACCGAGCTCCGGGATCGGAGAGTGGATTGCGTCGAAGCTCCGACGGAGGTCGTCATTGACATAATTCACATAGATGCGCCGCTCCTCCTCGAAGATCACCGGAAAGGAATGCTCCGAGAGGAAGTCGGCAAGCGTCCGGATCGTATGCTGCGGGATCGGGCTTTTGTGCAGGACAGTGCCGTACTGCGGGTCGAAGTAGCAGTCATCCGCAGGAAGCGCTGCGGAGGCAGAGCCGAAGATCCTGCTGTGCTGCCGTGTGCTGCTTCCCTCCGGAAGAATATAGCAGTAGTTTCCGTCCAGCGTAACGAAGGCGTCGAAGGGCAGATGGTCGATCAGATTTTCCGTATGAAGCTCCAGCCAGTGCCTGCCGGTCGCGATACAGGTGAGGATGCCGGATTCCCGTGCGGCGCGGATCGCCTGCCGGCTTTTCTCCGGGATCACACCGGTCTCGAAGGGGCGCAGGGTTCCGTCAATGTCGAAGAATATTATCTTAATCATAGGCAGAGTGTATCGGAAAGAGAGGATTGCGTCAACCCTGCATCAATGCTAGAATGCAGAGTATCGCAGCCTGCAGCATCCCTGCGGGGAATACGGCGGAAAAGCGGTGGAAAGGAGTCGGATTGGAACGAAGACTGCTCTATATAAATAAGAAAGAAGCGGAAAAAGACAAGATGCGAAAGCTCGCGGCGTGCGCAGTCATGCACGGCGTGAAGCTGGAAACGGTGACAGAGGAGGAGCTGGGCACGCTCCCGGAGGATGCGGAGCTTCTGAAGCTGCGCGGCTTCGGCAGGGATGAGGTCGGCGCCTTCCTCTCTGCGCTCAGGCGGGCGGGCGTCCGTATCGATTATAAGTGCGTCGAGACGGAGAGGAATGCGTGCTGGACGCTCCGACAGCTCTATGAGGAGCTCCGGGCGGAGCATGAGGAAATGCATCGGCATGGAAAGGCAGGGCAATGAGAGTGGAGGAAGGAAAGAAGAAAAGAACGGCGGCAGAGGGGAAGCCGAAAAAGGGCGGTCTGGTTTCGGAGCTTCTGGAATGGGGGAAGATTATCGTCTTTGCGGCGGTGGCGGCATTTCTCATCAATCATTTCCTGATCGCGAATTCCAACATTCCGACCGGTTCCATGGAGAATACAATCATGGCGGGGAGCCGCGTCATCGGATCGAGACTGCATTATACCTTCGGAGAGGTGCAGCGGGGCGATGTTGCGATCTTCATCTATGGATATAAGTGCCGGAATGACGGCAGGGTCTACCGGGAGACGGAGGAAGGGGTCTGTCCGGACTGCGGCAGGGCGGATAGGAGGAATCAGGTCATCTACTATGTGAAGCGGGTGATCGGGATGCCGGGAGACCATATCGAGATCCGGAGAACCGGAGAGGTTCCCGCAGAGGAGATCTCGAAGCTGCCGGTGCGCTCCGAAAGCGGGATGGTTCCGGTGGGGAAGCTCTATGTCAATGGAGAGGAGCAGGAGGAGCTGTATCTGCCGGAGCCGATGCTCGTAGATGGCGCGCAGTTCCCGGAGGTGGATCTCACGGTGCCGGAGGACTGCTACTACATGCTCGGCGACAACCGGAACAATTCCATGGATGCCCGCTACTGGGGGGAGAATAACTTTGTGAAGCGTGACAAAATGCTGGCGAAGGTGTATTTTAAATACTGGCCGCTGCGGGAGATCGGGCCGGTGAAATGACGCAGCGGAGTTGTTCCGGAATGACAGAGGGAATGACAGCGCGCCGGCGTATCTTCACAGAAAGAACACAGAACGATGCTAGAATCAGAGAAGCTGTGAGTCCCGGCTGCGGGCTTCGGCGGGAAAGGAGCTAAGTATATGGCAAAAACAGAAGGGCAGAAGCTGGAAGAGCAGCTCTGCTATAAGATGAAGCATATCGGCATGGAGAGGCCGGAGGAGCTCGAGAAGGCGCAGGTCTTCGCGGAGGGCTACAAGACCTTCCTGAATCATTCGAAGATCGAGCGCGAGTGCGTGCGCTATACGGAGGAGCTGGCGAAGAAGGCGGGCTATGTGCCGTTTGAGAGAGGGAAAAAGTACCGGACGGGAGAGAAGGTCTATGCCGTAAACCGCGGCAAGAATATCATCCTCACGACGATCGGACGAAAGGGCTTCTCCGAGGGAGTACACTTCAATATCGCGCATATCGATTCCCCGAGACTGGATATCAAGCCGAACCCCCTCTATGAGAAGGAGGAGCTTTCCTACCTGAAGACGCACTACTACGGCGGCATCCGTAAGTACCAGTGGGGTGTCACGCCGCTCGCACTGCATGGAAGAGTGATGCTCGCGGACGGCTCCTTCATGGACCTTACGCTCGGGGAGCAGGAGGGAGATCCGGTTTTTGTCGTCTCCGATCTGCTGCCGCATCTCTCCGCGAAGCAGAATGAGCGGCCGCTGAAGGAAGGGCTGAAGGGGGAGGAGCTGAATATCCTTCTCGGCTCGACTCCAATCGCTGACCCGGAGCTTAAGGCGGCGTTCAAGCTCAAGGTGCTTTCTCTTCTCCATGAGCGTTACGGTATGACCGAGAAGGACTTCCTCCGTGCGGAGCTGACGATGGTTCCCGCGCAGAAGGCGGTGGATATCGGGCTGGATCGTTCGCTGATCGGTGCGTATGGGCAGGATGATAAGGTCTGCGCCTATACGGCGGTGATGGCAGAGCTCGAGTGCAGGGAGCCGGAGTTTACGACCGTTACCCTGCTCACGGATAAGGAGGAGATCGGCTCCGTCGGCAATACCGGCATGGCGGGTGACGCGCTGCTGCACTATCTGGAGGATCTCATAGAGTGCGAGGGGGAGCGGGTGCGCGATGTGCTGCGGCATTCTCTCTGCCTCTCCGCCGATGTCAATGCGGCGTTCGATCCGACCTTCCCGGATGTTTTCGAGCCGCAGAATGCTTCTTACTTAAACCATGGCCCGGTGCTTACGAAGTATACCGGCGCCCGCGGCAAGTCCGGCTCCAATGATGCCAGTGCGGAAACCATGCAGAGAGTGATCGCGTATATGGATGAGGCGAATGTGATGTGGCAGATCGGCGAGCTCGGCAAGGTCGATGAGGGCGGCGGCGGGACGATCGCGCAGTTCATGGGGAATCTCAATGTCGATACCGTCGATCTGGGCGTACCGGTGCTGGCGATGCATGCGCCGCTGGAGATCACTGCGAAGCTCGACGTATATCATACCTACCTTGCCTTCAAGGCATTCAATCGTTGA
This sequence comes from Oribacterium sp. oral taxon 102, assembly GCF_013394775.1. NCBI lineage: Bacteria > Bacillati > Bacillota > Clostridia > Lachnospirales > Lachnospiraceae > Oribacterium > Oribacterium sp. oral taxon 102. The sequence continues at coordinate 311,958 of NZ_JABXYT010000001.1, forward strand.
GGAACGGAGGGAGCGGGCTTTCCACTCCCTTTTTCTCATTTTCGCGGCGGACGGGCGGCGAGCTCCGTTCGTTTCTGTGAAAATGAAAGCACAGAAAGAAATAGAAATAAGGAGAAGAGGATGAAGAAAAGAAGCTTACTGCTGCTTTTTGCGGGACTTACTGTCGTAATGCTGGCAGGCGCCTGCGGGAAGAAGAGCAATACGGAGACGAGCAGCGCACAGGAGAGCAGCGAAGCACAGTCGGCGGGGCAGGTTTCCGCGGACGATCCGGAGCTGAAGGCACTGGAGGAAATGACGGTGCCTGCGGCACCGGCGCTCTCTGAAATGGGGACGATCACGCTTCCAGAGCTTAGCAGTATCGAGGTGATCAGCAGCCCGGAGGAGGAAGTGACAGACGAGGAGGTCGACAATCAGATACAGGCGCTGCTTTCCGCGAAGCTCGTGGAGGTTCCGGGGGACAGCGTGGAGGGAGATACCGTCAATATCGACTATGTGGGGACGATAGACGGCGTTGCCTTCGACGGCGGGACGGCGAGCGGTTATGATCTGAAGCTCGGCTCCGGCAGCTTCATCGACGGCTTCGAGGGGCAGCTTTTCGGGAGGAGAAAGGGCGATAAGGTGACCGTTAAGGTGACCTTCCCGGAGGACTATGGAAAGGCGGAGCTCGCCGGAAAGCCGGCGGAGTTCGAGGTTACCGTGAACGCGGTCAAGCGTGTGCCGGCGCTTACGGACGAGTGGGTGAAGGACAATGCGGAAATCGACGCGGAGACGGTGGAAGAGCTTCGGCAGAAAACCCGGGAGCAGCTCGCTTATAACCATTCCTACAGCTATCATTCCGGTATCCAGCAGGACGCTCTGATGAAGATCGTGGACGCGGCTTCGATCGAGCTTTCCGATGCTATGAAGGAGTACGGAACTGCCTATGTCCTGAATGCACAGATCCAGCAGATGAAGGGCTACGGCTTCGACCTCGCCTCCATGATCAATATGTACGGCATGACGGTGGAGAGCTTCAAGGAAGAGATGGAGTCGGAGGGCGCAGAGTATGCGAAGCAGTACTTCGTTCTGCACAAGCTCGCTGCGGAGCAGAGCATCAGTCTGAACGACGCACTGATGGACGACCTGCTCTCGGATATCTCCAGAATGAGCGGCAGAAGCTACAATAAGCAGGAGCTGATCGATCAGTTCGGACAGGAGGCCGTGGAGAATGAGGCGGTCAACGGCGCAGTCATGGACTATATCGAGTCTAATGTCAGGGTAAAGATCGAGGAGAAGGCGCCGGAGAGCAGCGCAGCGGAAAGCGCGGCAGGCTGAGAGAAGGCATGGCTTCGGGCAGAGCAGCAGAACGGTTCTGCCCGATTTTTATAGGAGTATTAAAAACTTTTTGTTTTTGTTCTTTGGCGCAGGGCGTAAAATAGATGGGCAGTTATGCAGTAATGAGAAAAAGGAAAAGATGGGGGAAGTATGGCAAAGAAAGTGGGATTTGATTCACAGTACAGGGCGGGAAAGCGAAGGAGTATTCTGGGTGCTCTGCTGTGTATTGCAGGGATTGCAGCGCTGGCGTTTTTTGGATATACCGGGATGAAGACGATGAGGGCGCCGGCGGATCTGGAGGACGGCTTCTCCACCGGCGTGGGAGAAGCGGCAGGAATATACAGCGCGATCGATGTTACGGACTATTATGGCGTGACTGCGTCGAGCAAGCACTCGGACTATGTGGTATTCACGACCGAGGACAAGTATATGTTCCTCGCGGTAGTACGGGATAAGCATCTGGATCAGATCGAGCAGCAGCTGGACAATGGGCAGAAGGTTCGTCTGGAGGGCTTCACCGAGGAGATCCCGGGAGAGGTTATCCGGTATACGATAGAGGTTTTTGAAGAAAATGACAGTGAGCTGGAGCTGGACTATGATAACTTCCAGCAGTATTTCGGAGCAGTTGTGCTTGATACGCGTTCTGCCGGGCTTACGGGCTTTCTCGGGAAGGCGCCTTACAAGTATGTCTTCGGCGCCGGAGCGATCATGCTGCTCGGAGGGCTGTATCTCTTCGTGACGGGGCGGAGAAGAGCGGGAAGCTATGACGCTTTGGGAGATGTAGAGCGGCAGCAGTATCAGAAGGAGATGGACGATCCGGCGACGGCTTACTATCCGACGGAAAAGATGTATCTTACGCCGAATCATCTCATCCATATGGAGGACGGCTTCAAGGCGGTGAGCTATTCGGAAATCAGTCGGGTATTTGTCGTGAAGCACTATACAAATGGAATGAAGGATGGCGCGAATCTGATTATCCGCCTCACGGATGGAAAGCAGATCAATTGTGCGCGAGAGAAGTTTACGACCTTCTCCAAAAAGAAGAGCGAGGCGACTCTCGACAATCTGCATGAAATTATGCGGCGGATCGGTGAGAAGAATCCGAAGATTGAACTGGGGGCTCCGGACTGATCGTATTCAGGAACGATAATAGAAGAGCGGCAACAGTGAACTGTGTTTACCGGATGGCGCAGAATCTCAGAGCGGCAGGTTTTCCTGCCGCTGATTTTGATTTTTCTTCTTGACAGCGTGACTTTACTATGATAAAGTGATAAATCATAAAAGCAAACAATGAAGGAAAACGGGAAGCAGAGGAGGAATTATGAAAAAGAGCGGACTTATCTTCATGGGAACGATGCTGATGACACTGGCGCTGACGGCGTGCGGCACCTCCGGCGCCGCGGGTACCGAAGCCTCTGCGGAGACGGCGGGCGGGGCGGAGAGCGGCAGTGCAGCGGAAACGGAAAAGGAGGCTTCCGGGAGCGCGGTGCAGACCGCGTCCGGGAAGTTCACCGTAGGCTTCGACCAGGAGTTTCCGCCGATGGGCTTCGTGGGAGCAGACGGACAGTACACCGGATACGACCTTGCGTTGGCATCAGAGGTCGCGAAGCGGCTCGGGCTGGAGTTCGTCGCACAGCCGATCAACTGGGATGCGAAGGATATGGAGCTGGAGTCCGGCAACATTGACTGCATCTGGAACGGCTTCACGATGCAGGGCAGAGAGGATGCCTACAGCTGGGTTGGCCCGTATATGGCGAACAATCAGGTCTTCGTGGTCAATGCGGACGCGGAGATCAAGACGCTCGCAGACCTTGCAGGGAAGGCGGTCGAGGTACAGAAGGATTCCTCTGGGCTCGCTGCATTGAACGAGGAAGCGAATGCAGCACTCAGGGGAAGCTTCGGGACGCTGACGGAGGTCGCGGACTACAATACCGCGCTGATGGATCTCGAGTCGGGCGCGGCGGACGCGGTATGCATGGACTCTGTCGTAGCGGGCTATCAGATCACCTCCTCCGGAAAGAATATGCGGATTCTCGACGAGAAGCTCTCTGCCGAGGAGTACGGCATCGGCTTCAAGAAGGGGGAGGATGCCCTTGCCGCCGCGGTGAAGGAGGCGCTTCTCGAAATGAAGGCGGACGGCATCGTGGAGGATATCTCCAAGGAATGGTTCGGAGATGCTGCGGTATTCACACTGAAATAAGGAACGGCCATGACACTTTCTCAGATCCTGTGGAGCCTCCTCGGAGGAATGCGGGTCAGCCTGCAGATCTTCTTCATTACACTGCTCTTTTCTCTTCCGCTCGGACTGCTGATCTCGTTCGGGCGGATGAGCAAAAACCGCATTTTACGCAGCATAACGAAGCTGTACATCTCGATTATGAGAGGCACGCCGCTTATGCTGCAGCTTTTTGTCGTCTATTACGGACCGTATTATCTCCTGAAGATCCGATTGAGTCCGGAGTACCGGAACAGTGCGGTCTATATCGGCTTCGTCATCAACTATGCGGCGTATTTCGCGGAGATCTATCGCTCGGGCATCCAGTCCATGCCCGCCGGACAGTACGAGGCGGCGGAGATCCTCGGCTACAGCCGTGCATCGAGCTTCCTCCGCATTATCCTGCCGCAGGTCTGGAAGCGCATCCTGCCGTCTGTCACCAATGAGGTCATTACCCTTGTGAAGGATACCTCGCTGGCGTTCTCGATCTCCGTGATGGAAATGTTTACGACGGCGAAGGCGCTCGCCTCCAGCCAGACCTCGATGACGCCGCTGATCGCCGCGGGCGTTTTCTATTACATCTTCAATTTCATCGTGGCATACGCGATGGAGCGTGCGGAGAAGCGGCTGGATTACTATAGCTAGGAGGAACGGAGAGGCATGAAGCTGCTGACGATGAAAAATGTGAGGAAGACCTTTGGGGAGCTGGAGGTGCTTCGGGATATCAGCCTGTCCGTCGGCGAGGGAGAGATCGTCTCGATCATCGGCCCCTCCGGATCGGGGAAGTCGACCCTGCTCCGCTGCGCGACGCTGCTGGAGCGGATGGACGGCGGGAGTCTCCGCTATGAGGATACTGTGGTCTGTGAGAATGATGCGGCAGGGAATGCGATATACCGGGACAAAAAAACGTTCGGGCAGGTACGCTCGATTTACGGGCTGGTTTTCCAGAATTTTCATCTCTTCCCGCATTGGACGGTGCTTCGCAATGTGACAGATGCCCTGATCCATGTGAAACGCGTCGAAAGAACAGAGGCGGAGGCGCGCGGGATGGAGCTGCTTCGCAGGATGGGGCTCGCGGAAAAGGCGGGTGCCTACCCCTGCCAGCTCTCCGGCGGGCAGCAGCAGCGCGTCGCGATCGCGCGGGCGCTGGCGCTGAATCCGAAGGTGCTCTTCTTCGACGAGCCGACCTCGGCGCTGGATCCGGAGCTCACCGGAGAGGTGCTGAATGTGATCCGTTCGCTGAAGGAGCTTCATATCGCGATGGGGATCGTCACTCACGAGATGACCTTCGCGCGGGATATCTCCGACAGAGTGATCTTCATGTCCGACGGCGTGATCGTCTGCGAGGGCAGTCCGGCGGAGGTTTTCAGCTCGGAAAACGAGCGGATGCGAAGCTTCCTCGGACGGTATCAGGGGATGCTGTGAACATACATTTTATTCAAAAACAGGAGATGTGAAGAGAGAAAAATTCATTATCAAGGCGGCGCGTTCAAGATTTCACCTATACAATGCCGGAGATCGCTCCGGCTTCCTTTTTCAGCGCCTCTGTAATCCTCCGGTAGTGCAGAAAGCCGTCTCTTGCTTCGATCTCCGCGAGCTCGCGGAGCGTCACGCATTTTCGGTCGGTGCTCTCCCGGAGATCGATCCGGATGTCTCTTTCCGAGAAGGGCAGGCGGAAGTGATAGATATCGACGAAGTAGTTGTCGCCGCGTGCGAGGTCGACATTCCGATAGGAGTCAATGGGGGCGAAGCGCTCTGCTCCGGCGAGGCGAGGGATATCGAGTCCGGTTTCCTCCCGTACCTCGCGGCAGACCGCCTGAAACGAGCTCTCGCCTGCCTGCGCGCCGCCGCCCGGGATCTCCCAGGAGCCCGCCGCCCAGCGTTTATTCGGCGCGCGGCGGGTAATCAGGAGCCTGCCCTCGGGGTTCTCAAGGATGGCGAGTACATAGAGCAGGAACTGCCCCTCGCGGAGAAATGCCGCACGCTCCAGCCGGAGTCCGGTCAGGTGGCGGTTTTCGTCATATACGTCCATAAGCTCTGCCATCGGTTTATTCTCCTTTCGCATCGGGCTTAGGAAAGTCGATCCGGAGTGTTGTATCGAAGCAGCTGTCTGTTCCCAGATGACAGGCAGGGCCGTCCTTTCGTACGCGGAGCAGGATCGCATCCGCATCGCAGTCCGCCTCCATGGTGACGATATGCTGGTAATTGCCGCTTTGCTCCCCCTTCAGCCATAGCTTCTGTCGGCTCCGGCTGAAAAAGCAGCACAGCCCGTGCAATTTGGAGCGCTCGAAGCTCTCTCGATTCATGTAGGCGAGCGTCAGCACCCGTCCGGTATCATAATCCTGTACGATACAGGGGCATAGCCCCTGTGCATCCCATCGGATGTCCTCAGCACGAATCATAATCTCACCGATATCCCTTCCTGCCGAAGCTGCATTTTCAACGTCTGAATCTCTACCTCCCGGAAATGGAAGATGGAGGCGGCGAGCCCGGCGCTGATCTCCGGAAGCTCCCGGAAGAGCGTGACGAAGTCCGTGGCGCTTCCCGCGCCGCCGCTCGCGATGACGGGGACATCGACCTGTGCCTGTACTGCACGGAGGAGCTCCAGATCGAAGCCCTGCCGGACGCCGTCCGTATCGATGGAGTTGATGACCAGCTCCCCTGCGCCCTGCTGTACGCCGGCTCGGATCCAGGAGAGCGCCTCGATGCCGGTGTCGATCCGGCCGCCATATCGAAAAACATGGAACGCGCCGCCGACGCGTCGGACATCGACGGAGAGTACGACGCACTGCCTGCCGTACTTTCTTGCCGCGTCCGAAATGAGATCCGGGTTCTGCATCGCGCCGGAGTTTACGCTGACCTTGTCCGCCCCGCATTTCAGTACACGGTCGAAGTCTGCGAGGCTTCGGATGCCGCCGCCGACGGTGAGGGGAATGAAGACGCGCGAGGCGACTGCGCGGAGTACGTCGGGAAGGAGATCTCTCCCCTCGCTGGACGCGGTGATGTCATAGAAAACGAGCTCATCGGCACCGGAGGCGGAATAGTATTCCGCGAGTGTCACAGGATCCTCTACGTCGCGAATTCCTTCGAAGTTAATGCCCTTTACGACTCTTCCGTCCCGGATATCGAGACAGGGAATGATTCTTTTGCTGATCATAGCATATCCTGACCGGAGCGGGAAGGCTCCTCTTCCTTTGTGAGCGCGATCGCCTCCCGGAGGTCGACTGCGCCGAGGTACATCGCTTTTCCGAGGATCGCACCACAGAGACCGAGCTCCCGCAGTGCGCGGAGATCTGCGAGAGAGGAGACGCCGCCGCTGGCAATGATGTCGATCCCTCTGATCTCGGACAGCGTCCGGTAGAGGGTGAGATTCGCGCCCTGCATCGCGCCGTCCCGTGTGATATCGGTGGCAATGACGGTACGGACGCCGAGAGCGCGGAGCTCCCGGATGTAGTCCGTGATTTCGACTGTGCTGTCCTGCTTCCAGCCATGCGTCGCGAGCCTGCCGTTTCTTGCATCCGCACCGACGGCGATCTGTGCCCCGTAGCGGGAAACTGCCTGCCGGAGAAAGGCAGGCTCCTCAACGGCTCTGGTCCCGAGGATGACCCGGGAAACACCGGCGGCAAGGTAGCGGCTTATCGTTTCCATGCTGCGGATGCCGCCGCCGACCTCGACCTTGAGCCTCGTGCGCTCGAGGATGGAGAGGATGATGGGAAGATTCGGCGTCGTACCGTCCCGCGCACCCTCCAGATCGACGAGGTGGATCCATTCCGCGCCCGCTGCCGCAAGCTTCGCCGCTTTTTCCGCGGGCGCGTCGGAGCAGATTGTCATCTTCTCATAGTCCCCCTTGTAGAGGCGGACTGCCTTTCCCTCATAGAGATCGATTGCGGGCAGCAGGATCATGGCTGTACCTCCGTGAAATTTCTAAGAATCCGGAGACCGAGCTCCCCGCTCTTCTCCGGGTGGAACTGGGTCGCATAGAGATTCCCCCGCTGTACCGCGGCAGTGAGCGGGATGCCGTAGTCTGTCTCCGCGATCACACTGTCTGCGCAGTCAAACGCTGCATAGGAGTGGACGAAGTAGACCCGGGCGCCGTCCGGGATTCCCCGGAAGAGCGGAGACGGCGGGATTTCCGGGAGAAAATGAAGCACATTCCAGCCCATGTGCGGGAGCGCGAGCCGGGTGTCCGACTGCCAGCGGCTCGGAATCGATTCGACGGAGCCATGAAGCAGGGCAAGCCCCTCATGCTCTCCGAACTCAAGCCCACGCTCGAAGAGAAGCTGCATTCCGACACAGATCCCGAGCAGTGGCTTGCCGCCTGCCGCCTGTTCTCTGATGAGCGAGAAGAGCCCGCTTCCCCGGAGCTTCGCCGCCGCGTCGCCGAAGGCGCCGACCCCCGGCAGGATCAGACGCTCCGCGGCGGCGATCTCTGCAGGCTTCCGGGTGACGATGCTGTCCGCGCCGATGGCGGACAGAGAGGAGCGGAGGGAGAAGAGATTTCCCACGCCGTAATCGAGAATCGCGATCATAGCTTTTCGAAACGGATATCCACCGCCCTCCCATGCGCTGTGAGTCCCTCCTGCCTTGCAAAGAGGCTGACCTTCCGGTGCTCCCGCCGGAGCGCATCCTCGGTATAGTAGCTGAACTGCATTTTCTTCACGAAGTCATCCACTGAGAGCGGAGAGGCGAAGCGCGCGGTTCCGCTGGTCGGGAGAGTATGGTTCGGACCGGCGAAGTAGTCGCCCACCGGCTCCGGGCTGTACCTGCCGAGAAAGACCGAGCCTGCGTTCCGTATCTTCGGCAGATAGTCGAAGGGATTCTCCACGCAGAGCTCGAGGTGCTCCGGCGCGAGGCGGTTCGCGAGCGCAATTCCCTCCCGAAGCTCGGAGACGAGGAGGATTCTGCCGTTTCGGTCAATGGAGGCACGGGCGATTTCCTCTCGCCGGAGCAGCGGGAGCTGCCGTTCCAGCTCCGCCTGTACCGCCGCTGCGAGCGAAGGGGTGTCCGTGATCAGTACGGCGCTTGCCATCCGGTCATGCTCCGCCTGCGAGAGGAGATCTGCAGCGACCCATGCGGGATCGGAGTGCTGATCTGCGATGACCAGCACCTCGGAGGGGCCGGCGACCATATCGATGCCGACCTGCCCGAAGACCTGCCGCTTCGCCTCGGCGACGTAGGCGTTGCCCGGGCCGACGATCTTATCCACCGACGGGACGGATTCGGTGCCGTAGGCGAGGGCGGCGACTGCCTGCGCGCCGCCGAGCTTGTAGATTTCCGTTACGCCCGCAATATGCGCGGCGGCGAGGATATTCGGATTAACGCTGCCGTCTCCCGCAGGCGGCGTCACCATGACGATGCGGGAAACGCCTGCGATCTGCGCAGGTATCGCGTCCATCAGCACGGTGGAGGGATAGGCGGCGGTGCCGCCCGGCACATAGATGCCGACAGTCTTGAGCGGCAGCACGCGCTGGCCGAGGAGCACGCCCTCCCGTGCTTCCGTGAGATAGTTGCTCCGGCACTGATTGCGGTGGTACGCTCTGATATTTTCGGCTGCCTCGCGGAGCACCGAGAGGAATGCCGGATCGGCTGTCTGCATCGCTGCGGCGAGCTCCTCCGCAGCGACCCGGAAGGAGGCGGGAGAGATTCCGTCGAAGCGGGAGGAATAGTCGCGGAGCGCCTGATCGCCGCGAGAGCGTACCTCGGAGAGGATTTCCCGCACGGCGGCGGAGACATCCTCTGTGTCCGTTTCTCGTCGAAGGATCTCCTCCTCGGGGAGCTTCCCCATTTTCATAATCTGTATCATAGCATCCTCCTTGTGCGGTGTGTGGCGTTCGTCTGTGATTTCCATGCTGCAGGAGCTTCAAAGTCTGGTATCGAAGCTTTCGGTTCTTTCGACATGCGGGGGCAGTCTGTGCTTCTTCACTTCTGTTCCATAGCGCCCCCTCGGAGTGCTTCCCGCATGCAAAGGATCTCCTCCCGGTGAAACTGCCAGCTGACTTTATTCGCGATGAAGCGGGCGCTGACAGGGACGACCTCTGAGAGAACTGTCAGATCGTTATCCCGGAGCGTGGAGCCGGTCTCTACGAGGTCGCAGATCACGTCGGAGAGTCCGAGCAGCGGCGCGAGCTCGATTGAGCCGTGGAGCTCGATAATATCGATCTCCCGCCCTCGCTCTTCGTAGTAGCTCCGCGTGATATGCGGAAACTTCGTCGCCACGCGGAGCGTGCGGAGATGCTCATCATAGAAGTCCTCCGGACCGCAGATGCACATCCGGCATTTCCCGAGCTTTAGATCCAGGAGCTCGTAGACCTCCGGACGATACTCGAGCAGGATGTCCTTCCCGGCGATGCCGACATCCGCCGCGCCGCGCTCGACATAGATCGGCACATCGCTCGGCTTCACGGAGAAGTAGCGCACGCCGCGCGCTGTGTTTTCAAATACCAGCCTGCGTGTATTCTTTTCCAGAATTTTCGGGCATTCGTAGCCCGCCTTTTCGAGAAGGGCGTAGACCTGATTTCCCAGACGACCCTTCGGGAGCGCGACATTTATCATAGATTTTCTGCCTCCGCTATACTGAGAACCCGACACGCGGGGAAGCGCCGTGCCGCTGAGAGCGAGGCATGCGGGACGGTACGGACAGAGAAGCCGCGTGCCCGCAATGCTCCGGCGGCTGCTGCGAGCCGTTCGGCTGCATCCTCCTCCGTGTAGGAGAGCAGCAGCGTTTCCTCCTGCTTCCTCTCTGCCGGAAGATAGTTCAGGGCGAGATCCATGTAGACAGCGAAGCCTATGGCACCGGTGTCCTTGCCCATTTTCCGCGACAGACGGTCGTAGCGCCCGCCGGACAGGACAGGGAAGGGAATTCGGGGAACTGCGCCCTGAAAGAGGATGCCGTTATAGTAGTCCATCGAATTGATCAGAGAGAAGTCGAGATAGACCCGCTCCGCGATGCCGAAGACGGACAGCAGACGCTGGAGCGCCCGGAGCGCAGGAATGCGCTCCGGGGCACAGTCACGGAGCAGTGCCTCAGGAAGCGCCTCGGACAGCGGGCAGTAGAGGCCGATCAGCGCCCGGAGCCGTGTTGCAAAGCACTCGGGCAGCAGTCCCGCCGCCTGCTTCTGTTCGATCGCGCTGCTGTTTTTCTCAGAGATGTCCCGCAGCAGCTCCCGCCGCAGCCTCGAGGAAAGTGCAGCCTGCACGAGCAGCGCGTCGAGGAGCCCGAGGTCGGAGATCCGGAGGATATAGTCCGGCGAGAGCAGGGCGAGCGTACGGGCGGCAAGCGCCAGCATTTCTGCCTCCTCGTAGAGAGAGATCGTCCCGATGCACTCGACACCTGCCTGCGGGATCTCCCGGTAATGCCCGTCCTTCGGGCGGTAGACATTCTCATGGTAATAGAGCTTATCGAAGCCGTCGTTGTTTTTCAGGATGGACAGCGTGATATCTGGCTTCAGCGCGAGGAGGGTGCCGTCGAGATCCGTGAAGGTGATAAGCTGGGAGCTCTTCAGGAAGTCCCTGTTCTCTGCATAGAAGTCATACGCCTCGAACTTGGAGAGGCGGAAACGACGATAGCCCCAGCTTTCGAAGAGCGCATTCAGTTTTTCTTCCAGAAGCATACCGTTTCCTTTCTGCGCCGCGGCGCTGTCGGAGAGGGAAGCGTACCCGGGCTTTCCTACAGCGTTCCTTTGCTGGAAGGGATCCGATCCCGGAAACGGCTGTCCATAGAGACCGCGAGCCGCAGCGCCCTGCCGAGCGCCTTGAAGCCTGCCTCCGCGATATGGTGAGAATTTCTTCCCGCGAGCTGCCGGAGATGCAGGGTGATTTCGGCATTCATGGCGAAGGCGTTCATAAATTCCTCGATAAGCTCGCTGTCAAAACGGCCGATTTTCTCTGTAGGGAGGTCGAGCGCGTAGTGGAGTCCGCCTCGTCCGGAGAGGTCGAGTGCACAGAGCACCAGACTCTCGTCCATCGGGAGCAGGCAGCTTCCATAGCGCTGTATGCCCCGCTTGTCGCCGAGTGCTTCCCGTACAGCCTGTCCGAGGGCAATGCCGATATCCTCGACGGAGTGATGGTCGTCGACCTCGGTGTCTCCGTCACAGCTTAGCCGCAGCTCGATGCCGCTGTGACAGGAGAAGAGCGCCAGCATGTGATCGAGGAAGCCGATGCCGCTTTCAATTTGCGAGCTCTCTGCATCACCGTCCAGATCGAGAAAGAGCCGGACATCGGTTTCCCTCGTGCTGCGGCGCTTCTCCGCCGTCCGTGCTGTCTTCATAGGAGACCTCCTTTTTATCTGTCTTCAGGCTGCCGAGTCCCACGAGAGTGCCTTTTGAGGCACACGCCCATGGCACGTGCGTCATGAATAAATCAGTGTTTCCCTAGCAGTCTTCGAGGAGCTGTGCGAGCGTCTCGACCAGCCGCTCCATTTCTGCCTGCGTCCCGATGGTGATGCGGTTATAGTCCCGGGTGCGCTCTGCCGGAAAGTGCCGGACGAGGATTCCTCTCTCCCGCAGCGCGAGTGCGAGTGCCCTGCCGCCAAGCTGTCCGGAGCGGGCGAAAACGAAATTGCCGAGGCTGTCTGCTGCGGTGAAGCCGAGCTTCCGAAGCTCTCGCAGCGTCCATTCACGAATTCCGATGATTTTCCGGCAGTTTTCCGTGTAGTATTCCGGCTCCCGCAGCGCGGCTTCCCCTATGAGCTGGGACAGCGTGCTGATATTGTAGGGATTTCTGGAATTCCGGAGCCGCTCCAGATCCTGTATCAGCGGAGGGGAGCCGGCGGCGAAGCCGATTCGCGCGCCCGCAAGAGAGCGGCTTTTCGAGAAGGTCCGACAGACGACGAGATTCTCATATTCCCGGATCAGCGGCAGCGCGGATTGCCCGCCGAAGTCAACGTATGCCTCGTCTATGATGACGACATGATCCGGATTCCGGGAGAGCAGCGCGCGGATTTCTGTCTCCCCGAGGGCGAGCCCGGTGGGGGCGTTTGGATTGGCGAGGACGATACAGCGGTCATTCCTCTGATAATCCGAGGGATCGATGCGGAAGTCCTCCCGTACCGGCGTCACGCGGGCATCGAGCCGATGCAGCTCCGAGAGAACGGCATAGAAGCCATAGCTCACATCCGGAAACTGGATGCTGTCCTCGGCAAATGCCATGAAGCAGAGATCCAGCGCCTCATCGGAGCCGGCGGTTGGACAGAAGCAGTCCGCGGAGAGCCCGAGCTCTTTGAAGTGCTGTGCCAGTGCGGCTTTCAGTACAGCGTTGTCCGGATCCTCGTAGAGACGGAGATCTGCGGCCGCAGCGCAGGACAGCGCCGTCTGCACCTCGGGACCGGGCGGAAAGGGAGATTCATTCGTATTCAGCTTTAGATATTTTCTATCCTTCGGCTGCTCTCCGGGGACATAGGGGCAGAGAGAGCGGTAGCGGGAATTGAGGAAGACTGACATCTTTCCCTCCTTGCAATCAAACACATGCCTCTTCTTTACAGGGCACATAAGTTTTGCGAGACAACTCGATATCACTTTAATTTGATAATGTGTTATAGTGAACAGCATAACGTATTTTTCATGGCTTGTCAATCGAAAGCTTCTGTGGATTCCGCAATGTGCAAAAGTGCAAAACTATGTGGACAATTCCTGCCGAGCCCGAAAATATGCGGAGAAAGAGAGGCGGCTTGTCCACATTTTCTGCACAAATCCGCTGCTGAGGCAGTGACAGGCACGAGTTGGAGGGACAAAATGGCATGAAAATTCTTTTCCGGCTTGCTTTGCGGGAGAGTTTTCTTTATAATATTGATGCATGAGTCCCCGTCAGGCGGCATGGAGCCGCCGTGTATATACGGACGGATACGGCATTTTAGGAGGAAAAGTATCATGAAGAAGAGAATTCTGGCAGCTGTTATGGCGGCTGCAATGACAGCGTCTCTGGCGGCATGCGGTTCTTCGAATGCGACGAACAGCACGAGCGCGGCGGCTTCGCAGGCGGAGAGCACTGCTGAGACGGCTAAGGAAGAGACGAGTACAGCCGGAGCAGGTGCAAACAAGGACGCCTCAGATATCAAGATCGGCATCATCACCGATACCGGCGGCGTAAACGACGGTTCCTTCAACAGCTCTGCATGGCAGGGACTGCAGAGGGCGGAGAAGGATTTCGGGGTGCAGGTGAGCTATCTCGAGTCCCATACGGATGCGGACTACAAGCCGAATATCGAGAACTATGTGGATGAGGATTATGACATGATCATCTGCATCGGCTATGCGCTCGCGGATGCGCTGAAGGAGGAGGCGGAGGCGAATCCGGATAAGAGGTTCGCGATCGTGGACGATTCCTCTCTCGCAGATGAGGCGAACGTAACCTCTCTGATGTTCGAGCAGGCGCAGGCATCCTATCTCGTAGGCTATGTAGCAGGCAAGACCACGAAGTCCAACACCGTCGGCATCGTTCTCGGCATGAGCACGGATCTGATGAACCAGTTCGGCTACGGCTATACGGCGGGCGTGCTGGATGCCAATCCGGATGCGAAGGTGCTGCAGAACAATGCGAATTCCTTCTCGGATACCGCAGTAGGAAAGACCGCAGCCAACAACATGGTCGCACAGGGCGCGGACGTGATCTTCCATGCGGCAGGCGGCACCGGACTCGGCGTAATCGATGCGGCGAAGGAGGCGGGGATCTGGGCGATCGGCGTAGACTCCGATCAGAGCTCCATCGCACCGGAGACCATCCTGACCTCTGCGATGAAGAGAGTGGACAATGCCGTTTATGACGTGGCGAAGGCTACCGCCGACGGCAGCCTGACAGCAGGCGTGAAGACCTATTCTCTCGCGGACGAGGGCGTGGATCTGGCGCCGACGACCGACAATATTGATCCGGCTGTCCTCAAGGAGGTACAGGAGGTCAAGGCAAAGATCGTTTCCGGTGAGATCAGTGTTCCGAAGACCAAGGCGGAGTTCGAGGCGAAGTACGGTGACGTTTACGAGCTCGACTGATCCGCTGTGTTGCCGGGATTTGCAGAAAGCCTCTCTGCTTCGGCAGATTGCGAGGCGGTTTGCCTGAAAGCTTACTCGAATTTATAGAAAATATCTGAATTTCAGCTCCTGTTTCATAGAGAACAGGAGCTTTTTGTGATATAGTATATAACTGAACGTGATAGCAGTGAAGATGGGGGAAATTGTAAGGCAATGGAGTAATTCGAATTTTTGCTTCATGCCGAGATGTAAAAACAGGGTAGTAAGACAGAGGCAGATCAGAGAGGAAGACATAATGAAAGAGCTTTCTATGGAATATGTAGAGCGAATCCGGGAGGAGATGCTGGAGACGGTGAAGTCCGCGACACTTACGCATGAGCAGAAGGTCGCGACGATGGCGAACAAGGCGGATGCGCTGCTTTTGCCGCTTACCCTCCCGGAGGGACTTGCAGAGCTCAAGGATCAGCCGATCGAGACACAGTGCATCTGCGACCTCTTCGAGGGAAATGCGCCGCTGCGTCCGCGGTACATCATCCCGGACTATGCGAAGCTGATGCAAGAGGGCTCGCGATTCCTGCATCTGGAGCCGCCGAAGGATCTCTTCGAAGCGATCAACGCACTGGAGATTTTCTATCGGCATGTGCCCTCGGTCACGAATTTTCCGGTTTATGTTGGACAGCTCGACGAGCTGCTGGAACCCTTCGTGCAGAATATCGACGAGACGCTCGCCTACAAGCTGATTCGCCTGTTCTTTATCCAGATGGATCGGACGATTCTGGATTCCTTTTCCCACGGCAATATCGGACCGAGAGACACGAAGGCGGGCAGGATCATCCTCCGTGTGATCGCTGACACGAAGGATGCCGTTCCGAATATGACGATGAAGTATTCTCCGGAGGAGACAGCGGACGAGTTCGGTCTGCTCTGCGTCCGTGCGGGACTTGCCAGCGCGAAGCCGAGCTTCGCGAACCATGCACTGTTCCGTTCGGAGTTCGGAGAGGACTATGTGATCGCCTCCTGCTATAATGGGCTGAAGCTCGGCGGCGGTGCGTACACGCTTTGCCGTCTGATCCTCGGCAATATTGCGAAGCGTGCGAAGGACAGCGAGGATTTCCTGCAAAATCAGCTCCCCTACGTTATGGACATTCAGGCGAGATATATGGATGAGCGCATCCGCTTTCTTGTAGAGGAGTCCGGCTTCTTCGAGAACAGCTTCCTCGCGAAGGAGGGCTTCATTCACAGAGACCGATTCTCCGGCATGTTCGGGCTAGTAGGACTGGCGGACGCGGTGAACCTCCTCCTCGAAAAAGAGGGGAAGCAGGGCCGCTTCGGGCACGATGAGATCGCGACGGAGCTGGGGATCCGGATCATGGACTGCATCGATGCGTTTAATAAGGAGCACTATAACAGATACTGTGAGGCGACGGGGGGACATTTCCTGCTCCATGCGCAGGTCGGGATCGCGAGCGATATCTCGGTGACGCCGGGCTCCCGCATTCCGATCGGTGAGGAGCCGGAGAATCTGGTGGATCAGCTGAATATACTAAGTCATTTCCACCGTTATTTCCCGTCCGGAACCGGTGATATCTTCCCAATCGATATGACGGTGCATCGGAATCCGGAGTATGTGCTGGATATCGTGAAGGGCTCCTTCCGGAAGAAGCTCCGCTACCTGTCCTTTTATTCCAGTGATTCCGACGTGATCCGTATCACCGGCTATCTCGTGAAGAAATCCGAGATTGAGAAGCTCGAGCGCGGAGAGAATGTGAAGCACGATACGACCGCGCTTGGTATGGGGGCGAAGCACAATGGACATATTCTGGAAAGAAAGGTGCGGTAATTGAAGGCGCCTGTCAATAAATTGATTCCATTCAGCTCTGTGGATGGTCCGGGCAACCGGACCTCTGTATTTTTGCAGGGCTGTAATTTTAACTGCCGCTACTGCCATAATCCGGAGACGCGGGCGCTCTGCCAGAACTGCGGGGAGTGTGTGGCGGGCTGCCCGAGCGGCGCGCTCTCCTTCGCGCCAGCTTCGGGGGAGAACGGCGGACGGAAGAATCGGGTGCGCTTCGAGCTCTCGCGCTGTATCGGCTGCGATCACTGCATCAGGGTCTGCCGACACAATGCGAGTCCCCGTATCCGCTGGATGGAGCCGGCAGAGGTTTATGCCGAGGTGCAAAAAAATGTCCCGTTTATTCGCGGGGTCACGGTCTCCGGCGGAGAATGCACCCTCTATCCGGTGTTT
This sequence comes from Oribacterium sp. oral taxon 102, assembly GCF_013394775.1. Classification (NCBI taxonomy): domain Bacteria; kingdom Bacillati; phylum Bacillota; class Clostridia; order Lachnospirales; family Lachnospiraceae; genus Oribacterium; species Oribacterium sp. oral taxon 102. The sequence goes on from NZ_JABXYT010000001.1 coordinate 328,690, forward strand.
CTTCGTGAGCTTGGCAGACTCTGCCTCTCCGATGGGCTTTCGTATCTGCTGGATTCCAATGGGAGCTATGATTTTTCGGAGGATTCGGCGGGGCTGCTTCCGTATATCGACGGCGTCATGCTGGATGTCAAGGCATGGTCAGGGGGGGATCATTTCCGGGCTGCCTATGTGGGGAATGAGGCGGTGAAGAAAAATATGCGGTATCTCGCGGGGCAGGGGAAGCTCACAGAGGTGCGTACCGTAGTGGTTCCGGGGCTTTTCGATGCGGAGGAGACGGTACGGGAGACAGCGCGGGCGCTCCTGCCGTATCTTGCGAAGCAGCCGATCCGCTACAAGATCATCGCATACCGTCCGATGGGCGTCCGGGAGGAATACAGGGTTTATCGGAGTCCGGACGCGGAGACGCTGCAGAGACTCGCCGGCATTGCGCGGCAGGAGGGCATGGAGGATATCGTGCTGATTTGAAATATCGAAGACACTTAGGGCAGGGCGGAATCCGGAGTGTCTTTTAGGATATACAGTATGCGATTGGTGGTGCCGAGGTTTTTGGCATGGGGTTTAATGGAGGAAAGCCATGAAACAAAGCAATATGGACGAAGGGCAGATCGTCATCGAGATGCGCGAAATCGTGAAGAAGTTCGGCGATTTCGTCGCGAACGATCACATCAACCTGAAGCTGCACAAGGGGGAGGTGCTCGCGATCCTTGGGGAGAACGGTGCGGGAAAGTCCACACTGATGAATGTGCTCTACGGGATGTACCGTCCGACGGAGGGACAGATCCTCGTGAACGGGCAGCCGGTCAGCATCGACAATCCGGAGAAGGCGATCGAGCTCGGAATCGGGATGGTGCATCAGCACTTCATGCTCGTGCAGCCCTTCACTGTGACGGAGAATATCGTACTCGGTGCAGAGCCGATGAAGGGCCTGCGGGTTGATCTCGGGACGGCGCGGCAGAGGATCCTGGAGCTGTCGGATAAGTATAACCTGCGGGTTGATCCGGATGCGCGGGTCGAGGATATCAGCGTCGGGATGCAGCAGAGGGTAGAGATTCTGAAGGTGCTCTACCGCGGCGCGGATATCCTGATTCTGGACGAGCCGACGGCGTCGCTGACGCCGCAGGAGATCGATGAGCTGATGGAGATCATCCGCAATCTGACAGCGGCGGGCAAATCGATCCTTATCATTACCCATAAGCTTCGGGAAATCAAGACCTGCTCGGATCACTGCACGATCATCCGGAGAGGCAGGTATATCGACACCGTGCGGGTGGAGGACTGCTCTGAGGACGAGCTGGCAGCAATGATGGTAGGGCGGCAGGTCAATTCCCGTGTCGAGAAGAAGCAGCAGGAGGCGGGAGAGCTGGTGCTTGAGGTACGGGATCTCCGCGCACGAGACTACCGTGGCGTGGAGGTACTGAAGGGGCTGAATCTGGAGGTGCATGCGGGGGAGATTCTGGGACTTGCCGGCATTGACGGAAACGGGCAGTCCCAGCTCGTCGAGATTCTGACCGGACTCGGCAAAGCGACCGAGGGAAGCGTGAAAATGGGCGGAGAGGACGTGGTAAACCGAACGCCGCGCTATATCTTCGAGCGGGGGATCTCCAGCATTCCGGAGGATCGGCAGAAGCATGGACTGGTGCTGGACTTCTCGGTCTCTGAGAATCTGATCCTGCAGAACTTCGGACAGGAGCCGTATTCCCGGCACGGTATCCTGAACAAGCGGAAAATGCGGGAGCATGCGACGGAGCTGATCGAGAAGTTCGATATCCGCCCGACCGGCTGCGAGGAGCGCCTCGCGGGGCAGCTTTCCGGCGGAAATCAGCAGAAGGTCATCATTGCCCGGGAGGTCACGAATGACAAGGAGCTGCTGATCGCCTTCAACCCGACCAGAGGACTTGATGTCGGTGCAATCGAATTTGTACACAAGTATCTGGTGGAGCAGAGAAATAAGGGGAGGGCGATTCTGCTCGTTTCCTTCGAGCTCGACGAGATTATGGGGCTTTCCGATCGGATCGGCGTTATTTTCGGCGGGCAGATCGTCGGCGAGCTTTCCGGCAGGGAGGCGGACGAGTATCAGCTCGGTCTGATGATGGCAGGCGGAAAAAAGAATCGGCAGGAGGGTAGGACAGAATGAAACAGAAGATTTTGAACAGCTCGATGCTGTATACTTTGATCTCCATCGTGATCGGCTTCCTCATCGGCGCGCTGCTGCTCAGCGTGATTGGCGTCAGTCCGGCGGTGGCGTACGGAAAGCTGCTGAGCGGCGTGTTCAGCAAGCCGAAGTTCATGGTTTACAGCGTCGTCTATGCGGCCCCGCTGATTTTCACGGGGCTCTCCGTCGCCTTCTCCTTCCGGACAGGCGTCTTCAACATCGGCGCGGAGGGGCAGTACGTCATGGGGGCGATTACCGCTGCGGTAGTGGGACTGCTCTTTCCGATGCCGCCGGTTCTGCATGCGCTGGTCTGTCTCCTTGCGGCGGCTGCCGCAGGAGCGCTCTGGGGCGCAGTGGTCGGATTTCTGAAGGTGAAGAAGGGGATCAATGAGGTGCTCTCCTATATCATGTTCAACTGGCTTGCTTTCTATCTGTCGAACTATATCGTGAACCGGAAGGCGATCCACACCGAGCAGGGCGCAGAGGCGTCGAAGAATATCCTCGAGTCAGCCGTGATCCGTATGCCGGCAGCTGCTGTGAAGCTGACCGGCTGCACAGATCTCCACTGGGGCGTCGTGCTGGCGCTCCTCGCTGCGGTCGTGATGTGGTTCGTGATGACGAAGACCACCTTCGGCTATCAGCTCCGTGCGGTGGGCTTCTCCAGAACGGCGGCGGAGTATGCGGGCATCAGTTCCAACCGGGTTTTCATGCTGTCCATGTCGCTCTCCGGCGTGCTCGCGGCGCTCGGCGGGGCGGTACAGATCCTTGGGATGTCCAACCGTGTCGCGCAGTACGCGGCGCAGGAGGGCTATGGCTTTCAGGGAATCACGGTCGCGCTGATTGGCTCGACCAATCCGATCGGCTGTATTTTCTCGGGACTCTTTTACGGCGCGATGAAGTACGGCGGCAATAAGCTGACCGTCGTAAACGTACCGACCGAGGTCGTGAATATCATCATGGGGACGATCGTCATTTTCATCGCCATCGCGCCGGTATTCAAGATGCTGCTGCTTAGGGCTTTTGCGAAGAATGGAGGGAAAAAATGATGATATATCTCGGATTGCTGATCAATGCGATGCTGATCGCGACGCCGCCGCTCCTCCTCGCGGGACTCGGCTCCTGCTTCTCGGAGCGCTCGGGCGTCATCAATATCGGCATCGAGGGAATGATGACGCTGGGCGCCTTCGTGGGCGCGGCGGTCGCTTACTTTACGGGGAACGGCTGGATCGGCTTTCTCGCCGGCGGACTCGCCGGCGCGCTGCTCGGCGTGATCCACGCCGTGGTCTGCATCAGCCTCCATGCGGATCAGACTATAGCCGGAACCGCGATCAACTTCATCGGACCGGGCTTCGCGATTTTCCTCTGCAAGGCGATCTTCGCGAACTCCTCTGATACGCCGGCGCTGGATACCGCGTCGAAGCTTCCGAAGATGTTCGTCGGCAGGTTTCCGGCGGGCTCCTTTGGCTACAATGTCATTTCCACCTATCCGGTGGCGTATCTGAGCTTCGCGGTGGTGGCGCTGCTCTGGTTTGTATTCTTCAGGACTCGCTTCGGTATGCGGCTGCGTGCTGCGGGGGAGCATCCGGAGGCGTGTGAGACGCTGGGAATCAATGTGTATCGTGTGCGTTATGCCTGCGTCATCCTCTCCGGCTTTCTCTCCGGGCTGGGCGGCGCGTTCGTGACACTCGCGACGGTATCTCAGTTTCGTCCGGCGGTCATTGTCGGGCAGGGCTTTATCGCCATCGCGGCGGTGATCTTCGGAAAGTTTACGCCGCAGGGGACACTGGTGGGCTGTCTGATCTTCGGGCTATGCAACGGGCTGAAGGCGCTGCTCGGCGGCTCCAATGCCATCTCCCCGGATTTGCTTTCCATGATCCCCTATATCGTGACGCTGCTCACGCTGATCTTCTTCGTCGGCGCAGGGCATGTTCCGGCGGCGAACGGGAAGGTTTTTGTGAGATCCAAGTAAGCGGTGCGGCATAGTCAGGGCTTCCCGGCTCCGGCGGGAGGGAATAGCCTTGCAATTCCCGAGGTTTTCCGCTATAATGTGCGAGGCTGAGACAGCGAGAGAGGCAGCGGCTGCTGCCTCTCTCGTTCGTATGGAGCAGCTTCTCCGCGGGGTGAGGGAGCGCGTATTTTCAGGGAAAGGAAGATTGGGATGATTGCAGCAAGTAATGTTACCTACAGAGTGGGGAAGAAGGCGCTTTTCGAGGAAGTAAACATTAAGTTTACCGAGGGAAACTGCTATGGCGTGATCGGCGCGAACGGTGCAGGAAAGTCTACCTTCCTGAAGATTCTCTCCGGTGCGCTGGAGCCGAGCTCCGGTGAAATCGTGAAGACGCCGGGGCAGCGGCTTTCTGTGCTGGAGCAGGATCAGTTCAAGTATGACCGCTACAGCGTCATCGATACGGTAATCATGGGGAATCAACGGCTCTATGAGATCATGAAGGAGAAGGATGCGCTCTACGCGAAGCCGGATTTCTCGGATGAGGACGGGATCCGCGCGGCAGATCTCGAGGCGGAGTTCGCGCAGATGGACGGCTGGAACGCCGAGGCAGATGCAGAAACCATGCTGAACGGGCTGGGGATCGCGACAGAGCTGCATCATAAAGAGATGAGCGAGCTGAAGGGCGCGGAGAAGGTTAAGGTGCTTCTCGCGAAGGCGCTGTTCGGAAACCCGGATATCCTCCTCCTGGACGAGCCGACCAACCATCTGGATCTGAATTCGATCGAGTGGCTGGAGGACTTCCTGATTAACTTCGAAAATACCGTCATTGTCGTATCCCATGACCGCTACTTCCTGAACAAGGTATGTACAAATATCGCAGACATCGATTACGGCAAGATTTCCCTCTTTGCCGGAAACTATGACTTCTGGTTCGAATCCTCTCAGCTGATCGTCCGGCAGCAGAAGGAGGCGAATCGAAAGAAGGAGGAGAAGATCAAGGAGCTGCAGGAGTTTATCCAGCGTTTCTCTGCCAATGCCTCGAAGTCGAAGCAGGCAACCTCCCGTAAGCGGGCGCTGGAGAAGATTGAGCTGGAGGACATCAAGCCCTCCTCCCGGCAGTATCCGTACATCCAGTTCAAGCCCTTCCGGGAGATCGGAAACGATGTGCTGGAGGTCAGAAATCTCACGAAGAGCATCAACGGCGTGAAGGTGCTGGACAATATCAGCTTCATCCTGAACCGGGAGGACAAGGTCGCGCTTGTTGGACCGAACGAGCTCGCGAAGACGGTGCTGATGCAGATCCTCTCCGGAGAAATGGAGCCGGATTCCGGCGATTACAAGTGGGGTCAGACGACGAGCCAGTCCTACTTCCCGAAGGACAATACGAAGGAGTTCAGCTCAGAGGATACGATCGTAGAGTGGCTGACGCAGTACAGCCCGGACAAGGATACCCAGTATGTCCGCGGCTACCTCGGACGGATGCTCTTCAAGGGAGACGACGGCGTGAAGAAGGTCAATGTCCTCTCCGGCGGAGAGAAGGTGCGCTGCATGCTCTCGAAGCTGATGATCAGCGGAGCGAATGTCATCATTCTGGACGAGCCGACCGACCACCTCGATATGGAGGCGATCTCCGCACTGAATGACGGATTGCGGAACTTCCCGGGCGTCATTATCTTTGCTTCGCGCGATCATCAGGTTGTGGAGACGACGGCGAACCGGATCATGGAGATCATCGACGGGAAGCTGATCGACAAGCTGACGACTTATGACGAGTACCTCGCTTCGGACGAGGAGATCAAGAAGCGGTTTACCTTTACGGTATTCGATGAGGACGCGTCGGATAACTGACGCTTTCCCTTTCGGCATCGGCACGAAACGTGCCGGTGTCTTTTTGGATTCAAATTCCCCAAACCACCTGCGCTGCAAGAGGTGCCTGTACTGATCTATGTTTAACAATGGGTGAATGTGGTGCGGAAGGTGGGATCTTTATCAGCGTCCTTCACAGCATCCCCTGCTCCTTCAAATTGATGAACAGCTGCATTTCCCGGGTGACCCATTTGTCCTTGTGGTAGAAGAGCTGTCGGTACATCGTCATATCGAAGCCCTCGACCGTAAGCTCTACGAGCTCACCTCTCCGGAGCGGCTCCTCGACCGCGAAGTACGGCAGGAAAGAGAGCACCTTGTTTTCCCGGATCAGACGGATGATGACCTCGGTGTCCTCGGTTTCGAAGAAGGGGCGGATGCTCATATTCTGCGCGGCGAGCCGCTGCTCGAGGGCATAACGATAGTTGGAGTCCTTCTCTGTCAGGAAGAAGGGCTGCCGAACCAGCTCGGAAAGGGTGAGGGTACCATGTCTGGCGATCTCTGCCTCCGGAGAGGCGACGAAGACCACCGGCTCCCGCTCCTCGAGCAGCTTGACCCAGCTCTGCCCATAGATCTGCCGATCCAGAAAGTAAGCGAGATCGATCTGGTTATGCTCCATCATTTCTGTGAGCTCTCTCGGAGAGCCGGTGTGAAGCTCCAGAGAGATCTCCTTGTGATTTTCATAGAAAAATTTGATGATCGGAGGAAATTTAAAGCTGAGGAGAGATTCCAGCGTACCGATCCGGAGCTTCCGTTCCTGCTGCATCGGATTTCCGAGCGCGATGTGGACGTCGTCTACCTTTCGGAGGATCTCATTGGCATATTGCAGGAATTCCTGTCCCGGCGGTGTCAGCTCCACATGGCGTCCGACCCGGTCGAAGAGCCGGGTATTGAACTCCTGCTCGAGCTGCCGGATCTGTATCGTCACGGCGGCCTGTGTATAGCCGAGCGCCTCCGCCGCCTTCGAAAAGCTCTGCAGCTCGACGATCTTGATAAATGAATTCAACTGTCTGATTTCCATGTTTTTTCCTTTCCGCTGCCTTCCGAGCAGGCACAGGGCGTATCGATGATGAGATCCGCGAAGCTGCCGTGAATATAATCTGAAAGATCCTGCGGAGAGAGGAAAATCTGTTCTCCCCGCTGCCCTGCGCTGACTCCGATTTGCGGAAGAGACTCTGCCGAGCAGTGCAGATAGCTCGGAAAGCTCTTCTTCATTCCGATCGGGGAGCAGCCGCCGCGGATATAGCCGGTGAGCGGCAGGAGCTCCTTCAGGGGAAGCATTTCTACCTTTTTATTGCCGGATATTTTTGCGAGCTTTTTCAGATCAATCTCCGCATCCACCGGGATCACCGCGACGAGATAGCCGCTCCGATCACCGTGGAGGACGAGCGTCTTGAAGAGCAGCTCGTGGGGAACTCCCAGACGATCCGCGGCATGGCTGCCGCTGAGATCCGATTCATCCACAGGGTACGTCCGGTGCGTATATGGAATTTTCGCCTTGTCCAGAAGGCGCATCACATTGGTCTTGACTTCTTTTTGCTTTGCCATGACGTCTCCTTTAAGCTATACTGTCCAGGGGATATGCTTTTTTCATCCCTGTTGTCCTGTCAGATGCCGGAATATCCGCTCGTGTAAACACGGCGTCTATTCCGTCGCCTGACAGGGGACTGATACACTGATTATACTACTAAAATTTATGAATGGCACAAAAATGAAAAAAATATTTTATTCAATATTGAGCGTTTTGTTTTCTCTTCAGCTTCTCTTCATTCTCCTGATCAGCTCCTTCGAGGCGGTGTGCTATTGGATGCCGGGATATTACGAGCAGGAATTCCGAAAATATCAGGTGGCGGAGGAGATGGCGGCATGGACAGGGGAGAAGATTTCCTATGAGTCGCTGGACGAGGTTATCCGACAGACGATGCGCTACCTCAGAGGGGAGCGGGAGAATCTGATCGTTCCGGTCGAGATCAACGGCAGGGAGCAGGAATTCTACAATGAGAACGAGAAGGGACATATGGCGGATGTGCGCCTGCTCTTCCTGCGAAGCATCACGCTCCGCGCGCTTGCCTGTCTGAACTGTTTGGCGATTCTCGCATTTCTGATCATTCTGGAGCACCATAGAGCTCTCACGATCCTCGGGGGAGGCTTCCTCCGAACCGGTGCCGTGCTTCTCTTGCTTGCGTTGCTGCTGGGGGCGGCGACGGCGAACGACTTCACGAGGTACTTCACGATCTTTCACGAGATCCTTTTCCGACAGGGGAATTGGCTTTTCGATCCGAGACAGAGCCGCATGATCAATATGCTGCCGGAGGGATTTTTCTCGGATACGGCGCTTCGCATCCTGCTGGTTTTTCTGGCAAGCACGGCGCTTTTCGGTTTTGTCGGATTTATTGCATCGAGGAGGAAATGAGAAAAATGCTGGAGTGCAGTCAAACGAAGCGGCATAGAGCAGTACTGGTAGGAGCCGGCATTGCCGGAGAGGAGGGACTTGCAGTCGATATGGAGGAGCTGCGGGGGCTCTGTGAAGCGTGTGATATAGAGCCGGTCATGGAGCTCACGCAAAATCTTCCCAGGGAGGACAGCGCATACTATATCGGCTCCGGCAAGGTCGCAGAGCTCCGGCAGGCGCTGTTCCTCTGCGAGGGGGATCTCGTGGTGGTGAACAATACCCTGAGTCCCTCCCAGCTCGCGAATCTCGCCCATGATCTGGAGGTGGAGGTGATCGACCGAACGAATCTGATCCTGAATATCTTCGCAGAGCGGGCGCGTTCGAAGGAGGCGAGGATGCAGGTTGACTATGCGAAGCTGAAATATATGCTGCCGCGTCTCGTGGGGCTCAGACAGAATCTGTCCAGACAGGGCGGCACCGGCGGATCCATGTCGAACAGGGGCTCCGGGGAGACGCAGATCGAGCTGGATCGCCGACATATCGAGAAGCAGATGGCAGAGCTTCGGAGAGGGCTTCGCGAGATCGCCCGGAATCGGGAAACGCAGCGAAAGAAGCGCCGGCAGTCGGATCTTCCGTTGGTAGCGCTGGTGGGCTATACCAATGCCGGCAAGTCCACTCTGATGAACCGGCTGCTGCGCTGTTTCTCCGTGGAGGAGGAGAAGCAGGTGCTGGCAGAGAATATGCTTTTCGCGACGCTGGATACGACTGTGCGGCGGATCTCGCCGAAGGGGCAGCGGGACTTCCTGCTGTCGGATACCGTGGGCTTCATTAACAGGCTGCCGCATGATCTGGTGGATGCCTTTCGCTCCACGCTGGAGGAGGCGCTGTATTCGGATCTGCTCCTGCAGGTGATCGACTATTCCGATCCGAATTACCGGATGCACATGGAGGTTACGGAGCGGACGCTCCGGGAGCTGGGCGCAGGACACATCCCGCGGCTCTATGTGATGAACAAGTCGGATGTGAAATTCTCGGAAGCGGAGCTTCCGCTGCTGCGCGGCGACAGGATCTACGTTTCTTCGAAGCATGGAATCGGAATGGAGGAGCTGCTGCAGGAGATCGAAAGGAAGCTTTCGGAGGGCTGGTTCACGGTGGAGCTCCGAATCCCCTATGACAGAGGCAGCGCGGAGAATTTGCTGCGGGAGAAGGGGCGGGTTCGTAGCACGAAGTACGAGGAGGACGGCATCCATATCGTTGCGGAGCTGAATCAGGAGCTGCTGCAGCGCTGTAAGGAATTTCTGATTGGAATTGTGCAGGGGGCATGATACAATGACAACAGTTCAAGTGGCTTAGCTGAACGGTTCCCTACAAATAGTATGCCAAAGGGATATAGGAAAGCAGGACTTCAAGACAGGAGGAAAAGAAGATGAAGAAGGTGACCTTTTTTTATATCGACGGCTGTCCGTACTGCGCGCAGGCGCGCAAGGCGAGAGCGGAGCTGATCGCGGAGAACCCGGTGTACGCGGGAGTAGAATTTGACGAGATTGAAGAGCATGCCAATCCGGAGATCGCAGAGCAGTATGACTACTGGGCGACCCCATCCATGTTTATCGACAAGGAGAAGCTCTATGAGAGCCACTTCGGAGAGAAGTACGATGAGGCGAAGCAGCATGTCAGAGAGGTGCTGGACAGAGCGTTGGAGGCATAATTTTCCGTGATATACCGTCGCTCGTGCCCGAAGGGGAGCGAGCGATTTTCGTCCGCAGAAAGCGCCTTCCCCCTGCAAAGGAAAAGCTCTCCTCCGGCAGAAGCAATTGTCTTCTCCTGCTCCTTTCTCATCGCAAGCTGTCCGGCCCAATATTCCGTATCATACGTTTTGGGCAAGGTCTGCGGGATGCTGTCCCGGAGGGGGATTTTATAGATTGATTCTGCTGAACCCCCTTCGTCTCTGCAATGCAGCGGATGATGACGGGAGAGTCTCTTAATAGGGTATAGCATCTATGATTTCTCCGTTTTTATCCGTCGTAATTTCCCATATCTCATCGTCGTAGGGGCTGTTTCCGTCACAGCCTCCGGAGAGCATGCTCAGATTTTCCGCATTGCCGTCCTTACTTATAATATAGGGGACGGCAATGCTGCTTCTCGCTGCAAGCTCTCCGGATTCGGAAAGCTCTACCCGATTCAGCCAGAGGAGGAACTGCCCACTCGCGTAATCTCCCTCTTTGCAGGATCCGCCATATCTGTTTTTCGGGACCCATGCGTAAAAGGTCTCATTCCTGATGAGATCTCCCTCCTCAGGCTCATCCTTCAAAAGGACTTCGTCGGCTGCTTCCGGATCGGCCAGCGTAGCGTATTCTGCATCCTCTGCCGCAGAAGATCCGGCAGTTTCATATTCTGTGCGTTTTTTTTCAAACCGATCCCGGAGCACTTTTTTATTATCGGCAGCCTGCCCGGCGGAATAATCCGCCGGAGCGTGCTTCTCCTTATTCTCTGATTTTTGCGCGCAGCCGGATAAGCCTGAAAAGCTCATGACCACTGCGCCTGCTATCAATATGCTTTTCCATTTTAAGTATCTGTTCATCTCACTTCTCCTCTTACCGGAAATGACGCGCAGGCTGCTTGATGTCACAGAAGCTTTCCTCATGCAGCTTACTTATACAATACCATGATATGACAATGGAATCCACCCGTTTCGATAGAGGCTGTAGCTGCTTCGCGGCTTTCGCATTGCGGACAGGGAAGCTATCGCATTTTTGGATAGGTTTGTTTTTTAGCTTATCTCAGGCTCAGCAGTAAAGTGAAATGTTAAAAAGAAAAATCCCGCCGGAAGCTCGGCGGGATGAAATGAACAGATCAGTACTGAATTATACCATATCTTTTATAGATCCAGAATACAAAGTCCTATCCCTTGTCCGTACGGTATCGTTTTTTCCAAAGCAGGCTCACTGCAAGGAATACAGCGGACAGCAGCATGACGAAGAAATCTGCGGGGATATGTGAAGCATCCGAGGTATGCATCTTCCTGCTTGCACCCCTGACGTCAGGAGAAATCGACGGCCCCGCTGTCTCCTGCGGTCTGTCTGCACCGAGAAGCTCCTGCTTCAGTACAGACGGAGGAACAGGGCGATTTGCTCCCTTATGCGATCCGCCGCCACCGCCACCGCCTGAATGATGATCTGACGGGATATCGGACGGGGTCGGGATATCGGACGGGGTCGGGATATTCGACGGGGTCGGAATATTCGACGGGGTCGGCGGGTCAGACGGAACCGGGGGCTTCGGCGGATCCGGCTGCTTCGTATTGGTGATGGTGAAGCCATCCTCCATGCTTCCTGTTACAGCTCCGATATAGCCGGCTGCCGGCTCCTCCCGCACTGTATAACGAATCTCACTCCCGCTCGCGGTATACTTCCGCAGATTTCCGAAGCTTCCGCTCCAGCCGCCGGCGGCATTCAGTTCAATGCTGTCTCCGGTGGGCTCCTCATTCCGAAGGAGATACACTCTCACGAGATCCAATGCCGCGCCGACCCAGCTCTTTTTCACCTTGACAGAAACCTTGATCGGCTCATCGGTGATGGTTTGCAGCGCTCCGCCGTCCGAGGAAACCGTCAGGGTAAACTCCTCCTCATTCAGATGATATCCTGAGGGAGGGGTTTTCTCCTTTACCTTATAGTTTCCCTGCGGCAGCACATCCGAGGTTACGGTACCGTCTGCACCGGTGGTCAGCTCGAAGCTCGTCCCGTCCGGCCTGGTTACGGTAAATACAGCACCCTCGAGAGGAATACTGTGCTCCTCCGCATCGACCTTTGTCAGCTTGATCCTGCTGGCGAGACTTCCATCCGCGTTTCCGCCTGCATCTGCAGCTTTGAACTTTGCACTTTTTTTAACCTCTATATCATTATCCGCTGTCAGCACAGCATTATTCTGCTGCACCCGGCCGTTCTCCAGCGTCGTCCGATACATAAGTATATAGCTTTGCGTCCCGATATCCCCCAGCGTAAGCGTGAACGATTTTCCATCCGGAGAGAGCACAAGCTTATCGGAAATATCGACAACCTCTCCCCAGCTCGCTATAGAGGCATCCTCCCTGTACACGACCTTCTGCAGCTTGAACTGCTCCGTCGTTTGCACTTCCGGGAGGGAGGAGGGGGGGAGGTAGTGTCCGTTGTTTGTCTGCAGCGCATCTTTGATTACGACATTTTTAAGGTTCTTCCCCTCCTGGTTGATCCGCATGACCCATTTCACGACTCCGGGATTCCCCTTCAGATTCTCTCCCCATTTCGCCAGAATATCCTTTACCGGAGGATTCGGCTTGACGATAACAGAGGGCACCGTTGAAGGATCCGCCGGCACAATGCCGCCGTTCACCTTAAGCTCAATCTTGTGGGTTTCATTTACCTTGATTGCCTGCTGGTTAAAGTAGGCTTTCAGATGCATATTACCCTTAAGGTCATATTTATTATTCGCATCCTCAAGAAAAACCACATGGATATTCCCGCCGCCGGATGTCGCAGATAGATTATTCCGAGTCACACTTGCTCGTGCGATGGCATGCCCATCCTTATCCAGAAGGTCGAAATCTCCGATGGTTGCGCCATTGGTCAGATTCACCTCCCTGGGGATCTCCACATCGAAGAAATCCCCCGTATGAACCGTCTCCGGCACCTCCCAGTCTATGTTCAGGCTGAACCCGGCTCCGATCGTCAGCTCCGTTACAGGATCCTTATTCTCCCAGTCCCGAAGCTCAAATTTCGTGATCACGGCATTTACGCTCCTGGGCGCGCCCAGCGGCAGCCTCTTCGGCACCGTCAGCGCATAGGGAGAGAATGCGGATACATAAGCTGTCAGCGTGAGACTTTCCGCGTCCTCCTCTACCGGAATCGTCTCGACCTCCTCGGGTGCGTCGCCGAAATGATACAGCGTCAGCGCTCCCGCTTCCCTTGCTCTCGCAAGAAATGCGGAGCCGGCAGCAAGCGTAAATGTGAGCCTGACATCCTTTTCCGGCTGGACATTTTCTCCGTTTGCGTCAGTGAAGCTGATATCAAAGCCCAAAAGCTCTGCCTCGGAAAGTCCCGCCCTCTCGGAGAGCTGCTCTGAAAGCGTCTCCTTTTCTGTGCGGTTCAGCGCAGCAATCCGCGGGCTCGTCCCCTCCGGGAAGCTTCCCTCCGGTGCCATAAGGGAAAGCGTCACACCTTCCTCTGTCTTTTCTCCGGTGATCGGCTCTGTATTCTGCGGCACTGCATTGCCCTGTGTGGAAGCATCCGCCGCAGTTTGTAGCGGGGTTGCCTCCGGAAGTGCGGAGCCCTCTGCAATCAAAGCCGCTGCAGCTGTCTCCTGCTCCGTACTGTCCTGCTTCTTTTCGGAATTCTCCTCATTTTCACAGGTCGGCTGCTCCGATTCTGTACTTTTTGACTGTTCCGTCTGCTCTGTATATTGCACAAGAGTGGTTTGCGCCTGCCCGTCCCCGCTTTGTTTTTCAGCTGCTGTGCCCTGCTCCGCTGCAGCCGACTCCTTCGGCTGAGAGGCCTGCTCCCTCGCCGCAGCCTGCACCACCTCCGCTTTCTCATCCGCGATCGCGGCCGTCGTGCTCTGCAGCATAAGTCCTGCCGCAAGTGTAACCGTCATCAGCCAGGCAAAAAACCTGTTTCGCCTCTTCTGTCTCTTCAAGGAAACCTCCTTATACTCTGTCCGCAAGCCTCTACGGTACAGTCTAAAAATTGAAAATACAGGCTCTTTTCACCGAAGCCTGTGAAATGGAATCTCTTTGCTTTATTCTATATTTTATCTGTCAAAAAGTCCAGAAACAGTATGATATAATATAAATAAAATTGATACTTTTTATTTTTTCATAGCAATCGTTTCTGTTTCAGCGAATTGCGAAGGGCACCTCTGAATTGCTACGGAATCGGAGCATTATGCGATAACAGAAGAAGTTCTGCGGAAGGAGGCAGCAGAGCATATGAATCATCTGCGCTGCGTTGTGGAGCGCATCACGTATCAGAATGCAGAAAACGGCTACTCTGTCATCAAATGCCGGGCGAAAGGATATCAGGATCTGGTGACGGTGGTTGGCGCCATGCCGGATGTGCATGTGGGGAGCGTTCTGTATCTCGGCGGAAGCTGGCGGATCGACGCGAAGTACGGCAGACAGTTTTCCATGGAGACCTTCGAGGAAACGCTCCCGGCGACCGTCTACGGCATCGAAAAATATCTGGGCAGTGGTCTGGTGAGGGGTGTGGGACCGAAGTTCGCTGGCCGCATTGTGAAGCAGTTCGGTGCGGATACCCTCAAGGTCATCGAAGAGGCCCCGGACCGGCTTCTTGAAGTTACCGGTATCGGCAGGCTTCGGGTAGAGCGCATTAAGAAAAGCTGGCAGGAGCAGAAGGAAATCAAGAACATCATGCTGTTTTTGCAGAGCCATGACGTCTCCACATCTCATGCCGCCAAGATTTATAAAACCTACGGCAACAACAGTATCAAGGTGGTGCAGGAGAATCCTTACCGCCTGGCGGATGACATCTGGGGTGTCGGCTTCAAGACGGCGGATAGCATCGCGGAAAAGATGGGCTTTGACCATGAGAAATACGTCCGTCTCCGCAGCGGCATCCTGTACACTCTGAATAAGCTCTCGGATGACGGTCACTGCTATGCCACACGGGAAATGCTCTTGAAGACCGGTGCGGAGCTTCTGGCTGTGGAGGACAATGTGCTCTCCGTAACGCTGGAGGAGATGATTCGTGCAGAGGACGTCATTACGGAGCCGATTCCGCTTCCGAAAGATGCAGCGCCGGGTGCCGCACCGGAGAAGGCCATCTATCTTCCTCCCTTCTATTTCTCGGAGATCGGTACGGCAAAACGCCTGGGCGCGATCTATGGAAATGCGGAAGGCATTCATGTGAATCCTGCAGGCCTTGCCGAGCGCATCAGCCGCCGCACAGGCATGCAATACGATGAGATCCAGATGCAGGCGATCCTGACGGCAGTTCAGAGCAAGGTTCTGGTGCTGACGGGCGGACCGGGCACCGGAAAGACCACTACGACGCTTGGAATCATCACGGCCTTCCGGGAAGCCGGCGCGAAGATTCTGCTGGCTGCACCGACCGGCCGGGCAGCGAAGCGCTTGTCCGAGGTGACCGGAATGGAAGCAAAGACAATACATCGGCTGTTGGAGGTGAAGCCGTCGGAGGGGTATCAGAAAAATGAAGAGAACCCGTTGGAAGGCGATGTGCTGATCGTGGACGAGTGCTCTATGATCGATATCATACTGATGTACAATCTCCTGAAAGCGATTCCGGATACAATGACGGTGATTCTGGTCGGTGATACCGATCAGCTTCCCAGCGTCGGCGCGGGAAACGTGCTGCGGGACATCATCGACTCCGGAAGCTTCCCGGTTTCCCGTCTCACCCGGATCTTTCGGCAGGCGCAGACCAGCCGGATTATCATGAATGCCCACCGCATCAACAGCGGCAGGATGCCCGACATCAGCAACGGCGTGAAGAGCGATTTCTTTTTCATGGATATGGAAACCCGGGCGCAGAAGAAGGGACTGGATCCGGAGGACAGTGCCGTTTTGGCAGAAGAAGCGGCACAGACCATTTCCGAGCTTGTAGCTGCCAAGCTCTCCGGCTATTACCGAACCCCCTCCGCAGAGATTCAGGTTCTGACTCCCATGCAGCGCGGCGTGGTCGGTGCAGCAAATCTGAATCAGGCATTGCAGCAGGCACTGAACCCCGGCGATCAAGGCTTAAAGCGCGGCGGATATCTCTTTAAAGCCCGAGATAAGGTGATGCAGATTCGCAACAATTATGATAAAGAAGTCTTCAATGGGGATATCGGCGTCATCGAGTCCGTGGATCTGGAGAAACGGGAACTGACGGTTCGTTTTGATGATCGTTCCGTAACCTATGACGTGACAGAGCTGGATGAGCTTGTGCTTGCATATGCTGCCACGATCCATAAATCTCAGGGCTCGGAATATCCTATCGTCGTAATCCCGATTCTCATGAACCACTACGTCATGCTGCAGCGGAACCTCATTTATACCGGGATTACGAGAGCGAAGAAGGTGCTCGTGCTGCTCGGAACAAAGAAGGCGCTCGGCTATGCCGTGCGGAATGTGACCGTCAGCAAACGGAATACCATGCTGAAGGAGCGGCTGCAGAGGCTACCTTGAAAAATGGCACGGCATCCTGCTGCGGCCACAGTAAAATTGGCTGTGCCATAAATTTGGCACGGCCATTTGGGAATGCCTGATTTATTGGCAGAAGCGATCCTGTTAAAATAAAAATGAAAGGGAGGCTGCACGATACAACGGGGCGGCCCGGAGCCCTGGAAAAGGATTGTCCGGATCTTTGTCTTGATCTATGGAAGGGAGGAGCGGAATGGCAAAATTCTGTAGGTACTGCGGCGCACCATTGACGCCGAAAGCGAAGTTCTGTAGCAAATGCGGAAAACAAATTACCGAGGTACAGGCGGCAAAGTCAGGTGACGTTCAGACGGCTCCTGTCCGGAAAGAAAAAAACGGAAAGAAAACGATCAGCATGATTGCGCTGCTGCTTGTTTTGCTGGTCTCGGGAAGCGGTGCAGCATTGTATTTTGCCTTTTTCCGAGCGGAAGCGTTTAAGGGAAAAACGGAGCAGGTCTATGATGCAGAACAAGCGGGCACGATACTGGATTATGCGAGAAGGCTGGAGAAAGCAGGCAACTACCAGGCGGCGGAAGCGGTCTATTCTCTGCTTCCGAAGGGTATCGGTGCAGATCTGATAGAAAAAGAGAAGGAGAAGATCCCTCCTATGCAGGCGCAGGAGGAGCTGGAAAAGCTGGACAAAATATTTGGCTCCCGGACAGGAGGTGAGGGGAAATGAGAAAAACAGTTACCGTGTTCTGGAGTGTTCTGCTTGCCATGGCTTTGACGGTGCAGCCTGTCCATGCAGAAGCTCCCACGACCGATGGGGAGAGGGAGGAATCCGCGCTGCTGTTGTCTGACGATTCGGAGGTGCCGGCAGAGGGGGAGGAATCTCCGGTGCCGGATGATATATGGGACGGTGCGTATACGGAGTTTAAGGGACCGGATGGTCAGGTAACGACCGTATTTGACAACGGCAGTGTAGTGACAGAATACCGCGACGGCAGTGCAGAGGGTGTAGATTACAGGGGAAACCGGCATTTCAAGGACAGCGAAGGAAATCACACCGTGCGGACTACGAGCGGCGAGTCTGCGACAGAGTATAAGGATGGCAGGCGTTCCTATACGGATAAGAACGGGATCACAACCTGTATCAATACGGATGGGAGTGCTTCTGAAACCTACGAGAATTACGGCATCGTGATCGAATACGACGCCGAAGGGGAAAGAACCGGTATAGGCTTTGTCGGAAGCAATGAGAGAATCCCTGCGGACGAGGACGGAGATTTCGAGGAGGGCGCGATAAAGGGGCCGAACGGCGCGTCACTTACATACAGTGCGGAAGAGAGCCATATGGTCGCAGTCGCCCCGAGCGGGCGAATATTGGATTATACCATCTCCGGCTCTCCGAACAGCAAGGACGGGCAGCAGGAAACTTTAGAAATGAAGGATCCGGATGGAACACATAGCGTCTTTGAACGAAAAACGACCACTCGCCTCGGAGCTGACAGGATGCCTGCCGGAACAAGAGAGAGCGTTTACGGATACACGGCCACTCCGGATGGAGACAAATATGAGCAGGAATGGAGCATTGTCCGCGATAAAGAGGAGAACCCCACAGCAATTGAGAAGAATGTACAGCAGTGGAACAGTGCAGATGGATCGACCCTCTGGTTTGACGGAAACAGCCAGGCTATGGCGTTCAGAAATCCCACGACAGGCGAGACTATGGTTACGGATGGGAAAGGCCGGCTCGTAGAGCTGAAAACGGATACCGTTCGGTGGAACGCATCCTACAATGAGGACGGGGACATCATAGCCGCTGACTTCACGGATTCGGAGGAGGGACTGGAGATCGCTGTGAGACCGGATGGCGGCGGAAGCCTCACGACTATCACGGATTCGAAAGAGGGGATAGAGATTGTCAGCAGACCGGATGGCAGCGGAAGCTTCACGACGCCGGAGGGGGTCTACACTTCGGATGGAGAAGGCAATGCTTTCAAGGATGGAGTGCAGATCATGAAGGATGGCGAATTCCTCCCGGGCTATGAAACATACGGAAGAGTCCCCGAGAAGAAGGCAGCGGACAGCAGCACACCAGATGACGATGCGCAGGATTTCGGAGAAACAGATACGCAGGGAGGATTTTTGCCAAAGGAAGCATCCGAAGAGGCGGAAGGGCAGTCAAAGGCATCGCAGCCGGATGAAAAGGCAGGACAGACGGCGGCACCGCAGACGGATGAGGTCGGAGGCAGCTACAGCATGACGACGGTTGACTGCTATGGCACAACGGATACGTTTCCTGCGAGGGTGGTTCTCTATGCGGATGGAAGTATGGAACTGCGTTTTGCGCAGCATATGACGACCATCGGTGATGATTTCAGCATGTCGCTTGACATGGAACATACCGGTCCGGAAGAGTGCCTGAAGGGAACCTTTGATCAGGCGTCCAATACCTTCATCGGGATGGGAGATAAAAAAATAGAAATGCATACGGACGAGCAGACGGGCATATCCATACCTACGACGTCATTCTGGAACATGTTCCCGACCAAAATAAAATTTGACCCGTCCTTTGCTTCCGCCTCCGGCTCGCTGGCAGAGGGGGAGGTCGTAATGGGCGTACCGATCACAGTGCAGATCACCATGAAAAGAGAAGGAGGTTAATGATGATCCTGCTTTTATCCGGCACTTCGAGATACCGCTCATCACCTCGGAATTCATACAGATTTCTACAGCCGGTGACTGCAGCCTTGGCCTGTATTTCCAAACGATATGGCACCACGCCACCCATCGGTTTCACAACACCGTAAAAGTCAGAGAGAAAGCTTATGGCAGACATAATTATCAGCGCATAAAAGACGCTTTCTCTGCTGGAAAGAATTTCTCTCCGACAGGAGATTCCCCCTAATTTATATGAAAAAGCGGTAATGATTTTGTTGTCATTACCGCTGGAAATGGATGTTCCCTGCGGGAATCGAACCCACAACTAGTGCTTAGGAGGCGCTTGTTATATCCATTTAACTAAGGGAACAAATGCTGTATTTCCGGGCTTTTTCGGCCCTTTGGCTACGGTTGCCATATCTATGAATCAAATCACTTGGTGATGAAATTCCATTCCTTTTTACTCTGACGTTTTTGTTCTTTTCCGGAAGGAATCGAACTTTAAGGCTATCACTTCTTAACCTACGTCGGGTTCAGCCGTGGCTTAACCCTGGGAGACGGCCCCGCTATCCTGCTGTGTATGGAAACGCAGCGCTCTGCAACATCGTTAATACTAGCACAGGCGATGCGGGAAAGCAAGGTAAAGTGTGGAAAAATCATTGCGGGAGACAGGCGTATGAAATGTGGATTGTGCCGTCTCATTTATTGCAATTTCTATTTCTTCGTCATGAAAGCCACGGCACAGGGGATGCGCCCCGAAGCAAGCTGCATTTTCACATCTGGATATCCGGCATTCAGGAAGAATTGCCGGTAGCTGTCCTGGTCAAACTGCCGCTTGAATGCGGCACCTGCTTTTCCTGCGGCCCGGGAAAAGCGGCTGGCTCTACCCTTCTGATCCCGATTCAGGTAGGTGGGGAGGATCAGCATTCCGTCAGGCTTGCAAACTCGGTTCAGCTCGTGAAGTGCTTTCAGGGGTTCATCCAACAAATGGAGCACATTCCCTGCGACCACCTTGTCGAAGGTGTTGTCCGGGAAATCCAGCGACAGAATATTTGCCTGCTGAAACCTTATATTTTTGAAAGCGGCGCAATTTTTCCCGGCACGCTTCAGCATTCTCGGCGCAAAATCTGTCGCGATAAGTGACGCGCACTTTCCTGCAATCACAGTGCTTAGCAGCCCTGTTCCGCAGGCGCATTCCAGCACATGGTCTTCTGGCTCAATCAGATCGCTTATGATTTTTTTCAGTGCCCTATGCGTTTTCCTGTTGATGACATTGACGAATATGTCATATACGCCTGCCACGTTATTCCAAAACATTCTCTATGCTTCCTCGCTTTTCACTGCCTTCTCAAAAAAAGTAACAGTTCCGGTAAGCCATGAGCAATTCGCTGGAACAGAAACATCAAACTCCCTTATGCTCTCCGCAGCCGTGTTCTCCGCAGTGATGCGCTTCACTGTGATGGGAGCAGTTCGCTTCAGCATTCTCGGGGAGCGTGCCGGAGAGAAGCCGGCGTACCGCTTCGTCCGCATTCCCGCTGATTCCGGCATACAGCCGGATGCCCGCTTCCTGCATCGCCATCTGCGCACCGCCGCCGATGCCGCCGCAGATCAGAACATCCGCCGAGACCTGCCTAAGGAAACCGGCAAGCGCGCCGTGGCCTTGCCCCTCGGTGCTGACGATCTGCTCTTTCTGCACCGCGCCGTTCTCGATGTCATAGAGCTTGAACACCTCTGTATGACCGAAGTGCTGAAATATCGTTCCGTTTTCATATGTTACTGCTACTCTCATCTGATTCCTTCCTTTCGGGGATATCCCTGTTGCTGCGTCCGCATCGTCGAAGCGGTAATTGCCGCCGGAAAAACGGATTTCCTTTCCATTCACGAGCGCGTCTGCGAGCTTCCTTCTGGCAGCGTCATAAATGGCGGTAACTGTCGTCCGAGCGACCTGCATCTGCGCAGCTGCCTCCTCCTGCGTCTTCCCTGCCCAATCGACAAGACGGATCGTCTCATACTCATCCAGGCTCAGGATGACAACCTCGTTTGCGCCGTCATCCGGCGAGAAGCTCCAGAAGTCCGGATAGCCGCGGATCCGCCTGCATTTCTGTGGTCTTGGCATACGCTCCCTCCAATTTTACTTATGTCAAAAACATCATAACGCCGATTCTGACTTATGTCAATAATGTGAGAATAATTCAAGCATAAAGATCTATTTGGCAGATGCCTTTATTCGCCATTCGCTGAAATTCTATTGCAAAGTTTACAGCAATCGTTTCTGTTTCGGCAAATTACGAATGGCTTACCTGAACTGCTGCAGGATGTGAGAAAACAAAGCGGCACATAGGATGCGTGCTTGCTTTTTTCAAAAGATAGTACAAAAACGATTCAAAACAATAGAAAACAATAGAAATAAATTGACAACAAGAATCAAAACACCTACACTATAACTATAAATAAGAGGAGCAATCCTCTGATTTGGGACATAATACACAAAAATCATATTTGCAAGGAGGGTATCATGAAAAAGAAACAAGCGTTGGCATTGGCTGTTTCCGCGCTGCTGACGGTATCGGCGCTCGCGGGCTGCGGCTTCACCGGCAGTACGGCTTCGACAGGCAGTACACCGGCGGCCTCCGGCAGCGCTGAGACAGGGAGCGCCGCGGAAGAGGGGACGGAGAAAGCGAGCCCGGCTGCGGAGAAGATCCTGAGCGTCGCGGTAGACGCGGAGGTCAAGACGCTGGTGCCGTGGGCGGCTTCGGAGAATCAGGCGTTCCTCGTCGTGAATCAGGCGCAGGAGGGACTGTTCCGGATGGATGAGAATAATATTCCGCAGCCGGCGCTCTGCGAGAGCTATGAGCTTTCCGATGATAAGCTGAGCTATACCTTCCATCTGCGGGATGGAATCCAGTGGAGCAACGGAGAGGCTGTTACAGCATCGGACTTTGTCTTCGCGTGGCTGAAGCAGATGAGCTCGGATGCGACGAACGGCTACAGCTTCATTATGACGGACTATATCGTGAACGGGAACGAGTACAATGAAGGCAAGGCGAAAGCGGAGGAGGTCGGCGTCCGTGCGCTTGATGAGAAGACGCTGGAGGTGAAGCTGAAGAATCCGACGCCGTATTTCCTGAATCTGACCACCATGATTATGTTCTTCCCGGTTAATGAAGCATTTTTCGAGCAGCAGGGCGCGAAGTTTGACCTGAGTCCGGAGAATATGCTCTTCTGCGGCCCCTATCGGATCACGGAATACGACCCTGCGGTCGGCGTGAGCTATGTGAAAAACGAGAAGTATTGGGATGCCGGTAATGTAAAGGTGGAAAATGCGAGAGTCCGCGTCATGAAGGATGCTTCCGCAGCGCTGAATGCCTATCAGGCAGGCGAGCTTTCGCAGGTGAAGCTGACCTCCTCTGATGTTGCGGCAAATGAGAGCAGTCCGGAATTTTCCAAGACAGTGGATTTCCGTACCAGCTATCTGCAGTTCAATCTGACGGATCCGGTGCTCGGCAATACGAATATGCGGAAGGCAGTGTCTCTTGCGATCGACCGGCAGACGCTCGTGCGCAGCATTCTGGCAGACGGCTCCGCAGCAGGAACGGGACTGATCGCGGATGGTATGATGGGAGACGGCAAGAAGACCTTCCGGGAGCTGAACGGAGAGGTTTCTCCCTATAATCCGGAGGAAGCGAAGAAATATTATGAGAAGGCAGTAGAGGAGCTCGGCAAGGCGCCGGAGTCTCTGACCGTGCTGATCGGAGACGATTCTGTGCTGAAGACGGTCGCAACCTTTGTGCAGAGCGAGCTGGAGAAGAATCTCGGGCTGAGGGTCGAGATCGATACCAAGACCATGCAGGGCAGAGGCGAGCAGATGGATGCCAACAATTACCAGATGGGCATTACCGCATGGGGCGCAGATTATGACGATGCAATGACCTATCTGGATCTCTGGACCAACGGTACGCCGTACCGCGGAAATTATAAGGATGCGGAGTACAATGCAATCATTGCGGATGCGAAGGCGCAGACGGATGACGCGGTACGTCTTCAGGATATGCTGGATGCGGAAAAGAAGCTCTGCGCTGCGGACGCGGTGGTAGCGCCGATCTTCCATAGAGGCAGCGCGACGCTGACGAAGCCGGATGTGAAGGGGCTGATTACGCATCCGATCGGCGTACCCATGGAGTTCAAGTACGCGTATTTTGAGTGAGAAAAGAATGCGATAGCGAGGATCTGCGCCGCGGCACGTCATGCACCTGTACTGCGGCACAGACACAGAATGACGTCAGAGGAGTTCCATGCTGAAATACATATCAAAACGTGTGCTCTATATCTTCATTACGCTGTGGATCATCATCACCTGTACGTTTTTCCTGATGAAGAATCTTCCGGGAACGCCCTTTGACGCGGAGCGCTTCGCCATCATGTCTCCGGTGCAGCAGGAGCAGATCCTGAAGCTCTACGGTCTGAACGATCCCCTGCCGGTGCAGTATCTGAAATATCTCGGCAATATCCTGCATGGGGATCTCGGAACCTCCTTCACCTATGTGAATCAGAATGCGGGAGCAGTCATTGCGGGACGTCTCGGACCCTCCTTTCTGATCGGCGCGCAGGCGGTGCTTCTGGGGCTCGCGGTCGGTCTGGTGCTCGGGATCCTCGCGGCCTGGCGGCACAACAGCATGATCGACTATTTCACGATGCTTCTCGCGGTGCTGGGCGTTTCCGTCCCGAACTTCGTCGCGGCGGCGCTGCTGCAATATTTCATCGGGCTGAAATGGGGGATCCTTCCGGTCGGCTTCTGGACGGACTGGCGCTGCTCGGTGCTTCCGACCATCGCGCTCTCATTCAGCGCGGTTGCGCAGGTTGCCCGCTTCATGAGGACGGAAATGCTGGATGTACTGAATCAGGATTATATCATCACGGCGAGGGCGAAGGGGCTGAACCAGTGGGAGATTCTGATCCGGCACGCGATCCGGAACTCTATTCTTCCCGTGGTGACCATACTCGGGCCGATCGTCATTAACCTCCTGACCGGCTCTCTTGCGGTAGAGAATGTATACAGCATTCCGGGAATCGGCAGCCTCTTCGTGGACTGCATAAAGGGAAACGATTACCCGGTGATCATGGGGATCACGATTTTCTACGCCGCCTTTTATATGTTTGTCATCCTGATCGTCGATCTCCTGTATTCTGTGATCGATCCGCGGATACGGCTGTCCAGAGATATGGAGGAGTGAGAGATGGAAGATAGAATGCTTGATCGTGCGCTCTTTGTCAGAGCCCGCGTGGATGCGGCAGAGCGGGAGCATATCGCCGCGCCGGCATCCGGCGTACTGATGGATGCGTGGTGCCGCCTGCGGAAGAATCGGGCGGCAGTGCTTTCCCTTTTGATTCTGATTCTGATCCTTCTTTTCGCCCTGCTGGCACCGGTTTTCAGTCCGTACAGCTTCAAGGAGACGAACTACGATGACATTTACGCGCCCATGTCGCCGGCTCATTTCTTCGGGACGGATCAGTTCGGACGGGATCTCTTCGTCAGAACCTGGATGGGCTGCCGGATCTCCCTGATGATTGCGACGGTGGCGGCACTTCTGGATCTTCTTGTCGGCGTGGGCTACGGCGCAGTTTCCGCGCTGCTCGGCGGCAGGGTGGATGCTGTCATGCAGCGCTTCATTGAAATTCTGGTGGGGATTCCCCATCTGATCATCGTGATCCTCTTCCTCATGACCTTCCCGGCGGGGGTGGGCACGATCATTGCGGCGCTCTCCATTACGGGCTGGGTGAATATGGCGCGTCTGGTCAGAGCGGAGATCCTGAAGCTGAAAAATCAGGACTATGTCCTTGCTTCCCGGGTACTGGGGAGCAGCGACTCCTATATCATACTGCATGATCTGATTCCGAATGCGGTGAGCGTTATCGTCATTAACGTCATGTTCACGATCCCAGGTGCGATCTTCACGGAGGCGTTCCTGTCCTTTATCGGAATCGGGCTGGCGGAGCCGCAGGCCTCGCTCGGGGTTCTGATCAACAACGGCTATCAGGTGCTTCGGAACTATCCGCACGTGATGATCGCCCCGGCGCTGGTCATCGTCCTCATTATGGTCTGCTTCAGCATTCTCGGAGACGGACTCAGGGACGCGCTGGATCCGCAGATGAGGAGATAGGAAGGGGCTATGAAGGACATACTGCAAATCAGGAATCTCACAATCGACATCAAGACGCAGAAGGGAACCGTCCATGCCGTCCGCGGCGTGACGCTTACGCTGGGCGAGCAGGAGACGCTGGCGCTGGTCGGGGAGTCCGGCTGCGGAAAATCCATGACGATGAAGGGGGTAATGGGGCTGCTGCCGCAGAGCGGCAGAGTGACGGAGGGCTCTATTCTGTTCAACGGCAGGGAGCTGACGCAGCTTTCCGAGCGGGAAATGCAGAGGGTTCGCGGCGGGGAGATCTCCATGATTTTCCAGGATCCGATGAGCTCTCTGAATCCGACGATGCGGATCGGAAGGCAGATCGAGGAGATGCTTCGGAAGCATCGGAAGGAAATGAACGGATCGGCACGGAGAGAGCGGGCGCTTTCCCTGCTTTCTCTCGTCGGGATCTCCAATCCGGAGACCAGATACCGCCAGTATCCGCACCAGCTTTCGGGCGGGATGCGGCAGAGGGTCGTGATCGCGATCGCGCTCGCCTGCGAACCCAAGGTGCTGATCGCGGATGAGCCGACGACTGCGCTGGATGTCACGATTCAGGCGCAGATCCTCGATCTCATGCGGGAGCTGCAGAAAAAGATCAAAACCTCCATTATCCTCATTACCCACAATCTGGGCGTCGTTGCCAATATCGCGGATCGGGTCGCGGTCATGTACGGAGGGAAAATCGTGGAGACGGCAGAGGTTGACGCGCTGTTCCGCCGGCCCTGCCATGAATATACGAAGGCGCTGCTGCAATCCATTCCGAAGCCGAAGCAGACGGGTGCACTGTGCTCGATTCCCGGTACGCCCCCGGACCTGATGGCGCCGCCGGAGGGCTGCCCCTTCGCCGCGAGATGTACGAGGACAATGCTGGTCTGCGAGCGGTATATGCCGGATGCCTATCCCTGCGGGGAGGGGCATGAAGCGCTGTGCTGGGCGCTGGATCCGCGTGCGGACGGGGCTATGGACGCGGAGCAGGAGGACGGGAGCCGGAGGACTACAGGATGAAGAAGCAGGAGGAGGCGCTGATCGAGGTCAGCCATCTGAAAAAGTATTTCAATGTCGGGCGCCGCCGCATGCTGAAGGCGGTGGACGACATTTCCCTTATGATATACAGAGGGGAGACGCTGGGGCTGGTTGGGGAATCCGGCTGCGGCAAATCTACCTTCGGAAGGACGCTCATTCACCTCTATGAGCCGACGGGAGGAAGCGTATGCTATGACGGACTGCGGATCGAAGGCACGCTCCCTGCGGAGAAGCGGCATGCGCTGAGCAGGCGAATGCAGATGATCTTTCAGGATCCCTATGCCTCTCTGAACCCGAGACGGAAAATCCTCGACATCGTCGCAGAAGGGATCGACGCACATCAGCTCGCCTCCGGCAGAGCGGAGAGGACGGAGAGGGTTCTGGAGCTGCTCCGGAGAGTCGGACTGCAGCCGGAGCATGCAGACCGCTTTCCACATGAATTTTCCGGCGGACAGCGGCAGCGGGTCGGGATCGCGAGGGCACTCGCCGTAGATCCGGAGTTTATCGTCTGCGATGAGCCGATTTCCGCGCTGGATGTTTCCATTCAGGCGCAGGTCGTGAACCTTCTGGAGGAGCTGCAGAGGGAAAGGGGGCTGACCTATCTCTTCGTTGCGCATGATCTCTCCATGGTGAAGCACATCAGCCGGCGGATCGGCGTGATGTACCTCGGCTCGCTGGTGGAGCTTGCGGAGAGCGAGGAGCTCTTCGAGAATCCGCTGCATCCCTATACGAAGGCGCTGCTGTCCGCGATTCCGTTTCCGGATCCGACGCTGGAGAAGACGAGGTCGCGGATCATGCTGGAGGGGAGTCTCCCCAGTCCGATCGGGCTTCCGGAGCAGTGCAAGTTCTGTTCCCGCTGCGCGGAACGCTGTGAAGAATGCCGGGAGAGGATGCCGGGGCTCAGGGAGGTATCCCCCGGGCATTTCGTGGCGTGTGTAAAATATGGGAGAAGCGCGGAAGGAGAGAGGGATGTATCGGTTTGAGGAAGCAGCATACCGGAAGCGGATGCGCTGGTATGAGGAGGCGCGCTTCGGGATGTTTATTCATTTCGGGCTTTATGCGATCCCCGCGCGGGGAGAATGGGTTCGGAGTGAGGAGGAAACGGAGGAGCGCGAGTATCTTAGGTATTTTTCGGAGTTTCAGCCGGATCGGCTTGATATGCGGGAATGGGCGCGCCTTGCGAAGCGGGCGGGGATGTGCTATGCCGTTATAACGGCGAAGCATCATGACGGCTTCTGCCTCTATGACAGTGCGCTCACGGAATTCAAGTCCACGAAGACCCCCTGCGGGCGGGATTTCGTCCGGGAATTTACCGAAGCGATGCGGGAAGAGGGAATCCGGGTCGGACTGTATTATTCGCTGCTGGACTGGCATCATCCCGACTACCCGCATTACGGGGATAAATTTCATCCGCTTCGCCACTGTGCGGGCTGCGGCAATGAGGGGCGCGATTTCAACGCCTATCTCGAATATCTGCACGGGCAGGTACGGGAGCTTTGCAGCAATTACGGCAGGCTCGACCTGCTCTGGTTTGACTTCTCCTATGAGGAAATGCGCGGCGACAGGTGGAAGGCGGCGGAGCTGATGGATATGGTTCGTACCCTGCAGCCGGAGGTCATCGTCAATAACCGGCTGGAGGTCAGCGGCGAGGGCTACGGCTCGCTGCAGGCGGGGAAGCCGAGCGCCTATCACGGAGATTTCGTCACGCCGGAGCAGATGATCCCGCCGGAGGGGATCCGGGACATTCATGGGAGGGGGATCCCATGGGAGGCCTGCATCACCATGAACCGGAGCTGGGGCTATACGGAGCAGGACCGGAGTTATAAGCCGGCGGGCATGCTGATCCGGAAGCTGGCCGAATGCGTTTCCAAGGGTGGAAATCTGATCCTGAATGTCGGACCGGATGCCCGGGGGCGGATCCCGGAGGAGGCGCGGCAGAGACTGCTCCGAATCGGCGACTGGATGCGGGAAAATGCGGAGAGTATCTATGGCTGCGGCGATGCGGGATATCCGAAACCGGAATACGGCAGATATACGAGAAAGGGAAATACGCTGTACTATCACATCCTCGAGGACACCGCAGGTCCTCTGCCGCTGCCCGGGGTGAAGCGGGATACGGTGGAGTCGATCCGATGGCTCTATTCCGGCGCGGAGCTCCCGATCTCCCGAAGCTGGGTACACAGCGATTATCCGGATATCGTATTCGCGGATACAGGGACGGACGGGCTTCTTCCGGATCCGGACGATACGGTGATTGCCGTGCGGCTCCGGGATACAGGCTCTGCGGATGCCGCTCCGGAGGAGCAGGGAGGAGAGGACGACCATGTTTCTCAATGAGCGGAGGGCAGAGATTGAGGCGCAGCTCCGCGCGGAGGGGAGAGTCCTCGTGAAGGAGCTGGCAGAACGGTTTTCCGTGACGGAGGACTGTATCCGGAAGGATCTGAAGGCGCTGGAAAACAACGGCAGCCTGAAACGGATCTATGGCGGCGCGGTTCTCTCCCGGGACTATCCGCTGGAGAGGGATGTGGTAAATCGGAGGAATTTCCACATTGAACAGAAAAGACGGGCAGCGCGGAGAGCATTTGCTTTCCTGCAGAGCGGAGAAACCATCTTTCTGGATGTCTCGACGACCAATATGGAGCTGGCGGGGCTGATCGCCGCATCTACGCTCCGGCTCACGGTGGTCAGCAACATGGTAGACATCCTGCAGATCCTTTCGGAGAACCCCAAGCTCACGGTGATTGGAACCGGCGGTGCGTTCTACGCCGGCGTGAACGGCTTCCTCGGTGCGGAGTCGATTCGGCAGATCCGGCAGTACAGCTTCGAAAAGGCGTTTCTCGGCTGCTGCGGCATCGATTTCACGGATCGTGCATTCACAACGCTGGGTGCGGAGGACGGACTCTGCAAAAGGGCGGCGATAGAATGCAGCCGGCATAAGTATGTTGTGATGGAACGGGAGAAATTCTATTTTAATGAGAATTACAGATATGCGCATCTGGACGATGTCAGCGGCATCATTACCGATGCGCTTCCGGATCGGGAATTAAGGGAGCTTCTGACCGCGAATGAGGTCGAGCTGTATTCTGGGACGGAATAAACGGGAGGGGGAGGCGGTGTGACCGGAGAAGGGGAAAAGAGGGCGATGCAGCTGGAAATCTGCGTGGACAGAGTCGAGTCGGCGGAGGCGGCGGAGAGGGGCGGTGCGGACCGGATCGAGCTCTGCGGCAATCTCGTGATCGGCGGGACAACACCGGATCCGGAGCTTTTCCGTATTCTTCGGGAACGGCTGCGAATTCCCATTCATGTCATGATTCGGCCGAGATACGGGGACTTTTGCTATACGGAGGAGGAGTTCCGGATCATGTGTGAGAATATCAGAGTCTTCCGGAGCCTGGGTGCGGATGGCATCGTGTGCGGCGCACTGCGGCCGGACGGAACGCTGGATACGGAAAGGATGCGGGAGATGATCCGCCTCGGTGCGGGCGGGAAAATCACGCTGCACCGCTGCTTCGATCTCTGCCGGGATCCCTTCTCGACGCTGGAGCAGGCAGCAGAGCTGGGGGTGGATATCCTCCTCACCTCCGGCCAGCGGGAGAGGG
Source organism: Oribacterium sp. oral taxon 102 (assembly GCF_013394775.1). NCBI lineage: Bacteria > Bacillati > Bacillota > Clostridia > Lachnospirales > Lachnospiraceae > Oribacterium > Oribacterium sp. oral taxon 102. The sequence continues at coordinate 358,644 of NZ_JABXYT010000001.1, forward strand.
CGGAGGATGCGACGGAAATGCTTCGGGCGCTGCGGGAGAGGGCGGCAGGGCGGCTCCTGATACAGGCGGGAGCCGGTGTGAATGCGGGAAACATTGAGAGGATCTGCGGCGCAACCGGGATTACGGCATACCATATGTCGGGGAAGATTCTCCGGAACAGTCCGATGTGCTATCGGAAGGAGGGCGTAAGTATGGGGATTCCATCCATCGGGGAGTATGAGATCCCGGAGACGGACGAGTTAGAGGTGAAGGAGGCGCGCCGGGCGCTCAACAGGATCTCCGGTGCGGGCTGGAGCGGTTTCTGCGAGGGAAGGAAAGGATGGTCGGGGCTATGAGAGAGATTTTTTCGGAGGAAAGCCTGAGAAGAATAGACCGGAGCTTTTCGGAGCAATGCAGGAGGTTTCCGGCGCTGTTTTCGGCGGTAAGGGAAAGGCTTTCGGAGTCGGATCGGAATACGGCGGCAGCGATGCGGTATTTGTACGCGTCGATGCCGCTGTCTGATGCTGCGAGCTATCCCTTCGAGACCTTTCTGGACTATGCCCGCTGGGGCGTGCGGCTCCGCGAGAGCAAGCAGGCGGTGCGGGCACTTCCGGAGGAGCTGTTCTTTCCCTATGTGCTGCAGCATCGGGTCAATGAAGAGGAGATCCTGCCCTGCCGCAGGCTGTTCGGAGAGGCGCTGGAGAAGCGGCTCCGGGAGCGCGGCGTTCCGGAGGCGGAGCAGGAGTTAGCAGTGAAGGAAATCAATTATTGGTGCGCGGAGCAGGGGTGCTACCGGAGCGGCGATGCGCGGACGCTGGCGGCGCTCAGCTTCTATCGGAGAGGCTATGGGAGGTGTGGGGAGGAATCTGTATTTGCGGTAAATGCGATGCGCGCCTACGGCATCCCGGCACGGCAGGTATATGTTCCCCGCTGGTCGCATTGCGAGGACAACCATGCGTGGATCGAAATCTATGCGGGTGGAAAATGGCATTTCACGGGAGCCTGCGAGCCGCTGGAAATCTTAGATCGGGGCTGGTTCAATGAAGCCGCCTCCCGCGCCATGCTGGTGCATTCACGCTATTTCGCGGCGGGACTTCCCTGGGAGAGCGGAGAGGGAAAGGATGGCAGAGAAGTTCTTCCGGGAGAGGAGTGCATCGGCAAAGAGGGAATCGCCACGATGCTGAACCAGCTTCCCCGCTATGCGCTGACGAGGCAGATCCGGCTCCGCGTACTGGACCGGGCGGGATGTCCGCTTCCCGGGGCGATGCTGTCTCTGGAGCTCCTGAACGCGGCGGAGTATGCGCCCATCGCGGAGCTCGTGACGGGAGAAAACGGCGAAGCCTGCTTCACGACGGGGCGTGGTTCGCTTCTCGTGCGGGCGCGTTTCGGAGGAGAGGAAAGGTCTGCGCTTCTCGATGTGCGGACAGAGGATACGCTGACACTTCGGTTCGGGGAAGAGAGCCGTGAGGAGGCGTGGAGGGCGCTGGATTTCTTTGCACCGCAGGATGCGGAGGTAAACACGGGGGGAGAAACGGAGGCACAGCGCGTCGAGGGAAAACGACGGCTGCAGCGCTGTCGGGAGAAGCTTGCCTTGGAAAAGGGAAATTACCGGAATCCTGCGTTAATGGAATTTTTGAGGAAGCCGTGCCCTGAAGAGAGGCAGGAGATCCTTTCCTGCCTCTCTGAAAAGGATCTCACGGATATAGAGGCAGAGGTTCTGGAGGAGTGCTTCACAGAGGCGCAGCCCTATCGGGAGGGTCTGGAGCGTGAAGCTTTCATCCGCTATGTGCTGAATCCGCGAGTCGAGGATGAGATCCTGCGTCCGCATCGTCGTGTGCTTTTCCATGCCTTCTCGGAAGCAGAGCGTGCGCTTTTCCGGAGAGAGCCGGAGCAGCTCTGGGCGCGGATCGATACGGAGATTCGTTCCTTCCCGGAGCGGGAGCGCCTGAGTGTGGTGACGCCGCCCGCCGCCTGCTGGCGCAGCAGGACAGGCAGCGAACGATCGAAGCAGATTCTCTTCGTCGCGGCGGCAAGAAGTCTGGGGATCCCGGCGCGGCTCCGTCCCTCAGACGGTGCGATGGAATGCTGGGATCGGGAGGCAGAGGACTTCTGCCCGATCCGGAGAGAGGAGCGGACAGAGAGCTGGCTTCTGTTCCGAAAAAAGCCGGGAGAGAAGCTGCAGTATGCGCAGCATTGGACCGTGGCGAGAGAGATGGGAGGCGGCTATCGCACGCTCCGTCTGGAGGATAGAGTCTGGAAGGGGGATACGCTGGAGCTTCCGGCAGTCCCCGGAAGCTATCGCATCGTGACGGAAAACCGCCTGCCGAATGGCAATATCCATGCGATGGAGCTGTTGTTTCGGCTCGATGCCAGACAGCGGAAGCCTGTGCAGCTTCAATACAGGGATGCAGAGCTCGGAGAGATGCTGGAGCACATCCGTCTGCCGGAATTTGTGCTGGAGACGGAGGATAGCAGAGAGGAGCGGGCTTCGATACTTATGGCAGAGGGAAAGCAGGCATTTCTCTGGCTGGAGCCCGGCGCGGAGCCGACAGAGCATATCCTGAACGAGCTTGTGGAGCGGACAGCGCGGCTTTCACGCTTTTCCGCGCGACTGCATTTGATCCTGCAGGATCCGGGGGCATTGGAGGATGCGCTGCTGCTCAGAGTGAGAGAGTTGCTTCCGGGGGCACGGATATGGTATGATCGCGTACGGGAGCAGGCGGAGAGGATCTCCCGCAGGATGTACGTGGAGCCGGACAGCCTGCCTCTGATTCTCGTTACGGATGAGCCGCTGATCGGGATCTATGCCGTGTCCGGCTACAATGTCGGCAGCGGCGACCTGCTGCTTCGCATTATGGAGGAGGGACAGCAGGCTTTCGGATATGAGAAACGCTGACCGCCTATACTGCCGGACAGGGGACTTATACAGTAATCCAGGGAGGAATTTGCTTATGTCATGCACAACCATTCTCGCGGGGAAAAAAGCGACCTATGACGGGTCTACTTTTGCTGCGCGCAACGAGGATTCGGGCTCCGGCTCTTTTATGCCGAAGAAATTTATCGTGGTCTCTCCGTCGGAGCAGCCCGGCAAGTACAGATCCGTGCTTTCGCATGTGGAGATCGAGCTGCCGGAGCACCCGATGCGCTATACTGCCATGCCGAATGCGACGGAAAAGGAGGGGATCTGGGCTGCGGCAGGCGTGAATGAGGTGAATGTTTCCATGACGGCGACAGAGACCATCACCTCGAATGAACGGGTGCTCGGCGCGGATCCGCTGGTTCGCTACCTGCCGGAAAAGGACGGACAGGAGGAGCAGGCGGGCGGCATCGGAGAGGAGGATATCGTCAGCATTACCCTGCCCTATATCCGGAGCGCGCGGGAGGGCGTAGAGCGGCTCGGAATGCTGCTGGAGAAGTACGGCACTTATGAGATGAACGGCATCGCCTTTCAGGATATGGAGGAGGTCTGGTGGCTGGAGACGATCGGCGGGCATCATTGGATCGCGAAGCGTGTGCCGGACGACGCCTATGTGATCATGCCGAATCAGCTCGGTATCGACAGCTTCGACCTCGCGGATGCGCTGGGAGAGAAAAAGGCGCATATGTGCTCGGCGGATCTCCCGCGCTTTATTGAAGAGAATCATCTCTCGCTTTCCTTCGACGGGACATTAAACCCGCGGGAGGCCTTCGGAAGCCATTCCGATGCGGATCATATCTACAATACGCCGCGCGCCTGGTTCATTGCGAGATATCTGAATCCGCACAGCTTTCGCTGGGATGGGGAGAATGCCGATTTCCGCCCGGAATCGGACGATATTCCGTGGAGCTTCGTGCCGGAGCGGAAGCTCACGGTAGAGGATGTGAAGTATGTATTGTCCGCGCATTTTCAGGGCACGCCATATGATCCCTACGCCAAATATGGAGATCCGGCGAAGCGCGGCTGCTTCCGCCCGATCGGCATTAACCGAAACAATTTCCTGAGTCTGGTGCAGCTCCGCCCGTCTCTGCTCCCGGAGCTTTGCGCGATCGAATGGGTCGCGTTCGGTTCCAATGTGTTCAATGCCTTTGTGCCATTCTATGCCAATGTGAACAGGACGCCGGACTATATGGCGAACACGGGGGAGAGGGTCACGACAGAGAACTTCTATTGGGCGAACCGTCTGCTCGGCGCATTGGCGGACGCACAGTTCAGCCTCTGCAAATCGCATATCGAGCGCTATCAGGCGGCGGTGCCCATAGAGGGCTACCGCATTCTTCATGAATATGACGAGAGAATCGGCGCCGGAGACGTCCGCGGCGGGGATGCGGTGAAGCTGCTTGAGGAAGCCAATGAGCGGATCGCCGTCATGGTTCAGGAGAAAACGGACGATACGCTGGATAAGGTACTCTATGAGGCGAGCTGCCAGATGAAGAACGGCTTCTCCCGCTCCGACGCATAAAACGTATAGATCCGTCAGCCGCTCCGCAGCTTCTGCAGGGAGAGAATGCAGGCGGCTGATGGAGACACAAAAAGTTCACAATTCTATTAGCACTCGTCTATTGACAGTGCTAGCAGCCTGTGCTATAACAGACAGCGTAAGGAAAAGAAAAGGATTTCTCTTACAGAAGCAGTACAGCAGTAATCGTACAACAATAAGATAAAGGAGGTTTTCATATGATGTACATGCCTAGCATTTTTGGAGAGAGCTTATTCGATGATTTCTTTCGCGATCTGGACGGCAGCTTCGCGGCGAAGCCGTTGTATGGGAAGCGGGCGAAGAACCTGATGAAGACCGACATTCGCGAGACAGAACAGGGCTACGAGCTCATGATAGATCTGCCCGGATATAAAAAGGAGGATCTGAAGCTCGAGCTGAAGGACGGCTATCTCAGCATCTCTGCCGAGAAGCATACAGAGTCTGAGAAGAAGGACGAGAATGGAAAGATGATCCGTCAGGAACGGTATTCCGGTTCCGTACAGAGAGGCTTCTTTGTGGGAGACGGTGTCCGGGAGGAGGACATCAGGGCGAAGTTTGAGGACGGCGTTCTGAAGCTGGATATCCCGAAGAAGGAGGTCAAGGCGCTTCCGGAGCACAGATACATTGAGATCGGCTGAGTCAGCCAAAGTTGAACAAACATAATCAGTCTATTTGAGCATAAGAAAAGGGGCTGTGAAGTGTACCGACCCCCAATTGTTAGACGATAATCTAACGATTGGAGGTCGGTATTTTTATGGCTAAATATAGCTATGAATTTAAGAAACAGATTGTTCTAGAATACTTGAAAGGCGATGGTTCATATCTCTGTCTATCGAATAAGCACGGTATATCCAACCAGGCTCAATTACAAAAATGGGTAGCTGCCTATAAAAAGTTTGGTGATGATGGTTTAAAAAGATCACGCAATCAAAAGATTTACTCTTTCGAAGAGAAGTTTTCTATAGTAGAGTCTTATTTAACAAGTGAACTCTCATATCAGGAGCTGGCTCTACAAGTTGGGATTAATAATCCTGCGTTGGTTAATCGATGGGTCAATGAGTTTAAAGCTGCCGGGCCTGATGCTTTGAGAACGCACAAGAAAGGCCGAAAGAAAACATTGAGTAAATCAAAAGACAGTAAGCGAGCTCAGGAAATCCAGGAAGCTAAGGTTGATACCAGTGCAGAGCACGTCCGGGAACTAGAGGATGAACTTCTTAAGCTCCGTATTGAGAATGCTTTTTTAAAAGAACTGAGGAGGCTGCGTTTAGTGGACAAAGCAAAAATGAGAGATGCGCACGGATCATCTTCAGTCTCCGAAGACAGTTCAAACTGAAAGACCTTCTCTCATACACCGAGATGCCAAAGGCAACCTACATGTATTGGCAGAAACGATTTGATTGTGAAAATCCAGATCAGGAGCTTGAAAATAAGATACTGGAGATTCGTGAGCAGAATAAGGACTATGGCTATCGAAGAATGACCGGTGAACTTAAGAACCAAGGTTATACTGTTAACAAGAAAAAAGTTCAGCGCATCGTGCAGAAACTAAACTTACAGGTCACATCCTTCAGACATAAAAGTCGTAAATACAGTTCGTACAAGGGTAAGGTTGGAACTGTTGCACCTAACAGAATACGTAGACGTTTTAATACTTGCATACCTCATCAGAAGATCACAACAGATACAACAGAGTTTAAGTACTATGAGATAGATGGCAAGGGTCGCATGACAATGCATAAGTTATATCTCGACCCCTTCATGGATATGTTCAATGGTGAAATCATAAGCTTTGGCATAGATAATCGGCCATCAGCCAGGAATATATTAGATGCACAGGTTGAAGCAATCAGAATGACTTCTGATTGTCAGTACCGCAGAACATTCCACTCGGATCAAGGATGGGCTTATCAGATGAAGGCATATGTAAACAATCTTAAACAGGAAAAGATCTTCCAGAGTATGTCCCGAAAAGGTAACTGCCATGATAACTCTGTCATGGAAAACTTCTTCGGCTTATTGAAACAAGAAATCTACTATGGTGTTGTCTACTACAGTTACGAGGAACTGAAATCTGAAATAGAACGCTACATTAAGTACTACAACGAACGAAGAATTAAAGAGAAACTAGGTTGGAAGAGTCCTGTTCAATACAGACTCTCCCTTCTGGCTGCATAAAAAGAGGGGCTGTCGCACAAATTGTGCGGCAGCCCCTCTTGGGTATAAAAACTAAACCCCCAACTCTTCCGGCAGTGCCTCAAAGAAAATATCCTTCCAGGCGCGTTTCAACTGTTTTTCATGAACTATATAAGGCTGTACTCCAATATATTTTGGAACGTTATCACTGACCAGGGATTTAGCGACTGCAAGAGCAACAGCTTTTCCCTGGTCATATGGTCTCTGGGTGCTGAGCCCTTTTACAAATCCTTGATTCATTTCTTGCGCAATCTCGAAATCCAGATCCGTGGTAAAGACAGCGATATCCGTCCGGTTCAAAGTTTTTAAGGCCTTGATGGCAAGAAGGGCCGGCCTGTCCCAGCTGACGTAAAGTGCCTGAATATCCGGATGTTCTGTGACCATTTCCAGACATACTTTGTAGGCATTTTCAATTTGAATAAATCCCTTTCTGGCAGTGATTTCAATGTTGGGATAGGACTCCCGCAATATTTTTTCGGCATAGTTATCACGCTCAGTAGTGCCGTAAAACATGGCACCGTGGATGATAAAACCGACTTTAGCATGAGTTTTATCCTTCAGATATTCACCGATCATGCGCCCTGTGTTAGTGCCGTTTTCCCGTTCGTTGACGGAGATACAGGAGACATAATCGTTGCGGTTGAAATTTTGCGGAACGTTGCTCAGAAAAACCAACCGTGTCATCCTGGACAGCTCCTGAAAGGCGGGGCCGGTTTCTACATCATCACTGGGAATAGCGATTACCGCATCCGGATGCTGCATTTTGATGCTTTCAAGCTGCATGTTCTGGAGTGCCGGATCGAAATGGGCATCCATGGTAGAAATAATGTCTATGCCATATTGTTCCAATTCATCCCGGATGCCTTTCTGGTGAAGGGCTGCCCATGCGGTTCCCGTATAGTGAAATGAGACGGCAACCTGGTAATGGCCCTTTTTCAAAAGTGCTTTTTCTTCTGTGGAGAGAGAAATGCTGTCCGGTGAAACTGCCTGCTCGCCCAGGGGACCGTTATCGATTATACGGGTGGAGTCACGCAGAACCAGATGAATATCGGCATACCGGGCAAGAGGGGATGCGGGGAGATGGTTGATACGGTCGAATAGTGCCTGTGATGCCAGTTCTGCCATCTGGCGGATATCTCTGTGAATACAGGATAGCGGCGGCGCAGTCAATTCACACCAGAGCATATCATCAAATCCGATGATGGAAATGTCACGAGGACAATCTTTTCCCAGTTCCCGAAGTGCCTTGAGCAGGAACATGGTCAGTCGGTTGCCGCCGGTGATAATGGCGGTAGGAAGATATCGGCTGATGCTTTTTTGGATGTTCAGGCTGATGAGATCGTAGGACTGATACAGACTTATCTCAGCGATGCAGGAGCTGCTCAGAGTCCGGTTGGCACACAGCAAGGCTTTTTCATATCCGGCAATTTTTTCCTGTTTGGCAAGACTGTCTGCTTTTTCCACAAGAAACAGTACATTTTCGTGGCCGCTTTCAAAAAAATATGAGGTAGCAGATTGAAAGGCGGCATGATAATCAAATAAGATTCTGGGAGTGGTATCATCATAAATATAACGCTCAACACAGATAAAGGGGATCCCTGATTCATAAAGAAACGAATAGTCAGAAGGATTGCTGCTGGTGGGCGAGAAAAAAATACCGATTGTTTTGGCACTGGAAATCAGGCTTTTCAGTATACTTTGTTCTTCCTCCAGATTGTCGTTGCTGACAGCTGTGTAAAACTGGTACCTCTGGCTGGTTGCGTAAGCCTGCAGCTGGTTGCAGAGATCGCAGTAGAGAGCGCTTTTTATGTTTGGAAGAACGGCAACAATCTGGGAACTGCGTCCGCTTCGTATTTTTTGTACTTTCTTTTTGATTTTTTCCGAATATCCACTTTCTTCAATGATAGCTTCGATTTTATCCACTAGTTCCGGGCTGACATAGCGGGTATGGTTGATAACATGTGAGACTGTAGCGATGGAGACACCGGCCCTGGCAGCAATTTCTTTAATTGTCATAAAATTCCCCCTGATAGTTTGCGTGTGATTTACAGTCATTTTGAAATACGATCGATTTTCTAGTAACTAGTATAGCACAAAATGAAAAATGAAACGATATTCAAAATAAAAATTTACGTAAAAAATAAAAACCGAGTGTAGAAATTCATAAATTCACATAAAACAAGATGGTTATATCGCTGAAATTAGTGCACTTTACCAGAAAACTATTGACGGAAGTTGCTTGAAAGGAGTAATATTTAGCTATCAGACAGGAGAACTCCTTCAGAAGAAGAAAATTTTACGTAAAATTAAAAATGGAACGAAAACATTTATTATCAGAGTGATAGAAAAACAGGAGGATTAAATTCATGAAAAAAAGTCTTAGATTCACAGCAGCAGGTCTTTCCGTATGTATGATGGCAGCTATGTTAGCAGGATGCGGTTCTTCTAGCAGTGCGACAACTGAAGCGGCAGCAGATTCCGCAGCAGAAACAGAAGTAAAAGATGGAGAAGCTAAAAAGGGCGATTTATCTTTTGCATTCTGTACCAATACACTGAACAATACATTCCAGAGCTCCATTGATGCAAAACTTAGCGAGCTGTGCAAGGAGAATGGAATTGCCTATACCTGTCTGGATCCGGATTACGATCTGAATAAGCAGCTGAGCCAGTTATCTGACTGTGCAAACAGCGGATATGATGCAGTATTTGTTATCCCGGTTGATTCTGCAGGTATTACTTCCGGATTAGCAGAGATTTCAGAAGCAGGCATTCCAATTTTCAATGTAGATACAGCTGTTATTGATGATGATATTGACCAGTTTGTAACACAGTTTGCTGGAACCAATGCATATATGGCAGGTCAGCTGGTTGGCGAGCAGATGACGAAGGATTATCCGGATGGAGCTAAAATTGCAGTTCTGGATTTCCCGTCCAATGAAAGCTGCGTAGACCGTGTAAATGGCTTCCTTGAGGGCTTAGGTGATCAGAAAGACAAATTTGACATCGTAGCACAGCAGGATGGCGGTGCTGCACTGGATCAGTCCATGGGACTGGCTGAGGATATTATCACAGCAAATCCGGATCTGGAAGCATTCTTCTGTATCAATGACCCGTCTGCACTGGGTGCAGCAGCAGCCATTAAAGCAGCAAACAAAACAGGAGAAATTGGTGTATATAGCATCGATGCATCTCCGGATGGAAAACAGGCACTTCTGGATGGCGAATTTACAGCAGTTGCATGCCAGGTTCCGCTTCAGATTGCAGAATATGCATTTGATGCAGCTGAGAAATATGTAGGCGGCGATACTGAGCTGGGTGAAAAGAAAGTATATCTGGATTCTCATCTGGTAGAGAAGGAAGAGGCTGAGAAGACTCTGAGCGATTGGCAGTAATATCCGGATGTTTCTGCAGGCGTTCTGGCCGGGAACGGCAGAAACGGATCGTAAAAAAACGATAAAACAGACAAATGCGGCGATGGTTTCATTGCCGCATTTCTATAAAGAAATACGGAGGGTTTTGTGGGAAAAACAATTCTGGAAATGATAGACATAAAGAAAAGTTTTTCCGGGATCTATGCATTATCAGGGATCAATTTTTCCCTGGAAATGGGCGAGGTTCATGCGCTTTTAGGAGAGAACGGAGCGGGAAAATCGACGCTTATCAAGGTCCTTGGAGGAATTTATAAGCCGGACAGTGGAAAAATCAGAATCAATGGTCAGGATGTGGAGATAAATGGTGTTTCCGATGCACAGGAAAAAGGAATCGGAATCATTCATCAGGAGATTGTGTTGGTGCCGTATCTGACAGTTGCACAGAATATTTTTCTGGGAAGAGAAATAAAGACAAAGTTTGGCACTGTGGATATGAAAGAAACAAACCGCAGAGCCGGAGAGATGCTGGCGAATCTGGGTGTGAATATTCAGCCGGATACACTGGTAGAGACATTGACCATTGCCCAGCAGCAGATGGTGGAAATTGTAAAAGCAGTTTCCTTTGATGGAAGAATTATCGTAATGGATGAACCGACTTCGTCACTTTCCAACGATGAGGTGGAGCAGTTATTTGGCATTATTGAGAGATTAAAAGAGAAACAGGTAAGTATTATATATATTTCCCATCGTATGGAGGAATTATTCCGGATTTCGGATCGGGTTACCATCATCCGGGATGGCGCTTATGTGGGAACAAAGAAAACATCGGAAACCAATGCCAATGAATTGGTTGCGATGATGGTAGGACGCGAGCTTCAAAGTTTTTATGCAAGAGATTACAATGATTTGGAACAGGCAGAAACTGCACTGGAGGTAAAGAATCTGACCTGTGAAGGTGTATTTTCGGATATTAGTTTCCGGGTTAGAAAAGGAGAAATCCTTGGATTTGCAGGTCTGGTGGGAGCCGGACGAAGCGAGATCATGGAATGTATCTTTGGAGCCAGAAAATATCAGAGTGGCAGCGTCCTTTTAAAGGGGAAAGAAGTTCATTTTTCAACTCCGATTCAGGCAATCAAAGCAGGAGTCGGTCTGGTACCGGAGGACCGGAAAAAACAGGGTCTGGTACTGGGAAATACGGTTGGATTCAACCTGACATTAGCTTCTATTGATTCCTATATCAATGGAGTGGCGATCAGCGATCGGAAATGTCAGGAAGTGATTGATTATTATAAAGAGAAACTTCGTATCAGGGCAGTGGCAAACCGGGTGGAACTGGTGGAAGCAGGAAGCCTTTCCGGTGGAAATCAGCAGAAGATTGTTCTCGGAAAATGGCTGGCAATTAAACCGGATGTGCTTATTCTGGATGAACCGACCAGAGGCGTAGATGTAAATGCTAAATTTGAGATATATTCGGTTATCAATGAACTGGCAAAAGAAGGAATAGCAATCATTATGGTATCCAGTGAATTACCGGAAATCATCAATATGTGCGACAACGTATGTATTATTAAGGCCGGTAAGATGCCAGGAATGCTTGGAAAAGATGAGCTGGATCAGGAAAGAATTATGCAGTTTGCAGCGGGAGGCGAAGAATGATGAACGAAAAGAAATCGACAGCAGGCAATTCTATATTGTCTGTGTTTACAGGAAATACGGGAATTATTGGAGTACTTGTGATTTTGTGTGTGATTGTTGCTCTGGCAACGGATAAATTCCTGACACCTGGCAATATTATTTCCGTACTCAGACAGATTTCAATCAACACATACATTGCATTGGGAATGACATTAATTATTATTCTTGGACATATCGATCTGGCAGTAGGAGCGATCGTGGCGATGAGCGGTACCTTAACCGTTGGTTTCGTTGTAAACCAGGGAATGCCGATTGGCGTGGCAATTGCAGCCGGAATTGCAATCGGAATCCTGGCTGGTCTGATTGATGGTGTAGTTGTATCGAAATTCCGGGTTCCGGCATTCATTATTACCATGGCAATGATGAATGTCTGCAATGGTATTGCCTATGTCTATTCAGGCGGACAGTCTACCCGTATTACAGATAAATTCTTTATTGCAATCGGTACAGGATATCTGTTTAACATCATTCCTCTTCCGGTAGTATATATGATTATTTTAATTGCAGTCTTCAGCTTTCTGCTTTCAAAGACAAAATTTGGTACTTACGTATATGCGATTGGTGGAAATAGAGAGGCAGCACGTCTTTCGGGTGTTCCGATTAAAAAAGTAGAGATTATCGTATTTACACTTTCAGGAGCATTGGCTGCCTTTGCCGGTCTGGTGTTAGCGTCCAGAATGTATTCCGGACAGCCTTCAGTCGGAAGCGGCTATGAGATGGATGCGATTGCAGCCTGCGTACTGGGTGGAACATCCATGGCAGGCGGCCGCGGACGCATCAGCGGCACTGTTTTTGGAGCAATGGTAATTGGTATTATTTCCAATGGTCTGAACCTGATTGGTGTCAGCTCCTATTGGCAGCTCATTGTAAAAGGCCTGATTATTGCCTGCGCAGTTGTTCTGGATTCCCAGAAAGGAAATCTGGCACTTTTAAGAAAGAAGAAATAGTTTTTTGATAGAGAAGGAGAGCAGATATGGACTTTTTCAGAAAAATGTCATTTGCGGATTCCACCGGTGATGCGATTCCGTTTTATCATGAAGGCAAATATCATATTTTTTCACTGACATCCCCGCCAGGAACCACGGTATATCCGGCGAGATTGCGTACTACCTGGAGCCACTCCGTTTCAGAGGATCTGGTGCACTGGGAGGAGCTGCCGACGGCACTGTATCCGGGTGAGGGCGATGAGCCGGATGCTTCCGGTGTATGGACGGGTTCTGTTATCTACGGCGAAGGAAAGTATCATGCATTTTATACTGGATATTGCCTGACCGCTGAGTATCAGCAGACGATTTGCCATGCGACGAGCGAGGACGGTATTACCTGGACGAAGGATGCGGCAAACCCGGTTATCACGCCGATGATAGAGTTATATGAAAAGCTTGACTGGCGCGACCCCTATGTATTTTATAACGAGGAAGATAAATGTTACTGGATCCTGATTTCAGCCAGAAGACTGGATATGCCGGTTACAAGAAGAGGCTGTATCGTGCTGTATCGTTCGAAGGATCTGGTAAATTGGGAGTACTATGGTTCGTTATATTCGGCAGGCAACACCAATTGTCCGGAGTGCAGTGAGATGTATAAAATAGGTGATACCTGGTATCTTTCCTACTCCCGTTTTTCCGAATTCGTGAATACCATCTATCGTACATCCAAGTCTCCATTTGGACCGTGGAAAAAGACAAAGAAGGATGGCATCGGAGGACGCCGTTTCTATGCAGCAAAATCCATGCAGGATGATAATGGACGCCGTTTCTATTTCGCCTGGGCACACGATCGGGCGGAAAACAGTGACCGCGGTGAGTGGTACTGGGGCGGAACCTTCTGTATTCCTCATGAGGTAGTTGCAACGGAAGATGGTCAGCTGGATGTGAAGCTTCCGGAAGAATATGTAGCCTGCTTTAGGGAAAAGGTTGATTGGAAATATCTTCCGGTTATGGGAGAATATAAGCTCTATGGAGATACAACCGTTGAACTGGATGGCTGTGGAACAACTTCATATGGTTTTCTGGAACAGCCGGAAGAAAAGTTTCTGTTTACAGGTACGGTTATTCCCAAAGAGGCAAATGATTCCTTTGGCATTTTGTTAAAATCAGATCGGGAGGCAAGCGGATGCCTGTTCCTGGAGTTTGATGTGGCCATGCAGCGTGTATCGCTTCTGTCCCTGCCGATGGGAGTGGATCCGTTCTGGGAGCAGTCCTGTCAGGCAGTTCCGAAGGCAACCGAACCGGGACCGGATGGCGTGCGCGTGGCAGAGAAAACCTTTGCCATCGAAAATGGTGCGGCGATTGACGTTAAGATTTCGGTGGACCATGACATGGTAGAAGTGTTCGTGGACGAGCAGGTGGCATTTACCTATCGTATTTTCCGGAAACCGGAGTATGAAATCGGTCTGCTGGCACAGGATGCGAAAGTAGAATTTGCAAATATAGCGATTCGGAAGTAGAATTTTGTGAGAGACAAATGGATGTGGCTGGCTGCCTGGAAGAGGGCTGGCTGGCACATCCATTGTACATATAACTTGTAATACGGAGAATGATTCGTATGAGAATAAAAGCGGATATCACAGCGCTGGGAGAGCTTCTGATTGATTTTACTCCAGCAGGCGTTTCACAACAGGGAATGCGTCTGTTTGAGCAGAATCCGGGAGGTGCACCGGCCAACATGCTGGCAGCCGCTGCTAAGTTTGGATTAAAAACAGCGTTTATCGGAAAAGTGGGCCGGGATATGCATGGTGATTTTCTGAGGGAAACCCTTGTGAAAGCCGGGATCAATACAGAAAATCTCATACAGGATGACAGGTATTTTACTACATTGGCCTTTGTCAGTCTGAAAGAAAACGGAGAGCGGGAGTTTTCATTTTCCCGTAAACCGGGAGCAGATACACAGCTTTGCATGAAAGAAGTTGATAAGAGTATTTTGGAAAATACAAGAGTTTTTCATGTTGGTTCCCTGTCTCTGACCGATGATCCATCCCGGACGGCAACCTATGAAGCACTCAATCTGGCCAAGAGCAGCGGTGCCCTTATCTCCTATGATCCAAATTACCGGGCAGCGTTGTGGAGCGATGCAGAGACAGCCCAGCTTCGGATGCAGTCGGTGATCTCCTATGTGGATATCATGAAGATATCAGATGAAGAGACGGCGCTTCTGACTCCTTATGAGGATCCGGAAGAAGCACTTCGATACCTGATTCGTCAGGGGGTTCGATTGGCAGCAGTTACCCTTGGCCGGGATGGTGCATTGATTGGAAATGCAAATGGAATTGTAAAAGCAGAAGGTTTTTCATCTCAGGTGGTGGATACAACCGGTGCCGGAGATTCCTTCTGGGGCGGTTTCACTGCATCTTTCCTTCAGGCAGAAACAGAACCGGAACACCTGACCCGCGGACAGATGATAGAATTTGGCCGTGTGGGAAATGCGGTGGCAAGCTTGTGCGTGGAACACCGCAGCGGAATCTCGGCTATTCCGGAGATGGAGGAGATTAAAGAGAGGCTGGGAAAATAGAATAAAATTAAGAAGGGGCTGTCGCACTAAATGAATGTACCGACCCCCAATTGTTAGACGATAATCTAACGATTGGAGGTCGGTATTTTTATGGCTAAATATAGCTATGAATTTAAGAAACAGATTGTTCTAGAATACTTGAAAGGCGATGGTTCATATCTCTGTCTATCGAATAAGCACGGTATATCCAACCAGGCTCAATTACAAAAATGGGTAGCTGCCTATAAAAAGTTTGGTGATGATGGTTTAAAAAGATCACGCAATCAAAAGATTTACTCTTTCGAAGAGAAGTTTTCTATAGTAGAGTCTTATTTAACAAGTGAACTCTCATATCAGGAGCTGGCTCTACAAGTTGGGATTAATAATCCTGCGTTGGTTAATCGATGGGTCAATGAGTTTAAAGCTGCCGGGCCTGATGCTTTGAGAACGCACAAGAAAGGCCGAAAGAAAACATTGAGTAAATCAAAAGACAGTAAGCGAGCTCAGGAAATCCAGGAAGCTAAGGTTGATACCAGTGCAGAGCACGTCCGGGAACTAGAGGATGAACTTCTTAAGCTCCGTATTGAGAATGCTTTTTTAAAAGAACTGAGGAGGCTGCGTTTAGTGGACAAAGCAAAAATGAGAGATGCGCACGGATCATCTTCAGTCTCCGAAGACAGTTCAAACTGAAAGACCTTCTCTCATACACCGAGATGCCAAAGGCAACCTACATGTATTGGCAGAAACGATTTGATCGTGAAAATCCAGATCAGGAGCTTGAAAATAAGATACTGGAGATTCGTGAGCAGAATAATGGTCCTATGTCAAGAAAAAGTACAAGTTAAAAATAACCTTTTTCGCTGATACTCCGCTGTTTATCCTACCGCCCTTCATGACAGTCACAGATCAGACTGTCATTCCGGTTGGTGTATGAGTACAATAATTCCCGCTAAACAGCATTAACAGTTTCAAATGCTCTGTATCAGTGACTTACACACCGGATTATCTCTCAGCTTACGAGCTTGAGAGACTCCTCCAGTTTCTCCAGGTATTGCTCCTCATACTGACCCGGTGAGCAGTAATCACAATGACTATGGAGCCTCACTGTATTATAGAAAGTTTCAATATACTCAAATACAAGACGATAAGCATGTTGATAATCAAGTATCACAAATCGATTGATCCATTCTCTCTCTTAATGAGTGCATGGAACGATTCGATGCATGCGTTATCCCAAGGATATCCCTTTGGGGAATAACTATTAATAAAGCTTGCAGTTGCATCTTTGAAAGCATCCGAAACATACTGTGATCCGCGATCATTGTGAAATACAAGCGGTTTGTCAACATGACGCTTTTGCTTTGCCAGATTGACACAGTCGACAACATGCTGCGCTTCCAGGGTCGTGCTGAGGACCCAGGCGATGATTTTCCGTGAAAACAGATCCATAATACTAGTCAGGTACACAAAACCAATCACAGTAACAATATAAGTGATATCGGAAACCCATACAGCATTTGGCTCTGCCGGATTAAATTGCTGCTGCAGTATATTTTTTAATTTTGTACTGAAGTCAGAATCTATGGTTGTCCGGGTATATGGTTTTATCCATTGAGCCTTGATACCCATCTGATGCATGTAGGTGCCCACAGTCCGCTCGGAAATGGATTCACCATCTTTATGAAGCTGCACCGTGATTTTGGGTGCCCCGTAGTTTTGATGGGATTTATCATATATTCTCTGGATTTTTTGTTTCATCGCTTCTCGACGCTTCTCTGTGTCGGAAGGGACACGCTTCTTCCAGGAAGCATAACCGGATCGTGAAACACCCAGATATTTCAGTATCCCGCTGACAGAGACCCGGTGTTTCACCGGAAATTGATGAACTTCCTCCACGTATTCAGCAGTTGCTGTATATATGGCCAGTGTCAGTTTCCCAGGATACCGATGGCTTTTTTTAATACTTCAAGTGCGTCCTTTGTATCTCGTAATTCTCGCTGAAGCCTGGCGATTTCCTTTGCCTCGTCGCTGGAATAATTGCCGGCTCCGCGGGTTGGGACCTCACCATCGTTCTCCTTTGCCTTCTTGATCCAGGACTTTAACGCAGAAATACTGACATTGAGATTACTGGCTGCTGCCTGGTAAGATAGTTCCGGATGCTCCTTTTTGTAGCGAACTGCATCCTCCTTGAATTGTTGGGTATATACCGTTCCTTTTGCCATGACTCTTTTCCCTCCTGTTCTTTCATGGTACATGATTTATCAGGAAAAGGTCATTCTTATTTTGTACTATTTATATGCTAGCTCCAAATCTGCACATACTCGTACAAACCGCTCGCCGCCCAGAAGCTGTCTCGCTGATAGCGTTTGATCTGGTTAAAGGCTTCCCGGATGGCAACGCCCCGGCGTTTCAGCTCCACATGGACGAGGGGCAGACCGTTGACTAAAATTGTCATATCGTAGCGAGTATCGTGCTTCCCCTCAGATTCTTCATACTGGTTGATAACCTGCAAGCGGTTGTTGTGAATATTCTTTTTATCTATAAGCTGAATGTTCTTAGAAGTTCCATCATCCCTGCGGAGTACCTTTACATGGTCGGTCTGGATGGTACGGCTTTTCTCAATGATTCCCTCGTTGGCATTGGCAAGGGTCTCCGTAAGGAAACGCTTCCACTCGCTGTCAGTAAAGGTGTAATCGTTTAAACGCTCCAACTGCCGCCTGAGGTTAGCAATCAGACTGTTCTCATCATGGATGGTAAGGTACTCGTACCCTTGCGTAGTCAGCAGCCGGATGAACTCTTTTTCAAGAGCCGCTTCACTCTGAAAGCTGTCAGAGCGTGAGTTTTCCGGCGTATATTCAGCAACTACGGTGCTCTCATTGCTTGCGGCAATGATGTTATAAGCGCTCATGCAGCATCCTCCTCGTTTCTTTATTTTTGCTGAAAGGTCAGCAGTTTATCTCGGTAAAATTCGTATTGCTTTGTTCGTGCTTCAATCTCGGCGGGCAAGCCAGAAGTCAGATCGTTGCAAAGAGCGTCAAAGCGGTCAAGAAATCCCACAATCCTTTCTTGTTCGCTGATAGACGGGAGAGGAATGGGAATACTGTTCAGATTCTTCTGATTCAGCTTTGGCTGCGCTCCACCCGAAATATATGGAGAAAGGTCGATAGAGTTCAGATAGAACTCGACATACCTTCTTGTTGCGTAACAGTCAAACTTCAACACATGGGCATGGTTGTTTACCCAGTTTTTCCCCGAAATAGAGAACGCAATCGGTGTGCTTCTCGCTACAAGGTTGTTGCCATCCTCTGATATAAGCAAGTAGTCTCCATCGAAGATATAACTGCTCACATAGTCCACAATGCCGGAAGCGCCATAATAAGGGTATTCACCAGCTTCACGGTTTCCGCTTGTAACAGGCTTTCTCCTGCTGTCATGGTTTTCCGAAATTGCATTCAAAGTAACAGTGACATAACCAAAAATGTAGGTTTGTCAAACATATGTTACACCCCACTGAATAAACTCTCTTAGGACGACGGCGGGGGATTTCCAGCCAAGGGGACGCATCGGAAAGTTGTTGTAATCCCTCCGGTTATACAGTTTGAGCTGCCTGGAGAAGTCCTCAAAGGAGTAGAAGGTGTGCGTGGCATAGAAACGCTCGTTGTCTTTTCGGTGACTTCTCTCGACCTTTCCGTTATGCCTTGGGGTAAACGGTCGGATCTGCTTGTGCCGGATCCCATGCTCGGCCAGACGTTTTGGGAATAGAGTCAGGTTTGAAGAGGAATTGGCTATGAAGCGCTTTGTGAATTCCGGTCCGTTGTCCGTCTGGACGCATTCAATCGGCAGCGGAAAGGCCTTCAGCAGATGCTCCAGAAAAGCAGCGGATGTGTAGGTATTATGCTCATCAAAGGACTCCACAAAACGCCAGCGGGAGTATTCATCGATCGCCGTGTACTGGTAGAATTTCTGCCCTTTGGCTTTGTTAACCAGACAGACTGCCGGAACGTATTTTACATCAATTTGGAACCGCTGGCCGGGATAGAGCATTTGCTCGTAGGGCTTAGGTACATACTTAGGGTTCTGCGGCTTGACTGCCATGATTCCCTGGCGCCTGAGAACGCGATAAAGGCCGGTAACAGAGCGTTTGTAGCCGCGCTGCATGAGCTTTACCCAGAAGGTGACAAGGCCGGCGCTTTGGTTCCTGCGGCGCATGTCGGAGATGAGCTTCAACTCCTCCGGGGTATGCTGGTTGGGATGACTGTGGGGGCGCCTGGATCGGTAACTGAGAGACTCCCAGGAGCCGTCATAGCGTTTCATCCAGCGGTAGATAAACTGTCGGTTAACGCGATAACGGACCGCAGCTTTGGTGACACCATGTTTTTGTGCGTAACGGATAAGAGATAGCCTAAAGCGCATATCCTGTGTTATAGTAGCCACAACGGAAGACCTCCTTATGTTTGGATTTGTTTGTGGTGAACTAACTTTAACACAAGACAGGCTCTTCCGTTTTTTTATTTAGTTGTGATGTAACACATGTATTGTAATCCTACAAAAGTAACAGTGACATAACCAAAAACATATTGACACAGCCGAATCAGCGCATTATAATTGTCTGTTTGTCTGTTTGTCTGTTTGTCTGTTTGTCTGTTTGTCTGTTTGTCTGTTTGTCTGTTTGTCTGTTTGTCTGTTTGTCTGTTTGTCTGTTTGTCTGTTTGTCTGTTTGTCTGTTTGTCTGTTTGTCTGTTTGTCTGTTTGTCTGTTTGTCTGTTTGTCTGTTTGTCTGTTTGTCTGTTTGTCTGTTTGTCTGTTTGTCTGTTTGTCTGTTTGTCTGTTTGTCTGTTTGTCTGTTTGTCTGTTTGTCTGTTTGTCTGTTTGTCTGTTTGTCTGTTTGTCTGTTTGTTAAGATTGTCTTGCCAGTTGCGGCGTAAGTCAAGAGGGCATCACGATAGAACTCATACTGCTTTTGTCTTGCTTCGATCTCGGCAGGGAGACCGATTTTCAGGTCAGAACAGATAGCATCGAAGTTGTCGAGAACATTGACAATACGGTTTTGAATTTCAAGCGGCGGAACAGGTATCTGTATCGTATCAAAGCTCTTTTGATTCAAATTGTTCCTATCACTTATAGTCATTGACGCAATATCTTGTTTGCATTTATGGGAATTCAGATAATGACAAAGGAAATATGGATTAACCCGTGCAGTATCCTTGATTCTCGTCGTTATTGTAGTAAACCCAATTGCACCATCGTATTCATCATCAATTACAGCCGATGTCCCAACATCACCTGTATGGACGGTTATAATATCGCCCTTACGCAAAATCTTCTTCTTGTTTTTCTGTGCAAACTCCTTGCTAATATATTCGACAGTTTTCAGTACAATTTTATTCTGTTGAATATCAGAATTGTGCAAAAGAATTACGCCGTTTTCTCTTTTGTGCTGACTGACAGAAGTAGCAAGTCCTATGCTTGTCTCAGCTATATCAGAAATGGTAAACAGCTCGACATCATAGCTGTATGTCAGCAGCTTGTCCCGATAAAACTCATACTGCTTCTTTCTCGCTGTAAGCTCCGTGAAATTGTCCAGAATACGGACAATTTCACTCTGCACAGGCAGAGGGGGAACGGGGATTTCAAGTTGCTCAATTGATGCCCTTGACAATCTTGGGATACTGGCTTTTCGAACTCTCGATTTAATTTGTGGCTGAATCCTTAGAAGCGCATGATACAGGTATCTACTGGAAATATCTTCTCTGCATACCATTGGATAGCAGTCATCAGCAGCCCAAAATTTTACGGAACTGAAGCCAATTTCGCCAGCCGCACCTGCCCCAATAACAAAGGCGGTATTTTCTGGGTAATTATAATCCGTATGGTATCCAAGAGGGGTCATGCTGTTTTAAAACACGGGATAGCCACAGTCGTTTGAAAGTTGATCTCGAACCAGTCTTTTCCCCCGTTCGATTGAAACCGCTACGCCCAGCTTTTTATACTCCACCCCATCCGGGCAGTATTGCTGAATCAGTTCATCCAGCTTACTCATTTGTCCTCACCATCCTTCCCGGTTTCTGTTTCAATCGCTTCCGGCAGGCTCTGCGCTGCTTCTTCCAGTAATATCCTGTCGAAGTCGCTTTGATACAGCTGATCCTGCACGATGCGATACTTTTCAAACTCGCTCAGGGCGTGAGCCTTGGCAAGCTCTGCGGATATCTTTCCGGCATCCTGCAAAACCTCTCTGTCCCACACGGTGAGAAAGCCATCGAGCCGCTTCTCCCAATCTGCCATTGTCATCGGAATGTGCCGCTCTGCCTGTGCTTCTGCCAGATCCAGATATGCCGAAACAATGCGTCCCAACTGGGAAAGCTCCTTTTCGGTCAAGTAGTTTTTCGCTACCACAACATCATAGGCATGAATTTTGCTTTTTGGCGAGCCGTCCCATGTGGTAAGCCCCATGTGTTCCTTTCCTGCATCTGCTTGGTTGTAGATAACCTCGGCTGCTGTTTGCCCATGAACACTGTAATGCAATTTGTTTTGCACCGCTGCAAAAAAGCGTTTTGTAGCCGCTGCAGAAGGGTCATAGTCCAAAGCTGTGGCATAAATATCGGTGATTTTCTGGTAGAATTTTCGTTCCGAAAGACGAATCTCACGGATTTTTTCCAGCTGCTTTTCAAAATATTCTTTTGTCAGCACTGTTCCACCATTTTTCAGACGGTTATCATCCATAACCCAGCCTTGAATGGTGTAATCTTTTACAATATAGTTGACCCATTTTCTAAACTGCACCGCTCGCTCGTTATTCACCTTGAAGCCAACCGAAATAATCATTTGCAGATTATAATGGTTTACTTCACGAGCAACCTCACGGGAACCTTCCGTTTGAACTATCCGATATTTTCGGATAGTTGCCGATTGTTCCAATTCTGAATCAGAATATATTTTTTTAATATGGTCATTGATGGTTCGTACATCCACATCATACAAAGCGGCCATCATTTTTTGCGTCAGCCAGATGTTTTCGTTCTCGTAACGCATCTCTATGCTTTTTTCGTCTGCACCTGTGGAGGCAACAAATGTCAGATATTCCGCAGCGGAGGAACGAACGATGCTGATTTCACGCTTGTCCTTCTTCATCATCCCACCTCGATCTCTGCAATAATCTTTGCTATTTCATCACGAAGAACCTGTTCACGGGCAACGATTTTTTCGATCTCAGCGTTAAGCTCCACAATGTCGATTTTCTCTCTGTTGTCCTCGGCTTCCACATAGGTGGAAACAGAGAGATTATAATCATTGTCCGCAATTTCTTCATAGCCTGCCAGATGAGAGAAGTGTGCTTCCTCGGATCGATTGGCAAAGGTGTCCACGATTCTTTCGATGTTCGCCTGTGTCAGCTTGTTGTTGTTCGTTACCTTGATACACTCAGCGGAAGCGTCAATAAAAAGGGTTTTGTTGTCGGCTTTGCCTTTTTTCAGCACCATAATGCAGGTCGCAATAGAAGTTCCAAAGAACAGATTGCTCGGCAGTTGGATAATGCAATCAATAAAGTTGTTGTCGATCAGATACTTTCTGATTTTCTGTTCTGCACCGCCACGGTACATAATGCCGGGGAAGCAGACGATTGCTGCTGTGCCGCCTGTTGCCAGCCATGAAAGGGAGTGCATGATAAAGGCAAGGTCGGCTTTAGACTTCGGTGCGAGAACGCCAGCCGGAGAAAAACGAGGAACGTTAATCAGCAGAGGGTTGTCATCGCCAGCCCACTTGATGGAATAGGGAGGGTTGGAAACGATCAGCTCGAACGGTTCATCGTCCCAATGCTGCGGTGCGGTCAATGTATCCTCACAGGCAATGTCAAACTTATCAAAGCCAACATCATGCAGGAACATATTGATACGGCAAAGGTTGTAAGTAGTGATATTGATTTCCTGCCCATAAAAGCCATTTCTAACGGCATCTCTGCCTAAAACTTTCTCTGCTTTCAGAAGCAGGGAGCCAGAGCCGCAGGCGGGGTCTATCAAGACGTTATCTTTGATACAAAGGTTATGTGCGGAATCAGCCCTGAAACCGCGCACTTTCTGGGCTTTTCTGCGTTTTGGCACACCGAAAGAGGTGCGTCTTTCCGGTATGAAATTGTAAGCTGTTGCTGTTGCTGTGCTCAAAAGCGACACCCCTTTCTGTAATCGTTAAAAAGTATAAAATCGTTAAAAGATATCACGGCTGTTCACTTTAACGGCAGCACCATCAAAATGTCATCGCTATATGTCCCATCATCATATTTGTTCGCATCTGGTATACGACCATACTCCTTAAAGCCCAGGCTTTCATAAAGATGATAAGCCCCGTCATTTCCGCCAACCACAGTCAACTCAGCCTGTTCATACCCTTGATCTTTTATCTTTCGGATCAGGACTTCCATCAAGAGTCTTCCCAAGCCAAAACCCGTATACTTCTGAAACAGAGCAATCCCTATACCCGCACGATGTTTTATCCTGCGGCTACTTGTTTTTCCCTCAAAAGAACAGTTTCCCGCATACTCGCCATCAACGAACGCGAGTATCAATAAGCCGTTCTCAGATTCATTGTGTTCCTTAATAAAAATAAGCTCGTCTTCCGTAGTGTATTTGACTTCATCCGGCGCACACATCAAAAACCTTGTCTCTCCTGTGACGGTTTTCAGATAGTCAATCAGCATATTGGCATCATCAGCAGTTTCATTTGCACTGCGTAGCAATATCTCTTTTCCGTCCAGCTCGTATTTTTCTTCGGATAAAATCATTTTATTCAGTCTCCAATCTCTGATGACCAGCCAGCCACATAACCGATTTTTTTAATGCTTCTATAGTTTTGGTTTCCAGTACACATCTGGCATTCCTTCTCCCTGCCAGCTTCAGCCTGTCCAAAAGATCAATCTCCCCATCTCCGAGAGCCAGGTGATTCTTCGGCGGCTTTTCTGATCCGTCATGAATATGAAAATGTATCAGATGCTCCTGATGTTCCCTGATAAACGGAACATCCTTCTCACCGATTGACTTGGAATGTCCAATATCCCAGGTCAAACCGAACTTTGGACTTTTAAGCAGATAATTGATGGCCTTTTTCTCGTAATCCCGGAATCCATCCGTGTTCTCAATGACAATCATCACATCGCTGCCATCGATCCATTCTTCGCATTTGGTACGAAAATCAGCAATGGACATCATATAAGTGTCGAAATCACGATCATACATTTGTACCTTCCGATCAGGTAAAGTAATGTATATGCCGTGGTTCATGTGCATATTAAGAGTAAACGGCTGACTGCTGTCTCCATACTGATCGCGCAAGAACAACAACTTTTTTGCCACCGCAATTGACCGGCGAACTGTTTCCAGATATGCATTTGACACCAGCCTATTGAAGTCAGCAATGTTCAGATTCTCGTCAAGATGGATGGTATAGTAGATTCCTGCTTGTTCCGCTATCTTAACCAGAGGATCTATATGCTCCAGCCGATCCACCTGATACTCTGGGAAATTCATATTCAGTTCAATGAATTTGAGACCAAGACTACTGCAAAGTGCTCCATTATCTTCCAGTGTCTTATTCTCAATAAGTGTCGGCATCCTGAACTGTATCATCCTATTATCCTCCAGATCATACTGAACATTATTATTCTCTTCACCATCTTTCTTACAGCGATTTTCAGCCACAAGTTTTGTCCATCCATTCACATCTGCTTCCTTGATTACTTCCCTCTGTAGTTTCATTACGGCGATTACTTCTTCGCCATCCATTTCACCAGTTTCGGTAAATCCAAATGAACTATATAATCGACGTGCAACGTCATTCTCAGGCTCATAAGATAGCCAGCAATACTCAGCCTCTCCGCAAGGAAATGCCCTGATAAAGTCTAAAGCAAGTTTAACGGCTTCCTTGCCAAATCCTTTTCCTTGATAAGCCTTATCAATCATAAGCCTCCACAGGTTATAGTTTCCTTTAGCTATCTCTGGCGCATCGTCCCAATAATCATCGATATCAAAACCTATCATAAGAAATCCAACCGGCACATCACCATCATAAATGCCAAATGGAAATGCATACCCATTTGCTGTAATTGCTGTATAAGCCTCAACTATGCTTGTATCATTGCTCGCCACAAAACTTTTCTGGTCATCCAAAACCTTCAGTTTCAGAAGCTCCCATACGTTTTTTACATTGACTTTCTCTAACCTAAGCATATGCGTTCTCACTTCTTCTTTTTCGGTTATTCCGATACATTCAGAATATACTTCCCTTTTCCTTTTCCTTGTATAGCTTTAATCAGACCATTTTCCTCCATCATCTTCAAAACCAGCCTCGCTTTTGTGGTCTGGCAGGAAAGAATCCTCATCACCTCTTTTGACGAGATCACCTGCAGGATATCCACTTCTTCGATAATCAGCCCTGCATCCGCAGCGTCCTTAGAAGATACCTGACCTTCTATTTCTCTCTTTTTCATTATCTCAATCAACGCGTCCTTTCCTTGAATCGACGCGTCGTTTCTCTCAATCGACGCGTTTTCAGCCTGAATCGACGCAGCATCCGTCGATTTACCTTCAAAGGACGCGCTCATCACCGTCGTTTTGAGGATGAAAGTGCTGTTGTTGAAGACCGGATCGGGCAAACCGACTGCCTCCAGTTCCTTGCACATCCTGTCAACGCCCTCGCCGTATTCCTTCACATATCCATAATCCTTCAGGAATGCGGCAATCTTCGGATTCCGGGAGAAGTGGGTGTAACGGATATTTTCTTTCTTCACCATACCGGCAAAGGTACCAGGGCTGTCCACTTCCAGCCGGTCATCGAACATCTTGATCTGAATATCCGTGCCCTTGATGGCATAGTCGCGGTGGGTAGCTGCGTTAACCACGATCTCGGTGCGGACGAACTCGCTGTATTCTTCCTCAGTGACGAAAATGCCATCATGACCAAGATAGGTCTTCTCCTTCATCTGGATCTTGATGAAATCGACAGCTTTTTCCACCTGCTCCAGGATACGACCTTCAAAGATTACGTCCTTGACCACGTTCATATCCTTGCCCACCTTAGCCTCTGTGCCGTCATAGCGAATAAAACGGATAAACGCACGAGGGAAGAACAGCTGTGGATTTTTGCCAAACAGCAGGATTGCAGCCACGGAAACCTGATCCCTGCCATCCTTCACGGTGACGAACTTCTTATTCTCCCGGACATATTCCTCCGGTGACTTGCTATAGCCAATCCGCCTGCAGTAGCTCCGCACAAAGTCCAGGTCGAGATCGTCGATGGAAGCATCCGCCACAGGCTCGTCCTCGTAATATCGCACACCCTTAGCGTACATCAGCGTCATGCGGTCATTGAAATCCAGCTTCTTGCTTTTATCCCCGACACGAAGGAATGCCTCGTCCGCCTGATTGGCATGGAGAAGCGGACTGGCTTCAATATGCATCAGAAGCACATGATCCGGCTGTCCTTTGTAGTTTGTGCATTCCACCATCTCCGTGGTTATCGGAACCGTCGGATTGCAGAAATCTATCGGTGTCCGCAGGATCTCGTTCAGCTGCTCCTCATGGTAATCAACGCCTTCAATCCTGCGATGCTTGTCTGAGATGCCGATGGCAATCGTGCCGCCGTCCGCATTGGCAAAAGCACAGATGGTATCCGACAGATCTGCCGGTTTGATCTGTATGCTCTTGCGGTCAAATATTTGCTTCTCGTTCTTTTTAAGAACTTCATCTATCGTCATTAGCCGTCACCTGCCTTTAAAATATAATTGAGATATCGCCATGAAGCGCAATTCTGATAATTCCTATTATCACCAGGTGCGCCGGATAATACACATAGAAAAACCATTTCATTCTCTTCCACTTTCCACGCTCGCCATTATACTGTGCGAGAATCGGAATCGTAAGGAATGTGAACATCTGCAGAGCCCCATACAGCTTGTCAAGGAACAGGAAATATACCGCCGCATAGATAAAGCTCCATAAAACGATATCCCTCGCCTGCAGCTTAAACTTTCCCCTATGAACATGCAGGCCAAATGGGCACATGACCGCAATGCTCGACCAGTCCGAAGGAAAGGAGATCAGGCATATCGCAATGATGCTTATAATCTTAACCCACTGTGGTATTCGATCCTGATTGCATATCCAGATCAAGACTGCTGCCCATGCCAGAGACCACATAACACTTGTTTGATTAAATGTACCTGTAGATAACGGCAGGAAGGGTATGCCGAATGCAAAGTCATATGCAAAATGCGATATGACGGCAAACAAGAACAACCTGCCGATGTATTTACCCATGTTTCTGGTATAATGGCAGCCTTCCACAATGAAGAACCACATGATAGGAGCCGTGAGCCTGCCGATGATATGCAATACAAATACATACCACACCGCCTGTGTTCCCGGAAAGAAAGCCCACGTCAAATGATCTATCGTCATGGCAACAATAGCAATCAGCTTTATTTGATTTGCGTTGAGCTTCTTTTCCATACTTGAATCTCCCGTTAAGAATTTTGTTTCATATCCACTAAATCTTACTTCGCTATGTACGGCACAATCACATCGTAGAACTTCTTCGTCCAGTCAGCATGGAAGTTTGCCATCTGAAGCCAGTCAGTCTCATTCTCTATGCTGACATTATTCAGCTGTATATATACCTTCGACGATTTGATATCATCGCCTCTATTCCACTGAAGGGCAGTTCCCAGTTCCGACTCAATCTCTGCCTTGTGCGTGTAAAGGCTATCGAAGGCGTTCTTGTTTTCCTGCTTGTCGCTTCTGCTGAAAACGACCTCCGCACGGGCTGCATCATAATTTGCTACGCAGCAAAGATAAAAACCACCTATCCCAAAGAAGCCATTAATCCAGTTATCTCTGGACGGATTCACATTGGAGAAGGAGCCTCCTTCACCATGTGCCTTCTGGATGACCGGAAG
The DNA here is from genome assembly GCF_013394775.1 of Oribacterium sp. oral taxon 102. NCBI lineage: Bacteria > Bacillati > Bacillota > Clostridia > Lachnospirales > Lachnospiraceae > Oribacterium > Oribacterium sp. oral taxon 102. The sequence goes on from NZ_JABXYT010000001.1 coordinate 386,765, forward strand.
GGCATATGTCCAGTATTTCCTTCTGAGCTCATATCGGCTTCCAGGCTCGTCTGAGTTAGATTCGTTTTCGTCCCGTAGATAAAATACCAGATCTGCCGGTTCCTCATCATATAGTTTAAACAGCCGGTTCAGGACGGAAAGCTTACTTGCTGTGCTTGTGTTCGTCCATACATAAATGCCGTCACCCACTTCCAGAGACTTCGTGAAAGCGTCTTTATTTGTGCTGAAATGGAGAGCAATATTCTCCTCATCTGAAAGAGCCAGCTTAGTGATTACCGATTTATCCTCATCGTACAGAATCTGTATCACCTTCTGGAACATCTCCACCCAGCTTGAAACCGGCTGCTCCGTGTTCTTAAATGTAAACTTCGCTATCAGCCTTCCGGTCAGTTCATCCTCGTCTTCAAGCGTATATGTATCAAGTTGCTTTTCTTCCGGTTTATAATCCGTACTCGGCATAGACCAGATATCCAGAGCCCTGCCTGTAAGATACTCACTGCGCTCTTCAAGTTCCGCAAGCGTCCACTTGTCCTTTTTTCCAATCCAGGTATTCATGCGGATGCCACTGTCATCAAAACCATTCTCCATAGTTTTCTTTTCTGTGAAGGAGCTGTTGCTGTATTTTGAGTTGTAGGCAGTCAGCGTCAAATTGGCAATCCTATGTAGCCACTGCTCATGAATCTGTTCGTAATCTTCGCCAAGCTCTTTCTGCCATATAGGCGTAAGGTGCTGTGGCATAATATGCTCAATCGAATACGTACCGTCATCGCAATGGCGATACACATCCTTATCCTCAGAGGTGCCGAAGTTTTCGATACGTTCGAGGATATATATTTTGTTTTTGCTGTTCATCAGATACACTGCCCTGTCTGCAAACGCAGCGGCAAATTCCTCGTCCTCCGGGAAGCGGGCACGCTCTTTCTTGGACAGCAGCGCAAATTTAAGCTTTTCAACGTAATTATCATCTGTACCATCGTATCTGATAATCTCCCGATGAAGCATCAGGAAAATCTTATTCAGAGCATTCGTAGGAAGATCGCACATCGTCCTTCTGAAAAGATAGTTTTCTGTTGTCAAGAAGATATCTGTAACCTGGCTGAGCGTAATCTTGTTCTCGTTGTATAGTCTCAGTACCTCCAGGAAGCACGGCCTCGTGACCGTTGTTTCCAGCCTGTTCAAACGTGCAATACAGGCATCAAGTGCTTTGTTGCCCGTACTGCTTCCCAGAAGGATCTGATACCGTTTTGCGTATGCCAGCATTTCAGCTAACAGAGGCTCTGTTTCTATATTTCCAAGCTCCACATAATCTTTGAAATTGGTGTAAATTTTCTTCTGCTGCGGAATAGCCTGCTGCTTCACGCTTAAATAATCCCTGATGAATGCACTGACATCATATTTCGTACAAACCTCAATCTTGTTCCAGTATTTCTCGTAGAAGTCTTCCTGCTCCTTAGAAGGCAAGCCCATCAGGATGAAGTTCCTGATCTTATCACCTTCACTAAGGTCAAGCCCTGTCGAGTTCAGACTCTCGAAAATCAGCTGCGGATTGTCGTCCATATCCAGCCGGATGTTTATAATCTCCAGACAGCAGATTGCGTCATAAAGCTGGTCGATGGTGATTTCCTGTTTCTGAATGCGGTCATAAAAATAATCGTAGTTCACAGTCAGATTGGATTCGCGGATATGCTCCGTTGGATCAGAGAACAGCTTCCCGAATGCCGTCTGATCATTCTTTACCGGTTTGAGCTTGATACGGGTATCCTCTGGCTTCCACTTATCGACGAGGTATTCCTCAAAAATCCGCTGCTTCAAATTCGCTGTCTCCAGAGCGATCAATCCCCGGTCAATCAGATTATACATAGCAAGGAACAGCAGCGACACCGTTGTCAGACGCTGCTGCCCATCTATGATAAGAAACTCCTCATTGTGCCCTTCCGGATTATAGACGGAAACGAGGCTGCCAAAGAAGTGGCTCTTTCGATGTTCTTTGATTATCTTTACGAGATCATCATAAAGCTGCTTGCAATTTTCAGTTTTCCAGTCATAGTTGCGCTGGTAAACCGGAATCACAAAACGCTTATCTGATCCCTCCATATACTTCACAAATTTGCATTCTGAGCCCTTCATTCGCTGACCTCCTTACGATTTTTCTACCAATACCCTGCTATGAAAAACTGGGAGGTTACAGGCCAAACAGTTTTTTCATTTCAGTTTCCATCGTTCCGCTCTTCGCGAACTCTAAGGTATCACAAAGACGAATATTGTTTTTCTCTATATGTATTTCATCGCTGAATCCAAGAATATATCGCAGGCAAATGCGGTATATAATCTCTGTCGGAGCGCAGCCATATACCTGCTCGGCAAAGATATGATTCAGCCTTTCGGCGTCATCAGGATACAGTGCCTTCATGTGCTTGCTCTGATATAGCCTCGTAACGATCTCTGTTATATACATTCCCGACTTCATATAGAGATCAGCAAACGTCGCATTCGGATCATCAAAGCAACCGGGATTTTCCTGTTCGAGTCTGTCTACCATATCCTTCACAACCTTTTTCGGCGTAAATATCTGGTTAGTACGCTGCGGCGGAATGAAATCGAAGATGTCTCCCTTGTGATCCGGTTCAAAGTAATCCGCAAGCTCGACACGCTTTTTCATAAACTCTTGCACAGCGTCATTGAACACCACTTCGTCGAAAAGATGACCGTCAAAATGCTTTTTCTCGCCACTCTCGGTTGTATAGTTCCCTCCGTCACGCAGCATACGGAACTGGTCAAGCGTCACGCCCTGACCGTTCTGTGGATTGACTGTAACTTCCCAAAACACGTCCTCCGGCACAAGTGCGTCAAAGTTCGAAAGCGTCGTACCTTCGTCACCATAAGCCATAAGAAATGCTGGAATGGTACGAGAAAAGCCGCGCAAATGGTCACGGACACTTCCTTCGATAGAATCCTTCTGAGCATTCAGTTTCTCGGTTTCTACTGTTTCCACAATGGTTTCCGCAGCCTTTTTCACGGTCTCCTCGCTGTGGAGCTTTCTGCTTATGTTATCCACCATGTCACGATAGCCTTGGAGTCGTCTGGCAGCGTATTCCTCATCAATTTGCGAAATTTCTACCATAGTAGCACCAGACTGTTGCGCCTCGTGAATTCTATCATCGCGTTCTTTAACAAGCTGATGATCTCGAATCGTATAGTCACCGTACTCGCGGTTTACAACAGTGTCCGTGGTCTCTTGGATTTTACGTTCCAACTGGCTCTGCGTAGATTTTTTCAAATCACCACCATACTGTACTCGGGCAGAATCCATAAGGGTATCAGCAATCGGTTTTGAGAATTGCTCGCGGAGAGCTTTTAGCTCATCCTTCTTAGGATTCGGTGTTGTTTCCGCTTGCCTTTGAATTTCCTCAACCGCTGCTTCCAGCTGTTCCTCCACGTCCGCATAGACCTTATCGCCAAAAAGTTCGCTGGCAGTTCCGATAACCTGTTCCCTCGGAATTTCAACCTCGCCGTCTTCGTTCAGATTCAGACTGTCTGCCGTAGTCTCATCCACAGGAGCAGGGGCGAGTGCTTTCGGCTCCTCAATGACTTGCATATTGTTGATGATGTCTATAATTTCCTTCGGTGCAGCGAAAATGCCGCTGATATTGGCAAACAGGAAATTCGACATAAAGCCGCGCTCCACAACTTCTCGTGCATGGATATGGCGCGGAATAGTGAGTACCTTTTCAGCATCCAGCTCTATCATCAAACCTTCGTCATCCTCGCCATATACCGGAAAGAAGTTAAGAAGCTCCCTGACATGATTTTTACGACTGTCAAAGTCACCCTTGTCGCCGGATGTTTCAGGAATAAGGTCATTAGCAAATTGCTCAAAAATAGTCAAAGTGCGAGCAGGGTCAAAGTCAAACACATAGGCATTCTGTTTCCTGTACGAATTGCCCGCTGAATCGTGAAACAAGCACGGATTTTGGGCACGGAAAGCCGCCTGCATATAGAGTGCAGGACTTGCCATGTTGGAGAGCATAAGGACTGCCGTCCATTCGGGAATCGTCACGCCTGTAGTGAGCTGACCTACGGAAAGCGTGATGGTTTTATCGTATTCGGAGATGGCCTTTGTTACTCTATCAAAGGCCTTTTCATTCTCGTCATCATCGTCCAGTCTGCCGTCACCTGCGGCGAGAACAATCTCGTAATCTTTGAATACTGGATGAAGCTTTAACTTCTTTGCGAGAGCTTTCGCACTTGCCACACGGTTCAATATCCAGAATGTGTGCTTCAGTTCATTACGAAGCTCAGGAGTGGAGAACGGGAATTTCTCCTGTCTGGTCATAGCATCGAGGAACTTGTCCACATCCGCATCATGAATGAATTTTCCGGACTCGTTCGTCTTGAAAAACTCACTCAGGTCAAAGGCAAATTCCTCAATATCGTCATCCGCAAGTTCGATACCCTTTTTTACTCTGTCACGAACAATGTCGGACATCTGGTAGGTAAATAGGGAAAGGCGCGGCAAATTAGCGTAAGGATTCTCCGTCTCGCTTGACGCATCCCAATCTCGCTTCTTTTTCTGTTCGTCAGCGTAAGTCCAGTTGTAGATGGCACTCTCCGGGAACTTGTCATTCGCCAGAGCCTTAAACGGCGTGCCGGAAAGGTGCAGAGTCCACTTGCGGCGAATATGATTAAATGCAGTATCGGTTTTATAGGTATCCACGCCCTCGTGAGCTTCATCCACGATCAAGACATCCCAGGTCAGACCTTTTTCGGCACTAATTTCCGAGAGCTTATCATAGCGGCCACCGAAATAGATGGAGCCCTTTAAATCCTGCAGGCTGACAAATTCAATACAGCCTTTTGTGTTCTCATCGAGCTTTGCTATATACTCTTCACGGCTGTAGACGAATTTTCTGTCCTTGATTCCGTCCACATTGCTCACAAAGATATAGCCTGACTGTGGTCCGAAGAAGGTCTCATAATCCTGATACCAGGAATTTGCAATTGCCGGACGGTTCGTCACGATGAGGATGTTCTGCGCACCGAGCTTCATACATAGATCATAGGCAGAGAGCGTTTTGCCGAAGCGGGGCTTTGCATTCCACAAGAATTCAGCATTCTCCCGACCGGTAAAATAATCCGCCGTTCTCTGCACAGCTTCCGCCTGCTCATCGCGGAGCTTGTATGGAATTGCAGCATCGGCATCATCTTCCGACACTACACCATGATTTTGTGTAAAGTCGATAAAGTTCCCACGGGCAGTATTTGGCTCAATGAGGAACCACTCCGTCCCCGCCTCACGGGAGATTCCGAGCTTTTTCAGATAGGCATGAAAATCTTTATCTGTAAACGTTCCGTAAGGCTCCGTCATAAATGCTGCACGGAGCGCCCACCAGGTCTTATGTGCGACACCTACCGTGTGTGTCTGCTCGTTGATTCGGGTCTCCACATCACGCTCGGTAAAACCTATCTTTGTCCAGCCGTCATGCGCCGGTACTCCGGGAGTGGTATAGGCATAACACTGTGGAACGACCTTTGAGGCTGTTTTAATATTAATCGCTGCCATTACGCCATCTCCTTTACGTGTGTCTCAATAAACTCTATCTCTTCCTCGCTAAGCCCATACTTGCGATAAAGCTGCAAGTCAATTTCATGAATAGGCTTTGACCAGTCTATGTCAGAAGATACTGTGAAGTTCTGAATAGGAATTAATTTCCAAACTCCGCGATCATTATCTTGTGTTACCTTGAGTACATCCAATAAAGCACGAGCAAATTTTGATTTTACATACTTCATCACTGCCTCAGCTTCAAATTGACTCTCAAAGGCGCCAATGCCAATGAAGGTTTGTGTATATCCTATGCCTGGTTCCCCAATGACCAAAGGACTTAGAGACTCGCCAAAAACACCTGCACCGTTCGCTCTTGGACAGAGTGTTTTCCATCTTTTCAAATTTTCATGTGACATATCCACATATTTGGAAGAAATATATCTCCATGTCCTTTTATTTTTCAAAACGCCAAGAACTTGTATATCGTCATCACCAGTTCTGGATTCAGAAAACAGTCTGATTTTTTCAAACGCATTATTACGAAATCGACGATCTTTTCCATTTGAACCTATGATATCTCTATATTCAGGATGATCTTCATATAATTTTTCAAGATTGAACCTAACCTGTGTATAAATGATTGCGGAAAGGCTGGACTCCTCATCTTTTGCGCGACATTTTCTTACAATACCATTAAGTTCTGAGAAAGCGGTGAATGTACCTATTGCGCCAAAATCCTTCGTGGAATCGGAATAGGAAATAGCAATTCCACCTTTTATATCCGTATTAGAAAAAACCTTCGAGCTATCAGCTTCATACGACAAAATCTTGAAGTGGGGGTTGCTAAGCATCTTTTCATTCCATGCCTTTGGAGTACTTCCGGCATTGAAAAGGAACCGTGCAGGATGTATGAGTTCTACTTTCTCTGCCACACCATTCACGGCATCTATAAATTGGTTATATACGGGCTTTGCAAAATTGCCATTGTCACCCGAATTTTCAAAATCCTCGTTATAAGGCGGATTTCCAATCACATAATCAAAGAGTTTCTTTCCCATGACTCACATCTCCTTTATATCCATAAACTTCAGAGAGGCATTGCTTCTCCAGTTAAAAATCCTACACGGCACAGCTTCCGGCGTGTCATCATTCTCATCCTCAATGCCGAAAATATCAAAGAGCGACATCTGTTTGTATTCCTCATATGGCTTGCCGAGCGGAACGGTATCCTTCAGACCGTCCATCTGCCAAATGTTCCAAGCAATTTTATTTGCCATCTGCTGCAAAAGCTTTTCGTCCGGTAGCCGTTCCCAGCGTTCATCGTAGTAATCAAGGAATGTCAGCAGAAGATTGATTCGTGCAATCAACACATTATCTCCCTGATATTCATACCCATAAGATGCCTCGAAGGCACGAATCGCCCACTTCAGCCAGTCTTCATATGTATCGGTATTTTCATTGACGATTCTTAGTTTTCTGTCAAGCATTCCGATGCGCCGTATCGGTGGAACAATTAGCTCTCCTGTTGATACGTCATACCGGGAAACCAGATACGGAGCCTCGCCGCAAGTGATTTCAAGTCGGCGAGAATCCACATAGTGCTGCCACTTTTTCCGCTTTGGAAATTCAATCTTTCTCTCCGTAACTATCCATGTGTGATCCTCATTTTCCGTATTGAATATACCCGTGCGTCCGAACCAGTCCTCGTCGCAATGATTATTCATCCGATTGCACAGCCATGCCGGAGTGAACACTTCCGCTTTCTTACGAGTTCTCTGTGCCTGAGCCTCCAGCGACTTCTGTATCCGCGGTCGGATAATATCGGTTCGCCGTAGTAACGCATTCGCATCCATCTGTACCTTGTCGGTGAAACCTTCTCCATACTCCTCGTATGTGTCCGTCGCCCAGATGATATTCTTTTTTGTCGATTTATCTTGAAGCAGCAGGTCAAGCACGTTTGCGACCGGATAGCTGCTGATGTCTATCAGTTTCTCCACCAGAGGGAGTCCCTCCTTTCCAATTTCTTTTATAACCGTATCGAAGTCAGAGCGGTTATTCCTCGGTCATCGTTTTTGCTTTTATGTGATAACTGATATCACGCTCTGTGCAGAAGTCGATGACTTCCTCTGCACATTTATTATAAAAATGCCTGTGTTCCTTATAGTCAGAGACCGTCTTGTTGTAGTTTGTCCTGCCGAAAATAATTCTGTCCACAAAGCTGACCGCCTCAAGAATCTCGGTAAGGCTCTGGTCTATCAAGTTCGGCGTAGGGTACGGTTCAATGCTTACCCACGTCTTGCAACCTTCATCATGGAGAGCTTTCAATGCGGCGAGCCTGTCCGCATACGACGCTGCGCCAGGCTCTATTTTTTCACGGTAATCCTCATCAAGCGAAATCAGCGTGATTCCGTATTCATTCTCAGCGTACAGGTCTTTCAGTTCTATTGGCAAAAGTCCCTTTGTGAGAACACAGTATTTTATATTATCCGCATTCAATTTTCTAATTGCAGCAAGGCTCATCTGCTGTATTTCCGGGTATCCGTACATAAAAGGGTCGGTGGTAAAGCATAGCTGAACAGACTGTATCTTATCCCTTAATCTGGGTATTTCTTTGTCAAGCAGCTCCAGCGTGTTGGATACAAGAAACGGGCGGCACCACTCTTCATATGTTTTGACCTGACCAAAACATTTCTTTAACAAAAAGGCATAGCACGGATATTTACATCCGTGCGAACACCCGAGCACATGATTCATTGTATAATCCCCGTACTCGACACCGGTTTGGTAGAGCATGCTCTTCCTCTCTATGTATCCTGCCACTTTCATATCATTTCACCCACTTTACCGATACAGTTTGTCCATGACCTTCAGTCATAAACGCTGTCGGTTTTTTTGTCTTTTCAGAAAAAGCTGGTGTTCTATCTACTGCAAGACGACCTTCTTTTTCTAATGATTTTAGAACTTTGCCAATCTCTCCCGATTTACAGATTGCACCGTGCTTTACAAAGAATACAGCTTCAGCCTCAGTAAGTGATGTCCAAGAGTCACACTGCGAAAAATGATCAATAACCTGATCCCTTATCTGAGCCGCATCTATTATCTGATTATTCATGTCAGTCTCAAAAAGAGACATCTGTCCACCCGTCTGAATATCTTTTAATAGTTCCCAACGATTACAGATATTGTCTGCCATAAGTACACAACCATCAGGATGATTCGTTGCATGAATCATCCTATATTTTGGATGCTGATTCTGTTGAATACGAATCGGCATATTAAGGACATATGTATAGCTCTCGCTTAGTCTTTGGCAGTACTGTTCCGAAAAATATTCTTCAGCTTTATAGCCATCGATTTTGCCGCTGGCATATTGTTCTATAATTGATTTCCAATAATCGCCTCCAGCTATCTGATTCAGTGCTTCCACAGATTTGTCTGACGCCTCCAGCCGAGTAGGGTCATATTCGACAAGGTCATCAAAAAACGTATCATCCATTTTAAATTTTTGTCCCATAACTCGGCATCCCTCTCGGATGAATCCAAAAGAGTTCATATTGATTAGAAGTTCTATTGTGTTAAACTGTCCGTTTGCAAACGCATCAAACTTTGAGCAATCAAGAGCTTTAATTCCATATGGATCGATATAAAGAAATACATTGCATCCTGTTTTAGATTTTAATAAATCCTCGATTGTATCTTCATATGCGCCTGGGACAATTTTTACGCCCGGATAGTCGTGGAGATTAGTTTCCAAATCACTTGCATAGTTCAGGTCAATAAAGGCTGCGCCAATTCTGGCTTTGCCATCCAATTTTGTAGATGCCAGGCCTTGCTTAAAAATATCAAGCGCAATCAGCGGCGAGCCGGGATTACCGTCATCAAATTTGCCTTTTCCAGCAAAACAATCAACATACGCTAAAGGCTTGCGCGTGTATAGGATTTTTGCCACGTAAGGCTTCAGATAGCACCCCAAGAGTTCGTCTTTTACCTTTGACCACGGCTTCTTTTCTACGAAAAAATCATCATTCTTTTTTGCCACGTGCGTTTACCCCTAATTGTATCCTCTATCAGTTAAACGGAAGTGCCTCGTCAAAAGGAAATGAATCCTCATCCTCTTCAGTTTGCACCTCTGTATATGGTTTCAGCAGCTTCTCTTTAAACAACATTGTAGGCTGACCACAGAATTCACAGAATCTGGCATTGCCGAGATTCCTATGAATGTGATACTCTCCCTGATTGCCATATTCATCGCGATCAAAATCACCCTCGCACTCGTTGTACACATAAAACCCACAAATACGGCAATACCGCGCGCCGTCGGAGTATTGCTCATTGCCGCACTTTGGACATTTCACAAATTTGAGATTCTCATCAACCTCGTATCCATCGTTATAAATCATACGCTACCAGCACCTCCAACCGACTTCTTTCTATATCATCTGTCTCCTTCAAATATGACAGGATGGTTTCCTTTTCGTTTTTCATGATCTCGGCCGCCACAACAGTGTCAGTCAAAATATAGACATCATCATTGTCATCCGCAAAAGCGTGAGAATACAAGATGGCGGAATGCAAATCCATTGATACCCTTGATCTCGTTCCCCTCATCATAAATTTCGTAAATTCCCAATAATCATAGTCTATCCAATCATTTTCAAAGAGTAAGCCTCTATATGTCACCAATCGCTGATACCGCCTTTCAAAAGATGGATACCATTGGTTGGCATTGGTTTCTTGCCCGTCTTCCTTCGAAAAACAGTCCTCTATGTGATCAGCCTCGTTAATCAGAGGCGTACCGCGGATGCGGCAGTACGTCCCGCCGTCTGAAAAATCGTGGTTCAGGCATATGGGACATATGGTCAGTTTTGTATGTTTCAGACCATTGACTACGAATGGTTCCCCATATGGGTATCCGTGATGCTTTGTCCCCGGAATCTTTGTAAATTCGCTTCTTACTCTCATTCGTTCGAACATACTGCTGTACATCTCGGAACGTTCAATAAGCGATCCACAATAGGAACAATGCTGAGCACTCGGATCATCTACATATGAATAGCAATCCGGACATTTACGGCATACGGATACGTATCTTACCTTCCACGGTATTCCCCAAGTCCTGTAGATACTCCTGTAAATTGCCTCGTCCGTCTCTGTAATAAGAAACTTATAGAAATTCCTTATTACCTGTTTATCGTACTCACCTGCAGGAAGGTAGTCACTCTCAAATACTCTCTTATACTTTTTTTCAGCCGCCTTATCTGAAACACCAAAGAGAAGAGCTATCTCATCGACAGTGATCCCTTTAAAGTATTTCAGAATAGCCGTCGGCATCAGAAACTCTGCAGCAAAATAATGAGCTTCAACTTCCAGCACCCCATACTGTTTTGATGCCATTCCTCCTCGATTCAAGGCAGTCTCACTAAACTCGACCAAGTGACCGAGAATGATATGACCAATCTCATGCATAATAGTCCACGCTATCCGATCAGGACTGTTAACCGTGATATCGTCATATACGATATAGTACATACCGTTCCCGCGCATCCTGATAGTTCTGCCTTCTGCCTGTAGCTGACGTAGATGGAACGGATCCTCGGACTTCATCACCTTCTTGGCCTTTGACCATGGAAGACATACGACGTAGTCCTTCAGTTCATCGAGGACATCGTAAGGAGAAATTGGAAACCTGGTATAGCCGCATTCGAGCAGAAACTTATATGCTGTCTGTGTGACATAATCAAATCGCGGCTTATCAGGAATCTTTTTCTCTCTTTGCATACTCAATAAACATCTCCACTTGCTTATAAAGGTCGTCCAAATCCTCGTCTTTCAAGTCTGCATTTCTTGAAAGTCCGTCTGCAATCTTCTCAACGGTTTCCTGTTGCTTTTTAGTTTTTAAGCCCGGGAAAGCGCGTTCGACAGCAGTCATGTCATCGCCCGGAACGTATCCCGCAACCTTAAGTAGGTCTTCCTGCGGAATATTTAATGCTGATGCCAAGGAACAGAGCACCTTAAGTGAAGGCATTTTCCTTTCATTGGTCTCAATGCGTTGAACCTCTGTGTGACTGATTCCCGTTTTTGTAGCAAGCATATTTCGGCTCATGCCTAATTCAGTTCTTTTAGTTTTTATAAATTCGCCTAAGGTCATGATTTCACCTCCACTATTAGACCATACTTATTCTAACACAAGTTGAACCTAAAGACAAGTATAATCGAAATATTTTTACACCCAAAGGTTCAATTTGCTATTGACCCTTAATCCCAACACCTGTATAATCGTATTGAACTTTTAAGTTCATGTACCGACTGCTATTTGAACTTTTCTTGGCGGTTTAATTTTTACAGGAGATTGAACCTATAAGTTCTTATTCAACTCATATCAAGAACTTAATAATTAAATCAAAAAAAGGGGGGTGATCATCCATGAATCTAATAGGAAGGAGGTACAAAACCCTTGGACGACGAAAACATCAAGTGTCAGGGTAAGGATGGAAAACTCTTATTTGAGTGGAATCCCACCCTGAACACAATCGGTATCGTTCGCAAAGATATGTTCTACCGGGTAAAGCTTCTTAGCGACAAAATCCAAAGTTCATATCAGATTATCGAAGAACATCCTAAGAAAAAGGATGCCATCAATCCCAACAACAAGTAAATAACAGCGAATCCTCAGAGCTGCTCGATGGCCAGAAGGATGCGAGGAGACATTTTCTCTAAGCATCATTCTGGCCATTTTGCGTTTCTGGGATGACGCAAATCGGCTTCTGAGGTTTCAGACATTCGGAAATCGAAAGGAGCCGACAAATGAAAAACAACGACAATGTAAAGAGCATCTTTGACAAGCAGACCAAGACATGGTTCGAGGTCACCCCGGAACAGTATCAGGAGTTTGACCGCTGGCGCACCCGCACCAGAAAGCGTATGCAGAATCACGGTCGCTGCACCTGTCCGAGAAGCAAATGGTGGCTGTGTGACGGCATGTGCGACGACTGCGAATTTAAAGCCGCTGGAGACATCCTCTCCCTCGATAAACCGGTCGCAAACGAGGACGGCGATGAGACTACTCTGGCAGACACTCTCGTAGATCCCTCTCCGCTTATAGAGGATGTCATCTGCGATAAAGCTGAGCTTGACCAGTTGTTTGAGCGTCTGAACGAGATCATGCCGGAAGCCGCTGAGATTGGAAGACTTCGCCTTAAGAAGCTTACTGATGAAGCTATCGCCGAGATCATCGGTATCAAGCGCACAACCTTTCGTTCCCGTCTTGATAAGGCTGCAGAAAAGCTCGCTAAGGAATTTCCTGATCGCCTCAAGTAATTATCTTATCTGTACCTGCTCCGGCTGCCTTCGTGGTGGCCGGAGATTTTTTCAAAAAAAATTACCTTCTCCTTCGTCAAATCGCCTCCCTCACCTCCATTGGGAAGTGTAAGGAGCACAAAACGACAAGCTCCGGACAGGAGGTAAAAGCGATGAACAAGACACGTAACAGAAGTCCTGCGGATCAGGAAGCCATCGAGGTGCTGATAGCAATCAGCCATGTATCCGCAAGGCTGGCAGGGAAGCTTGCAGCCCTGTCCGCACAAAGACAATCCGAGGAAGGAGGAAAAACAAATGAGCAAGATGAGCGATATGGCACAGACCATCGAAGAGCTCCGCAGTGCTGCTGCCGTTATTAAGGACGCGGCGGACTGGCTGGCACAGCAGTTTAGCTCCGATGCCGATGATCTTCCGACAGAAATCATCGATGAAAAGCCGGAGCTGACAATGGAGGACGTCCGGGCGGTGCTGGCAGAGAAATTCCGCAAGGGATACACGGCTAAGATCCGCGAGCTTCTCCAGAAGTACGGCGCATCAAAGCTGTCCGGGGTCGATCCGGCAAATTATCAGGCACTGCTTGAGGATGTGGAGGGACTTGGCGATGGCAAATAAACACGCATTACTCTCTGCATCCTCCGCAGACAGGTGGCTGCACTGCCCACCGTCCGCAAGGCTCTGCGAAAGCTACGAGGACAAAGGCAGTGACTATGCCGCCGAAGGCACGGATGCACACGCCCTTTGCGAGTACAAGCTGAAGTCGGCTCTGGGCATCGAAGCGGAGGATCCTACCGAAGGTCTCAGCTGGTTCAACCAGGAGATGGAGGACTGCGCTACCGGCTATGCCGATTTCGTATTGGAGCAGGTCGAGACGGCAAAGGAAGTCTGCAGCGATCCCGTAGTCCTGATCGAGCAGCGTGTGGATTTCTCCCGCTGGGTGGAACAGGGATTCGGCACCGCCGACTGCATTATCATCGCGGACGGCACGCTCCAGATTGTCGATTTCAAGTACGGCCTCGGTGTGCTGGTCAGTGCGGAGGAAAATCCGCAGATGATGTGCTACGGCCTCGGTGCTTTGGAGATCTTCGATTGTCTCTATGAGATTGATACCGTCCGTATGACCATCTACCAGCCGCGCCGGGATAACCTCTTCACCTACGAGCTTTCCAAGGACGAGCTGCTCCGCTGGGCGGATGAGACCTTAAAGCCCGCTGCCGATCTGGCATTCGCCGGTGACGGTAACTTCCTCTGCGGCGAGTGGTGCGGCTTCTGCAAGGCGAAGAATTCCTGCCGAGCCAGGGCTGCCGCCAATCTGGAGCTTGCAAAGTATGACTTCAAGCTGCCGCCTCTTCTGACAGATGAGGATGTGGAGGACATTCTCGGTAGGGTGGACAACCTCGTGGCATGGGCATCCGACATCAAAGAATATGCCCTGCAGCAGGCAATCAGCGGTAAGGTCTGGACAGGCTTCAAGCTGGTCGAAGGCCGCTCCAACAGAAAGTACGTAAACGATGCTGCCGTGGCAGAGGCAGTCACGAAGGCTGGCTTTGATCCCTACGAGCAGAAGCTCCTCGGCATTACTGCCATGCAGAAGCTCCTCGGAAAAGCCCGCTTTGAAGAAGTCCTTGCAGGACTGATTGAAAAGCCGCAGGGCAAGCCGACTCTCGTCCCGGAAAGCGACAAGAGATCAGCCATGAACAACGCAAAATCAGATTTCAGTGAAAACGAAGGAGGACAAGATTATGTCTAAGAACAACACAGTAAAAAATCCCATGAAGGTCATCACCGGCCCGGATACCCGTTGGAGCTATGCCAACGTCTGGGAGCCGAAGTCCATCAACGGCGGCGCACCGAAGTTCAGCGTGAGCCTGATCATTCCGAAGTCCGACACCAAGACCATCGCCAAGATCAAGGCGGCCATCGAGGCAGCCTACGCCGAGGGCGAGTCCAAGCTCAAGGGAAGCTCCAAGAGCGTACCGGCACTTTCGGCCATCAAGACGCCTCTCCGTGACGGCGATAAGGAGCGTCCGGACGATCTGGCCTATGCAGGCAGCTACTTCATCAACGCTAACTCCGCTACGGCTCCGGGCATCGTGGATGCGGATCTTAACCCGATCCTCCACATAGATCACGCCGCCCTGGGCGAAGGATTTTTCCAAGCGGCAAAGGTCGGGGTGCTTCTTGCTGAACACTGCCAGCCGCTTCCGCAGTCCGGCATTGCAGGTCTGGATGTGGGCGGTCTGTCTTTAGAATAAAAAAGCACAGAGCTCCAACCCGCTCTCTATAAAAAGAATGAGCTGAAGCTCTATGTAAGAGGCAAAAAATCTGATTTCTGTTCAAACCCCATCAAAATCGGACAGCTCCGTCAGAAATTCGGGCACGAAAAAAGCCCGGGAAAGCTTGATCTTTCCGGGCTTTGTAAGCATTTTCGTAAGAGAAATTATCTCTTGGAGAACTGCGGAGCGCGACGTGCTGCCTTGAGACCGTACTGAACAGATATCTAACTCTGAAACCCTTGATATTACTGTGTTTCGAGCGATGGCCGATTTTTTTGTCTCAGCCATTAACTACTTCTTTTTTCTCGTCACTGCCCAGTCTTTGCCCCGGACTCTGATTTAACAGGCTTTTTCAATGCGCTGTTAACTACTGATGAAAGCTCTTCAGGCTTATTATACTTTGCCTTGGCGTAGATGTCCATGGTAACCTTGCTGTTCTCGTGACCAGCCAGATACTGCACTGTTTTCGGATCTATTCCGGCATAAATCAGGTTGGTAATATATGTGTGGCGTAGCTGATGAGGCGTCACCGTAAAGTCCAGGGAGTACACTATGTTCTCCCGGTTTACGCATTTCTGGCCAGGCTCAGGCTTAAACTTCTTCTTGATGGCCTGCCCGTTCACGTATTTATACAGCGTTCGCTCCTTTGTGCTGCGGACCTTAATATAGTTCCAGATCCGGACAAACTGAGAGTATGAAAGCGGCTGTCCGCGCCTGTCTGCAATCACATACTCAGAAATCGATTTTTCTTTTTCTTTTCTCAGGCAGTCAGCCAGATTCTCCGGAATCGGCACATCTCTTTTGGCTGCTGGAGTCTTCAAATCCGTTGAAACAACAGGCCTGTTCTTTTCAGAATGCCATGCCCTTCGGACTGAAATATACGGAGTATTTCCTTCAAGATGGACACAATCCCATTGCAGCGCCAGTATCTCTTCCCGACGCAGCCCGGAATAGAGACCAATCATCACAAATACATAAGGCGGCAGATCTTTGATCGTATCCAGCAGCTGCTCGGCTTGCGCGTCGGTCAGAGCTTCTTTTTCTTTCTTCGGAATGCCTCCCTTGGCGTTGAGATTCTTGGCAGGATTGTCCTTGATCAGGTTGCTGTATTCGGCAGAGTAGAAAATGCTCTTAAAAAGCATATTGACCTTGTTGTACACATCCTCGGATCTCTTTGATACCGGTACCATTGCGAGCTTGATGTCATCGGCCGTCACCTCAGACAGATACATCTCCCCGAGGGGTGCAATGATGTATTTTCTGACGGTCAATGTATAACCCCTGAGTGTGCTGGGCCTTACATGTGCTGCCTGCATTTCTAGCCATCTCTCACAATACTCGCTTACGGTAGGATTCGCCTTCCGAAATATCATATCTTCGATTTCTTTTCGAGCCTGAAGGATCTTTCCGGCCAGTTCCTCTTCATTTTTTCCATAAATAGCAATTCTTTTCCCGTCAGAGTCATAGATAAACGCCCTGAGATAAAGATAATTCCCACGCTTCACCTTTGTAAATGCCGGAAGTGGTGTGGGATCAGCTTTCTTTTTTGCCATATGTCTTTCCTCCTTAGCCTATGGTGATGCTATTTTCTCAAAAGAGAAAAACCAAATCCAGGATGTCACCCTTATGTATAGAAAAAGGACGAGGATCACTCCCCGTCCTGATCTTTCTGTTTTATGTCTGTTGGCTTCTTCCACTGATCAAAGGCTACTGTCAGCGCCTTGGCCAGTTCCTCTGGCTTGTTGTATTTCACCTTTGCGTAGATATCCATTGTGATCTTGCTCTTTTCGTGACCGGCGAGATACTGGACCGTTTTAGGATCCACACCGGCGGCAATCAGGTTAGTGATATAGGTGTGACGCAACTGATGCGGCGTCACCTCAAAATCCAGAACATACTGAACCTTCCCGTTATTCCTGGCCATTTCACCAAGCTGGGGGTAAAGCATATATTTCACATACTTTCCACCCACTTTTTTCTTGGCCTTCCTGGGCTTGGCTGTCCGGACAACGATGAACCGCCACAAGCTTCTGAACTCCGTATAAGTCAGAGGGCCTCCTTCTTTGTTGGCGACAACATACTCTGATGTCGATTTTTCTTTTGCCTCCCTCAGACAGTCCGCCAAACCTTTTGGTATAGCGATATCCCTTCTGGCTGCGGGAGTCTTAAGCTCTGTCATGATAACAGGACGGTTGCTTTCGGTATGCCATGCCCTGCGAACTTTAATATAAGGAGCATCCGTATCCAGAATCACACAATCCCATTGCAGCGCCAGTATCTCTTCCCGACGAAGCCCTGCATACAAGCCCAACATGACAAACACATAGGGCGGCAGATCGCGGATTGTCTTCAGCAGGAGCGCAACCTGCTCATCTGTCAGAGACTCCCGGTCCTTCTGCGGGATCCCGCCACCCTTTTGTGAGAGGAACCTCGTAGGATTATAGGTGATGATCTTGCTGTCTTCGGCAGAGTTAAAAATGCATTTAAGCAAGATGTTCACCGACTTAAATACTGAAGCGGATTTTTGTGAAACAGGAACCAGCGCCAGCTTTATATCATCAGCGGTGACATCTGTCATTCTCATATGGCCAAGCGGTTTTATGATATGTAGATTCACTTTGGATGTATAATCGATCAGTGTGGTTGATCTTACATTTGCTGACTGCATCAGCAGCCATTTTTCACAATATTCTTTCACAGTGGGGGAACGAAGGCTGAACAGGTCATCTTCTGTTCGGTGTTCCGCCTCTTCATATTTCTGGCAAAGCTCATCAATGGTTTTTCCGTAAACGATGATCAGCTTCTTGTCAGCATTCATAGCGTAAGCTTTAAAATACTGATGCCCATTGATCGTCACAGTATTGTAGTTGAAGTAGGGAACTCTCTTCTTGGGCATATCTATAACCTCCTTGTCTGGCTGATTGTGGCTACATTTTCTCAAGACTCCAAACCTTATATCAAGGATGTCACCTTCGTGCCGGAACTCTCGGAGTTCTGAAGGTCATGCCTGTATTGACTTCCCTTGGCTTTGCTCTGTGCGTTGACCGGGCTATGAATTCCTGAAGGCTTTGTTCCGTAAAGTAAACGCAGCCGTTCTCGACATATTGAACGAAGGAAACCTGGCCGTTTGTCCTCGCAGCATCCAGCGTGTCAATGCTAATGCCGAGGAGTTTCGCCGCCTCCTTCCTCGTAAGCAGTTTTTCCATTATGATTGGCACCTCCATTTGTTTATGTATCCGGGGGATGCTGCTTTTGCATCCCCCTTCAGAAAGGAGAGAAAGGAAAGAAAACAATTATGGAGCATCGACACACTCCGGAATCGGCATACCTAGGCTTTCCATCGCCGCGTCTTCAACCGCCGACATCTGATCTTTACTGATCTTCCCGAGATACTTCAGGATCCTCAGCTTATCTATCGCATGGATCTGTTCTAAGCAGACCATTGACTCTGTGCTCAAGCCTCTCACATTATTCAGAAGAACATGTGTTTGTTGTTCTGTTTTCTTCAGTTGTGAAGTGATCGGAGCAATGGTAATCAGCGTACTGAAAAAGTTGCCGATATCGTTGGAGAGGACTAAAACCGGACGGACGCCCCCTTGTTCCGACCCTTTGAAGGGATTCAGGTTTGCTAGGTAAATATCGCCGCGATGGTAGATCCAGTTCTTCACGGTTCCGGGCTGGCGATAAGGCTTTTCTCTATACGCATATCTCATCTGGATCTTCCTCCTCAGAACTTCATCGGCAGCGCAGCCTTTTTACTGGCCCCGTTGTAGATCAGCAGCACCTGGTACAGATACTTCTTATAGCCGGGCAGGTTGTCGCCCATCGCTTTCCCATCGCGATAGATCTTCAGGGGATCTACGGAACGGAAGCGCTTTACAGCGCGTTTCGGATCGAACTCTCCGCGATAGAGATCCACGAACCTGCAGACGCCGGTTACGGTCTCAGCTCTCAGAGAATCCGGATCACCATCCCAACCGTCCAGGATCATCTTCATGGCCATCTGATACTTTTCGAGTCCGAGCTTTCGGAACTCAGTAAGGGCGGCAGCGATGCAGGCAATACGCTTTCTGCCTTTATGCTGGCCATAATCGACCTTAAGCCCGATCTCTTCATTGGCTTTCAAGAAATTTACCGCTTCCGGATCTCCGGCAAAAACCATAGCTCTCAATTTCATTCCAATGCTGGGCGGGACTCCGAAGCCGGTTTGGTTCGCAAAGAGCTTTGCTTCTTCCTGCTCTGTGAGATCCGAATACACCTTGCATCGGATCGGAAGCTCCGCGCCGCTGTTGTGATCTACTCTGGCGGCTACAATGTGCTGACCGTCGAATACGACGTAGTGGCCGTCCCGCAGGCTGACCTTCGGTTCATTAGCAATTCTCTCGTCAAAGGAATGTGAGATCCGTTTGACTCTCTCAGGATTCAGGCCCCTCTGGTATGTATTGCGAGGAATCTCCAGAAGAGCGCTGCTGACCATCTGT
This sequence comes from Oribacterium sp. oral taxon 102, assembly GCF_013394775.1. NCBI lineage: Bacteria > Bacillati > Bacillota > Clostridia > Lachnospirales > Lachnospiraceae > Oribacterium > Oribacterium sp. oral taxon 102. Next base: position 406,381 of record NZ_JABXYT010000001.1, read on the forward strand.
TCCTTATATGGTCTGATAATTGTTTCAGGCATTTCATGTTCCTCCTTGTCTGATATGTACGGGACAGGCCCTTGCCTGTCCCACTCAAAACGTCCTCAAGCTGGGGACGATTATTTCATTTATGATCTTTCCGTATTTGTCCTCGACACCCCCGGAAACACAGGCGCTTTGCCTGCCTGGGAAATCTATCAGGCGTCCGGCAGCTTACCGGATCCATGGGCCGTTTTACCCCTCCGTGGTTCTCACCGAGCCGTCCTTCGACGGAAGTCTCATTATGCTGTGATGGATCTTCGCCGTAATCCGGGAGCTGTCCGGTTCTTACAGGCCAGTTGCCGCTCTGGTCTTTCGACCGTCCTCGCGTTGGCTGCTGATGTGGCTCTTCATCACAGGTTCGTACCTGATGAATGTCTATTCAGTTGTCAAGGTGCTTCGTTTTCTTTTTCGTGTAACAACTCGGTTGTTACGAGTCATATTTTAGAGGAGAAAAAGCTGTTTGCCGTGGGCCTGGCAGGGCTATTGAGTAGCCCTCGTAGGGCCATTTTTCACTTTAGAGGCCCTGAGTTATCATCGTCAGTTGAGTGATTATCGAAAGGAGCTGTGTTCTAGTAAACTCTTTGTCGATGCTTTTCCCCATCAGCAGATAATCGGTGCTGACCTGAAGCGCTACAGACAGCAACGGAAGCAGATCAATGGAGCAGGCAGTAACGCCACGCTCAATCCTGCTGATGTGCTGTTTTTCAACACCGACCATCTCTGCCAGTTCTTCCTGAGTCATCTCCTTCTGTTTTCTGCATTCCTGGAGCCGCCTGCCGAATTCCACCGGGTTATAGTACATATCTTTGTCCTTTCCGCCTGCTGCGGAGAGCAGAAGATACATTGCCAGGATCCGGACCGCCCTTAGCTGCCTGAAAAGGGTGCACTAAAGAAAGGGTACCGATGCCAATTTTTGAAAATGATCTTTCAAAACCGCTGGCATATGTATCCTCAGCCCTTAATGCATGTCAGGCTTTCGATATTTTGTTTGTGTGTATTTGCCGGGGAACTTGGAGAAAAGAAAATGAGGCCCCCGGCAGGAAGGAGTCCCAATCAAAAGATATGGTTATCCCTTCCGTGCCGGAGGCCTCTCAAGTAGTGTCTGGCTTAACCTTCCGGTTTATATATCTCGGTATTGACCTGGAGAAGGACTTATGCAGTCTGTTTCATCTCAGCCTTTCCGTCGGATGCCGCTTAATTGTATGTTCAGAAACGCAGTTCAGATTTTTACTGTTTCCTGTCCTTTCGGGGCGTAAACATCGATCCGGTTGTGGCGACGCCCCATCACCTTACGAACCGATACTGCAAGACAGCGCTTGCATTCAACCTTGATCATGCCTTCTGCATTTTTGAATCCAATCAGCTGGGTACCGCAATTTGGGCAGTACCAGGAGAATGGATACCAGGTATCCTTGCATTCATCCACTTCTGATCCTCTCTTTCTCTGATGTCAGATGCCTACCGCAAGACGGTCTAAATTCTTATTGTCGCTGCGGCTCTGCGTTTTCAGAATGAGCGGTATCAGAACGGTTTGCCTATGTTCCATGCTCTGTGTGACATTTCCACATTTCTCGCATTCCATCCACCCGTCCGTCTCTTCCAGATACAGACCGCGGTTCACTGTGCCACATATCGGACAGCGTAAGTCGTATGACTTCATGGGTCAACCCCTCCCTTCGGATTGCCTGAATATCAGGCAGATTGAACGTCGCAGCTTAAAGCGCCTTGATAACATGCTGTGCAATTCCCTGGACAGTGAGTTCCTTCACCAGGATCTGTTTGTTGGGATACCTTTCCTGGTTCTGATACAGCAGGATCACGGAGTGGGAATCCGGATCAAGTCCGCCGTATTTCTTCAGTGTATTGGAGCCTGTTTCGTCCAGTGCAACAACGATGTCACCTATCATTGCTTCCGGCTGCTTTCTGATAACGACCAGATCCCCGTCTTCAATGCCCGCATCCACCATGGAATCGCCTGTCGCCTTCAGAATGTAGAATTCACCTTTCCCGAAAAGGGACACGGGAAGGCTTACATACTCCTGAATGTTCTCTTCTTCCTCTTCCGGGGTTCCGCAGGGGATAGCCCCTACGACCGGTGCCGGAACAGTGCTTTCCGAGAACTTGCTGATCATCCGCGTTGTGATGGTTCGAGACGCACCATCGTAACGCAGCATACCGAGATCATTCATGGCAACCAGGTAGCGATAGGAGGTTGTCTTGGCAATCCCGACACCCTTGGCGATCTCATTCACCGAAGGGGCAGTATGCCTCTCGCTATAGTACTGATCAACGTACGCGCTGATTTCATTCATCAGCTGCTGGCTTTTGGATCTCATGGCGGTATTCCTTTCATCGAGCCTATCGAGAACGGTTTGTTCCAGATAAGGCTATTATACTCAGGATTCCGAAGATTGCAATAGGTTCAGAGGCAGTTTTTGCTCCAGATACGTGCGTTGACGGTTGCAGGCGTCAACGCAAAAAGAGACCTTGGAATATAATGCACCAAAGCCTCTTATGCTACATTACTCTCTTTATTTTGCTCGTCTTGATAATCTGGAATTTATAACTCTATCAGTCCTTCTGAAAGGATCATTTCGAGGACTCTCGCCTCTCGTTCTAACATTACCGGATCCTTCGGTCCGTGGTCTTTGGTTCGGTTGCAGAGTATGGCTGTTTCAGGCATAACATATTCCAGAGTAAACGACTCGTCTGATTCGTAGTCATCCAGTTTCTGTGGCCTGATACCCTCTTCCGTGTCGCACAAGTAATAATAATTGTCTTGCATGAAATACTCGTCATCTTTCACCGTGCTCTTCTGGATCCGGTGGACATACCCATATTCGCTTATAGAATCTGGGATCACGATTAAGCCTGCTTCCTCGGCTGTCTCCCTGATCAGCGCATCAACGGTACTTTCCCCGGGTTCGATTCCCCCGCCTGGGAATTTGTAGTAGTCATACTTCAGACTGTGGATCATGGCGATCTTACCGCTTCTGATAATGATACTTCTGGCAGAATCCCGTGCAAAAAAATGTGTACATCCACCATAATCCTTTTTATCCATTTCAAACAGTAGTCTCATTTACTTATAGCTCCGCAAAAGAGTATTTACTGCTGTGCAGTTTCATAATCAACGATCACTTTTTTACAATCCGGGCAATGATAAGCAGAACAAGTAGGTCTTGTCCAATTATGAGAACTCAATATGATTTCTTCACTACCTGCTATGTCAGGGGTAAACCAGTTCTTATGTGCTTTGGTTGTGAAGAAAATCTGACGGGCACTCTGAACTACACCACTTGTCATTTCGTTACCACAATAAGGGCATTTCATACAACCACTCTCCTTCGCCAGCTATCGATTTATCGCTCAGTCACGGATGCTCCAAAGATAGAAAGCATCACCCATAAACTCTCGTCTTCAGTTTGATAAACTCATCAGCAAACGTTCTCGCTGTCGTTGAGTTCTTGTCGATGCTTATCGTCTCGCGATTATAGTTTGCAGCATTGGTCCAGTTAAAAGTTCCGTGAACGACAGTTGCCAGATCAATTATGCAGAATTTGTCGTGCATGATGTTCGGATATAATGACTGGATGTTGACGCGGTATGTTTCAAATTCATTTTCTAACCTGAAAGGAGCGTTGGTATTTCTATCATTATCGTCAAGAACTATCTGGACATTGACCCCATGCTTCTTTCTCTCCACCAATGCATCATAAAGGATCTTGTTTGTAAACCACGCCATAGCTATCCATATCGTATATTTGGATTTCCGAATCTCCTCGAGTATCTGATTCTGAATATCATCAAAGTGGATCTCCTGGCTCGTGAATTCGGATCCGGAAACACGTCCCGGCTTAAACTCAACGCCAAAAAGCTCATAGCTGTATTCGTCATTCACCGGATATATCTTTTCTATCAGTTTGGCAATGTAATCTTTAAACTGTAGTGCCTCTGATAGATCGCTGGGCTCAAACGTCAGGTAAATGTATTCCTTATAATGATTCCATTTTCTATAAGTAAACTTCTCTGTCTTATCGCACGATAAAGATGATCGCTCCAGCAGATCTATTATTCTCGTCTTCTGTGGGTGATGATCTCTTTTAATCATTTCAAGAAGGAGTGAATGGAATTCTTTTTCCGTCATAATACCCTCACTTATATCTCTCCAAAAGAGGAAAGTCTTTATTGCCATTTTTGAAAGGAACAATTTTATTTAATGCAGGTATAAGAATCGCATTAAGCGCAACAACGCCAAGAATATAAATCGGTATCACAAATTGCGATTTATCTAATTGAAACCTTCCACTCATCCCCTGAGACTAGATACTGAAACTCTGTCAGCTCAGGAGAATTAATTACTCTCAGAAGTTCATCAAAATCGTCAACTGTTCTGATCGAAGGAATGCTGTCGTATTCGATCCATTCCATTTGCCCTTCATCAGAAGAGATTAGATCGCCGAACCACCGCGTTGCCTTAAACAGTAGGACAACATATCGCCCGTTTTCTATTGGAAACTGTTTTACTCCTGCTAATCTTGGCTCTATGACTGTAAGTCCGGTCTCTTCCTTCATTTCCCGGATCACTGCATCAACGAAGGATTCTCCGGGCTCTACATGACCGCCCGGTAAAGCATATCCCTGCCAATCCTTCTTTACTCTGTTTTGAAGCAATATCCTATTGCCATCCTCAATAAGGCACAATACTGTCAGTTCAACAGTCTCTGTCTTTCTCATACAGTTATCCTCATAAAACCACAGCAGCCTATCTCTGAAAATTCAGAGAAGCCTAAGGACTTATAGAAAGCCACTGTTTTGGGTGTATTGTCAGTTGCCAGCTCTATTTGACGCACATTGGGATATCTGTCAAGCACAGCTTTCAGCAGAGCAGTACCAACACCTTGGCGCTGTTTCTCAGGGAACACCAAAATATCCTGAATAAAAACAATGGTAAATCCATCGCCGATAGTTCTGATGATTCCAAGCAGTTCATTGTTTTCATACGCTGCCAGAACCAGCATTGAGTTTTTGTAGCCTTGTTCCAAAACAGGCATATCTTCCGTATACGCAGTCCAGCCCACTTCAGAATACAGACGCCTGATCTCATCTATGTTGAAATCTATATACTCTCTGATTTTCATTCAGTCTCACCATCTTAGATTTATATAACTAACGCAATAATACCGGCGCAATAAGAGATTTTCGAAAAAGTGAGTTGTGGTAAATCCTTCTTCAGCTCATCCACGACGAAGTAAATTTCATCGTCATCCCATTCGTCACCAACATCCATCCGGCATTGTTCCAACTGGCTCCTGGTTTCAAAAGCAACATCACCAATCAGAATCTGTCCACCGGGATTCAGATGATCACGCAGCACCCTCAGGAAGGAAACTTTCTGTTCGTCGGTCAGATAGTGAAGAGAGTAGGTCGCAACGATGAAATCATAGTTCTGCGTCTGAAGCGGCTCCACCAATCCCTGCGTGAAATCACCTTGGTATAGATGAGCACCCGGCATCTTTTCGGAAGCCAGCTCAATCATCCTGGCCGAGAAATCCTGGCCGTAGATCGTGCAGCCGTTTTCGTGCAATTTTGTTGTGAGCGTTCCGGTGCCAAAGCCGATGTCCAGGACAACGGCGTTCGCTTTCTCCATAATGGTTTTATAGATGGTTCCCAGCACATCTTTGTATCCGGCAAAGGGGTAGGTGTTTTCTTCATCAGATACGCCTACAGTTTTATCATATCCATCTGCCCATAAGTCGAAACCTTTATTGTCAAGCATAAAGCCTCCAAATTAACTTTCACACTTTAAGATCATCCTGATTTCCGTGGCTCCGATATTTGAACTGACCAGTTCCTCTCCGGTTGAGACGAAGCCGCACTTCTCATAGAAGCGGATGGCTCTTTTATTCTTTTTCAGTACCCAAAGACAGACCTGCGGGTAGTTCGTAAGCTGCTGAAGCCCTGCTTTCATCAACTTTTGTGCCACACCTTTTCCGTAATACTCTGCAAGCACATACAGGGCAAAGATTTCTCCGGTGTTAGGGGCTTCATCACCACGATCACCATATCCGACAAAACCGATGACGCGGCCATTATCTTTTGCCACGATGAGATTATCCGGCCAGTTGTAGGCTATCTTTTCGCACTTTTCAAGCGTCAGGGCATCGAGATATTCCTGATCCACAAGACCGGGGTAAGCATCGTGCCAAGACTTCCAATGGACATAGGCTTTGCCTCTGATCTCATCGTCTGATTCCATCTTTTTTATTTCGAGATTATTGATCATCCTTCTTCTCCAACACAGCTCTTATTGCCTTTTCATAGTCCGTATTGATCAACACGATATTCTCCCCAGCTTGCTGAAAGCCCTCTATGTATTTCCAATTTTCTGCTTTCATGCTGTCGATCGTGCAGTACGAATCCTCCAGGCGGGATTCTATATCGGACGCATGATCTTTGATCTCCTCAAAGTGAGCGTCGATATAGGAATCTGTCATGGCAAGGCAGATAAATTGAATCGATGATAGATAGTCCTCGTCAAAATCCTTCCGCCAGTCAAAAGGCACATAACAACCTTCAACGATCAGATGCTGTTGGTTCTCAATTGCCGTCTTCATCATTTCCCGCACAATGGGCCAGAGATATTCTGTGAGAGCATCATCATCTTCGGTGGTCAGCTTTGTGTTTCCACTCCGAATCAGCCCCATTTTCAGATGGTCAATGGAGAGATATGGGTAGTGACAGGTTTCAAGAAGCCGCTGCGATAAAAGCGTTTTCCCTGTATGGGAAGCACCGGTAATTAATATGATCATGTTTTATCCTTTGCCAAAGATGATCTTTTTTTGTAGTCGGCAATGTCGTTCTCATTCAATCGCTATTTTCCCTTGAGTTACCTCGGGTGAATTTTTCGATGTAATTGTATAGTCAATACTGCTAAAGGCATCTTGTATAAAAATAACCGATGGAAATGCAATCGTCGTATTATGCTTAATATACTCTACCTTCAGTTTTACGATGCACAGATCTCCTTCTTCGAATACTGAATAACAAAATACGTCTTCAAGCTCATTTATGTAGTCATCGCTATAATCCGGTGTATAACCCGGAAATGTTGTGCTCGAACGCATATGTGGTGTAAAATGCCTGTTTATAATAGATGCGCTGTAGTCAAGATACTCTGATGTGCTCCCAATCCCAAACATCTCTTCCATATCACATTCATTTAACAAGTACCCCATCTCGTCATTGTCAAATACTGGGAAGTCTTTAAGTGTTATTAAGCAGTTACGTGGGAACAAAAGAGTTATTTCAACATCCTCGTCAATAGCGGTCCCATAGTTTTGAAGAGCAAGTTTTATACATTTCTTACCTGAAAAAGCAGTTTCAATCGGTGCCCAACTTAGACACTTTGATATAGTCTCAGTTAATTCCTCTATTTTTTTGTATTTCAGTTTTTCTTGAGAAGTCCCTTCCAGGGGACCTCCTCCGAAAATACCAGAGGGAATAGTACTTTGCGATAGGTTACCAAGATTAAAAAAGTTCTCAGAGAGATCGATCTTCAACGTATCAGCAATGGCCTGAATCAATTTGCGATCATTTTCGCTTATAGTTACAGACTTACTTAATGAAAAGGAAAGTGTCGATATACCTTTCATTTGTTCATTTTGTTTTACAAGTTTCATCGCGGAAATGTCTTGGATCAAACTATTGATTTTGTCTATATACTGATCCTTTGTTATTTCTACGTCGGGAAGAAAATCCATTACGTGTGCAGCGTCATCTATCCGTCGCAGGGCGTTAATCCCAACAAGTTTTAGTTCAGCATTACGTTCCTTTTTTACCTCTGCTACTCGCTTTTCACTTAAAAAATATTGGGATAAGTGTGCAAAGAAAAGAGTTTTAAAGTCTTCCCTTGATGTATAGGTAAAATACAAGCCCCTATCTTTATATCGTTCCTTAAACGCTTGTACTTTTTTATACTCATCAGAGTTTAATTGCGAAGGGGAGAGGGGCTTATCCGAAAAGTACATAAAAACCTGCTTCTCTGAAGAGAGCATTATTTCGACTTCTTCCTCTGTCCCAGACCCATATTCATCCGTTGGCGTTCCAAATCTTGTCCACATGATGGCGACTGCTGTATCGCAATCATTAACAAATTGCTTATTTAAAAGTTCTTGTGGTTTCCCGCCTGACTGTGCAAATGAATTCTTCCTCCAATGCTTTGTGACAATCTCGATTCCTAATGCGTCTGAATACAGAGTATTAAACTGCTTAACACACTCTTCAACGCTGGTGATTTCCTCTTTTATATCTCCAGGACAAGAAATAAGAAGACTATACTGTGTTACGGATTTAGGCATAACAATTTCCTTTCGTCTCTCTATAATCCTCGCGTTTTGACTAATATGTTCCGGCAAAGTTGATTGTCGATAATAAGCTGTCTTGATCCATACTGCCTATCATCCACGCAAAGATTCCGCTACTTTCTGCACCAGCTGCTTATACTCCTCTTTGACCTTGGCCGGGCCGTTAATCACGACATCGCCGCCGAAGCCAAACACCCAGGAGTAGAATACGCTGCTGGGCACGACATCCACCTCCGCGCGGAAATTCTCCATGTCATAGCAGTAGGTGGTGACATCCTTGCCGAACTTGTCCAGGATCGCGTCCATGACATCATTTTTGCAGATGAGATCCACGGTCGTGAACTTCGTCCCGTACATCCGGAAGCTGGTCTGCAGGTATTTGTCGAAATCAAAGTCTGCCGGGAAGGGAAGCGCATCGGCCTCCAGGATATCTGGACGCCTCATGATCCGGTCCACGCGGAAGGTGCCGACCCTCTTGCCGTTGTCGAACACGCCAACCATGTAATAGAAATCGCCATTCCATACGAGCTTATGAGGGCTGAAGATCCACGGTTTCCCATCGTTGCGCAGCTTGGGCTCCTTCCGGACATCGTACTTGAAGTAAAGGAAGGAGATTTTCTTTCCGGCATTGATAGCCTCGTTGATGCCATCAATGATCAGGTAAATGCTCTCATTATCGTATTTTATACGATCCTCCGCAGCGATGTTCCGCTTCAGGTTCTCAGCCTGGTTCCGGCCAGCCATCTTTGAAAGCTTGGCCACAAGCTCCTCGCTTTTCTTTTTGGTAATGAACTTGGAGGATTCCACAGCATCGATTAGCAGCTTTATCTCTGCGGTGTCGTACTCGCGGCTGATCAGGTTGTAGCGCTTCTGGGAGGACATCACCTCCTGAATCTCCATGCCAAAAGAGCGCAGTGCAGCGATATCGGCAGGGATCGTCTGCCGGTGGACCTTGAAGTCATATTCCTTTTCGAGAATCTCCATCAACTCAGCAGTGGTCAGATAATGGTCCTCGTCAGTGCGTTCATATAGTATTTGAGCCAGATATAACGGGCGAAGTTTGGGATCTTTGTCCATATTGGGTACTCCTCGACCAAGATTAAAGCCTTTTAGTCACACAACATAACTGCAAAAAGCTCTTAGTTACTTTGATCGTTCTTCTTCATATATTCAAGGATTGTTTTTAACTTTTCTGGATCGTCTGGCGGTGCTTGAATAATCCCATATTCATCAAAGCACCCCAGAGCCTGTAGTTCCTTTAATTCAACAAACTCATGCGCATTTACACTGCACCACATATTTAATCCGAATAATGTATTAATACGGATACATGCATCTTGCCTGGTCTGAATTCCCTCCTCGAAACAAACACCATCTTCCATCACAACAGCATAGTCTTTGATTTTATCCTGAGGGATTTTCTTTAGGTCTTCTATATCATTCAAGATCTCTTTGATAATAACTTGATCATGGTTTGTATTCTCTATTGTCCCACGAAGAGGATACTTACGTTTATAAATCTCGTCTTCCTCATCCTTAGTAAGATGATGAATCAATCTAAATAACTCCCTATCATGTGAGACAAAATCAAGGGACAGTACTTCTGGCAAAATATCTTTACAAACAGCTTTAATATGCGAGATTTGCTGTTTCATTAGATCAATCATCTCTGATAACGAGTTAAACTCTACAGCTTCATAATTACCATCTTTATGAGCAACGTTTTTATCCCGTTCATAATATACAGCATTTACAATATTGTCTTCATCACACAGTGTTCTCTTGGCTATGTGCTTACTTGAAATATAGTCATCGAGTACAATTGCACAATTGATATAAAACTTATCACGTGCTTGATTAATTCTGTCTCTTAAATTAATGTATTGTAGTTTTTCTGCATTATCAGAGATATAAATAATGCTGTCCACACATTTTTTAGCATCTATCAGATATCTTGCTAATACCCAGGCATCCAACTTGAATCCACCTACCGTTCACTGCTTCCTGTACACTCATTTTCTGAGGTTTCGAAACTATTACCACTCGTTTCCATTAGTTAATTACGTCCCTTCCAAACAGATAGACTACCATTTGTGATGGGCTATGCCGCTCTCACCAACAGATATTTCTCCGCTATCTCATCCAGCTGCTTTTTTATAGATTGGAAATCACCGCTTAGGTCCAGCGTTCTGACACATATACGGTTTCCCATCATCTGATACTCATTATTGAACTTACCTTCTTCTTCGGTCTGAGCGTACAGGAGCATGCCTGCAACCTTCTCATGCGGCACTTCAGCAAGCTCATTCTCTTTTGTCTTAACATAGGTGAAAATCTGGTACAAGTTGCCCGTAGGTATCGATACCTTACCAAACTGTTCCCGCAGGTTCCGTTCATAGTATTTGGCATCAATGATGAGCGTCCGATCTCCGCAGGTCAGTGTGATGTCTGTTTTCATCTTTGGAAGAAGATCATGGAAGCCGTCATCAACCTGCCAGTCCATCATGGAAGCTGAAGCCTTAACCTTCAGGTGCTTATACTCCGTATTGTAGTATTCCAGAATGAACTTCTCATACAGGTGATGCATTTGCTGATCGTCCAGGAAGTCCATCAGCTTCGTGGATCCGTCCGACTTTGTCTGCAACAATCCCTTGATTACAAGATGGCAAACAGAAACCAGCATTCTGTAACTCTGATTGTTACGATTGAACCGCATTGACCAGTTAATCGTATGAACATCCAGCGTCTCGACTTCTCCGAAGAAGACCAGCTGCTTCTTGATCTCCTTCTTCCTTGCCAGAGATATCTTTGATTTCAGCAGCAGCTCCATCGTAGTCTTGATGATCCTGTTCATATATGAATTGACGGAGAAATCATCATAAGTGCAAACCAGCTGTCCCTTGACCTTGCTTAGATCTTTGATAGAAGCTGTCACATCTATTTTTCCACGTGGCGAAGAAAGCGCCTCTGTCTCGGAAATATATTCTTTTCCAAGACCGCGCTTAAGCTGAAGCGAAACCCCTTTTGTCAGAATGGACGCGCATAGTTCCGCCACATTATGAAATTCTTCAGTCTCTATGCTTTTGTATCCCTGCTCATTAAGCACCCTAAAGGCGTATGAGAGCATATAATACACATTCTGAATTGGGATCACTTAATCGCACTCCTTAAATCCTCGATCCATGTCTTAGCCTTTGCCGGTTCGTCAAACCAGTATTCCTTAAGCAATGGAGCAAGTTCAAATTCCACAATTCCTGATAAAGTCTGATCGGATGTTTCCTTCAGTTCGCAGAAATAGCTGTGACCTATACAGAAGCCTTCTCCAAGAGAATCATCAGAGGCAATATCTGCATTAAGAGCTTCCACACGATCAATCAACTTATTAAACTTTTCGCTCTGAAGAGCTTCCTGATACTGTCTAAAGCCTTTGGTGTTGAACCCTGGCTCCATATCGAAAAATGCAAACCTTCTACGAAGAGCATAGTCCATCATTGCAAGGCTTCTGTCGGCGGTATTCATCATCCCGATGATATAAACATTCTTGGGAACAGAAAACTTCTCATCTGCATATAGGAGTTTCAGTTCAATACCTCTCTTATCCGATTCGATCAGCATGAACAGCTCACCGAAAATCTTGCTGAGATTCCCACGGTTGATCTCGTCTATGATAAAGAAATACGGAGTATCCTCACTGTCTACTTCAGCAGACTTACAGAAATCATAAAATGCGCCGTGTTTCAGCTCAAATCCACCTTCCTGTGTCGGACGGAAGCCCATGATAAAATCTTCATAGGAATAACTCTGGTGGAATTGCACCATCATCACACGGGATGGATCCTTCACGCCCATGATGGAATAGGCAAGTCGTTTTGCAGCAAATGTCTTTCCGACGCCCGGAGCCCCCTGGAGTATCACATTCTTTTTCTTTTCTACCAAGGCGACCAACGTATCATATTTAGTCTTATCCATATAGACTTCTTCAAGGAACATGTCTGCATCATAAGGCTTCAGATCAATTTCTACAGGTTCCTCAATGTCGTCTTCGATCTCACTCTCAAACAGAGAATTTAATTTTTCCACATAGTCGGTATATGCTGTAATATCAGTAAGCGTCTTCATCACGGCCTGTCCTGGATGCTGCCACTCACCTTTATGTGTCCATTTCACCTGACGAATGTTTTTATAATGATCACGCTGAGGATCAAATTCATAATCGGACCCAACCACGCCGCGACCAATTACCTGATGCATCCCCTTCTTTGCGAAGATAATATCGCCGGGCTTCATTTCATTTACAAACTGCCATGTTGCATGAGCATCGTTCTTGAAAGATCTGGACGGATCGATCTTCTCCTGCATTGCCTGCCTCATCTCACTCTTGGTATTGTAAGCAGATAGATCACCGATATCGTCCCAGCCAATTCCCATTATCCCTGCAGAATAGAACTCATCCCAATACATAGCACCGTCACCAGGTGCATAAATCCAATAATGTACTGTTTCAACGCCCTCATCAGCGATTGCTGCGCCTTTGTTTTCTCTTTGTGCTTCCACCTTTTTGGCAGCAGCCTGTTCCTGATTGACCTGTTCTGAATACTTCCATGCCTCAAAGCTCAGTTCCTTAAAGTCTTTCAGCTGACTGGCATCACTTTGGAGATACGCACGCAGTTTTTCAACAATATCAAAATATTTATCAGAGGGAATCTTGGCCTCAATTTCCGGAAGCGTCTTAACAAGTTCTTCCGGAATTTTTCCGGATTCATAGATATACCATGTATTCCGCTGATCCAGATTCAAAAGAGCATTCGGAGCAATCCAGTATAATCCCATAGTAATCTTACTGTTTCCATTGCCCTTCTTGTTTATACACAAGTCAAAATACTTTGATACTTTAGCAATCGTATCGGGTAAAGGATCCTTTGCATACGCCAATGCTGTATCAAACAGCTCCCAAAGATCCTGAATATCATTATCCCCTCGATCCGGAATAAAATAATAGAAGGTCACATTCTGAGGATTCAGCACAGGAATACTATCAAAAGCTGTCGGCACCGGAGCCTTCACATCAAAAAGCTCCGCTATCGCCTTTAGAATAGAAAGACGATTCGCATCCGTCAGTTTCTTATTAAACAATCCAAAGAACGTGAACGGATCGATATCTACAATCTGGTTATCTTTCTCCAGCGTAGGAAGATTGATACCAGTGATCTCGTAAATCTTACGCACCTTCTCGATAAGTTCTTCTCTGTTATCCTTATACTGTAATAATTTGCCGGATAGTTCTTTGTAAAAATCCACCCAGTCAAATTGATTTTGCTCACTCATTGCAATCCTCCTAACAGAATCTCATATACTCATCGATAATGTCTGCAATCTTTCTTTGTTCTATAGCAGGAGGAAGAGGAACAACCAGTGCATGTAACCTTTTAGACGAGAATCCCTGAAGTCCTATTCCTCTTCCATCAATCATCCCGATTTGCTTATATAACCACAGAACATAATAGTAGTATTTTGCATTTATTTCTGGTAAGTATCCACGAAGCTTATGAATATGATTCTGTATTCTCATTTCATAATCAAATGGCCAAATTGCCGATCTACCAATATCTCCACCTTCGCATACTAATAAGTCGCCTTTGGAAATAGTACATTTCTCTATTTCTTCATCCGAAAAAAACATCTTCTTCAGATTATCCAACTCAAAACGATCCCAATACAGATTTGATGTTGTAATATATTCAAGCAAAGTTCCTTTATTGTCTGATGCATTTAATGCCTTGCCAGTATTGTGCTTAAAAACATCGCCAAGATAAACCCATCTCCATGAAGATGGTATTTCAAACGGGGTATCTGCTTTATCTATTACAGGCATAGCCTTTTCTTTTTTTATGACCCCCGCCTTAATTAAAGCATTCTTCTCTTGTACTAAACTCTTGTATAAACTATCCGCATCGCTATCTTCTGATATTTGATTAATCAACCTGCCGCTTACTGCCGCTTCGATGATTTTGGTTTTTAAGGCGAGAATACTTGTTCCTAATCCATCTATTGATTCAAAAATTGATAGCGTGCCTTCTTGTTTTTCTATATCTTCAACGATGTTATGATTGGTATACATATCTTTAAGACAGCTAATAGATTTAGCTAACCCATTAGATATAGATTCAATTTCATCAATAACCTCATCAATTGGTCTATCGTCTTTTTCTTCTAAGTCAAGCCACTTAAAGTCGAGATCAGACATTTCCGCAATCTGTTTTTTAGTAAAACATCTCCATCTCCCATTTGGATTCTTCTCCGAGTATGTTTCATTTCTATCTTGCATATGTCCAGAGCAGTAGAGTTCTACAAATTCTTGTAGATGCGCTCTAGTCATTGGTTTTGTTGCCATCGTATGCTTAATGCCCGTCCGATAATCATAAACCCATATATCTTCTGTATGTTCGCCTTTGTCAAAGAATAGAACATTAGTCTTGATTCCATTGGCATAGAATATACCCGTTGGGAGACGCAAAATGGTATGAAGGTTATAATCATTCATAAGCTTTTCTCGAACTTTTGCAGTAGAACCTCCATCCGTAAGAACACTATCGGGTAAAACAACGCCTACTCGACCACCTGTCTTTACAATAGACATGATATGCTGAAGAAAGTTGACCTGATTATCTGAAGTCTTAATAAACTCCGGCCTATTTGCTGACACTTCGATACTTCCTTGAGGTCTTGTTCCAAATGGAGGATTTGTCATAACCACCTGATATAGATCATCCGTCGTCTCAATCAGAGAATCCTTATATGCAATTGGGCTCTTGTTCACGCCGATATCATGCAAATACAGATTCATGGATGCCAGCGTTACAACCAGAGATGTATTATCAGCTCCGTAAAGAGCATTATTTTTCAGGAACTTCTGCTTCTCTACATCTTTACTCTGTTTACGCATATGCTCATAATGGGATCAATAACATCCACAATCGCATTGATCAGCGCTCTTGGAGTGAAATACTGACCGGCGCCGCTCTTTTTATCCTGTCCATTCTTTTCAAGAATTCCTTCATAGATAGCGCCCTTAAAGTCGCCTTCCATCATGTACCAGTTTTCCTCTGATACCATATCTATAACTTTCTTCAGCATTACTGGGCGATCGATCTTATTTGTCGCCTTGGTGAAGATGGTTCCGATCAAGCCTTCATCTTTTGAAAGTTCTTCCAGGATTTCCTCATACTTATCCACCAAATCTGTGCCATTGAGTTTTATAAGATCAGCCCACTTGTATCCTTCCGGAATAGAACTTCCCAGTCCCAGTTCTTCTTTCTCATCATCCATCTTCAGGAATAGAATATATGTCAGCTGCGTGATATAGTCGGTAAAACCCACGCCTGCTGCCGCAAGGACATTTGCGATATTCCATACTTTATTCAGTAATGCACCTTCTGTTTTCTGGTTTGCCATATTATGCCACCTTCAATAAAAACCTTGATAATGCCTGCATCTCTTCCGCAAGCACTTTGCCTCCGAAACTCGTTACGCCTTTTCTCCAAAGATCTGTGTCGATCTCGTTCAGTTCTTTTACAGAGATTCCGCCATCATTAATTACGAACTCCGCAACCTGTTTCATAATCTCAACCTGATCTTCTGTCAGGACACGCTGCTGCTGCCCACAGTACAGAGCAAAACGCTTTGCATATCCATTAATCAGGCTTGTAAGCTTCTGGTTCTTCTTGTATGCATACCGAACAATCTGGATCAGGTTCGTAAGAGCATTCACATTCGTCTTCACATCCAGATCATCCACATTGCCTTCGGTATCCAGCACCTTGTAGTTCTTCCAGATCTGGTACACGCCATACTGCCTGCTCTCAGCCAGGAGTCTATCCCGCAGTTCACTCAGCATCTCATGTGTGATGATGGTGTCTTCGGAGTTGTAAATAATCCTGAGCGCTTCGATACTGTCCTTATTGTCATCAAGGTACTTCTCGAAATTCTCTATGAAGCTCTTCGCAGTTTCTTTGGAGAATCCGGCATAGATAACCTCATCCGGATCTTCCTCTGTGTTCAGGATATAGCCGCGCTGCATTTCAAGCAGTTTCTTCCTGGCTGCTATATTACTGATCAGATTTGATATCAATGCCATACGCGCACTGTTGTCATGCGATGGATCAATATACTGGCACTCGATTAACAAGCCCTGATCTGTAGCATTCTGGATGTTTCCTGCAATTTTTCTCGGAGCAAATCCGTAGGTCGTGATGAAGTAGTCCAGGTGTCTGCCAAATAGCGGATTATCCTCATACCGCCTGTTGATGGTAGAGCAGTAATCCCTTAACAGCCACAGGTTCTCATCGCTCACTTCATTGTGTGCCAGGTGCTCCATAAGGTGTTCCAGCGAAAGGATTTTCTTTCCCGGGCCCGGATTGATTATCGGATGCGGGATGATCTTTTCATGCTCTGTTACGCCTACACCATCAACAATGTAATAACATTCCTTCGTGTTGGCATTAGGAGTAACCTCACGGAGCTTATCATCGCTGATGATACGACAACCACGCCCCTTCATCTGTGTATAGAGCACGTCCGAACGGACATCCTTCATGAACAGAACCACTTCCAGCGGTCTAACATCGGTACCGGTCGCAACCAGCGTAACAGTAACAGCAACTCTGAAATCCTTTTCTGTTCTCAGATCCCTGATCAGACCGTTAGAATCTCCGGAAGAGTATGTGATCTTCTGCACAAAATGCTCCGGAACTTCTTCGTTATCAAACTCACTCTTGAAAACATCCTTCACGCCTTCCACGATCTCTGAAGCATGATTATCGTCTTTTGCAAAGATCAATGTCTTCGGTATGTACTCCCAGCTCTTTTCACGCTCAGGGTACAGTTCTTCATAAATTGCCTTCTTATATGCTGTCAGCACCTTCCTGATCTGATCTCTGTTTACTACAGACCGATCCAGCTGCATATTGTCATAATCTATTCGTTGCGGTGCATCATACGTTGTGGTCTCACCAGTCTTACGGACTGTCTCCGTAACCTTCGTGCCGGATCTGATAGCTCCACCGTGCTCCGTGATCTCCGTAGCAATGCGGTAAACACGTGACGGAACATTAACACCGTCTACAACAGATTCATCATAAGTGTATTCTTCAATGATGTTGTTATTGAAGAAAGCATATGCTTCTGGCGTAGGTGTCGCTGTAAGTCCCAGAACCTTTGCACCAGAGAAGTAATCCAGAACAGCTCTCCACTTGCCATAGATGGATCTGTGGCATTCATCTACAACGATGAACTGGAAGTGATCCGGAGGAAGCTTAAGATCATCACCAAGCGTGATGATTTCCTTCGATTCCTTCTCTTCATCCGTCATAGTCTTTTCGTCTTCGGCATCTTCACTGTCATCCGACAGAGCCTGACCTGTAAGCACAGCAAAAAGCTTCTGAATGGTGGAAATAACGATATCTGCCTTTATATCGTTTTCCTTCTTCAGACGCTTAATCTCATACAGAGAGCTCATTTCTACCTGACCTTCGGTACGGTCAAACTGGCTGAACTCAGCTTCTGTCTGCCTTGCAAGGTTATTTCTGTCTACAAGGAAGAGAATTCTCTTTGTAGGCGTATAGTTTAAAAGCCTGTAGCTTGCCAGACATGCCAGATAAGTTTTACCGGAACCGATAGCAAGGATGGCAAGGTTTTTCTTTTTGCCCTCCTTCATCGACTTTTCAAGTTCGATCTCAGCATTATACTGGCAATCACGAAGCCCCTTCTTTTCAAGACGTGGAAGAGCACCATACTCAGACACCTTATTGATGAGCGACAACATCTTCTTTGGAGAATGCATCTCTGAAAGTTCAACATAATCGCCATCAGGGTCCGTAAGCATGTTCTTGAAGTAGATCTTCTTTCCGTTTGCCATATACACAAGCGGAATCAGCCCCTGATACCACAGGCCATACCAATTCTGCGGGCTTCTGGCATAACCTTCAGCCTGCTTCTCAACCTCAGGTCCAAGTGGGTTGTCATCACGTTTTGCTTCAACTACGGCAATAGCCTTATCATCGACAAAAAGCAGGTAGTCACTCTCTGTGTTTCCCTGCATAAGGCCTTCTTTCACAGCTGATGTTGACTTGGGGATATACTCATTTCGAGACACGATGTCCCAGCCAGCATTAATAAGCTGCTTATCGATTTTTTCTCGCGCTCGTTCTTCAGGTTTCATTTCTCTGTTCTTCTCCATAAGACGAATAATTACTCTTCCTCGATGACTTCCATCAAGTCTCCAATATCGCAGTGAAACACCTTGCACAGTCGCAGCATTACCTCCATCTGTACCGGCTCGTCGTGGTTCAACTTGGACATCCAATAATTACTAATCTCTGCAGCTCTGGCGAGATCACCTTTCTTCATTTTATTTTGCCTTACGAGATTCCAGAGCTTATTGTAACTGACTGCCATTGACAACCCCCTGTTCTGATGAAACATAGTCGGTGTTGCTGTAATACCTGATTATATCGTCTAAATCCTGCAGATCCTTCAGGATACAATTCAACATTTTGGATTATACACAAAATCACGCACTTTTTCAAGATTGAATATGTGTCGCAGAGGCATGCTGACGGTTTCAAGCATCAACACAGGCCATTTTCTTCATTTCACTACTTGGCGAGCAGTGTTCCGATCCGGATCGATTTCAGTTTTCACTGAAATAGTCCTTCCGGAACTGCGCGTTGGTGCTGCCCCAAGCCCCGTCCAGATCATCACTTCGTGATGGCTGCGCGTTCGTGCCGAACGCTGAAATGCAAAAAGCCGGACAACCGCACCTTGAAAAAGATGCGATTGCCCGGTGAAGTCATCTGGCCCTTTCGGTCTTTTTGGTTTTCTCCTGTTCCTGCGGTTCGGCTTCACTAAAGGAAATGAGGTTCTGTCTTGAAATGAGCATTTCCTGTGCCTCATCTCGAACTTTTCGAAATTCGGTGTAGGCCTGTTTCTTCGAAGTTAAGATCTCGGCGTATTCGGCACTAAGCTCTTTTACCTTTGGGATACGGGCGATGCCCAGCTCATCGAAGGCTTTCTTGGCGGCTTTGTGCAGCGTAATTTCCTCACGATGCTCCTCGAAGAATTTCTTACTGTAACCAGCTTTGCGATAGGCCTCATATGTGGTTCTGGTTTTGGAATAATTGATGATATTCTTTTTCAGCGTGGCGATCTCTGCCAGACGTTTCTCGGATTCTGCAATCTGGGTCTGCAGCTCATCCCGCCTTTTTACTGTTTTATCGACAAGAGCATTGATCTCTTTCAGCGTTTCCGCGCCACGTTCGTGGAACAAAAGCATACTTTTTGAGATCTGCTTCAGATTATAAACCTTCGTCCAATGGGCATACCCGGCTCCTTTTTCCTGAAGCTTTTCCCGTACATTAAGAAGCAGATTGACAGATTGCTCACTACGCGCATATTTGCTTTTCGGCCTATGGTTACGGGTGCCGATGATGACCGCACGAAGATCTTCCTCCGAATATCCGTCCCCGAGAGAAGAGAGGCGGATAAAGCGCTTCTGGTCTTTTCCCCGGAGTGCGATGTTCTTTCCCTGCTTTATTTCATATCCTGCAGATTCCAGCATTTGCAGAAAATCGGCAAAGTCCTTCGGCTTCTTTGCGACAATCGTATCGATATCACGACAGATCATGTCGCGGAAACTCTCACGCTGCGGGTAAGTGGTCCGTCTGGGTCTGTCCGAATACGGAAGAGGCTTAATCACGGAGAGGCCGTTTTCCAGGCAGATCATATCGCTGACTTTCTGAAGTGCCCGGCCGGACAGCCAGAAGTTTTTGAATTTTCTGGTTCCGTCCATGCTTGTGGAATTGAAAATGATGTGGTTGTGAATATGAGCCCGGTCGGTGTGCGTGGCCACAATGAAGGAGTAGTTTCCCTTCGTGAAGCGCAGACCCAGCTCATAGCCGATCCGGTTAGCTTCCTCTGCCGTGATCTCGCCGGGTTTGAAGGATTGCCGGATCTGATACGCGATGATATCGTGCCGGGGTTGTTTGCCAGTGATGTGATAATACTGTCTCTTTTGAAGCATGAACTCTTCATCTGCAGTCATCGGATCACAGCCGTAGGCGGTAATAAGCTCGCCTTTCTCCGTTTTCTCCGGATTCTTTGCGTAATCCGTTCGCTCACTGAGGCTGTGGGCTATCGATTGTCCCTTCCTCTGGTGAAGAGCAATCAGTCGTGTTGCTGCCATTTGTGTTCCTCCTGAAAATGAAAAATGCCGGGGCCGTACCGGACAGAAATCCGATACGGTCCCCGGTGTCGTTTACTGAATGGATGAAAGTCTCGCTAGGATCTCTTTTGCCATTTCCCAGATTTCATCCTGCTTCGCCTGAATCTCAGCAATATCCGCGCCGTAAATGCTTCCTGTGGCATTTGCCTTTTTCGCAATCTGGTTTAGGTTGTTGCTGCAGCGTCTGAGAAGCGAAGTCATCTCGTGAATATCGGAAGTATCCAGCTTGACGATATAACCGTCCAGAGACATTTTGCGGATGAACGGTCCGAGAAAGCGGACGCCTGCTTCTTCCGAACGCTGGCAAAGCAGCTTGTACTCTTCCGGGGAGAAAAGGACTTCCAGACTTCTCGTTTTGGTCCTCATACACGCTCCCTTTCTTCCGGATGGCGAAGAATGTGAGGACGACGTTTTGCCTTTTCGAGCTGTTCAGCCCGTTCACGCTGAGCCTTCAGATCTTCCAGGACGGAATCTCTGACTGCTGTCTGCTCGGACTGTCTGGCTTGGGCTCTGAGTGCTTCTGCCGGATCCGGCTGCGGCATGTTGTTGATGATGCCGTCAAAGTTGTTGTCGTTCTGCTCCACCGCATCCTCCACAGCACGAAGCGCGGCTCTCTGCGGATCGCGTTCCGGAAAACGTTCCGGATGCAGGATGATCTCTACGCGATCAGATACCTGCGGGTCATCAAATACGACTCCGTTCAGCCACTCCTCGCACTCATGCCAGCCGCCCATTGTCAGAACATTGCCATATGCTCCGAAGAAACGGAGGTTGTCTTCAGTGCTTTCCGCAGTATCCAGCACATATCCGGCAGCCTCCATGGCAGCCACCAGCTGATCCTTCTCAGCCGGGTGATCATGCATCGGCTCGGTGTGAGCCTCATCCCATTTACTCACGATCTGCCTCCTCGTTCTCAGCATCACTGTCGTAGACAGTAAAATCGATGCTGGCGAATTCTGCGTCTGTCAGTTTGTTCAGCTTCCTGACGGTGCGACGGGTGAGCTCCTTCAGTTCAGCATCCTCGATCAACTTCAGATGCGCTGCCATTTTCAAAAGGGCAGCATTCCGGTTGGAATGATCAAATGAGCTGACCAGAGCAGCTTCTTCTACGGTAAAGATCATCGTGATTCCTCCTTCTTTTTGTGCGATTTCTGTGTGCTTTTTTGTGTGGATTTCTGTTTGGCCTTTTCAGCCTTCGTCTGCAGATCCTGCAGGACGGAATGCTTCTTCTCGGAAGAGGACTCTGACTGTTCCGGGGCGATCTTAGCTTTCTCCGCAGACGGGGCTGGTTTCAATTCGTAATCACCGGCTTCCTTTTCAGTCAGAGGCTTAGCGTATTCCAGCCAACCCCAGGCCTGCATCGTGCCACCCTCAACAAGCTGCCGATTATCATAGTTGTGGATCTCCACAGGAGCATTACCGGCAGGTTTCGGGAAAGTGTCGATATCGACCGGACGCTGGGTGGAATAATAACGGTACCTGCCGTTCTCCTGAAGACCGGGAGCAGGATTCGGCGAAATCTCCGGTTTCACGTCAATTCCTTTTTCCTGCTGAAGATACATGATGTGGTCATCGATGCTCGTGATCATCTCATCGGCAGCCTTGCGGATCCTGTCAAGGGAAGCCTTCAGCTCCGGTGTTTCCTTTCCGTGAGACCATCCGGCGATATAGGCAAAGCTGTAATCGCTTGTCTCGATGCCGTAATGCTGGGCGACGGTGTAAGCGACAGCCTCCGCCTCGACCTCCTTGGCGTTTCGGGTGAGCCTCGGTTCCTCCGGAGGCAGGTCCTTCGGATCAATGGCATGCAGCTTCTGGTGGGCCATCTCGTGAATCATTGTCTTGACCGTCTGGACCTGGCTCATACCTTCCTGCAGGGCGATCCGTTGATCAACCGTGTGGTAGTAGCCCTTGGCCCCGGAAGGGATATCCTCAAAGCCGACAGGAACCGGGCAGGCCCGTTTCAGGGCTTCGAAGAACATCTCGTAATTTGTGACATTACCGGAGAGCTCATCTACGCCGATGGTGGGTAGGGGCTTCCCGTCCGTCTGGCTGACATCAAAGACGTTCACGACCTTGAAGGCTGGGACCATGATCTCCTTTAAATCCTTTGCCGTGCTGCCGTCCGGATTCAGGACCGGCTGTTGCGTGACAGGATCAAGCCGGTCCACTTCCATCTGTTTCTTATAAGGCGTCGGAGCAAGGATCCGGATCCCGGTCTCGCCCTTCTGGACCTGCCTACCGAAGTTCTTCTGCCAGGCAGTGTACCCGGCAACCAGTGTGGCGTCGGGTTTCTGCATGGCAATCAGAATCGTGTTGTTCAGGGAATAATCGTGGAATTTGGAGAGCGTCTTCAGATAGTTCTTGAAAGCTTCACTCTCAAACAGCGCCTGGATACCGGCTTCCAGCTTATCTGTAATCTCCTTGACCTTATCGAACTGGGAAGGATAGGCCTTATCTTTCTTTTCCGACATGGCGCACCTCCTTTCCGATTTTCTGTCCCTGGGCGGAGTGGCTTTTCAGATCGTCCAGCTGTTTCAGAACAGAGCCGCTTACAAGCTCAGCCTGTTCCATAACGTGCTCAAAAGGAACAGCTCGTCGATTCCTGCGTCCAAACCCATGCATCTCCATGATCTGATCCCGTGCCTGATTTATGCTGAGATCAGGGTTATCGAGCTGGCCTCCATCCATCAGCTTGAACTGCTGACTGTAAATCGTATAATCGTACCCGGAATCCGTAGTCTGCAGTGCAAGGTACTCTCTGTGACCGAGCTGCCAGGCTGCCTGATCCAATTCGGTCTCCGGCTCAGGGCGAACCGAGCCATGCTGATGCTCAACCATTTCGGCAAATTCGCAGATGTGGAACACAGAGTCACCGACAAGCGTGTGATAGTCGTCGATATACTCGCATTTTGCGGAGAACTTCCGATCAGGGAACTGAACTTCCACTGTGCCGCCGTCCGGGATTCGAAAGAGCGTATCATAGCTGCTGTTAATGAAACGGATACTGTGTTCTTTCTCGTCCATCACTTACCGCCTCCTTTGCGTTTATCGAATTCCATGGAGAACTGCGGTCTGCCGTCCGCCTCCGTGGAAAGCACGATATCCGCGTTATGGGTCTTGCCGGTCTTCTGACTCTTGCAGCCCTTCAGTCTGGCGCGGCCATCCTTCAGAAGCTTCTCCACGATCTGGGAGGTCAGTCGTTTTCCGATCTTTGTGAAATAGGCATTGTCCTTCCAGAGAATGAACCGGCATTCGCTGTTGCTGCAGAACCAGCCCTTCTGTTTTTCCAGCACCTCGGACCCGCAGTGGGGACAGGTGCCGATCACTTTGTTTCTGCTCATAAGCGCATCTGCTCCTTTCGCTTTTTCATAGGTTGTCACAAGCCCGGCAATCATCCCGGAGATTCCATCCATGAAATCCGCAGCATCGTATTCGCCGTGCTCAATGCCTAGGAGCTTCTGCTCCCATTCGGCGGTCATGGAAGGCGACTGGATCTGCTCCGGCATGACGGTGATCAGGGCATTGCCCTTGTCCGTGGCGATCAAGTGTTTCGTTTTCTTATCGCCTTTACGCTCGATAAAGCCACGCTGCACCAGCTTTTCGATGGTGGCGGCACGGGTGGCCGGGGTCCCAAGGCCTTTGCTTTCCGCTTCCTCCGGCGTTTCATCGGCGCCGGCAGTCTCCATAGCTGAAAGAAGGGTGTCTTCAGTAAAGTGCTTGCTCGGGGAGGTCTTGCCCTCTTTCAGCGCTGAAGAATCGATTTGAAGCCGATTTCCCTGGCCCGGGATCTGTCGAATGGAATCCTCGTCCTTCTTCTTATCCGGATAAAAATGCTGCCAGATGGCTTTCCAGCCAAGCTGAAGGTCTGTCCTGCCTTTCCTGGTGAATTCTTCAGTTCCACAGCATGACTTTACAGTTGATTCCGCATACCGGTAATCTTCAGCAACTGCGCAGAGAAGCCTTGCGGAAATCAATTGCAGAACTGCCATTTCTCCAAGGGAAAGCTCACTGAAATCGCTTCCTGCCATCGTCTTTGTCGGGATAATGGCATGATGATCACTGACCTTGCTGCTGTTGAAAATGCTTGCAGGGCGGACCGGCTCACTGCGAAGCGCACTGCCGTTGTATTTGAATTTGCGTGCAACTGCATTGATCAGCTCCGGCAGCATCTCCCGCATATCATCGGTAAGATACCGGCTGTCGGTGCGGGGATAAGTGACCAACTTCTTTTCGTAAAGGCTCTGGGTGTGATCCAGTGTCTGCTGAGCCGTAAAGCCGAGGATGCGGTTGGCGTCTTTCTGCAGGCTCGTCAGGTCATACAGAAGAGGCGGCTTCTCCAGCTTTTCCTTCGTCTCAACAGCTTCAATCATGACTTCTCCGGCAGCCCGGCACTCCTGAAGGACTGCTTCGGCGTCGTTTTTTGTCGAAAAACGTCGGCTGGACACGTCTAGATCTCCGGCTTTCAGCTGGACAGTCCAAAAAGGCTCCGGCTTGAAGGCTGCGATCTGGGCGTCCCGCATGACAACCATGGCCAGCGTCGGCGTCATCACCCTGCCAACAGCCAGAGTCTGACCGTACAGGCATGAAAAAAGCCGGGTAGCGTTCATTCCGATGATCCAGTCGGCACGTTCCCGGCAAAGGGCTGCCTCATACAAGAGGTCATATTGTGTTCCCGGTTTTAGCTTCTCAAAGCCTTCCCGGATGGCTGAGTCCTCCATGCTGGAGATCCACAGCCGTTCAAAAGTTTTCTTACATCGGGCCTGGTTGTAGACCAGACGAAAGATCAGTTCGCCTTCACGCCCGGCATCAGTGGCACAGACAAGGCTCTCCACATCGGAGCGTTCCATCAGAGACTTCAGGATCTGATACTGCTTCCTGGTGGCCTGAGAGACCTCATACAGCCAACGCTCCGGCAGGATCGGCAGGTCTTCCAGCCGCCACTTGGCAAAGCGTTCATCATAGCGTTCCGGCGCGGAAAGCTCCACCAGATGGCCGACACACCAGCTGACCAGATATCCGCCGCCTTCCAGGTAACCGTCCCGGCGTTTGTCTGCACCGATCACCCTGGCCAGGGACTGGGCCACACTGGGCTTCTCGGCAATAACAAGTTTCATTCGTGCATCCTCCTTCTTCAAAAATGGGCATAAAAACAGCGCCAGGGACTTGTGATCCTTGGCGCTATGTAATGCGTCTCCTCGCCAGGAAAGAGAAGCCCCTTATGAGACTTCTCCCGCCTGGATTCTTTTGCGCTTTTTGGTTGTCATTTGGAAAGGCTCATCTGCATATTTCCAGAGTTCGTTCTGCGGAGTGCAGGCCTCCATGTTTTCGGCCTTTGCCCAGGATGGGATTTTGGGTTGGAGTTCGGTCATTCGAAGCATCATCTGCTCCATATGGTCCATAATAATCGCTTGTCGAAGCTCTTACATCTTATACTCGGCAGCGTTAATTATCTGGGTATCTTTCAGCTTGCCGAGGAAGGAGCCGAACATTCCGAGAGCCCCTCCATCCTCACCATCTTCATCATCCGAATCCTGCCCGGACACCTGAATCATGGCTACATCCTCAGCAATCATATTGACGGCCTCTTCCTGCTCCTTCGAGCAGATAACCATAGCGCAATCCACGATATGCAGTTTTTCCATGATGTCTTCAGCGCTCAGATCCTCGGAGAGAGTGACCTTGGCGCAGTCTTCGACCCGCACTCCCTTCGGATACTTCCCAAGTACGGCAGCACCGACCTTGACCATGGGACGATCTACGATAAGGCCCAGATCCGGATCAATGACCCGCAGCTCGTCATATACACTTTCGATTTCATCAAAAGCGTCTTCCAACTCCTTGTTTACGCTGACAGTACCATCTGCGAACAGGTATTCCAGAGAAGAGAGGGCTTCGGCATCTTTGATGGAAACGTCGCCTGTGACACAGAGCCTGGTTCCATACTTTTTGATGGTTTTCGGCTTCAGTTCCAGATCGTCATCGATGAGCTTTGTGCCGTCAGGGACCTTCACGATTTCGGCTTCTTCATCAAACAGAGAAACCAGCCTGCCGATCAGGCTTTCTGCGATCACGACCCTCTTTGCGGTAAACTTCAGGCCCTTTGAAAGCAGCTTCTCTGAGTCAATCCCGGTATCCAGGAAGAAGAGATTTCCGGAGCAGTAGTACAGAGTGTTCGCTGCTCTTGCGATAAACAGATCGTCGATCTCCGTATCAGCCTTCAGGATCGTTGCTCCGTCCGGATAATATTCGGTCTTTCCTCTTACCTGAATATTCGAAAACCGGCCCTCAAAGCTTTTCGGCATCAGGACCTTTCCGTTCACCATGATGCTGTAATAGCTTTTCACAGCTTCCTGGCTGCCGTCGGCAATAACCAGTTTGCCATTGACCATCAGGAAAACACCGGTTCCGTCCGCGTCCGGGCCGATCTCACCCTTACCGTTGATGCTCTGCACAGAAACATTCTCTCCATCCGGGATTTCCAGCACAGTCGCCGCATTCATGGTCACGGGATACTTGTTCAACAGTTCCTTGGAACGCTCATTGACAATCAGAATCGCGGCATTGATGGTGATATTTTCATACACGGCAAGGCTTTCTTCTGTTACGGCTCTCGCATCGCAGGTTGCGGCATTGATCATTTTGTTCTTCTTCATGAGATTCGTCCTCCGTTATGATTTCAGTTTTTCTCTCAGGAGCTTTCTGGCGCGGCTTAGAGCAGCCCGGACTCCTGATGGTGACAGCCCGTATTCTTCTGCAAGTTCCTTTGAGGTGTATCCGTCAAAGTACCGTTTGATAAAGAGTTGGGACAGATCCGGCGGCAGTGAGGAGAGGATCATTGCTGTTTCGACTTCTGAGAAGCCGCCGTCCGTTTCTTCCTCGGCCTGCATCTGGTTGTTCTGCTCTACGGTTCGCCTTCGGCAGGCATCATAGAACAGGTTCCTTGCCACCTTATACAGCCAGGCACGTCGTTCTTTCTCTCCCAATTCTTCCAGAAGATCCAGATTGGAAAGTGCCTTCATGAAGGTCTCCTGCAGTAGATCCTCGGCATCACTGACATTTCCGCATATCATACAGCAGTATTTCAACAGCTCTATCCGATACACGGTATATAGCTCTGTGATCATGGCACCCTCCTTTCCTTCAGCTTTCACTCTTATAACGTTTGAGAACGGCAAAGTGTTTTTATTTTTTTGCAGTTTTTTTCGATGCTTTGGCATTATACCATACCCTTCTGATGAAACTATGACCAAAAATGAAAATGTACCAATAAATCATTATGTACGAGGCAGCTTTCACTGCCTCTCCCGGCTTACAGTTCTGGACCCTTCTTCGTTTTGGTCTTGACCTTGGGCTTGTCCGCAGCGACCTTCGCCGCAGTATCTTTCACCAGAGCGTTAAGCTCATCCCTGGCAGACGCACGGTGCTGGGTTTCTTTGGACTGCGGATCTCTGGTCTTGTAGGACTCGACCATCGCTTTCAGCTCCGTGTTCGGAACCTGGGTCTTCACGTCCTGCCAGATGTTCTTCCCCTTATCGTCCTGGCCCTGAAGGGTAGGCTTCGTTACCACAGTGGTTCCGTCAGCAGGGATTTTGGCCCAGAGGCCTTTACCGTACTGGTTCTCATGCACGGCCTTCGCGGGGAGCACAAAGCTTGCCCAAGGTGTCTTGTCCGCCGGATCCTGGTTGGGAATCGTGATCCTCATGAACTCCCTACCGTCTTTTGACTGGAAAGGTTCCGCCAGACCCTTGCCGAACTTGATCGTTACTTCTTCCTGTGTCGGGAGCTTTACTCCCTTGGCGATCTGTTCCTCGGCTTCCTTTACGAAATCAGGTACGAACAGATCATCTTTTCTTCCGTTCTCAGGCATTGTTTCAGTTCCTCCTTTATAGGTTGAATCGCTTTCATTGACACGCAGGATCTGCTCCGCTGTCATAGAGATCTTTTCATTTGTGAAATCCACCATTCCGGACTCCCAGAAGCTGTAATAATCACTGTTTCCGCCGCCTACGATCACATGGTCCAGACAGGGGATATCCATGATCTTTCCGGCTTCGATACAGCGCCTGGTGGTCTGGATATCCTCTCTGGAAGGTGTCACATCGCCGCTGGGATGATTGTGCAGCAGCAGGAAGCCGTAGGCGTTCGAGAGGATACCGGACTTCAGGATGTTGGGGATCGATGCGATGGACCCGTTGATGCTGCCCATGCTGACGATATTGAAATTGATGGGCTTCAGCTTGTTGTTGAGGTTCACCACGCAGAGGACTTCCCGGTCATACTGGGAGAGTTCCTTCCGCATCACATCCAGCGCTGCTGTCGGGGAGGAAAGCGGGACATCCGAATAAAGCGGATGCCCCTCAGCCAGGCGGATGCAGACCTCTTTCAGCTTATACCGCTTCGGCCCGTTCTCTGTCATCTCGCTCATGGCTGTCCTCCCTGAACTCGATGGTGATCTTCAGCACCTCATCATCCGGCATGAACCGGATATAATCCCGCAGCTCCTGCGGCGTCATTTCGATCACCATTACACATCCTCCTCGCCGGAATCAGCGGATTCATCCGGATCATCAAGGATCTCGTTCTCATAAGGATCCCCGACATCGTAAGAGTCGATATCCTCCGTATCCGTACCGGCACCGTAATCTTCCTCATCCTCATCGGTGTAGTCGGCGTCGGGATCCGGGGCATCAGCAGCCTTCTTTTTCTTCTTCGTCTGCATGAAGAACCATCCGCCGCCTGCCGCCGCCATCAGGACGATGATGATCAGGACCGGGGCCATGTTGGTCTTTTTACCTTCCCTGGCCGGTTCGTCTTCCGGCTTCTGGGTCTCGGATTCTCCGGTCTGGGAAGCAGCTTCAGCCGCAGCCTTTTCAGCAGCCTCTCTTGCTGCCTGTTCCGCAGCCAGCTGGGACTCATAGGCAGCCTTCTCATCATCCTCCATCAGAGCAAAGAGATCACGCTCATCCACCAGGTTCAGGAAATGGACGGTTTCCTCGCCCTTCTCATCACGGTCGATGATCAGATAGAAGTAGTTGCCGTTCTTCGTAACCAGGGTGACGAACTGCTGGCCTTCACCGTTCCTTTCTCCGAAGTCATCCACCAAGGTCAGGTTGCCGGAGGGAGTAAGGCCATGGCCGGTCTGGGTCTCCGCAGGCTGCATCATGCCCTGGAAGAGCTCCAGGAAACTCAGGATCGTGGCCTGGTCGATATCAAAGGAATAACCGTCGTCTGTCTGGGTGGAGGGGATGTCATTGACCCTCAGGTATTCGCCACAGACGTAACCGTATCTTGCAGGGATCTCGATCTGGTACCAGCCATCCTTTTCACCGAGGACCTTTACATTGGATCCGCTCCCCAGCTGGGTGATGATGTCATAGCCGGTGCTCGGGCCGGTCCGGACATTCAGGTTGCCGCCCTGGGTGGTAACAGTCCCGGTCCTGCCGGGATCGTCCTGTTCCTGCTTATCAATGGAGATGATCACAGAGCCTTCTCTTACCGTGACATGCAGCGTCGGCAGAAGCATGGCGATCAGCTTTGGATGTTCCTTCAGCACCTCCAAGATCTCCGGATCCATACCGGCAAGCAGTGTGGTCAGAGCATCAGTATCAAAGGGAAATGTGTTGTCTTCGCCGGATTCAGCCGGATCAGCCGATTCTGCATCATCGGAAGGTGCAGCCGCGTCGGTGTTCTGAGCCGCCGGGGTCTCAGTAGGTGCGTCTTCTCCGTCTGAGGCATAGGCAAACGCCGTCATCGGGAAGAGCATCACACATACCAGCAGGACCGCGATCATCGCAGTCAGTTTCTTTTTCATCATTCTTCAGGATCCTCCTTCTCATAAGTTTCGCTGTCATCGTTTTCAGTTGCATAGCCGCCCGGGATCTGCGGAAGGATCCCCTTGGACCGGATCAGGTCCGCCAGCTGTTCCGGGGTCATGTTTGCGGTCTGGAAAATGCTGTAAACATAGACCTTCTCGGCTTCGTTGTACCTGCGTTCCAGGTCCTTGACCTTCGCCTCCCAGTCGTCCCGCTTCTTCCGGGCTTTCTCAAGCTCCTCCCGGAGCTTCACAAGTCTTGAATCGTCCATTTGCATCCTTCTTTTGGATGAAATGATCGCCTGCCTGGACTTAAGGCAGACGGCCAAAGCAATAAAAATGAGCCTGCCAGTAAGCGGTATCGATACTCGCGTACTGGATCGGGTTTCCGCAGTGGATCATCATGCCGTTGCCGACATAGATGGCCACATGTGAAGCTCCAGTGGTGTTATAGGTGCCCTGGAAGAAGATCAGGTCCCCAGGTTTGGCTTCGCTTCTTGGGATGATGGCACAGATGTTTTTCAGTCCATCCGCTGTCAGTCTTCCGACATTCCAGCCGTTTCCGCAGTGATTGATGACCCAGCTGACAAAGCCGGAGCAGTCAAAGCTCGTGGAGGGAGAAGATCCTCCCCAGACGTAAGGATAGCCAAGGTATTTCTCCGCTTCCGTGATCATCTTCCTGAACTTTTCATCCGTCAGGGCTTCACCGGGGATGTCATAGTGCAGCACATCCTGAATGGCTATGGCGTAAGGGTTGTCCCCGAAGATGTCCGGCTTGTTGCCGAGCGTCTGCATCAGGAGCCCATAGCGCATCATCTGGTCATCCGTGAGGCCTGCCGAAAGCAGGATGTTGGCAAGACCTTTGTTGTCCAGCGTGACGTTGAGGATATAGTAGTCATACGGGACTTCGACCTCGTATTCTTCCTCTTCGTCATACGACTCGCCGGTCTCCGGATCGGTATAAGTGACAGTCCTCGTCCGGGTCTCCGTCCGGTACCGGGTCTCCACAACCGAATCGAAGGTCAGTTCATACTGCGCGGCAAAGATCTGCTGCAGAGTGCTCTGTACCTGGGAACGGGTGTAATTCTCGAATACGACTGTAAGATACGATGCCAGTTCATAGGGATTGTGGCCGATCTGGTCCTGGGTGATGTTGATCTCGTCGTAACCAGGAAATTCAGACTGCAGATTATTGATCCGGGCCTGCAGGGCTGCTTCCAGAGCACAGTAGTCCGCTTCAACTCCGAGGATATCCTCATCCTCAGCCGTAAAAGATGTTTCGACTACTACATCCGATCCGCCCTGGAACATCACGGAACAGGAACCTATCATGCCGGAGATCATCATGACCACCAGCAAGATCCCGCCTCCGATCAGCAAGCCGTGCCAGTGTTTGGACACGAACTCACCGACCCGTTCCGACACCTTCTTTGTTTCTTTGGCGGCTTTCCCGGCATTCTTCGCTGTCGCCGCGCTGCCGGATGCCGCGCCGGATGCTGCAGTGCCTACGTTCTTTCCGGTTTTCGCCGCCGCGTACTCCTTCTTGATCTCGCTCTTCTGACGCCAGCGGGAGAACAGATTAGACCCGTTCTCCGCCGTATGCTCGGCAAACTGGCTGCTCCTGTTCAGGGCATCGGTACCGGCATTATCATCAGCCTCCTGGTCGATTTTATGATGGACCGTATCTGAGATCAGCGTGGATGCATGGCTGCCTTTGGGCGTCTTCCTGCCGTGGCTTGTTGCTTCCTTTACGCTCTCATCCGAAAAAACCGCCTTATCAAAGCGGAGCTTCTCACCGGCTGCCGCCTGGGAAGCCTTTTCGCCCTGAAGCTTCTTTCCGGAAGCCTTCTTGGCAGTTTCCTCCGTTTTCAGTTTCCTGCCGGGAGAAGACCGGCCGGAGGCGCTGCCCTGGCCGGTCCTTCCGGTTCTTGTTTCTTTATCCATGGGTTACGCCTCCTTTGCTTCGACCACTTCCGAAAGCTTTGTGGTCATGATGCGGTAGAGCTCGGTATCCTGCGGGAACCGGTCTACAAAGGGAAGGATCACGTTGCCGTAGAACAGCAGGCCTTCACCTTCGCCGGAATGCGTCACATAGGACAGCTGGTGAGGGGAAATGTTGAGCTGTTTGGCCAGGATCTGACGGTCTCCCGCCGCCTGGTTCAGCATATAGATGAAGTCGCTGTTCTCGAAGATGTTCTCTACCTCGTGAGAGGAAAGAAGATCCTTCACGTTCTGGGTGATGCCTGTGGGGATGCCGCCCCACTTTCTGAAGCGCTTCCAGATCTCCACGGAATAGGCCGCCGTCTGCTCCTCCTTCAGAAGCAGATGGAACTCGTCCATATAGTATCGGGTGGCCTTTCCGGCTTCACGGTTCGCGGTGACACGGCCCCAGACCTGGTCCTGGACGATCAGCATACCCAGCTTTTTCAGCTGTTTGCCGAGCTCCTTGATGTCGTAACAGACCAGGCGGTTGTCGATATCCACGTTGGTCCTGTGATTGAACAGATTCAGAGAACCTTTGACGTAGATCTCCAGCGCGGTTGCTACATGATGGGCTTCCTTTTCTTCCTGCTTCAGAAGAGCGTTGTACAGATCCTCAAGAAGCGGCATGTTCTCCGGAACCGGGTTCTCGAAGTACTTCTGATAGATCTGATGGACACAGCGGTCAATGACTGTCTTTTCGATTGGCTGCAGGCCTTCCTTACCGCCGACAACCAACTCGCAGAGAGACAGGATAAAATCCGATTTCAGCGCGATCGGGTTATCCTCCTCGGAGTAGTTCAGGTTGATATCCATCGGATTCACGTACTGGGTGCTGGCCGGACTGATATGAATGACCTGGCCGTTGAAGCGCTGCACGAGAGCCGTGTACTCAGCCTCCGGGTCACAGATGATCACATCGTCATCCGTTACCAGGAAGGCGTTGGCGATCTCGCGCTTGGCGCTGAAGGATTTACCGGAACCGGGGGTACCGAGGATCAGGCCGTTCGGATTCTTCAGGGCCTTCCGGTCCACCATGATCAGGTTGTTGGAAAGAGCGTTCAGTCCGTAGTACAGGGATTCCTTGCCAGCCTGGAAAAGCTCCTGGGTGGTAAAGGGTACAAAAATCGCCGTGCTCGAAGTCGTAAGAGCACGGCGGATGTCGATGAGGCAGCTGGCCAGCGGAAGACAGCTCATAAGGGCGTTTTCCTGCTGGAAGTCCAGCCTCCTTAAGTTGCAGTTGTGTTTCTGAGCAATGGAGCTTGCCTGGAACACGTTGGTGTCCAGCTCCTGCAGGGTCCTGCCGGTATTCATGATCAGCATTGTCAGCATGAACATACGCTCATTCTGGCTCTGCAGCTCCTTGAGAAGCGACTTGGCGTCCTTGCCGTAGGTGGCCAGGTCTGAGGGGATAATGTCCATGTCGTAACCGGAACGTACTGCCTTTTTCTGCTCCTCGATCTTCGAACGGTCAAGCTCCGTGATCGTATGCTTGATGGTCTTGATCGCCTCCGTCTGGTCCACAGACTGGATGTGCATCGTAATGATCTGGGAAGAATCCATGTCCAGGAAATCCTTCAGAAGCTGGTCTGAAAGATCCGATGCCGTGATCTGCAGGTAGCTCATGGCACCGTACAGGGATCCCATCTGGAAGGTACGGCTGCCGGGGAGGGCAAAGGCCGTCGGAGCAATAAAGTCCTTTACGGAAAGGCCGGACTCCGCCAGCCACTTCCAATCAAAGCGGAACTTGTCCTCCGGATCCCCCATGTGGAACATGTCGTGCATGAGCTTAAGTCTCTCGTAACCGTTCAGGACCTCGGCCCGGACGCCCAGCTGCTTGAAGTTATTCAGAAGATCGTTCTGCACATGCTCAAGCCTCGGTTTTGCCTGCTTCATGGAGTCAGCCTCGATCCCGAAGGTCAGGAACTTGGTCTTGGTAAGACCGTTGTTGCCCTGGGCCAGTTGGTTCTTCAGCATCTCGGAATACTCGTCACGGACACTGTTGAACGCATCTTTCCGATAAGGGATCCGGATCCCGGCTTCGAAGCTCTCCGCGTCAGTCGTCATGTTCATGAAGCTGAGCTCGAAATGAATGGAGCTGTCGAAGAAGTTCAGGAACCCGCACCACTCTTCAAAGATGGCCGTCTTGTCTTCCTGCTGTGCCAGCTGGTAGTTGATGTCCTGGAACCGGATGGTCTTGGTGTAAAAGCTTCCGATACGGCAGATGCCGTCAGGGAACATCCGGTCAAAAGGAATCGACTGCTGGGCGCTCCGGGGGATCCCGTCGTTTTTCTTTGCACGGTCAATGACTTCCTGGACCCGTTTCTGATCCGTCCTGGACAGTCCCGGGGGAATCTTCAGTGACCGTTTCTCATTTCTTTTTCCTTTGAACAGCTGAAACAATTCTGTCTACCTCCTTTTCCGCCTGCGCAGCCCTCTTCAGGATGTCGTAGTAGTTGTCCGTCTGATAGGGCCGGACCTTTGGCCGGATGAATTTTGATTGAATAAAGTGCTTTGCAATGACCTCCAGAGGCTGCCCGTCACGCTCATACATTGCCAAGAGGAACATGGGAATCATGATGATGATCATGCTCATAGCGGCGAGGCTCGTTGAGCCGACGCTCTTGATCAAAAAGAATGACGGCACACCGATGAGTGCCGCCAGTCCGAAGCAGATGAGCTGCCTTTTGGTCAGATTGAGAAATACTTTGGTTTTGACCCGGGTAAGATCCCTCGGGACGGGGATATATGCTGCCATTTTGGACCTCCTTCCTTAATGGGCACTCATAACGGATTTCGCCAGGGATCCGGTCTTGAAGAGTGAGAAGCACAAAAGGACCGTGTATCCCAGGACGCCCCAGATGCTTCCGATGATGTCATCCGAGAATGCGACTGTCTGCACCAATACCGCATAGATAGCGATACAGATCATGATCAGGAATCCCTGGAAGCCAAGGGCCATCAGGGCTCTCAGATAGTTCTGGCCGATATGGCTCTGTTCCCGGTTTCCGAAGGTGGAGAACGGGATCGGTGCCAGGCTCGTCATGAGGTAGATCTCCATCATACGGCCATAGACGATCACGAAGATCGCAACGGACAGGATCGTGGAACAGATCTGGACGATGAAGGACTGCAGGAACAGCCCCAATAGTTCTCCCAGCTCCATTGCCTCCAGGCTTTCCCGTATGGTTTCAAGCGTTGCCGCATCGACCGCCGTGGATCCTGAGATCAGGCCTGCGCTGGAATTCACCACGTACTGGGCGACATCGAAGACCGCCATGACGATATTGAAGGTGTTGGTGATCAGCATGACCGCCACGAAGGTCTTGAAGATCCATTTGAAGAAGATCCAGGTTTCAAAGTTTGCCAGGTTGTTGTGTTCGATGATCAGCTGAATCAGTTCATAACAGGCGATAAACGTGAGAAACATGCCTGCGATGGGAATGATGACAGATTCGGAGATATTCCGCACCAGGGCGAAAACCTCCGGCGAGAAACTCGCCGGGGTGCTTCCGACCTGGGTGGCTACATCCGCCACCTGCCTGTTGACGGCATCAAACATACCTGACAAGTTGTTCATAATGCCGTCTACCAGCATACCCTTGAGCCATTCAGCGATCTGCTCTAATAGCGCTCCCAAGGGCTGGCACCTCCTTTATCCGTTTAACCGAAGAGACCGGAAAGAAGAGGCACCAGTACAACGCCGATCAGAGCGACACCGCCGCCAGCCATCAGCTGCTTCATGCCCTGGGATTTGGCACCGGGGTTATCGTTGCCGTAGCCTTCGAGCAGATTGATCGCACCCCAGATACCGAGACCGGCACCGAGAGCGATGACGAGCGTCTGCAGTACACCGACTGCACTGTTGAAAAATGCCATAAGACGTTTCCTCCTTTGTTTGCTCCGCTTCAAGCGGGTGATAATGAAAAATCCCTTCTCCCACATGTGCACCTGCAGGAAAAGGGCATAAAAAAAGCCGGGGACTGATTCGCGAGTCAGTTCCCGGCTATGTAAAGATCAGTATTTAGTTTATTTCATTTGCTTCTCGAAGCGGAACATCCCGTCGAACCCTTCACCCTCATAATTGTTTTCTTCGCCGGTTTCCGGATCGTGAGGATCCGGATGATGGCTGTTGAAGAACTCGACGATATGGAACCCGCATTTGTTGACATAGAAATGGATGTTCCGTGTTTCGAAGTAGGGAGTACAAGTCTCCCAGACTTTTGTTTCCGGATACAGGCGTTCAACTTCCTGCCAGGCAGCATAGCCGATGCCTTTGCTGTGTGCCCTGGGATGGACAAACAGCAGTTCCAGCTCATTATGCTGGGTCGCTTCGTCGATCTTCAGAACAAGACCGCCGACCATTTTTCCATCTTCCCGAATAACATAGGCTGTACCGTGGTCGATACTATTCTCTATCGTTTTGCGGGAAATGATCTCGCCGTCTTCCTCAAAATGATTGTCACGTTCTCCGAATTCTTCCATTGCCCCGTATTTGAAAGCGTACTGGTTGTCGAGAATGAATTGCTCCCGGTCATCCTCAGTAAGCCGGGTAAGGGTAATGATCATTTTGTTTTTCTCCTTATCCGTTTCTCAAACACATAGTCTGCCGTATTGGCTTCCCGGTCAAAACCGACGACTTTTACGATCCGGTATCCGCATTTATTGACATAAAATACAGTATTTCTTACGACGTTCGACGGAGTGATCAGCCGGAATACCTTTGTGTCCGGGAAATAGCCCTCCACCAAAGCAAGCGCTTCCTTTCCGGTGCCTTTGCTCTGATACTCGACGATGAGAAAGAATATCTCGATCTCTCGGCTGTTTTTACCCGTTTCTTCTACGATCGCGCCGCCGACGAAGCGGCCGTCATCTTTTATGGACAGAACCGTATATTGGGGATCATCCATGATCTTTTTCAGATCATATTCACCCCGGTCATCCTCAGCAGCTCCGGGAACGATACCGTCAGGAAAGTATCTGGCGTGGACATTGAAAGCAGCCTCATCTGCTTTGTTAAACAGATCGGCCTCTTCTTTTTTCAATGGTTGTACTTCTAAATGCATGACAGCCTCCTAAATAAATAGCCCGGTTTCTACGCAACTATCGTTACGAAAAACCGAGCGCACTCGACACCTTATCTGGCAGGCGGCCTGCAAAGCTTTCGCTTTACGATCCCCTGTGCTACGGCACACTGCCCTCCGGTGACTGATATTTGATTTATAAAATTATTATACCATTAAAATCGCAGTTTTTCAAGAAGAATCAAGACCGCATGAAGCTTCCAATGCTCTCACTGGCCATCTGTAATACGCCTTCGATCACTCCGGTTCCGGCAGTGATCAGGATCAGAAAGACTTCCATTACGATTAGGATCGCCATGGAATTCCAGGTATGCTGCACGATGGTGAAGATGATGCAGCCAAACACGATCAACATCAGCGCGCCGAGAATAAAGGACGAAACTTCCATACCTATCTTAACCAGCAGTCGGAGGATGGCAAGAAGCAGTACAACCGGCAGCAGAAGTATTTTCCCAATCAGTTTTATCAGAAACATCGTAGAGTCCTCCTATCTTTAGTTCCATTGTAGTCGATATTTCCAGTGATTCAAGGATGTCACCGACTATGTAAGATGCGGGACGTATCCCGCATCCCTTTCCGGCTTGATCAGCCGAACAGGCCGGAAAGAAGAGGCACCAGGGTGATGCCGATAAGAGCGACACCGCCGCCGGCCATCAGCTGCTTCATGCCCTGGGACTTCGCGCCGGGGTTATCGTTGCCGTAACCCTCAAGCAGGTTGATGGCACCCCAGATACCGAGACCGGCACCGAGGGCGATGACGAGCGTCTGCAGTACGCCGACTGCACTGTTGAAAAATGCCATAAAGGCCTCCTTAAATGTTCCCCATACGGGGTGGAATAGGTTTTGTCTGATATTCCGGTTCACGAGCGAGCCCCTCGTCTCAATCGCCTCTACAGGCAGTGGGTGCTTGATCCTCTGATCAGACAGCAAAGCGATCCGGGCTTTTGATCCGAACCGCTATGTACGGCAGCCCGGAGGCTGCCTTCAGGCCTCTATGACATCGTACTCATCATCTGCTTTCAGCTTCATGCGCCGGTTCAGGTACTTCTCGATGTCAAAAGTGTATTTCTTGTCATAATCGGACGTGTACTTGTAGTTCGGGTGCTGGGTGATATCGTACTTGTCCGACAGAAACGGTCTGACGCCCCTGAGCTGCAAAACGCACTTGCTGCCGTTCATGACAGCCAGTTCATCCCGGCTCATCAATTCTTTTCCGAGCTTCTGGTAGTTGGTGCCGTAGCTCGGACTGTTGCCTCTGGTGTCAGAAGTATTGAACGTATCAATGGTTTCCTTGCCCAGGGCTTCTGCAAGCTCCTTCAGTGTCGTAGGCTCAGATCCTCCGAGGAAGACCTGGGAATCCATGTTGCCGATGATAGTGTCGGCATTATCCTTGTAGATCGCCTTCAACTGGGATCTGGCCTGCAGGACAAGACATGCTGAGATCTCACGGCTTCGGATCGTGGCCACCAGCTTTTCCAGGTTAGGAATCTGGCCGATATTTGCAGCCTCATCGATCAGGCACCGGACATGGACAGGAAGCCTGCCGCCGTACACGTCATCCACCTTTTCACATAACAGGTTGAATAGCTGGGTGTAGATCATGGAGATCAGGAAGTTGAAGGTGGCATCCGTATCCGACATGATCAGGAACAGTGCTGTCTTCCGGTCTCCGATGGTATCCAGCTCCAGCTCATCG
The DNA here is from genome assembly GCF_013394775.1 of Oribacterium sp. oral taxon 102. Taxonomy (NCBI): domain Bacteria; kingdom Bacillati; phylum Bacillota; class Clostridia; order Lachnospirales; family Lachnospiraceae; genus Oribacterium; species Oribacterium sp. oral taxon 102. The sequence goes on from NZ_JABXYT010000001.1 coordinate 445,628, forward strand.
TAGGCTGTGATCTCTCTGAGTTCCTGAATATCAAAGACCGCCAGCCTTGCCCCACATGAAATGAGGATCGACTTGGCGGTCTTACCTGTTGCTACTTGTCAAGGACTTTTTAATCAAAATCATCTTTTTTTTCGTCCGATTTTCTCCAAAATTCCCTCAACATTATCCTTTTTAGTTTATCCTGCATAGTTTCACTGCTTTTATCATTAAAATGGACAATCACCTCATAAGTGGTCTTTCCAATCTTCTTTATCGTCTTTGTTCCTGTAGTTTGTTCGTTTCTTTTTTCTTGCATATTCTCTCCTTTGCAATAAAAAATGACGATTAGTGATTTTTTCCAATCGTCATTAGCCAATATTTATTCATTTTTTTGATGTTTTTAATTATCCGTATCTATTTCTTTGATCTTTTTCTCTATTTCTTCAATACTCGGCAAACTGCTCTTATATTCTGCTTCAAGTAATTTAGTAATCTCATATTTGCTTATACCTATAGGTTGCGATATTTGTTCTAATGAATATTCACAAACGACATCGTTTTTATCTTTGCAAATAAGAAGTCCAATCGTAGCATTATCTCTATCAGTTTTTAGCTCTCTATTCACTGCTGTTACATAGAAATTAAGCTGTCCTAAATGTTCCGGCTTAAACTTCTCCGCTTTCAGTTCTATAACAATGTAAGAATGGAGTTTCAAATTGTAAAACAGTAAATCAATATAAAAATCATCTCCATTTATATTTATGTGATATTCTTTGCCTATGTAGGCAAATCCCTCGCCAAGTTCAAGTAAAAAATCAGAAATCTTGTCAACCAGTTCTTTTTGAAGTTCCCTTTCATCATATCCTTCACGAATGGTAAGAAAATCAAAATTATATGGATCTTTTAATGTCTGTCTTGCAAGATCTGATTGCAGAGCGGGTAACCTTTTTTCAAAGTTTGTTATAGATTTTCCTTCCCTGCCATATAATCCACTTTCAATTTGATGTACAAGTACATTCCTACTCCATCCGTTCTCAATAGTTTTATCAACATAATATATGGCTTCATCAATGGTCTTGCACTTATTTATTATTCTTTGATTATGTCCCCAAGGTATCTGTTTAATATGGTTGATAACTCTTTCATCAAATTGGGCTACAGGCTGTAGTCCTTTTGAATTGCTGTCGTTATTTTCTATTTCGGCTACACCTTGTAGCCCTTTTATATAAAATGAATACCATCTTCTGATATACTTAATATTTGTTTCAGAAAAACCTTTCATATCAGGAAATTCTTTTTGTAAATCTTTAGCTAACGATTTTATAAAGGCATCTCCCCATGAATGTTGTTCTTGATTTTTTACAATGTATTCTCCCAAAGTCCAATATAAATCTAACAACTCATAATTTACCTTTATTGCAGCTTTAAGTTGGCTACTTCTTACTTTCTCTTTTAACTCTGACAATAGCTTTTTATACTCACTATCACTTGTGATAGACAGCTCTTTATTATCCAAAGGTCATACCTCCTCACTCATAATAATATTTAATTATACCAAATTTATCAATATTTTTCATCTGCTAATTTCCTTCAAGTTGAGTTTTAAGACTGATTTTATCCATAGACATGCTTTGATACCTCTTTTAGTCTTAACGCTCTAAAAACGCCTTTACACCGCCTTGTATGATAGCTATAAATGTTCCCCCTTGTCATAATCTTCAAAAGTCGGAATCTTGCCGGTCTTTTTCTGTGATAGTTTATCCTTGTCTTGCTCATACCAATTAAGGATAGTTACATAATGGTCTTGATATGTCTTTCCTGTACTCTTGATATATCTTGACAGTTTTTCAATCATCGTGTCGGTATGACTTTGTAGCTTTTCTTGTAATGCCTTATATTGTTCGTCTGTAAGGATAATGTTTTGATATTCTCCATATTTTTTTGAATTGGGGAGAGGGGTACTTTCTACTCTCCCCTTATCTATACTAACCTTATCTAATCTACCCTTATCTATACTGGGTTGACCATTTGTCAACCTTTGGTCAACCAAATGACAACCAACCTCTTTGATATACATTCCGTTTTTAGTTTGGGATAGGCTCTGCACCTCATTTTCATAAAGGGTCGGCTTGTACCTGTCTTTACGGATAAAGTTGTTGATTTTCCAATGGGTAATGACGATAATTCCTTGTTCAAAGACAATCACAAAGCCTTTGGCAATAAGTATTTTCAGGTCATCTTCATTCGCTCCGATAATCTTGATGATTTTTTTAGGGTTATTTACAAAGCCGTCATCATCTGCCCTCATTGATAGATGAAAATATAGGCATTGACTACTTAAAGGCATGTCTAAAAATAAGTCGCTATCCACTATCTTGAGTGAAAACATTCTTTTATCTGCCATTTTTCTCTCCTCTCTTAGTTTTTTAAGGATGTCGTGATTTACGGCACCCTTCGTTTTTGATGTTATCCCATTTTAGGACTTCATCTTTCCTCATTCCTGTAATAGTTCTTTGTCTTTTCCTTTCGTTTTTCGTAGGCTTCTTGTTGCTCCTGATATTTCTTAATCTGTGCAATGACACTTGGTTTTTCTCCTCTCTTAATTGCCTTGTCAATCTCAATAGATAGGTCTATGCCATAATCCTCATTGACCGTTTTTACGGCATACTTGATATGATTGATACTTTCGTATTCTTCTTTGATTTTTTGAGATTGTCTGTTGAGTTTTGATATTTCACTTTCAAGACTTTGGATTTCTTTCTTCCAATCTTTAGACTTAATCGCCGATGAGCCTGTTATCTTTTCAAGGATTGCCCTTGCTCTTTTATATTTATCTATCTCATCTTTATGGGAATTGTAAAAGCTATCTTTGAATAAGGATTTACTGTTCCATTCCTCAAAGACTTGTTTGTTATCTTTGATGATGTCCGCATAGGTGAAGCATTTATTTAAGCTTTCTATCCTTGCGGTTTTTGCCTTAATGTCTTGACTAATCTTCTTATTTTTTTCTTGTAATGTACTTATCTTTTCTTGTAGGTCTGCAATGGTCTGCAATTTGTTATCTGATAAATATATCCTTGCTTTTGAAAATCGTCTTAGGTCTGCACCTATCTTTTTGTTGCTTGCATAGGGATTTAACTTTCTTGCTTTTTCTCCCTGTAAGTCATAATAAATACTGATGTACTCATAGAGATTAAAGAGTTCCGCCTTGTTCTCATATTCTTCTTTTTTCTCCTGTTTGTATTCATCATATTTTACTTGCAGACTTCCAAGTAACGAGCCTATCCAAGATGTAAGTTTGGATAGCTCCTCTTTTAATTTTCTAAATTCTAAATTCAAGGCGATGATTTTTCTGTTTTGGTTTCCTCTTTCTGTCTGTATGCCTTTTTTCTCCATTTGGTAACTGCTTGTTCCTAAATGGATTTGCGGAAGTTCTTCTCTACCTTGTTCTTCAAAGGTGCGTGGATCTATTCTCTTTTGGATATTGTTCCTTTCCAAATATCCATTTGCTTTCTTTGAAAAGTTTTCTCTCCACTCTTTTGCTTTGTCAGGTTCGTTCCAATCATTCAGATTTACTTTTCTTGATTTGTAGTTTCCACTTTTCAGCTTTATCTTTTCTCCGTTTTCATCAAGGATATATTCTTTTCTGCATTTCGGTTTCCATTTTCCCTCACTATCCATTTCTCTTAAGGTAAGTAAGATATGGGCGTGTGGTTGTTCTTCATGATCGCTTGCCATAGGATTATGAATACTACAGTCTGCTATCATACCTTTAGAGGTAAAGTTTTCGTCTATAAATTCGCTGATTAACTTTATTCTGTCCTGTTCATTTAATTCTCTTGGCAGTTCAAAGAGTAGATTTCTTGCAAGTTGTGAGTTTTTACTTTTTTCGATTTTCTCAACTTCATTCCATAGGTATTCTCTGTTTGAAAACTCTTTCGGGATATGTTCCGGCAGAAATATTTTTGAGAATACAAGGTCTGTTTTTTTAGAATAGTCATGTGTTTTTCCATAGTATTCATCTTGTAATTTATCTCTTGCATTGTATGCAGCTTTTGCAATTACGCTTGCTCCTTTTGACCTTGTAACAATATCTACATGGGTATGCAAACTTTTGATTTCCATTGTCTTTCACTCCTTTTGATTTATGATTTTTGTATTTTCGGGCATAAGAAAAGCAGATAGATTTTCTTTAATAATTTTCCATCTGCTTATCTTTATCCATTATTTAATTTTCATATTTTAATATCCTGATGTTGAAAGGTATCTTTACTCCCTTTTTCAAAGGGCGCAAAGATACACCGTTTAACTACGGTGCTTTGCGTTCCTGCGGAAAGCTATTAGCTCCGCTAAGGAAACAAAAACGCTAAAGCATTTTTATTTGTTCAAGGGGGTTACTCCCCCTTAGACCCCTGTGAACTTTGTTTTTTGTAGATTTTTCAAATCCACAAAAAAGCAAAGTGTTAAAATGTTTCTCACTTTGCTCCATCTCAATCCCTAATACATTTTCTGTTTTTCTTATTCTTCATCTTCCGGTTCTTCAAAATCATCATTTCCGTTTTCTTCTTCAAGATTTGGATTTTCTTCTAAGGAGATTTCTTTTTCTCTTAAATGAATTTCTGTAAGTTCTTTTAGCTTTTCTCTATTTCGATTATCAGAAAGTACATAATCTAAAAAGGCATAGATTAAATCATTATTTGTTTCTTCCTGCATACCTGTAATTTCTCTTTCAAAGGCTTCAAATACTCCACCTTTTTCTACTTTTCGTTTCGTGTCCGCCTTTCTTTTTAGCTGTGATTTCTTTTGTCTTAGTTGCTTGATTTTGTTTTCCGCCTGTTCTTTTTTCTTAGTTTCTTTTTCCAACTGGCTCATTACATTTTCTAACTCTTTCATTTTTCATTCCTCCGTTTCAATATTGTTGTGTTCCAAACAAAGAAAGGCTAAGCACCTTTCTTTGATACTTAACCTTTCAGCATTTTTTAGAATTTATCTTCTAAAAGTTTTCTTAGTTTTTCTAAAATCTTATCCCTCCTTTTTCCGATTGCTTGATAGCTTACTTTTTCTTTTTTGCTGATTGACCTTAGACTTTCTTCTCTGTAAAAGATGGCTTCCATTAACTCTCTTTCTTTTTTTGTGAGTGTAGCTAATGCCTTGTTTAATTCTTCAATTTGCATTTTGACTTCTACAATTTTTTCTAAGTCTATTCTTTCATCTATGATATTGTCTACAAAGTGTCCGTCATAATCCAGTGCTGAAAATAGTATTACATTGTTTTTCCAATCTTTCTTAATAAGGTATCTTTCATGCTCGGTTATCTTCCAATAGGCTTTATATACTTCTTCACTTACCTTAACCGCTTTGCCTTTGACATAAAGGAAATATTCTTTTTTGTCCATTGTGTAATCCTCCTTTTTCTGCTCTCTGTTTTTGCTTTTTGAGAATAAAAAAAGGAGGACTTCTACACTTTGGCGTAAATAGTCCTCCGAATTGAAAAGAGTTTACCTTTTCTTTAGATGTATTTAATTGTTTGAGAGAATAGACAACTATAAGGCAAATAGAAATTTTTATTATTTATTTCTTTTGTATATAAAGATTTTTTCATCTTAATCACCCATCCCTTATAGTTAAATAATGTTCATACATCAAACCTTTCTCATTTTTTCTTTTGTCTTTTGAGCTACCTAACTTTTTGTAATTTGCTGTTTTCCCATTTTCCTAAGTTCATTAAGCATTAAAAACAGCCCAAACATAATCATACTAAAGTCTACGATAGGTTCTGTCCACCAAACTGCTGACGCTCCAAATGCCTTTGGAAATAATAATATTGCAGGAATAAATAAAACTAACTGTCTAAACATTACAATCATACCTGCTTTTTTCCCATCTCCTATGGATTGGAAAAATGTGAGTGTCATAATCATAATTCCATATAAGATGAATGTAGAATAAAACATCTTAAAATTTACAACACCAACTTCAATAATCTCCCTTCTTACACTGAATAATGATAGTAATTTTTCTGAACAAAACATTGATGGTATCCATGAAGCTGCTGCAAGAATTGTTGCACCATACATAAAAATCTTCATCGTATCTTTTACTCTTCCGTATTGTTTCGCTCCGAAATTAGCTCCAATAACAGGTTGTAACCCTTGACTCATCCCCCACAATGGAATAAAGGAAAACATATATAATCTCATTGTAGCAGACATCAAAATTCCCCAATCATCTCCTCCATACGCAAAGGCTTGCTTAAACAAAAATGTTTGCTGTACTGCAAATAAAATTTGCATCATCATTGCCGAACTTCCTATACTGAACATTTCGCTATAAATTGCCTTGTATTTTTGAATTTTATGGATACCCACAAAAGCACTTTTCTTTGAAAAATAACTGAAAGTCAATATAGCTTGTACAATTTGAGATATAACAGTGGCAATAGCCGCACCTTCAATCGCATATTCTCCCATTAACTTCATAAAAATAGGGTCTAAAATGATATTTAATATAGCTCCTGCTCCCATAATCTTCATAGATTGCTTTAATGCACCTTCACCACGCATTGTCATATTGCCGGCTTGAGCAAAATTCACAAATATTGAGCCGAAGAAAACTACTCTTAAATATCTCACACCAAGTTCTTTAATATTTCCTTTAGCTCCTACCAAATCTAAAAAATGAGGTGCAAAAACTAAACCCAATATTGTAATAATTACAGAGAAAAATATTACCCAGTAACAAAAATTCCCGAATATTTTATCTGTTGTTTCTTTGTCCCCTTTTCCAATCGCTCTTGATAGTATTGAGGCACTGCCGACTCCTATCAATGCCGATATTCCTCCATTTATAATCGTTAAGGACATAGATACACTAATTGCTGACATAGCATAATCACCAATCAACCATCCTGCAAATATTCCATCCATAAATGGATACAACCCTATAACAATCATTCCAATTATTCCGGGAATTGCCAACTTAAATAACAGTTCTTTAGGACTTTTGGTTAATAGTTGTGTTTTCATATCTTCTTTCATTGTATCATTCTCCTTTACCTACATTTATTTCATAAACTCATATACTTTTCCGTTACATCTATCTATAAATTCATAATCGTGTGTGATTATGATAATTATCTTTCCTTGTTCGGTCATTTTATTAAGAAATCCAATCAAAATATCCATCTGCCTTTTACATAGTCCGCTTGTCGGTTCATCGAAAATTATGATAGGCTTCTTGCTTAGCATTGACATAGCAAGTAATAATCGTTGTTTTTCACCTCCCGATAATGAGTTTGGGTGCATTTCTTTTTTATCAAATAAGTTTACTGTTCTCAAAATTTCATTTTTTAATTCATTCTCCTTAGTAATAGTTGAAATTTCTTGCCATACAGACTCTGTAAAAAGTTGATAATTAACATCTTGCATAATCGCAAAAATATTGTCACATTGTTTTTTTACTTTTACTCCGTTATAAAAAACCTCACCTGTTCCTCTCGTCAGTCCCATCAGTAAATTGATAAAAGTGCTTTTCCCAACACCATTTTGACCAATGATGAAATTGATACCGGATTCAAAGGCAATACTGAAATCAAAGATTGCGGTTCTTTCATGTTTTTTTTTGAAATTCAAACAAGATAATGCTTTATAATCAAGATTTAAAGAGTTTTTCTTTAACAATTCTACTTGTTCATATTTCCTGTTTGAAAATTTGTTTTTAGAAATTGCATTAAAACTCCTTAGATTGTGTTTTTCAGAAACCTGTTCAAAGAAATCATCACAAAAATGCTCTTTTGTATATTCTTTATAAGTTCCATTTTCTATCACACACAACTTATCAATCGTATCTTTCAGATAAAACAATCTATGCTCCACAATGACGATAATTTTCTTTCTTTTTTTCAGTTCCTCAATGGCTTTCTGTAAATGCTCTATTGCAGCCTGATCTAAAGAAGAAGAGGGTTCATCCAATAAGATAATTTCATTTTCAGAAATTCCACAAGCCGTTACTGCAATCAATTGTTTTTCGCCTCCGGATAATTCAAAAATATTTCTGTCCAATAATTCTTTTGTACCTAAAACCTCTGAATAATACCTAATTTTATCTAAAATCAAATTCTTATCTATGTTTCTATTTTCTAACTGAAAAGCCAGTTCATCGGTTGAATTGATACAATAAAATTGTGTTTTAGGATTTTGAAACACTGTGGATATAAATTTAGATCGTTCCAATATCGTCAAGCCAAACAGTGATTTTCCGTTAAATACAATATCTCCTTCTAATTCTGCATTATTGTATTCCGGAATAATTCCATTGATAACTTTTAGTAAGCTACTTTTTCCTGTTCCTGAATGTCCTGTAATGACGGTTACTTCACCGGGTTTGAAAATCATATTTATATTTTTCAATATGCTTTCGCCGTCAAAACTCACTGTTAAATTTTGTAATTCAAGCATATTTCCCCCTTATATACAGATAGATTATCCATACCATTATTGAGAAAAATATATAATCCATAAGTCCCATATATGTTTCACTAATACTTGTCCTCTTTTGATTTACAGCCAACCCTTTCGTCATAGCTGATACCGTCAAATCATCTGCTGCTTTTGACAAGCACATCAATAATGGCACAAATCTATATTCAAATAATAAAATTGGACTCTTTATTAACTTTTTAAGCGTCAATCCTCTCAAACGCATAGCTTTTTTTATATGACTATAATCAATCCTTGCTGCATAAAAGAAACGTACCATTACCGTCAAGGGAATGGCTATTTCATCAGGACATTTCATTTTTTTTAATGAGTAAATGCTTTCTCCAACATTTGATGTAAGTATGGTATATCTCCCCATCAAAAATGCAGGAAGAATTTTTTTAATAACCATTACTATTATCAATAAAATTGCAACCATAGGATTGTAATTAAGCCCTATCAGAAATTTATCAGCAGCATAAACAAACAAAAGAGTAGCCACTCCAATAATAGCTACTCTTGTATATTTTGCGTGAATTAAAAGTATTATCGGAATTGTGGATATTAAAATGGCTTGCACGAAATACTTTGTTTGAATATTGCCTAATACCATCACATATGAAAGAACTATCGTCATAAAAAGTTTTGTACGAAAATCAAGTTTGATTATCATCCTAACTCTCCATGAAATCTTATTTTTCCATACCGGCTTTTTTGAAGTGTTTTTTTAGAAATGCCATTCCAATGCTGCAACCTATATATGCACCGATAATTCCTACTATTGCCATTACAACAATAATCCAATTCGGCATAACACTAAGCATCTTATCAATGAACTCTTGATTGTATCCTTGTTCTAACATTTGCTTAATATATTCATTTCTCGATATAAAAATTGGAAGCCAATTTCCTAACGTGCAAAGAGGAGTAATTGAAAATGCTAATCTTGCTTTCTTTACATTGGTATATTCTCCTGATTTCAAAATTATTTCAGCAATAATACCGGCAATAACAGCAGTTAATAATGCCCAAGGTCCATGTCCCATAGCAACATATATCAATGCAATCAATAATGATTGAATAAAAATCATTCCTCTTTTTTTAATTTTGGTAGAATATAGCATATTTACAGGTCCTACCAAAACTCCCTGTGCAAATGGGACAACCGGCATTAAAACCGGAACCATTGCTAAAAATGATCCAATCATCATAAATATGAATCCTAATACGGAAAATAATCCTATATTGATTAAATCCTTTACCTCTAATCGTTTGCTCATTTGAAACCTCCTAATTGTTTTAATTTTTCTTTTCTACATCAACAATATAATTTATCATTGTTTCTTTTATATATCGTTTATGCTCGCTATAAGACTTTCTCGCACCTAAAATTTCTGAACTTAATATCAATCCATTGATATAATTCACTAAAAAACCGTCACCAAATATATCTGCTTTAATTCCAAGCTGCTTGGCGATTAAACTCAGCTCATTAGTCGTATTAAGTTTCAATTCTTGATACAACTTTTCCAAATCCTCATTATATTTTTTTGCCTGTAAAAGGAGCGTATATAATCTCATCAAATCTGTATCAGCCAGTGACTTATCAACCAAAATATCACCCATTTTCTGATATTTATCTTTGCCTCGATTATTTTCCAAATACTCATTTATCAAGCTATTTCTATAATCATTACCATCAAGCATTAAGTCTTTAAGCATTTCATTTGTACTTGCATAATGATGATAAACACCCCCTCTACTCATACCTATCTCTGTAATAACATCTTCCATCGTTGTGCTTTGAAAGCCTTTTGTTAAAAAACATTTTTTTGCAGCTTCTCTAATTTTCTTTTTTTTGATTTGTCCTACTTTTTGTTTTTCTTCTTTCAAGCTAAAGACCTCTTTTCTACTCAACAAATAAAAACCGACAATGTCGTCGGTTTTTATTATATACTATATGATAGTTAATGTCAACTAACTATTGTATATCATTTTTGTTTTTTAAATATTTTTCTATACTCACTTACCGGTATCCCTGTTCTTTTCAAACTCTTTAGCTTTTCCTGTTTTTTCTCCTCTCGCCTTGCCTTATATCTATCCTCATACTCTTTTTGCTTGCCGTTTGCTTTACGCTTGAGGTAGTTTTGATGAAGCCTGTCTTTTCTTACTCGTTCTTTTTCTTCCTCCTCCCTTAATTTCTGCATTTCTTCTTCGGACAATTCTTCTTTTGGCGGTTCATAGTTCCCGATAAAGTTGAAGTAGATTTCGACTTTCTGATTGGCGGTTTGACTGCCTTTTCGATCTCGTTCGTGAATTAAGATTTTTTCTACAAACTCGTTAATGATGGTTGGTGTCAGTTCGTCAAAGTTATCATAGCGTTCAATCAACCGGATAAACTTCTTGGCTCTGTCGGTTTCTTTTTCGTATCGCTTGATGGCTTTTTCCAACCCATCGATTTCTTTGCTGAGTTCTCTTTGCTCTGTTTCATACTGATTATTTAAGATTTCATATCGGGTATTCGGTATCTTCTCCAGTATCATATCTTCATATATCCGACACATTAAGCGTTCCAGTTCCTGAAGTCTGTTTTTACTATCTATGAGCCTTGTCCTTTTCTTTTCCATTTCCATTTTTTCGCTTTCTTCCATTTCGTTTTGAATGGAATGGAGAAAGGCTTCGTTATCTTCATCAAGGCTTTTCTTAATGTCTTGTAAGGTGCTTTGAATGAGATTTAAGACTGCTTCTGCTTTTATCCTGTGAGCGGATGGACAAAGTGTTCCACAAGGTACTTTTGTGTAGGCACTGCAAGTATAATAGGGGATATTCTTGTAGTTGCTCGTTCTGTGAACATACATTTTACTGCCACAATCGGCACAATACATCAGTCCTGTAAGGGGGTGGTATTCGCCCCAACCGTCAGGATACCGTTTGACATTTCCTCGTATTCTCTGCACATTATCAAAGGTTTCTTGGTCAATAATCGGCTCGTGGGTGTTTTCAAAGATGAGCCAGTTATCTTCGGATACATATTTACTTTTCTTGTCTTTGAAATGCTTTCTGGTTTTGAAGTTGACCGTATGCCCTAAGTATTCTTGTTTCTTCAAGATACTTGCAATCGTGGAACTGCACCAACGATATGGATATTCAAACACTTTGCTTTGATGTAGTCCATATCCCAATTTCTGCTGATGATAGGCGGGTATATCTATCTTGTCGGCTTCTAATATCCTTGCAATGGCATAGGGTCCTTTTCCATCCATTGTCAGATGGAATATTCTTCGGACAACTTCTGCCGCTTTTTCATCGATAATCCACTGATTTTTATCGTCCTTGTCTTTTATATAGCCATAGGGTGGACTGCTTCCTGTATGCTTTCCGCTTTCGCCTTTAGCTTTGAATGTGGACTTGATTTTCCTTGAGGTATCTCTCGCATACCACTCGTTCATAATGTTTCGAAATGGAGTAAAATCATCGTCTTTGTAAAAGCTGTCTACATTGTCGTTTATGGCAATGAGTCTTACTCCCTTTTGTCTTAATATCTCCATACATTGACCGACTTTGAGGTAATCTCTGCCAAGTCTTGACATATCCTTTACGATGATACAACCGATATTTCCTTGATTGACTCCGTTCATCATTGCCATAAATCCCGGACGATCGAACTGCGTCCCGCTGATTCCATCATCGGTAAAATGAATGATGTTGAATAGATTATTTTTGCTTGCATATTCTTCAAGAATTTTCTTTTGATTGACGATCGAATTGCTCTCGCCTTGTAGTTCATCATCTCGGCTTAACCTTTCATACAAAGCGGTTATTTTCTCATAACTTCTCATGATTACCTCCTTTCGCTCAAATTCTTCAATAAAAAAAGAATTAAGCAAAACATTTTTCACTCAAGTAGTGATGAAGTGTTCTTCTTAATTCTATTACTCCTGCAGCCAGCTTATATTTCTTGTACTGCCTGACTGCGAAGTGTTTGGGGTTCCGCTTTTCCAGGTTCTCAAACATGATATCCACTGGATTTTGGAACTCTTCATCATCCTCCCGGACTTCCATGGCGTTTATGAATTCAATCAGTGTGGCGAAGTTCTGCTCCTCAACCGGTGCCTCGTAATGGATATACCCGATCAGCGCACAGTAAAGCAGTGTTTCCGCCTTGGTCCAGAACTCATCTCCGGACTTGCCGTCACCCTTGGTGTTGGCGATCAGTGTTGTCACGAGCTTCAGGATATCCTTCTCGCTGTGGATATAGGCGAAAGGATTGTAGTGCATACTTTTGCTGAAATTGATGGTGTTGAACACCTTCACCTCATACTTTCCAATCTTCTGGAGCGCATAACCGCACTCGACTAAAATGCTGCCTTTTGGGAAGATTTGTCAAGGACATAAACAAAATTTTTTTGATAAATTTATATCTTCTCTGTTTCTCTCTTGATTAGCTTTAGTATTTTATCCTTGTATGTTTCCCCTGTACCTTGCTTGAAATGTAGGTTTACGGTGTATTTTGTTTTTCCAATATCCATTATTAACTGTTTATGTTGTGGTTCTTTTATTACTCTTTTTTCTTCTTCCATGTGTCCTCCTTTCCGTTTTTAAGCAAAGAAAAAACAGCAAACCTTTTTGATTTACTGCTTTCATGTTAGCTTTTATTGAATTGTTAGTTTAGCAAGCTAAAAATATCCTACTTGCAATACTCTTTTATTTTATCGGCATATTCAGTCAAAAGATTCTTTGAATAAATTTTTTCATTTCTTGAATTTCTGACTTCTTTCCAAAGAATAGAAGCTACTTTTAATTTGTTTGAGTAGTTGCAACTATTTTCGTCTGCACAGAAATCCTTTAAAAATTGATTCCATTGACAAACCGAATTATCATACTTTGCATAATCTGATTTCCCATAATAAACTTTTAGCATATCTTGAATTGTAAAACTCAAATCATTTTCTCTTTTTACTTTTCTCCAAACTGTTGCCATATCAGCAGTAAATTTAAATGGTGAGATACCTGTTAAAACAGCGAAATATTCTCTGAACTTTGCATTAAAAGAAAAACCACATTCAAGTAATGGTGTATCTAAAGTAATATTTTCCACTTGCTTCTTTTCATTTTTTATTGATGATTTTTTAATCAAATTGCCCTTAAAGTATTGCTCAATAATATAATTGAGTTCCTGTTTTGTGCCTCTATATTCTAATCCTAATGACTTGCATATCTGTGAAAGTTCTTCACGATACCAATAGTATTTAGTAAATTCATCAAACGATGTAATTTTGTCAAACTCAGGTCTACTTTCCATCAATATTTTATCTCCTCAAAACCAATTTACTTTTTCATCTCTAAATAATGGTGTTTCACTCTCTTTGTAAGGATTGTAGTTGTTACAATTACAACCAAACTCTTTCAACGCTTTTATCTTATTATCGGCTGTCCAAACAATCAAAGAGATACCGTCAAATTCTTCAACTTTCCCCTCATTCATTTTATTTTTGAAGTGCCATTCTACAATAGTTTGATTATCCTTATGAAAAAATTGCTTTATATCCCACGCAAGAACTTTTCCTCTTGTATTCCACTCATTAAACCAGCGCTTTACTGTTTGCCGATTTTCATACTTAGGACACCAACTCTCAATATAAATCACATCATCCAAAAAAATATCATCTATTCCTAAGTCTTGTTGTGTAAGCCACATATCAAACCATAAACGAATGATTTTCTCTCTTTCATCCATGAATTTAAGCACCTCCAAAATCAAATACTTGTCTAATATTATACCATTTTTTCGCTTGATTTTATAGGTCTAACTCGTTCCGTTTTACCTGTGTTAGTTGCTTTGAATGTTCCTGTAACTGTTCAATACAAGTCTTAACTTTTTCAGCCTGTTCTACTTCCTCTCGTATCTCTAATATTTGATTGTATAGGCTATTTTTCTCTTTCTTCATATTGGCAACTTCCGATTTCCATTTGGATATATTTAAGGTCTTGCTTTCTCCTAAATGTTCTTTCAGATATTTCTTGGCACTTTCAAACAAAATAATCTCTGCGGTATGCTCATTGTAGAAAGTATCTTGTTTGTTTTTCTTTAGCTTGGTATAAGCTGTATAGGTATCTTTATGCTTCAAATATTTTTCGGCGTGGTCGATAAGTTGTACTTTATTGTCAATCCGCTTTTCGGTATCTTTAATAGCTCTTGTGGTCTTGTAGTTCTTATCTCTTAAAGTAACTATGTTTTCTTTCAGTTCAGATACGGAAATGATATTTTTCTCTTTTAAGAATTGATAGCTTTCGATGTATTGTTCTAAATCTGTATTATGGTTATCTGCATTTTTACGGATAAGATTTTCAAAAACGGATAGCAAATTTTCTTTGAATGGGAGGGTAGATTTGAGATTATCAGTTTCTGCCTTTTCTTCTTTTCCTATTCCTCTTATCCAATTTAGTAAGGCTTTTATTCTTCTTGCAATCTCTTTTAATATCTTATTCTGATGTTTGATTTCTCGGTTGATATTTCCCCTGTCGGTAGTTATGCCTTTCTTTTCCATTTGGGTGGCTGATACGCCTAAATGAATGGTCGGTATTTGTTCTATGCCCTGTCTTTCATAGGAACGGTGATCCACTTTTTCCTGTATGCTATTTTCTTCAAGATATTTATTTGTAATATCTGCCCATGCTTTTCGCCAATGCTCTGCTTTGTCTTGTTCGTTCCAGTCCACTGTATTGATTTTTCTTGTTTTGTAGTTGCCATTTTTAAGTTTTACTTTCTCTCCGTTTTCATCAAGTATATATTCCTTTTTTGATTTTGCTCCCCATGTTGTATCTTCGTTTAGCGGTCGCATAGTTAATAGAATATGTGCATGTGGGTTTCCGTCATTTTTATCATGTAGGGCAATGTCGGCACACATACCAACTTTCACAAAATTTTCTTTTACATACTCTCTTACAAGCTCAATCTGTTTTTCCCTGTCTAATTCTTTGGGTAAGGCAACTTCAATTTCTCTTGCAAGCTGTGAGTTTTTACTCTTTTCGATTTTCTCTACGCTATTCCATAATGTTCCTCTGCCTGAAAATTCCTGTGGTGCATTTTGAGGCAATAGGATTTCTGTATGGGCTATTCCGCCTTTTCTTGTAAAGTCGTGGACTATGCCGTCATATTCGTTTTTTATCTTTTCGCCACTTCGATAAGCGGAAGCTGCTACTGCACTTTTGCCTTTACCTCTTGAGATAATCTTTATGCAAAGATGATATATCGCCATAAGAAAAAACCTCCTCTCTTTTTGATGTGGGCAAGGTGGCGATGATAAAGACTTACTAAAAAAATCGGATTGTTTTTATCCGATTTCTTTTGGTAAGTACACAAGGGGTAGGAAATTTATTTCCGTAGGGGAGTGTAGCTCCCCTGTATCAGCTTTAGCTGATATGCTCTCTGCAAGAGCCTTCGGAGAACGCACACACCCTTTAGGGTGTATAAGTGCGCCCTTGTAAACAAGGGACTATTCCTCTGTTTCCATTCTTTCCTCTCGATTTTCTGTATTTTGATTTTTACTTTCTTCTCTGCTGTCTATGATTTTCTTGATTTTTTGATTGACTATTTCTTTGAGATTTGGATATGTGATTAGCTGATAAAATTCATCTTTGGTGAAGTCCTTGCTTTCAGTAAAGATACTTTCAAAGACTGCTCCTTTTTCATAAAGCCGTCTATCTCTCTTTTTTCGTTCCTTCTGTTTCTGCTGACTGATAAGTTTTTTCCTTTTGTTTTGTAACTGCTTGATTTCTTCTTCTGTCATTAAAATTTTTTCGTCTATGTTTTTCATCTTCTGTTTTCCTTTCTTTATGTTTTGAGCAAAGAAAAAACAGTAAACCGATTTGATTTACTGTTTCGTAAGCTGCTATACTATTGTTTCTATTTAATTATTTCATTTCGACAAACTGGAATTTGTCTGTCTCAAAACAATTCGTTTATCATTGTCACAAATAAATCCGGTTTCAATAAAACAAGACCTGCATGCCCCAGTTTAGGCAAAACCTTGAATTCTGTTTGCGGAAAATGCTGATTCATGTAGGCGATATCAAGTTTTCGCTCCTTTTCTTCGCCATCGGCATACCAGTAATGCATTTGCGTATCGACCTTCGGAATGGGCTGTGGAATCTTATAGTTGTTGCATGAGTCAAAAGTTCTCCATAACGTTTTTCTACTGGAGCACTTCAAAACATCTGCAACATATTGAAGATCTTCCTTCGAATATTCATCGGTAGCAAAAGCCTTCTCAAGCAAGCGCACTCCACCTGTCCTGCCCAGCATCATCATGAGATAGTCTCTCAAGGCGATAAAGCGTGTGACAAGCCATGGTAGCTGATATGGTGTAATGCCTCCGTCCATAATGCAGTGTCTGATTGGAATAAGTTGTCCAAGCGTTACCATTAAAGCAACGGAGCCGCCCATCGAGCACCCATATACTGCATACAATTCGGCAATCTCTTCAGCCTGAAGCCACTCATTCAATTCGGCAGCGATCTTCTCAATGCTTGTAAAGTCACTTTCATCCTCAGAATCATATCCGGGAAGAGCCGGAATAATCAGATGATATTTGTTTTTGAGAAGCGGAATTAAATGTTCAAAATAATCCCATCTTACAACAGAAGGATGTATCAGCAGAATTGCTTGTTCATTACCTTTTCCAAATTCATGTATATTCATTAGTCTAATCCATCCTGTGTACAAATTCTAATTTACTTCACTCAATATTTGTAACATTATACCACTTTTAAGCCATTTTTTCTATATCTACTTTCTGTGGCACTTGACAGTTACCTATAAAGTTAAAGTACACATCAACTTGTTGTTTTCTATATTTGCCTTGTCTTCCTCCTGTCGCTTCGTAGACTACAACTTTTTCTATATACTCATTTATCATTGGTACTGTAAGTTTTTCAATATCTGTATATTTTTCTATCATCTTTAAGAATTTATCGGTATCAACTTTTCTCTGATGATAGCTTTCTATTTCTTGTTCAAAATACTGTATTTGCTTTTCTAAGTCTTGTTGCTCCATATCATAGGTATTAAATAATCTGTCAAAATGTTTTACAGGAATTTTACCAAGTGCGTGGTCTTCATACAGCTTTGTAATGAGTGTTGTTAGCTCTGCATTTCTTGATGACAGTTTTTCTAACTTTTCTTTATCCTCTTGATACTTTTCTTCTCTTTTTTCGTCGGATAACTTGTTCATCACTTTTAGAAACTCTTGCTTTTCTTCTTTTGCAAAGTCTGTGATTTCTTTGATTGATTTTAGGAGAATTTCATTTACTGTTTTTACTTTGATGTAGTGCATACTGCAAGAGCTTTTTCTGTGTCTGTAATGTTGACATACAAAACAATAATCGCAATCGTACTTCTTTTCTTTATGTTCTGCCGGCTCTCTATAGCTTAGCTTTCCTCCACAGTCGGAACAGATTAAAAGCCCTGTGAATGGGTGTGAGGTTGTACCATACTTTGGACTTCTTCTCACTGTTTTTCTTAACCTTTGGGCGTTATTCCATGTTTCTTCGTCAATGATGGCTTCGTGGGTATTTTTGAAGATAATGAGTTCATTTTCTTTTGCCTTTCTTCTTTTTTTGGTTTTATAGTCTAAACTAATTGTCTTTCCTAATACAGTATGCCCCATATATTCTCTTTTTTCTAAGATATAACCTACTGTGGTCGGTGTCCAAAAATATGGGTCTTCTATTCCTCTTTTCTTTGAGCTATGGTTATTTTCGGGATAATGGGTTTCTGCATAGGCTGATGGGATAAGGACTTTGTCTTTGGTTAGTATATCTGCTATCTGTGTTACTCCATATCCCTCTATTACAAGCCTGTAAATGCGTTTTACGACCTTTGCACTCTCTTTATCGACAAGTAGCTCCTGTTTGTTCTTTGGGTTTCTGTAATAGCCGTATGGTACGCTTGGAGATACTCTTTTCCCCTCTTCCATTCTTGCCCTGAAGATAGATTGTATTTTTCTTGATGTATCTCTTGCATACCATTCGTTCATGATATTTAGAAATGGGGTAAAGTCGCTTTCTGCTTGTTTTTCACTGTCTATTCCGTTATTGATGGCGATAAACCTTACTCCCTTTTCTTTGAAAAGTATTTCGGTGTAAAAACCTACTTTGAGGTAGTCTCTGCCAAACCTACTCATATCTTTTACTATCACAGTAGATACTTTGTTTTCTTCTACTGCTTTTATCATTTTTTGAAATCCCTCTCTATCAAAGGTTGTTCCGCTTACTCCATCATCGGTATAGTGATAGATATTTACAAAGCCGTTTCTTTTGGCATAGCTTTCAAGTAGTTGCTTTTGATTGGTGATGGAATTGCTTTCTCCTTGCATTTCATCATCTCGACTTAAACGCTCATAAAGGGCTGTTTGTCCTGTTCTTTTCGTATTTGACATGAGAATTACCTCCTTTCCAAGTTTTTGTTATTTTCTCTGTCCCTAAAAGGTTAATCCTTTCGGATCCGTCACTACATAGGAACTGTGCATCTGAAGGAGGTTCGGCTTCAGCCAAAATCGGGTCTTGCCGGAGCCGGATCCGCCGACAATCAGGACGTTCTTGTTCCTCGCTGTTGCCGGATTCTTTGGACGGTTGCTCATGGTCAGTCGTTCTGTTGCCGTCAGGATCACGTTGTTCTCAAACTTGGGATCCATGAAGGGCTCGATATCAGCGTGAGTACCCCAGTAAGCGTTTTGTCAAGTACCTTTTTTGATTTATTGACGCTTTTCTTTTTAATTTTAAGCAAAGAAAAAGACGATAGATTTTTATTTTTCTATCGCCTCATAATCATAGATATTTAATTCCGTTAGTCAAACTTCATCAAAAAAACTAAGCTGCTTTGAGATGTCCTTTCCCTCAAATAGTCCCAAATAGTTAAATATTGCTTCATTATCATGAACGATACCGTTCCGCTCACAGAATTCGTGAAATACACCCATTAGTTTTTTATTGTTTACGCTGTTTGCTACATAATTGTTTCCGTATTCTCTGATGTATCGTTCTTTCAGCTTTGGAAACTTTTTATCTAACTGCGAATAAAAATACTCTCTATTTCCCTCTCTGAGTGTAACTCCCATACCAAAGCATATTATTCCAAACACTTTTGCTTCCTTGCAATAATTTAAAATACCAATAATGTTTCCCTCCGTATCGTTGATAAATGGCAGTATCGGAGTTAACCAAACTACTGTTGGTATTCCCTCATCACGCAATATTTTTAATGCTTCAACCCTTTCTTTTGTTGTTGAAACATTTGGCTCTATCTTTTTACAAAGTTCTTCATCATAAGTTGTTAGTGTCATTTGAATTACGCATTTTGCTTTTGAATTTATTTCTTTCAACAAGTCTAAATCCCTTAAAACATTAGCTGACTTTGTTATAAGAGTTACACCGAAGCCAAATTTATTTATTATCTCAAGTGCCTGTCTTGTATAATTTAGTCCAAGTTCCTCTTTAATGTATGGATCAGTCATAGAGCCTAAACCAATCATACATTTTTTTCGCTTTCGTTTTAGGCTCTCTTCCAAAAGACTGATTCCATTTTCCTTTACTTCTACATCTTCAAATTTATGGTTCATTTGATAACATTTACTTCTTGAGTCGCAATAAATGCAGCCATGAGTACAGCCTCTGAACAAATTCATTCCATTCTTTGAAGATAGTATTCCTTTTACTTTTGTAAAATGCACTTTACTATCCTATTCCGGCTATTTTGATTTACAATTTTTCTGATGAGCTTTTAACTTTTTCATAGCCCAATCATAATGACTTGATGTTGTACTTACAAAATAGGAACCAAGCGTACTACCTACTGTCCACTTATAGACACCTTTAGAAAACAATTCTTCACTTGTAAATTTTTCAGCTAATGCTAATACATCACTATGGGATTTATGAAACATATCCGTAGCGTCTTCAAGAGAAGTATTTTGATGTTTCTTCCAAAATTCTACATTCATATCTCCATAAGTTTTCCAGTTATATGGTTCAGGCAAAAACATTTTTTCTTCTCCCTTTTGATTGGAATGTACCCAATTCAAAATAAGCTGATGCCATTCATAGAGATGGATTAAAACATCTCTTAAGTTTTTATCTCTTTTCCAATGAGCTTCTTTTTTCTTTTCATCTTTTGAAAAATCAAACGGTGTGTTTAACTCTTCCTCTGTCATCTTTGAAATAAGTAAATTTAACTTTTCATAGTTTTCCTTAGCAGCAGTCATCAAATCACTTTTTGTCGTTGGTCTTGGCATAACATTTTACTCCTTCCATCTTTTTAGAGTGGGGAAAAACTCCATCATCATTTTTCTTGCACTATCTTCATTCATATCTTTATTAGCTTCGACTACATGAGGAACACATATCTCAATCATTTCCTCCATTGTTCCTTTAAAAGTAAATTCGCCTTTCTCAAAGCAGTACTTACAATAATCTTCATTTACACTCTCATCTGAATTTGTACCATAAAGCTCTGTTCCCTCTCCCATAGGCATAGCACAACACTGACAATACTTCATATCCATTGTTTATTCCTCCTTATCTTTATTTAAGATAATTATACCTCAATATACTTGACACCATTTGTCAAGTTATATATTTTTCTGCCATTTTATTTATCATTTCTTTAATCTGCATTCGTATCTCTTTTGGCTCTAATACTTCTGCTCCATCTCCGAAAGAAAAAATATAATTGTATAAGTTGTAATCATTTGGAACTTCTATTTCAGTATATAAATTTCCGTCACTATCTTCTATAATTTCTCCGTTTAACTCATCATATACCCTGAAGGCAACTTTACGATCAAACTTGACTTTTATATGCACTGTATTCTCGTATGGCATTTCTTTTTTGAGTATTGTATCTTCAAAGCTGTCATTAAATTTTTCAGTATGGATGTCTAAATTCTTTATCCGGGACAATTTGAAATATCTAAAATCATTTCTAAGTAAACAGAAAGCATATAGATACCAATCCTGACTCTTGAAAAGTAATCTCACAGGCTTAACTCTCCTGCTTGTTTCTTTTTCATTACTGCTAAAATATGTGAATGAAACAATGTTCTTACTTAAAATTGCGGACTTAATATCATTAAATGTTTTTTCATACATCTTATTGTTTTGCCAATTATTAAAATCAACTTCTATCCAACTGGTATTTTTCATTTTAAAGAGTGCGGACAGTTTTGTTAAAAGCTCATTCTCATGCTGTATTGCGGTATTATCCAATCCTTGAAGGGCTGACATAATCTGTTGTTTCTCGTTTTCAGACAGTAGTGATTTACTAAGCACAAAATCTTCAGCAATTTCTATTCCACCACCCTTTCCTTGCAACGCATAGATGGGAATACCTGCACTGCTGATAGAGTCAATATCTCGATATATTGTCCTGACTGACACCTCAAATTTATCTGCAAGTTCACTTGCCGTAACTTTTCCCTTTTCTAAAATATAATATAGTATCCTAAATAGCCTATTATCTTTCATCGTTTTAACATCTCCTATAATTATTATACCACAATAACTTGACATATGTTGTCATATTATTAAATATTTTTCCAAATCATGGTAGTACTACTTATCTCTCTTATTCACTGTTATAAAAATAGTCAAAGTTCATTCTTCCGTCTCGCTAAAATTAAATTTATTTCACCCAATATTATTATTGTTAGATTTATATTTTACTAAGTTTTACAACCCTAACTCTTGCTTCTTTACCTGTGTTAATCCTCTCTTTTCTTGCAGTAATTTATCTATACAGCTTCTAACACTTTCAGCTTGTTCAACCTTTTTTCGTATATCTATCATTTGAGAATATAGAGTATCTTTTTCTTTCCTCAAAGTACCTATTTCTGATTTCCATTTGGATATATTTAGGGTCTTGTTTTCTCCTAAATGCTCTTTCAGATATTTTTTGGCACTTTCAAATAAAATAATCTCTGCTGTATGTTCATTGTAGAAAGTATCTTGTTTGTTTTTCTTTAGCTTGGTATAGGCTGTATAGGTATCTTTATGCTTCAAATATTTTTCGGCATGGTCGATAAGTTGTACTCTATCATCTATTTTCTTTTCGGTATCTTTTATAGCTCTTGTGGTCTTATAGTTCTTATCTCTTAAAATAACTATACTTTCTTTCAGTTCAGATACGGAAGTGATATTTTTCTCTTTTAAGAATTGATAGCTTTCGATGTATTGTTCTAAATCTGTATTATGGTTATCTGCATTTTTACGGATAAGATTTTCAAAAACGGATAGCAAATTTTCTTTGGGTGGGAGAGTGGATTTGAGATTATCAGTTTCTGCTTTTTCTTCTTTTCCTATTCCTCTTATCCAATTCAGCAAAGCTTTTATTCTTCTTGCAATTTCTTTTAGTATCTTGTTTTGATGTTTGATTTCTCGGTTGATATTTCCTCTATCAGTGGCTATGCCTTTCTTTTCCATTTGACTTGCTGATACTCCTAAATGAATGGTCGGTATTTGCTCTATATCCTGTCTTTGATAGGAACGATGGTCTACTTTGTCTTGTATGCTGTTTTCTTCCAAATATTTATTTGTAATATCTGCCCATGCTTTTCGCCACTCTTCTGCTTTTTCTTGCTCATTCCAATCTACTGTATCTATTTTTCTTGTTTTGTAATTTCCATTTTTAAGTTTTATTTTCTCGCCATTTTTATCAAAGATATATTCCTTTTTTGATTTTGCTCCCCATGTTTTATCTTCATTTAACGGTCGCATGGTAAGTAGGATATGTGCGTGTGGGTTTCCGTCATTTTTATCGTGTATAGCAATGTCTGCACACATACCGACATCTACAAAATTTTCTTTCACATAGTTCCTTACAAGTTCAATCTGTTTTTCCCTGTCTAATTCTTTAGGCAATGCAATTTCTATTTCTCTTGCAAGCTGTGAGTTTTTACTTTTTTCTATTTTCTCGACACTGTTCCATAAGACAGAACGGTTTGCAAATTCCTGTGGTGCATTTTGTGGTAATAGAATTTCAGTATGGGCTATTCCACCTTTTCTTGTAAAGTCGTGGACTATGCCGTCATATTCATTTTTTATCTTTTCGCCACTTCGATAGGCGGAAGCTGCAACTGCACTCTTGCCTTTGCCTCTTGAGATAATTTTGATACTGAGATGATATATCGCCATAAGGGAACACCTCCTTTCGTTTCTCTGATACTTTGGTGTGGCGATGAATAAGACTTCCTAAAAAAATCGGATAGCTTTTTATCCGATTTCTTTTGGGAAGTACACAAGGGGTAGGAAATTTATTTCCGTAGGGGAGTGTAGCTCCCCTGTATCAGCGTTAGCTGATATGCTCTCTGCAAGAGCCTTCGGAGAACGCACACACCCTTTAGGGTGTATAAGTGCGCCCTTGTAAACAAGGGACTATTCCTCTGTGTCTGTTTCTTCCTCTTGGTTTTCTGTATTTTGATTTTCGCTTTGTTCTCGCTTCTCAATAATTTTTAGGATTTTTTGATTGACTGCTTCTTTGATGTTTGGGAATGTGATTAGCTGATAGAATTCATCTTTGGTAAAATCCTTGCTTTCGATAAATATACTTTCAAAGACTCCTCCTTTTTCATAAAGCCGTCTATCCCTCTTTTTTCTCTCTTCCTGTTTCTGCTGACTGATGAGCTTTTTTCTTTTATTTTGTAACTGCTTGATTTCTTCTTCTGCCATTAAAATTTTTTCATCTATATTTTTCATTTTTCCTGTCCTTTCTTTCTAATTTTGAGCAATAAAAAACAGTAAACCGATTTGATTTACTGTTTTGTGAACTGCTATGTTACAGCTTGTATTTAGTTGTTTAAGTTAGATAAAAACTGGGATTTACTGATTTTCAATCATCAATTCTTTGCATTTCCATTCTTCTCCCAAAATATAATATGTTTCTGTCTTATCAAAAATTACATCATCAAAACCAACTGCCTTGTAACAGAAATATGCAGATTCATTGTTTTCAAAAACACTTAATGAAACCTTTTTTGTACCATAAATTTCAAATGCAAACTTTAAGCCTAACTGAAGCATTTTCTTGCCATATCCTTTGCCACGCTTTGAAGGGGCAATAATTACAAAACCAAACCTCAACTCATCAAAGCTTTTTGAAGGTCTTCTCATTGTAAAAAAACCTACTATCTTATCATCTTCAATAGCTGTAAAAGCCATTAGATTATTAACAAACCCAAACTTCTCTTTTGTTATCGGATATTTGCCCAAAACACCTGCTGACCATTTATAAAAATCTATTTCATCTTTAATCCAAGAAAGAATTATATCTGCATCGTTTATATTATAAGGCTTTAATCTCAACATTATTATTTACCTTCACAATTTCAAATTTTTTCTATAAATCATCTGAAAATATTATACCATTTTCAATGGCTTTTTTCCACTGTCAGATTTCCTACTTGCCCTCAGGAATTCATCAAGACATACAGAAAAATAATAGAAAAGATAGATACAAAAATTATCTTTTTCCTTTATTCTTTCCGTTCCGCTTGCACTATCTTTAACAGCTTATCTTGAAAGGTATCCTTGCTCTCTTTATCAAAATATATCTCGCTTACAAAGGTCTTTCCTCTAATCTTTTTTATTAAAATGCCATCAGGTTTTCGGGACATGACTCGTTCACCTTTAGTCTGTGCTTCTTGTTTTTCTGTCATTCAATTCCTCCTTTTTACTTGCACAAAAAAAGATTTCCTGTAATCTAGGAAACCTCTTTTCATTTTGATTGATATTTAATTTTAGGTTACCGCTTGTAGCTTCTTTCTTGCCCTGTATTCTCGTGCTTTTATCCGTTCATACTCTCTGAATTTTTCAATATTTTTAGATCGGTATTCTTTGGAATATGCCCTGTGATATGCTCTTGTTTTTTCTTTCTTGGCTTCTTCGATTTCTTCCCTCATCTGTATCATTTCTTGTTCTGTCGGCTCTATCTCTTTTGTAAGTTCATTTTCAAATTTTCCGATATAATTGAAATAGACTTCAATACGCTGAACGGCATATTTTGCTCTTTTGACATCTCGTTCATGTACTACAATTTTACTGATAAATTCATTGATGGCGGTGGGGGTAAGTTCTTCAAAATCTGAGTAGCTTTCTGCCAGTTTGATAAAGTTCTTTGCTCTTTGGTTGGCGTTTTCAAATTCGGATAAGCGTTCCTCTATTTGCTCCTGTTCTGCTTTTAAGCTGTAATATTCTTCTGCATATTTCCCCGATAATTGCTCATAACGCTTCGGCTCAATATTTCCCAGTGCATTATCCTCATACAGCTTATTCATAACTCTTTCTATCTGTTCCATTCTGTCTGTGATTTGTGGTATACGTTTTTTCTGTTTTTTGATTTCTTCCGTCTGTTCTTTGGCAAGACTGCTTTTTACCAGTGCTTCAAATTCTTCTTTATTTGCCAATGAATACTGTGCTATCTTTCGCAAAACCTCTGTGAGATTTTCCATCACATCATCGACATCAATACGGTGGGGAGAATGGCATTTCGGGTGTTTGGATTTTCCTTTGGCATATTCGCTGCAATAGGTTACATGTTGCACTTTTCCGCTTTTGTGTATGGTACGGATGTGCATTTTTGTACCGCAATCTTTACAGTACATCAGTCCGGATAAAGCGTGGATTTCTCCATCTCCGTTTGGTCTTTTTACAGGTGCGTTTTTTAATATCCGTTGTACATTTTCATAAGTAGCTCGATCTATGATTGGCTCATGCACATTTTTGATTACCTGCCACTTATCTTTATCTACATAGTGGTTTCGTTTGTCTTTGTAATGCTTTTCGGTCTTGAAGTTGACTACATCGCCACAATACTCCTGCCTTTTCAGTATGTGTGTTAGGGTTGCTTTGTTCCAGTTATAACGGTTTTCTTCATTCAGCTTTCTGTTTTTCGCCGTTCCTCTGTCTTGCTGTTTCATATAAAAGGTTGGGGTTAGTATTTCTTTCTCTTTCAAGTAAACGGCTATCTGATTTCTGTTTTTTCCATCCATAAACAGTCTAAAAATGAGTTTTACGACTTCGGCAGCTTCTTTATCGACTATCCAAAAATCTTTGTTATCAGGGTCTTTTATATAGCCGTAGGGGGCTTCTGTTGCAACTGGCTTTCCGCTTGCTCCTTTGGTCTTAATGCCTGTTGTTACTTTCTTGCTGATGTCTCTTGCATACCACTCTGACATGATATTGATAAATGGGGCAAATTCCAATGTATTTTGGTCTTTACTGTCGATACCGTTATTGATGGCAATAAACCGTACATTATTTCTTCTAAATATTTCCATAGCGTTTCCTACTTGAAGATAATCTCGTCCCCACCTTGTCATATCTTTCATAATGACAATGCCGATTTTTCCGCTTTCTACATCACTTATCATCTGTGTATAGGCGGAACGGTCAAAGAACCTGCCGCTTTCATCATCATCAATATAGTGGCGAATGTTCATCAATTTGTTCTGTCTTGCATATCTCTCTAAAAATGCCTTTTGATTTACAATACTGTTGCTTTCGCCACCGTCCCTGTCCTCATCACCAACTGAAAGGCGGGAGTATAGCGCAGTGATTTTGGTTGCATATTCTATCATGGCGTTATCCTCCTTTTTCCATGTCTATATATCACTCCTGTTCAGTTAATATTATGCAACCCATCGGGCGGAACCGTATTCCTGGTTGTGCTTGAAGTGCTTGGCATTCTTATGACGGATATAGACAGCAAGGTACAGAGCACCACCGCAGATGACACCGACCAGAAGATCTGCTGGATGGAAACTCGGGAGAGGATTTCCGAAAGCCGTTCCCAGAGTGCTGAAGAACGACAGCAGCTTCTTACTGGCATCAGCGCCTTCGGCCAGCCGCCAGGCCTCGCCCAGATTGGTACAGACGAGGCCCACCAGCACATACGGCAGAGCTTTGATGATGATCTTTTTCAGCTTCTTCGTATTCATCGTGTCTGCTCCCTTTGTCTGTCACGGTTGATGACTCTTCCAGGCAGAGCCAGGATAGCTGCCTTGATCTTACGGAGCTGTTCAAGGACACTCGGACGTTCCTCCTTCCTCAGAACTCTCTGAGAATACTCATTGAAAGCG
Source organism: Oribacterium sp. oral taxon 102 (assembly GCF_013394775.1). Lineage (NCBI taxonomy): Bacteria > Bacillati > Bacillota > Clostridia > Lachnospirales > Lachnospiraceae > Oribacterium > Oribacterium sp. oral taxon 102. The sequence continues at coordinate 473,211 of NZ_JABXYT010000001.1, forward strand.
GCGGTCATCGCATCCGCATCCTTTGCTTTGAAGAATACCAGATAGTGAGGCGGTTCCACGGAGGAGTCCTTCCGAATCGCATAGTCGAGACCGTACTTCCTGGCTACTTTTTCAAAGCCCCGGAGGTCCGTTTTGGCAATGTCGATATTGGTGACGCCCTGACCCTGGCCGATCAGTTCTTTGACCGTCTGCTTGCCATGCGTGGGGATCTCTGCCTCATGCTCCTTCTTTACTTTCACATTCTTCCTGTGATTCAGGTAGGCCTTGACTGCCGAGACAATGGTACGTGCGCTCAGCTTCGATGTGCTGATCGCCAGATTCACTGTCCTGCTTTCGACTTCCTCCTGCATCCGTCATCACCTCCTCTTTTCCTTCTTCCCGGCTGCTTGCCACCATCAGGGCCATGGTCAGCATGCCGAACATGGCCCCTCCGAAGAAGCACAGCATCGGGATGATCCATCTCATCACAGGGCTTCCTCCTTCACTTTCTTGTGCGGCTTCAGCTCGGGGACATCTAGCTTCTTTTCCTGCTGTTTCTCGACCTTCTCGTCCGGGAGGGGGACAGCCATGATCCCACGGCCCATCCGGACAAAGACTTCCGGGGAATGGAACTTCTCTTCAAAGGCCTTCATCTGATCCGGAGAAAGGGAACCGAAGTCCTCGTCTGTCAGGCCGACCACCAGGAAAGAGCCTGCTACCACATCGTAGATCTCGCCGTTATCATCACGGAGGGCTCTGTTCAGAGTCAGACCATCGAGTTTTCCTTCCTCATTCATGACCAGTCCGACCGGCTCATCAAACGGATACACCACCTCGATATAGCCGCCGACAGCAGCCTGAAGATCCTCCAGCTCTGTTCCGATCTCCACAGGACGAGGATGCTGATTAGGTTCAACCAGAAGTACGGTCATGGTGTCCCTCGTGGGTTCTGCGCCATAGAGTTCCGGAGATTCTGCCACTCGGCTTTCAAAGGTGACAGCCTTCTCAAAGATGTGATCATCACTGTCATAGTGGTAAACACTGTCGGAGAGGAAATCCGCTTCGCTGACTTCAGTGGCGTTCACACCCCGGACCATACTTTCCAGCTGGTCCCTTTCAAAGGATCCGTCATCGCGGATAAAGAGGACCTCATGGACAGAGGAAGGCAGGACGAAGTAGTCACCGCCAAGCCTGTCCGCAGCCTCCTGAAGGAAATCCGGGAGCTGGGTCACGGAAGCACCGTTCATGCCGCCTTCAACCGTCGCCACCCACATGGGCGATTCCGGCATATCGAACATGCCGCCGGACATCTCAGCCATCATCTCAGACATATTCTTAAGGACCGGAGGATGGTTGGCCAGCTGGGCGGCAACCGCGTCTGCATGGAGCTGTTCCGAAGTGACGCCGTACTGATCCAGCAGCTGGTTCGTAACCAGGGTCGTAGCGGAGCTGTCTTCGGGATGAGGAAGCTCCACTCGGTACACGACCGCGATGTCCTCAACGGTCTTATGCGGGATATTCTCCAGCATCTCCTTGTTGGGCTCCACAGGGACAACCTGCATTACGAGATGACTCTTCGCGCTTTCGTAGTCCGTGATGCTGTTGACCTCAAAGACCGGGATGGCGGCAGACACCTGCCTTGCATCAGAGGCGATCTTATCGAGGATGGCGCTCTCCTGGGACGGATCCGCCTGGTAACGCTCAAAAGCAGGGCCGATGTTGAACGTGGCGGCTGCAACTGCGCCTTCCGGCTGTACGGAGATACCGACATAGGATTCACCCTGCAGCTTGTTTACCTGCTGGATCTTCACCTGCGTATCAGGAAGCTCCTCCTGAACACGGGTTCTGGTAGCTTCCAGGAATTCATCAAAGTTCATCATCGCAGTTCACCTCCACAACACAGCACGGGAAGCAGGAATCAGCTTCGATGTCTTTGTCTCTCAACAGAAAAGAGACCTGTACAAGCAGATCGGCAGCATCTTCGATAAGATTTGCCGCCTCCATAAGCATATCGGCAGCCAGATCCATATCATCGTCCTCAGCCTCTGCTGTCTCACGGGCTTTCTGCTCGTCCTGCTCCTTCATAAGCTTTGCAACGGCCTCCGCCATAGCCTTCAGTCTTTTCTTGGAATCTTCGTTCATCATTTGTTCGTTTCTCCTTTTAATGTTTTTTGATAAATAAAAAGCGCCTCTGATTCTCATCAAAGACGCTGCCTTGGGGGTACGTATTCAGTTGTCATCGTGCCTTGTCCCGCTGACGTTTCTTCTGCCACTGATCCAGCAGTTTTAGAATCACATCGCTCATCTGCCTGGGCGTATAGGACTTGGGAAAATACTTTCGGAGCTGTTCGCTCTTGAAAGCGACCCGTTCCAGATCACCCTTTTTGATTTCACCGAGGATCTCGCACATGTCATCCAGCCTGCATTCTCCTTCCTGGCTGAGCTTTTTTAGACGCATCGCCTGGGAGAGGGAAGGGGCCGCCTGCGTGAAATCCATAGCTTCGATCAGGTTTCTCTGTTCCTCCGGCCTCAGGTACGAAAGCTCCACCGCAGGATTGAAGGAGATCTTTTTCTGATCGAGCATTTCCAGAAGCTCCGGGATCAGGTTGGTAAGACGGATAAAGCGCTTTACTGTATCTTTGCTTACGCCGTCTTTCTCACCAATAATGGCTGTGGTCAACTTCGGTGCAACTTGCACTGAAGTTCCTTCTTTCTGCAAATCCGTTCGTTCTCCCTGATGCTTCATGGCATCCGCCTTCATCTTATAGGCGAACGCACGCTCAGACGGGAGAATGTTCTCTCTTTGCAGGTTACTGTCCACAACAAGGATCCTGGCCATGTCATCATCCATATCCCGGACAATGACCGGCACCTCCGTCAGGCCGACAGCCGCAGCAGCATGAGCTCTCCGATGGCCTGAAATAATCTCATATTTACCGTCTTCGGCAGGCCGTGCGATCAGCGGCGTCAGAACGCCAAACATCGAAATGCTCTCCGTGGTCCTGAGCATGGATTCATCCTCAACCACCTTGAAAGGATGGTCCTTAAATGGGACCAATTCACTGATCGGGATCTTCTGAACCCGGTCCATCTGTTTTTCATCATCCATCGGTAATGTCACCTCCTTAAGCATGGATGCCTGGGAAATCGTGATTGACCCTGGCCCGATAGTAGGAGTCAATCGTTACCGGGGCATTGAACAGCGTTGTCAGCAGATATTGCTTCATATCCCGGACATAGGTGGTATTCTCCTTCAAACAGTCCAGAACAAACTGAATGTGCATGGAATTCAGCTTCATCAGCCTGCTCTTTACCACCTCTAAGGGTTTATCGTCTCCGGCGATTCGAACAGACTTCCTTTTTGATGAACAGGTCTCAACCAGGAGATCCAGTATACCCTCCAGGGTTTCTCTCTCTGTCGGGTAGTTTTGAATCAGGATAGGGATCTCAAGTTCTGTCATAAAATAATCCTCGTATCGCTCGTAATCATCGATTCCCTTCGCTTCGCTTCCCGGAAGGAAAGAAAGATCAGTATGATTCTTATAAGTCTTTTTTGAATCATTATTAATTGAGTTTGATTCCGAGACTTCCGGAGGTTTTGTTTTCGGACTTCCAGAAGTTTTATTTTCAAACTTCAAGAAGTGTCTTTCCCCAGAGTTATCCACAGTCCGGTAGAAGCTTTTCACATAGATCAGGTTGGGCTTTCCGAGTCCCTGCCGCTTTCTTTCAATCAGACCGGCCTTCTGCTCAAGCTCATCCAGAAGCTGCACTGCCTTGTTCTTGCCGCAATTCATCTCTTCCATGATCTCTGCGATCGGATAGATGATATAAACGCGGTCCTGCTTATCCTTCCAGCCACTCCGAAGTGAAATGCCGACCCGATCCAGAAGAAGGCTGTACAGCAGTTTTGCTTCTGAAGAAATCCTCTGGTAGGTCTCATGCTGCAGAAGGATCTTTGGAACTCTGATAAATGAGTACTGTTCAGCCTCCATGTCATAAATATAGTCAAGCACTCATATCACCACCTCCCGGCATGGGAACTTATCCTTCGGAAGCGGCTTCTGCCGGAACACCTCATTGTCGGTCTTCCCATAAGGACATGTGGCAAACAGGCATCTGCGGTACTTGAAGTCCGGATGGAAATAGCAGCAGTTCCTGCATCTGGGAGCCGTCTTGTTCCGGTCCACTGTCACCTTGTGCTTCATGAGGTTTCTGTAGAAGTTCAATCCTCCATTCTCACGCATTGACTGGCACCTCCATCTTCGTCTTAAAGACCTCGTTCATGCATTTCTTCATGCAGAAGCTGACGCAGGGGCCATAGCAGCAGCCATTACAGGGCGATTTCTTTTTCGGAGACTCGGCCAGGTAGTAACAGTTCTCCTTCTTGAGAGAGCACCCTGCCTTTCGGTTCTTCCAGAAGAAACAGCCTCTGCAGCTTGTAGGACGGTCAGCGTAGTAACGCACGCCGTCAATCACGATCGTTTCTTTTTCCATCGAATAATCCTCCTTTTTCATGATGGTTCTGCAGAGCCTGCAGAAATGAAAAAAGCCCGGCTACCGTTTCGTACAGCAACCGGGCTATGTATGGAGGCTTTTCTTCTGGGAAGACAAAGACGCCCGGCAGGAAGAGCTTTCTGCTGAGCGCCATAAACACGGATAAAACCGGATTAGAAATGTCGGGTTCCGTCAGAATCCGTCAAACGTTCCTGTTCCGTAATATGAGGTCATTTGGGTAGCTTGAGACAAATTATCTGCGAGACGTGATCTGGGTCTAAAATGAGCACAAGGACACTTCTTGCTCTCGCTCATTTTCATTTTTTTGTCTCATTCATTAACTATTGTCTCAGTATTAACTACTAAATTCCCGGCAAAATCCATGATTCGCCATCAAAAGCCATCAAAGATTCACGGGCATGAAAAGACCCCGGAAATGGCGTATTTCCGAGGTTTTTCGACTCTTGTTGGGTCTGATTAACGCTTCGAGAACTGAGGCGCTCTGCGCGCGGCCTTCAAGCCGTACTTCTTTCTCTCCTTCATTCTCGGATCTCTGGTCAGGAAGCCTGCCTTCTTCAGAAGCGGTCTGTACTCCTGATCCATCTCGCAGAGAGCGCGGGCGATGCCGTGACGGATCGCGCCGGCCTGTCCGGTATATCCGCCGCCGCCTACATTGACGAGGATGTCCAGCTTGCCCTCGGTCTGGGTAGCTACGAGCGGCTGCTTCACGATGGTCTTCAGGGTCTCGAGTCCGAAGTACTCATCCATGCTTCTCTTGTTGATGGTGACCTTGCCAGTGCCCGGCATGATGTAGACTCTAGCTACGGAGCTCTTTCTTCTTCCGGTGCCGTAATTTCTATTTGTAGCCATTTAGATATCCCTCCTTAGAATGTAAGCGCAGCCGGCTGCTGTGCCTGATGCTTGTGCTCCGGTCCAGCGTATACGAAAAGCTTCTTATACATCTGTCTTCCGAGCGGTCCCTTTGGAAGCATACCCTTAACTGCGAGCTCGATTACCTGCTCCGGCTTGTTTGCCTTCATGTCGCGAAGCGTGGTCTCCTTCATGGAGCCGACATACTTCGAATGCGTGCGGTAAAGCTTCTGCTCCAGCTTCTTACCGGTAGTGTGAATCTTCTCTGCGTTTACAACGATGACATAATCCCCGCAATCAAGGAACGGAGTGAATGTCGGCTTGCGCTTACCGCGAAGAACGGCAGCGATCTCTGATGCAAGGCGTCCCAGCGTCTTGCCTTCTGCGTCTACTACATACCATTTTCTGTCGATAGTAGAAGCCTTTGCTACGTATGAATTCATAACAACCTCCTGTGTGCAGGCTACTTACTCTGGTCCAGTCCAGGACTGATTTCAGTATTTAATGTAGCCCGGGCCTATGCCCTGCTTAATGTTCCGATGCAGAAAATCTGCAAAGCCTATTCATTCTAGCGGAAAAGTTCCTCTCTGTCAATTCCATTCTTTGGGAAGTGTCCGTGAATTTTCGCGAATTTCCGTTGAAATTCAGACCTGCTTTCGCATTTTCTCTTTCCGCATTCCATATCCCCACTTTGCGACGGCAGTTCCGATGATGAGCAGGTAGCCGATCAGACTGCAGCGGTCGGGGCGTTCGCCGAGGAAAAGGAGACCGAGGAGGGAGGCGAAGAGTACCTGGGTGTAATCGAAGACGGAGATTTCCCTTGCCGGTGCACAGGTATAGGCGGCGGTGACAGCGAGCTGGGCGGCTGCGGCGGCACAGCCGCCCAGCAGCAGGCAAAGAAGCTGGGCTGCCGTCATTGGTGCAAAATGCAGGAGCGTCATCGGAATGCTGGAGAGGGCGGAGAAGAGCGAGAAGGCAAATACGATGATCGGACCGTAAACACCGTGCGTTCCGAGCTTTCGGATGAAGGTGTAGGCAGTGCCGGCGAAGAAGCCTCCGAGCAGTGCAAGCAGAGCGGGAAGGCTCGCGATTCCGGAGCCCGGCTTCACAACGAAGGCAGCGCCGAGAAGTGCGACAAGCAGTGTCAGGAGGTCGATCCGGCTCGGCTTTTCTCCCAGCAGGAAAACAGACATCAGGGTGGAGAAGAAGGGAGCCATTTTATTCAGCATATTGGCGTCCCCGATGTACATTTTCCCGATGGCATAGAAGTTCAGGAAGAGCCCGGCTGTGCCGAAGAGGCAGCGCAGGAAGAGAGCGGAGAGGCTGCTTCTCGGAAGCTCCCGGAGATTATGACCGGAGCGTCGGAGCAGATAGAGGGAGACGAAGATTGCGACGAAGTTACGGAAAAATGCTTTTTCCCAGAAGGGCAGATCTCCGGAAAGCTTTACGAAGAAGGACATCAGGGAAAAGAAGAAGGCGGCGCAGAGGATATACAGGATGCCCCGAAGCCGCCGACTGTGCGGGCCGGGTTCGGGGAGCTGCTTCAGATCAGGCATAGTAGGTTCCTTTCTATATAATAATATAAACAATATAAATAAAAATCATATAAAACATATAAACAAGGCAGGACGGGAGCTGCAGGGATGCCCGTATCGCCGACAGCTCTAGCATAGCGGAAAACAGCGGCGGCGGAAAGCCCTCCGGTACATTGTGCTTTTGTAAAAACAGCTTGATAAAAAAATGACGAGATGTTGACATGAAAATAACGATGGCGTATAATGCAATTGCATTGATAAAAGATTAACAAAAACGCGAACTCGCAAGAGCCAGCCACCCTAACTGATAGTTTATCCTTTGTCAATGCTTTTTGAGGAAGCTAAAGCCGTGGAACCGGCGTCCGGGCTGAGAGAAGGAGCAGAGAAGATGGAAACGATTATCGTGAAAGACATGGATACGCTTGCGGAGAAGATCAGGCAGGTGAGGGAAGCGCAGGCAAGGTTTGCGACCTATACGCAGGAACAGGTAGACGCGATCTTTAACGCTGCGGCAACGGCGGCAAATCTGCAGAGAATCCCTCTGGCACAGCTCGCAGTAGAGGAGACCGGGATGGGGCTTGTCGAGGACAAGGTCATCAAGAACAACTATGCGGCAGAGTATATCTACAATAAATATAAGTACAGAAAGACCTGCGGTGTGATCGCAGAGGATCCGGCATTCGGTACGAAGACCGTGGCGGAGCCCCTCGGACTTGTGGCGGCAGTGATCCCGACGACGAATCCGACCTCTACCGCGATCTTCAAGACGCTCGTCTGCCTGAAGACCCGAAACGGCATCATTATCAGCCCGCACCCGCGCGCGAAGAAGTGTACGATCGAGGCAGCCCGCATTGTTCTCGAGGCAGCGGTCAAGGCAGGCGCGCCGGAGAATATCATAGGCTGGATCGACGAGCCGTCTCTCGAGATGACGACGGAGATCATGCATGACGCGGACTGCATTCTCGCGACCGGCGGTCCGGGCATGGTGAATGCTGCCTATTCCTCCGGCACGCCGGCGCTTGGTGTCGGCGCGGGCAATAATCCGTGTATCATCGATGATACGGCGAACATTCAGGAGGCAGTTTCCTCTATTCTGCACTCGAAGACCTTTGACAATGGGATGATCTGCGCCTCCGAGCAGTCTGTCACCGTGCTCGCCGGGATCTATGAGAAGGTGAAGAAGGAGTTTGAGTACCGCGGTGCCTATTTCCTGAAGAAGGATGAGATCGAGAAGGTGCGGAAGACCATTCTGATCAACGGCTCCCTCAATGCGAAGATCGTCGGACAGCCGGCATGGAAGATCGCGGAGATGGCGGGCGTTTCGATCCCGCATGATAAGAAGGTCATCATCGGCGAGGTGACGGACTACACAAAGGCGGAGCCCTTTGCGCATGAGAAGCTTTCCCCGGTGCTTGCGATGTATAAGGCGAAGGACTTCGACGAGGCAGTCGCGCATGCAGAGGTGCTGCTGATGGATGGCGGGCCCGGACATACCGCATCGCTCTTCATTGATGTGAGAGAGCAGGAAAAGATTCGGAAGCATGCCCATGTGATGCATGCCTGCCGTATTCTGATCAATCAGCCGTCTTCGCAGGGCGGGATCGGAGATCTTTACAATTTCCGGCTGACGCCGTCTCTGACGCTTGGCTGCGGTTCCTACGGCGGAAACTCTGTTTCCGAGAATGTAGGCGTGAAGCATCTTTTGAACTACAAGACGGTTGCGGAGAGGAGAGAGAATATGCTCTGGTTCAGAACACCGCAGAAGGTGTATTTCAAGAAGGGCTGCATGCCGGTGGCGCTGCAGGAGCTTAAGGAGGTTTACGGCAAGAAGAAGTGCTTCATCGTGACAGACTCCTTCCTCGCCTCCGCGGGCTATACGAAGCCGATTACGGATCGCCTGCATGAGATGGGAATCGATTATACGGTATTCTCTCATGTGCAGCCGGATCCGACGCTTGCCAATGCGCAGGAGGGAGCCGCTGCGATGGCTGCCTTTCAGCCGGACTGCATCCTCGCCTTCGGCGGAGGCTCGGCAATGGATGCCGGCAAGATCATGTGGGTGCTGTACGAGCATCCGGATGTGAAGTTCGAGGATATGGCGATGCGCTATATCGATATCCGAAAGAAGGTTTATCAGTTCCCGAAGATGGGAGAGAAGGCGTTGTTTATCGCTGTGCCGACCTCCTCCGGTACCGGATCTGAGGTGACGCCGTTCGCTGTCATCACAGATCAGGAAACCAATACGAAGTATCCGATCACGGACTACGAGCTGCTGCCGAACATTGCGATCGTAGATACCGATAATATGATGTCGCAGCCAAGGGGACTGACGGCGGCATCCGGTGTTGATGTGCTGGTACACGCGCTCGAGGCCTATGCCTCCATGATGGCGACGCCGTATACGGACGGACTTGCGCTGCAGGCAATGAAGAGGGTCTTCGACTATCTGCCGACGGCGTACAATGAGCCGAGCAATATCAAGGCACGTGACGAGATGGCGAACGCGTCCTGTATGGCGGGTATGGCCTTTGCCAATGCTTTTCTCGGGATCTGTCATTCCATGGCACACAAGCTCGGAGCCTTCCACCACATTCCGCACGGTCTGGCAAACGCGCTGCTGCTCAATGAGGTTATCCGCTACAATTCCTGCGAGAAGCCGCCGAAGATGGGAACCTTCCCGCAGTATGAGTATCCGCATACGCTTGCCCGTTATGCAGACTGTGCGCGCTTCTGCGGCATTGCCGAGAAGGACGATCAGAAGGCAGTCGAGAAGTTCTGCGACAAGATCGCGGAGCTCAAGAGGACAGTCGGCGTGAAGGAGACCATCGCGGACTACAATGTCTCTGAGGAAGACTTCCTGAAGACGCTGGACGAGATGGCGCTGCAGGCGTTTGACGACCAGTGTACCGGTGCAAATCCGCGCTATCCGCTGGTATCGGATCTGAAGGAGATGTACAGGATGGCGTTCTACGGGAAGAAGTATCAGCAGAATGAGCTGACACCGGTAGAAATCATGTCCGGCCTTCGGGATTATACGGTATAAGTCCCCTGTCAAGCGGCCGAACGGGAGGCAAGCTTGCCTCGCGTTCGGCTGTTTTCCTTCGTTCACATAGAAAAAAGCTATGTGAGCGATTTTTTGTTGCGGGTTATAATATTCCTGTGTTATATTATTTAAGTTCATAGAAGCGTTTCGGGAAGCGCGAGATGAGGAAGCGGTCCGAAGCATGGAGGGAATGACATTCCGAAAGAGGAGGAGAATACCATGTCCTATGTAAGCGAAGTATATGCCGAGCTGGAAAGAAAGCATGCGAATGAAGCGGAGTTTCTGGAGGCTGTCAAGAGAATTCTCGAATCCCTGCAGCCGATCGTAGATGCCAATGAAGAGCTGTACCGCAGGAACGCGCTGCTGGAGCGGTTCGTGGAGCCGGAGCGGATCATTACCTTCCGGGTTCCGTGGACGGATGATAAGGGCGTGAACCACATCAACCTCGGGTACAGGGTGCAGTTTAACTCTGCGATCGGACCGTATAAGGGCGGGCTTCGCTTTCATCCGTCTGTGACCCAGTCTATCCTGAAGTTTCTCGGCATGGAGCAGATCCTGAAAAATTCACTGACCGGTCTGCCGATCGGCGGCGGCAAGGGCGGCGCGGATTTCGACCCGCACGGAAAGTCGGATGCGGAGGTGATGCGCTTTTGTCAGAGCTTCATGACGGAGCTGTATAAGTACATCGGCAAGGATGTCGATGTGCCGGCGGGCGATATCGGCGTGGGAGGACGTGAGGTCGCCTATATGTATGGACAGTACAAGCGGATTACCAATCTCTATGAGGGCGTGCTCACCGGCAAGGGGCTGAGCTTCGGCGGCTCACTCGCGCGCCCGGAGGCGACCGGCTATGGCCTGATCTATATCGTGGATGAAATGGTTCGCACCGCGGGCAGGGAGCTCGCGGGCAAGACGGTCGTGATCTCCGGCTCCGGCAATGTGGCGCAGTATGCGACGGAGAAGGCGCAGCAGCTCGGTGCGAAGGTCGTGACGCTTTCCGATTCTGACGGGTATATCTATGATCCGGACGGGATCCGGCTGGACATCGTGAAGGAGATCAAGCAGGTTCGCCGCGGCAGGATCCGGGAATATCTCGAGGCGGTTCCTACGGCGAAGTATGTCGAGGGAGAGAGACCGTGGGGGATTCGCTGCGACATCGCACTTCCCTGCGCGACCCAGAATGAGATCAACGGTACGCAGGCGGGACAGCTGATCAAAAATGGCTGCTGGTGTGTGGCAGAGGGCGCCAATATGCCATCTGACGCGGCGGCGGTAGATGCCTTTCTCGCCGCGAAGATTCTGTATATGCCGGGAAAGGCTGCGAATGCCGGCGGCGTGGCGGTATCCGCGCTGGAGATGTCGCAGAATTCCGAGCGGCTTTCCTGGAGCTTCGAGGAGGTGGACGGCAAGCTTCGGGAGATCATGGTGAATATTTACAGAAACGTTTCCGAAACCGCTGCAAGGTACGGCTATGAGGGGAACTTCGTCGTGGGTGCGAACATCGCCGGCTTCGAGAAGGTTTCCAACGCGATGATAGCGCAGGGCTTGGTATAAGGAAATATAGCTTGAAATATCGTTTGGAATTCGGGAAATCAGCGCGCGGTCGGAAACGGCCGCGCGCTTTTAAATAGCTGTCCGCACGGCAGACTTTTGAAATGAACTAAAGAAAGTGCTTTCCATTTTTCGCGTTCTGCGGTATTGTTTAAGCAATAAGCTATGCAGATCTTTATGACGGATACGGTAACGGGATGGAGGAAAGAACGGTGAAGATTTATCATGTAAATGATCCGGCGTTTCGCGCTTATGGAAGAGTCCTTGCGGACTATGATGTGAGGGAGCTGCTGGAGGCGCTCGATGCCCATACGCCGTGCCCTGAGGACAGGACGGAATATGTGCCGGAGGAGCCGGCGCTGCAGGGGCTTCCGACATCGAAGAGACTGGCACTGTCTCTGTTCGGCGGAGCTGCGGCGCAGTTTGGCTGGTGCAACGGACGCAATACGAGATTGAACTGTCTGGAATATCACAGAAGCAGCGAATTTAACCTTCCCTCCGGGGATATCGTGCTCCTGCTGGCGAAGCAGGAAGAGGTAGATGCGGATTATCGGCTTGACAGTGCCAGAGTGAAGGCATTTCTGGTTCCGGCAGGGACGCTGGTGGAGCTCTATGCCACGACCCTGCATTACGCGCCCTGTCAGGCGCAGCGGTCGAGAGGCTTCCGCGTGGCGGTTATCCTTCCGAGAGGAACCAATGCCGCGATGACGGAGCGGGCGGGAAGCTCGAAGGAGGATGGCTATCTCACGGCGGTCAACAAGTGGCTCCTCGCGCACCCGGAGTCCGGGGAGGCGAAGCGCGGCGCGCTCACAGGGCTGTATGGAGAAAATATAGATATCCGGGAGGATATCGCGGACTGACCGCAGGAAGGACAGGATGGAGAAGCTGACAGTGCCTGCGACCGAGCGCAGGCGGAAGACGCGCAATCGGATCTACCGGTTCATTTACAGCTCGGCGGAGCCGGTGACGAAGCCGCAGATCGCAGAGGGGGTCGGGATATCCCAGCCTGCCGTGCAGCCCAATCTCGCAGAGCTTCTGGAGGCGGGAGTTGTTTCGGAGGGCGAGCTGCAGAAGTCGACCGGCGGGCGTCCGCCGATCGGCTACTATGTAGACGCAAAGTCGAAGTATTCGATCGGGGCGGCAGTATCTGCCAACCATATCCGGATCGTGATTCTGGATCTGAAAGGGAAGGAAACAGCTTCCGATATCGTGCGGATTTCGGAACTGGATCTGAACCGCATCGCGGAAATGCTGCAGATGCGTATTTATGCCCTGACAGAAAAATATGGGATTCCGCAGGAGCGGCTTCTGGGACTGGGAGTGACATTTCCCGGGATTATTTCAGAGGACGAGCGATACATCGTCCAGTCTCCGACGCTCAATATGCAGAATGTGGATCTCGGCGGCTTCAAGAGCCGTTTCGAGCTGCCTGTTTTTATCGAAAATGATGGGAGTGCGGCGGCGCAGGTGGAGATCACCGCGGCGGAAAATCGGACGGCGCTTCGGAATTTCACCTATCTTTTCCTGGAAAACGGCGTCGGCGGAGCGGTCGTCGTCAACGGACGCGAGATGAGGGGAGAGCATAACCGCTGCGGCGAGTTCGGACACATGATCCTCGTGCCGAACGGGAAGCCGTGCAGCTGTGGCAGGAACGGATGCGCGGAGGCGTATCTCAGCACGAAGCGGATCAGCACGGATTTTGCCGTCTCTCTCGAGGAATTTTTCTCGATTCTGGAAAGGGAGCGCCGTCCTGCTTTCGCGGAGGTCTGGGAGGATATCTTATACTATCTGGCACTTGCCATTCACAACCTGCACATGGCGTTTGACACGGAGGTAGTTCTGGGCGGGATGCTGACGGAGTTTCTGCCGCCGTATCTCGATGTTCTGAGGGAGAAGCTGAAACGGCTGGATCAGAGTGAGGACTGCGAGACCTATCTGCATATCACCGAATGTCCGCATTATGCCGGGATGATCGGCGCCGCCGGACATTTCATCCGGCAGTACATTCATTCTCTGTAAACAATGCTCTGCCGCGGAGGAGCAGGGTGCTGTCCATTGCAGGAGCGTACGAGGAAGCTGCGAAAAGCGTTTCTTCGTACGCTTTTTTTGCAGTGTAATGGCAACACATGAACTGAAATTCTGCCTAAATTTCGAAATAAAATATGTGCGAGTGCTACAAAGATGAAAAATATATTTGCAAATTATTGACAAAATAGAACAAAAGAAGCATTATAAAGTTACTTAATAAAGGAACATTAAAAAGCGTCATGTGAAAAGGAGGATACGACATGAAACGCAAGAGCTTATTGGCAGGAGTATTGGCGGGGACACTGGCGGCAGCGCTTTCGGCATGCGGAGGCGGCTCCGCGGCAGCACCCTCTTCGGCAGCCCCGGCATCGGAGGCATCGTCCGCTGCAGAGACAAAATCCGACGGGAAGAAGGTCGGGATCTCCATGCCGACCAAGTCTCTGGAGAGATGGAACCGCGACGGCTCCTATCTGGAGAAGCAGTTTCAGGAGAAGGGCTTCAAGACGGAGACGACCTACGCCGATAATAAGGTGGATCAGCAGGTGAAGGATCTCGAGGGGCTGATCGCGGATGAGGTGGATCTTCTCGTCGTAGCGGCGATCGACGGAGAGTCGCTCTCTCAGGTTCTCGGCGATGCGAAGGACGCGAACATTCCGGTGATCGCCTATGACCGGCTGATCAGAAACACAGATGCGATCAGCTATTATGTATCCTTCGACAACTACAAGGTCGGACAGCTGCAGGGACAGTTCATCATTGACTCGCTGAAGCTTGATGAAGCAGGAAGCAGTACCTTCAACATGGAGGTCACGGCGGGAGATCCGGCGGATAACAATGCGACCTTCTTCTTCAACGGCGCGATGGATCTCCTGAAGCCGTATATTGAGAAGGGAACGATCCGCATTCCGTCGGGGCAGGATACCTTCGAGCAGTGCGGAACCAAGCAGTGGGACACTGCTACGGCGATGACGCGGATGCAGAATATTCTTGGCTCCAACTATTCTGATGGGACAAAGCTCGACATCGCGCTCTGCTCCAATGATTCCACAGCGCTGGGCGTCACACAGGCGATCGAGTCAGACTATGCGGGGGACGGCAGGCCGCTGATCACCGGACAGGATTGTGACGAAGCAAATCTGGCAAATATCGTGGACGGAAAGCAGACGATGAGCGTGTATAAGGCGGTTGCGAATGAGGCGGTCGCGACATTGGATCTCGGTGAGGCGATCCTGAAGGGCGAGAAGCCGGACGAGAAGCTGATTGTAGATTCCAACTGGAGCTTCGACTGCGCTTATGATACGACATCCTATGACAATGGCAGGGCGGTCATTCCTTCCTATCTTCTGACGCCGGTTGCCGTCACGAAGGACAATATCCAGAAGGAACTGATCGATACGGGCTACTACAGAATGGATGGAGCATACCCGAAGGCGCTTGCCTGACGGTGCTGTGCGGAAAACCGATATGCGGCGGGGAGGGCTCCGCCGCATATTTTCAGATAAGGTGAGGTGCGAGGTTGTCTGATTATATTCTCGAAATGAAAAATATCACCAAGGAATATCCCGGAGTCAGAGCGCTGAATCATGTCAATCTCCAGGTGGAGAGGGGGGAGATCCACGCACTGGTCGGGGAGAACGGTGCAGGGAAATCTACGCTGATGAATGTCCTGTCCGGTACGATTCCGCACGGCGAATATTCGGGAGAGATTCTGTATAACGGCAAGGTATGCAGCTTCCATAATATCCATGATTCGGAAAAGCTGGGAATCGTCATCATTCATCAGGAGCTGGCGCTGATCCCGGAGCTGACGATCGCTGAGAACATGTTTCTGGGAAATGAGCGGAAAAACAGCTTCGGAAGGATTGATTGGGGAGAGACCTATAGCAGGGCGCAGGCGGAAATGCGGAGGGTAGGCCTGAAGGAAAGGTCTGACGTTCTGATTAAGGACATCGGAACCGGCAAGCAGCAGCTGGTAGAGATCGCCAAGGCGCTTTCCAAGAACGTGAAGCTGCTCATTCTTGATGAGCCGACCTCCTCCTTGAATGAGGAGGATTCGCAGATGCTTCTGGATATGCTTCTGGAGTTCAGGAAGCAGGGGCTGAGCTCCATTATTATTACCCACAAGCTGAATGAGGTTGCCTACTGTGCCGATCACATTACGGTGCTCCGCGACGGCTCGACGATCGAAACCATGGGAAATCCGGAGCACAATATCGACGAGGAGAGGATCATACGGGGGATGGTCGGGCGGGAGCTGAGCAATCGTTATCCTGCCCGGGAGCATAATGCCGGCGGCGAGATGCTTTTCGAATGCAGAAACTGGACGGTCTATCATCCGGTTTATACCGAGAAATGCATGGTCAGGGATATCAGCTTCCATGTCAACAGAGGAGAGGTCGTCGGCTTTTCCGGATTGCAGGGCGCGGGGAGGACGGAGCTCGCGATGTCCTTGTTCGGGAGGAGCTACGGCAGCCATATCTCCGGGCAGGAGTTTATTCATGGCAGAGAGGTTCATCTGAAAAATGAGCAGGATGCGATCCGGCATGGGCTCGCCTATGTTACGGAGGATCGGAAGACGAACGGACTGATCCTTTCCGATACCATCGCCAGAAACACGACGATGGCGAAGCTGTCCAAGGTTGCCGACCGGCATGGGATTGTCGATGCGTCGCGCGAAAACCGCTATGCCAGGGAGTATATGGAAGCAATGAATACCAAGGCGCCGAGCGAGCAGCAGTTGGTCGGAAATCTCTCCGGCGGGAACCAGCAGAAGGTACTCCTGTCCAAGTGGCTGTTCGCCGATCCGGATATCCTGATTCTGGACGAGCCGACCCGGGGGATCGATGTCGGCGCGAAATATGAGATCTACTGCATCATCAACGATATGGTGAAGAGCGGAAAGGCGGTTGTGATGATTTCTTCCGAGCTTCCGGAACTGCTGGGGATGTGCGACCGTATTTATGTCATGAATGAGGGCATGATGGCGGCGGAGTTCCAGGCGGAGGAGGCGACGCAGGAGAAGATCATGAGTACGATTCTGAAGCCCTCTGTCTGAGCGGCTTGATTTTAAGAAAGGGTTCACGGGACTATGAAGGCATCTGCAATCATAAAAAAATATACGATGATTATCGCTTTGGTGATCGTATTCCTCTTCTTTACGGCGCTGACCGGAGGCAGGCTGCTGCAGGCGCAGAACATTTCCAATCTGCTCCTCCAAAATGCCTATGTGCTGGTCATGGCATCCGGCATGCTTCTCTGTATCCTTACGGGAGGCAATGTGGATCTGTCAGTCGGCTCTACGCTCTGCTTTGCCGGCGCGGCGGCGGCGAAGCTGATGGGCTCCGGTGTGAACGCTCTTTTTGCGATTGCCGTTTCGCTTCTGATCGGCGCGGTGATCGGGCTGGCGCAGGGGTATCTGATCGGCTATGTTCATGTGCCGCCCTTTATCTGTACGCTGGCGGGAATGTTCCTCTTTCGGGGACTGGGACGTGCGGTACTGGATTCCAGAACGGTCAATATTCAGAACCAGAGCTATCTGAATATTTTTTCCTCCTATATCAATATTCCGGGGCTGGACAGCCCGCGGCACTGCGTATCGGCGCTGTTCGCCGGAATCGCGGTCGCTGCGCTGCTGACGATCGTGACGCTCAATGGCAGGAGAAGCAGGATCAAGAAGGGCTATGCAGCTGCTTCCCTCGGCGGAGAGCTCGCGCGGCTTGCCGTTCTGGATGCGCTTATCATCTGGTATTCCTCCAAGCTTATGCAGTACAAGGGGATTCCGGTCATGCTGCTCTGGATCCTTGCCGTCGTACTTCTTTTCGCATTCCTTACCTCCTCTACCGTGTTTGGACGTTATTTCTATGCGGTTGGCGGCAATGAGAAGGCGACGAAGCTTTCCGGTATCGACCCGAGGCGGATTTACTTCTGGGCATACTTTCTGATGAGTCTCCTCGCGGCGCTGTCCGGACTTCTGGTTTCCGCGAGAATCGGTTCTGTGGATGGAAATATGGGAAGCTCCTACGAGATGGATGCCATTGCCTCATGCTTTATCGGCGGCGCTTCCGCATATGGCGGCTCCGGCAACATCGGCGGCGTTATGATCGGTGCGGTTCTGCTGGGTGTCATCAATCAGGGAATGTCGATTTTCGGGCTTCCCGATCAATGGCAGTATGTCGTCAAGGGGGCTGTTCTCCTCGCGGCAGTTGTCTTCGATGTCGTATCCAACCATAAGACAGGTAAATCATGAGGAGGGGAAATGCGATGTATTATATCGGAGTGGATCTGGGCACGTCTGCGGCGAAGCTTCTTCTGATGGATGAAAAGGGCGCGATTCTCAATATTGTTTCGAAGGAGTACCCACTCTTTTTCCCGAAGCCGGGTTGGGCGGAGCAGAATCCGGAGGACTGGATGCGGGCGGTGCGGGCGGGCATCCCGGAGCTGGTTTCCGGCATCGACAGAGCTGATATAGCCGGCATCGGCTGCGGCGGGCAGATGCACGGGCTGGTCGTGCTCGACGAAAGCGATCGGGTGATCCGTCCGGCAATCCTCTGGAATGACGGCAGGACGCAGGTAGAAACCGAGTATCTGAATCGGGAGATCGGACGGGAACGCCTCGCGGCGCTGACCGGAAATATCGCCTTTGCCGGTTTTACGGCGCCGAAGCTTCTCTGGATGCGGAAGCAGGAGCCGGAAAATTTCACGCGGATCAGAAGGATCATGCTTCCGAAGGATTATATCAACTATTGTCTGACCGGCGTGCATGCTACGGACTATTCGGATGCGTCCGGCATGCTGCTGCTGGATGTTTGTAATAAGCGCTGGTCGGAGGAAATGCTTCGGATCTGCGGTGTTGCGCCGGAGCAGCTGCCGCGGCTCTATGAAAGCTATGAAGCGATTGGGACGCTGCGCCCTGTGATGGCGGAGGCGCTCGGGCTTCCGGAGACGGTTCGTGTGGCTGCCGGCGCGGGAGACAATGCCGCCGCCGCGATCGGCTGCGGCGTCGTCGGACAGGGAGGCTGCAATATTTCCCTCGGAACCTCGGGCACCATCTTCCTCTCCTCGGAGCGCTTCCGTGCCGATTCCGGAAATGCACTGCATTCTTTTGTACATGCGGACGGAGGCTGGCACTTCATGGGCTGTATGCTTTCGGCAGCATCCTGTAATAAATGGTGGATGGACGAAATCCTCCGGACGAGGGAGTACAGCGGGGAGCAGGCGGGCATTACGGAGGAGAGGCTCGGCCGGAATCATGTTTATTACCTTCCGTACCTGATGGGAGAGCGCGCGCCGCACAATGATCCGGATGCGAGGAGCTGCTTCATCGGCATGACAATGGATACGGGGCGGGAGACCATGACGCAGGCGGTGCTGGAGGGTGTGGCATTCGGACTTCGGGACTCGCTGGAGGCAGCGAAGAAGCTCGGCGTCTGCCCGTCGTCCAGCATGCTCTGCGGCGGCGGTGCGAAGAGTCCGATCTGGCGGCGGATACTCGCGAACATCCTGAATATCCGTCTGACGATTCCGGAGACTGAGCAGGGACCGGGCTATGGCGGCGCCATTCTGGCGGCTGTTGCCTGCGGCGCATACCCCTCCGTGCGTGCCGCTGCTGCGGCGCTGGTTCATGTGACAGGCACGGTAGAGCCGGATCCGCTCATCGCTGCCCGCTATGAGGAAAAGTATCGGAATTACAGGAGCCTGTATCCGGCGCTTCGGGACATTTTCCCGAGGCTCTGAGGAGCCTGCTCCGTTTCTTCGAAGCTTTCGCATCGCTAACAGCTATTCGCGATGCTTGCACATCGCTTCGAGATGTGGTCAAGTACGCTCTGAGTCTGCCCGGGTCGTGCTCTGTCCGGCAGACTCGGAGCTTTCATACCTGTTGCGCTGTCAAATGTCCGGACGCTCGTGCAAGCAAGCTTGTTTCACGTTCGTCCGCTTGACAGGGGACTTATACAGTAGAGTAAGGAAAAGAGAGGAAAACAAAAATGAAGAATATTCCGGAGATCAAGGTGGGACTTGTCGCAGTCAGCCGAGACTGCTTTCCAGCGCCGCTTGCCGTCAACCGGAGAAGGGCGGTTATGGAGGCGTATGGGAGGAAATACAGGGCG
Source organism: Oribacterium sp. oral taxon 102 (assembly GCF_013394775.1). Taxonomy (NCBI): domain Bacteria; kingdom Bacillati; phylum Bacillota; class Clostridia; order Lachnospirales; family Lachnospiraceae; genus Oribacterium; species Oribacterium sp. oral taxon 102. The sequence goes on from NZ_JABXYT010000001.1 coordinate 492,815, forward strand.
GCGGAGCTCTATGAGTGCCCGGTCACGATCGTCGAGAGCGAGACCGATATGACGGATGCGCTCGAGGATGTGAAGGCGCACGGCTGCAATGCGGTCTGCGTCTATCTGGGAAACTTCGGGCCGGAGATCGCGGAGACGCTGCTTGCGAAGCACTTCGATGGGCCGGTGATGTTCAGCGCTGCTGCGGAGGAATCGCAGGACAAGCTTGGCGTGGCGGGAAGAGGCGATGCCTACTGCGGGATGCTGAACGCCTCCTACAATCTGGCTCTTCGGAATACGAGGGCATGGATCCCGGAGAACCCGGTGCGGGATGCGGAGGGGGTAGCAGATAATATCCATGATTTCCTGCCGATTGCGAGAGTCCGGATCGGGCTGGACGGGCTGAAAATCATTTCCTTCGGTCCGAGACCGCAGAACTTCCTGGCATGCAATGCGCCGATCAAGCAGCTCTATAATCTGAATGTAGAGATCGAGGAGGAATCGGAGCTGGATCTCTTCGAGGCGTACCGGAAGCATTATGCGCCGGAGGAATTTCGGCTGGACGCGATAGTCGTAGAGAGGCAGAACAGGGAGATCGCGGAGATCAAGGCGGATATGATGCGGGAGCTTCATATCGAGACGCCAAGTGAAAAGCAGCATGAGATGTTGGACAAGTTCGCCGCCTATGAGGCGACGCTTCTGGACTGGATCGAAGCGAACAGAGGATCCCGTAAATATGTGGCGCTTGCCACGAAGTGCTGGCCGGCGTTTGAGGACATGTTCCGCTTTGTGCCGTGCTATGTGAACAGTCGTCTGACAGGACGCGGCATTCCGGTTTCCTGTGAAGTCGATATCTACGGCGCGCTTTCGGAATATATTGGAACCTGCATTTCGGAGGAATCCGTCACGCTTCTGGATATCAACAATTCCGTGCCGGCGGATATGTATGCGGAGGGGATCAAGGGGAACTACGACTACAAGCCGACAGACGTATTTATGGGCTTCCACTGCGGGAATACCTGCTCGGGCAGGCTGGTGCAGCCGCATATCGGTTATCAGAAGATCATGGCGAATACGCATCCTGCGGAGTGGTGCGACGGTACGATGGAGGGCGATATTCAGCCCGGTGAGATCACCTTCTACAGACTTCAGTCCACGGCGGACGCAAGGCTCCGCGCATATGCGGCGGAGGGAGAGGTGCTGCCGCTTGCGACCCGCTCCTTCGGCTCAATCGGCGTCTTCGCGATCCGGGAGATGGGACGCTTCTACCGCTATGAGCTGCTCGAAAAGAACTATCCGCATCACGGTGCGGTAATGTTCGGGCATTACGGCAGAACGCTGTATGAGACGCTGAGGTTCATCGGCGTCGAGGCGGCGGAGATCGGCTACAATCGTCCGGCGGGCGACCGTTATCCGGACGAGAATCCGTGGGGAACGCTGTAGGGTGTCCGCACTGCCTGCATTCGCCTCCTCCTGCCTCGGAGGCTACTTGTAAAGAAACCTGCCTTAGTGTATAGTATAAGTTCCCAAGCGCCGCTTTGCTGCTTTGCGGCTCTCGTGCCGCTGACAGGGGACTTATACAGCAGGAATCGCCGAGGCCTTCGGTATTGGGGCTGCTTGGGAATATTCCGTCAGAATTACCGAGGAGCAGAGGAATGCATAAATTTTTACGTTCAATAGGTTTTTCAGGGCTGCGCGACGATTATGAGGTGGATGCTTATCTGGATCGCGCAGTTCACGAGAAGAACCGCACGCATATCGTCTCCATGGGGAGGGGCAGAACGCTGGAGCAGTATCAGCTTCAGGTAGCGCCGTCGATGGGACTCACGGTCGTGGGGCAGCGCGATGAAAACGGCAGCTTCCGGCGCGACTATTACTTTCCCTATGTGAGGAGCTATGACGGGACGCTGACCGAGGAGGGAGCCGCAGAGCGCCATGCGGAGCGGGAGACCTATGCCGGCGTGCTGGAGGATTTCCGCACAGGGATCACCCTGATCTTCTATCTCTGCAACTCGGTGCAGCTTCGTGAGCTTCGCCGGATGCGGATTCCGGTGCGGCCGCGGCAGGCATTTTTGACCGGGCTCGCTGTGGAGGGGAAGATCCTCTTCCCGCTGGAGAAACGTGAGGGAGATGAGGAGCGCCGGATGCGGCAGCAGAGAGAGCAGCGGGCACTGCATGAGGCGGCGCGGGACGGGGACGAGGACGCGATCGAGACGCTGACGGAGACGGATATGAATCTGATGTCCGAGGTTTCCCGCCGTATTGAGACGGAGGATCTGTATACGCTGGTGGAGTCCTCCTTCATGCCGACCGGGGTGGAGTGCGACCAGTATACGGTGCTGGGCGAGATCACGGGTATCCGCGTCAAGGAGAATATCTATACGCATGAGAATGTCGTGGATCTTCAGCTGAACTGCAATGAGGCTGTCTTCCATGTCTGCATCAACGAGGCGGATCTGATCGGCGTTCCGGCGATCGGGCGGCGCTTCAAGGGAGAGGTCTGGATGCAGGGGGAGATGGAATTCACAAAGCTCCCGGAGGAGAATGCTGCTTCTCCGGAGAGGCAGGCGGAGTAGACATGGAACGAGAGGATTTTTTGCTCGCGCATCTTAGAGATCTTTCCCGCCGCACTTATCAGAATGCCTATCTGACGCACAGTAATTTTCTTTCCGAGGCGGAACTTGCCAGAGCTTCTGATATGCTTTCCCGAGAGGGGATGTCCGGACAGGGGAATGCGCCCTTCTTCTCCTACGGCGGGTGGGAGGAGGCAGAGCGTCGTGTGCTGGTTTTCCTGCCGGAGTATCTGACGCAGGAGGAATTTCTCTATGCAGAGCGGCAGGAGAGCACGGTGGTCGCTCTGCTCCATGTTTTTCCACGGAATCATCGCTTCGCAGAGCCGCTTGGCCACAGGGATTATCTCGGCAGCCTGATGCAGCTCGGACTCGAGCGGGAGCAGATCGGGGACATTTTGGTGGGAAACCACAGGGAGGAGGAGCCGGATTCAAAGGACGAGGCGTATCTCTATGTGATGGCGGACCGTGCGGAGCTGATCGCGGCAGAGCTTCGGCGGGTGAGGCACAGTACAGTAGTCTGCGAGCGGGTTCCGCTGACGGACTGCCGGCTGGGGAAGCGCTTCCGGGAGCTGTCCGGCTCTGTCGCATCGGAGCGGCTGGACGCGGTGCTCGCGATGGCCTATCATCTCTCGCGCGGCAGGGCACAGGAGTTGATCGGCGCGGAGCTGGTGCGGATCGACGGCAGGACGGCGGACTCTGCCGGGACGCTCCTTCGGGAGGGACAGAGGGTTTCCGCGCGCGGGCTTGGGAAGTTTCTCTACCTTGGTACAGGCTCCCGCACTAAAAAGGGAAGAGTCTATGCGTCGGTACGGCTCTACGTCTGAACGGACAGAGAAGCTTTCGGAGGGCGTGGGGCATCTTCGCGGCATCCGGCGCTTCCGGCGTGCCGTTTGAGAAGCAGAAAGCACTTGCAATCCTTCCGCATTTGTGATAGTGTGATAAGGCTGAAAACCAAGTGACCGTGAGGTCGATGAGACAGCATGGTTGGAAACCATGCGGAAAGAGGGAACAAATGAGAGAGGGAATTCATCCGACTTACTATCAGGCAACTGTTACCTGCAACTGCGGCAACACCTTCGTGACCGGCTCTACCAAGCAGGACATTCACGTCGAGGTCTGCTCCAAGTGCCATTCGTTCTATACCGGCGCGCAGAAGACGGCCTCCGCGAAGGGACGTATCGATAAGTTCAATAAGAAGTTCGGTATCCGGTAAGAGAAGAATAAGAAGGGGGTGGGAGTCTTTGGCTTCCGCCCCTTTATTATTGTATGAGCTCCTGTGCAGCGAAGTGACGCGTAAGCTTATATAATATATGGCGTGATTTATTTATTATGCGGGGCTTTGCGGCAGTATAAGAAAGGACAGAATGATGGCGAGGGAAAAGCGGCGGCAGCGCTACAGCGGGATCGGCGGACAGGCAGTTATAGAGGGGATTATGATGAAGAACGGAGAGGACTATGCCGTCGCCGTGCGGAAGCCGAACGGCGAGATCGAAGTGAAGAAGGAGAAGTACCGTGCGCTCCCGGATCGATATCCCCTCCTGCGGATGCCCTTCCTGCGGGGGATCTTCTCCTTTGCAGATGCCATGGTGCTGGGGATGCGCTGCCTCAGCTACAGCGCCTCCTTTTTTGAGGATGACGCGGATTCCGAGCCCTCGAGGCTGGAACGCTGGCTGATCGGGGTCTTCGGAGAGCGGCTTGAGGCGGTGCTCTCTGCGGTCGTCATTGCCTTCTCTTTTGTCGCTGCGCTGCTGCTCTTCGTGCTTCTCCCGACCCTTGCCGTGAATTTTCTCTCGCGTTGGATCGTTTCGGAGTCGGGACGGGCACTTCTCGAGGGGCTTCTTCGGGTACTGATTTTCGTGCTCTATATCCGACTGATCTCGAAGGCGCCGGACATCCGCAGAACCTTCGAATATCATGGTGCAGAGCACAAGTGCATTAACTGTGTGGAGCATGGGCTCCCTCTGACGGTGGAGAATGTCATGGCATCCTCGAAGGAACACAAGCGCTGTGGGACGAGCTTCCTCGTATATGTGATGATGATTTCCATCCTTCTCTTCATGTTGCTCCGCTTCGATACACTCTGGCTTCGGCTCCTCTCAAGGCTTTTACTGATTCCGGTGATTGCCGGGATCAGCTATGAGCTTCTCCGCGTTGTCGGCATCTACGATAATTTGCTTACAGAGCTGCTATTTATCCCGGGCATGTGGATGCAGGGGCTCACGACGACCGAGCCGGATGCGGAGGAGGTTGCGGTGGCGATCGCGGCGACGGAGGCGGTATTTGACTGGAGGGAATATCTGAGGAAGCGGGAGCAGGAGTAATGATAGTACGGGAGCTGATGCGGGAAATGACGGAGATGCTTCGGGCAGCGGGGGTGGAGGATGCACGCTTCGATGCGCGGCAGCTCCTGAAAGGAGCGCTCGGGCTGGATACCGCGCACTACCTTCTGTGGGAGCAGAGGGAGCTCTCGGCGCTGTTTCCGGAAGAGGAGCTTCGGAGGAAGCTCCGTAGGCTCCGGCGGGACTGCGAGAGGCGGGCGGCGCGGGAGCCGCTCCAGCAGATCCTCGGGGAGACGATATTCTATGGGCTTCGCTTTCTTGTAAATGAGGATGTGCTGTGTCCCCGGCAGGATACGGAGCTTCTCGTGGAAAGGGTGATAAAGGACTATGAAAATGTGGACAAGTCCGCGCTTCGCGTCCTCGATCTCTGCACCGGAAGCGGCTGCATCGCACTGAGCCTCGCAAGCTGCGGGGGATTTCCGGATGTGAGTGCGGCAGATATTTCAGAAGCGGCGCTGGCGCTTGCCGAGAAGAACCGGGCGGCGCTGCTGGGGGAGGAGAAGGGGAGCCTGCGCCTGCTCCGCTCCGACCTCTTCGAGGCGCTTTCCGGAGAGTGCTTCGACATCATTGTATCGAATCCGCCTTATATCCCGACGGCGGTCATCGATACGCTTTCACCGGAGGTGAGGGAGCATGAGCCGCGAATCGCGCTGGATGGGCATGCGGACGGGCTGTATTTTTACAGAAGGATTACCGAAGAGGCAGGGCGCTTCCTTCGGGCAGGCGGCAGACTCTATGTCGAGATCGGTTACGATCAGGGCGAGTGCGTGCAGGAGCTTTTTCTCCGCGCGGGCTTCACAGAGGTGAGGCTCTGCCAGGATCTCGGCGGTAACGACCGGCTTGTCTGCGGACGCCGGAGCGGGTATAATATGATTCCAGTGTATAAGGTCTGAGAGCGCCGCTATGCCGGCATAGCGGCGGTCGGAAGACCTTAAGACACGCCCCGCATGGAGCGCGAAGTGATGCGAATGCGGCACGGGAGCGCGGAATGCGGGGCGATTGCGAGAATCGCAAAGCGATGGAGCAATCGGAATCATATGTAAGAAAGCGAGGCAGTCTGAGAGCGCCGCTATGCTGGCATAGCGGCGGTCGGAAGACCTTAAGACACGCCCCGCATGGAGCGCGAAGTGATGCGAATGCGGCACGGGAGCGCGGAATGCGGGGCGATTGCGAGAATCGCGAAGCGATGGAGCAATCGGAATCATATGTAAGAAAGCGAGGCAGTCTGAGAGCGCTGCAATGCTGGCATAGCGGCGGTCGGAAGACCTTAAGACACGCCCCGCATGGAGCGCGAAGTGATGCGAATGCGGCACGGGAGCGCGGAATGCGGGACGATTGCGAGAATCGCAAAGCGATGGAGCAATCGGAATCATATGTAAGAAAGCGAGGCAGTCTGAGAGCGCGGCAATGCTGGCATAGCGGCGGTCGGAAGACCTTAAGACACGCCCCGCATGGAGCGCGAAGTGATGCGAATGCGGCACGGGAGCGCGGAATGCGGGACGATTGCGAGAATCGCAAAGCGATGGAGCAATCGGAATCATATGTAAGAAGGCGGGAAACAGAAATGTTTGAGAATTTAGAGGATGTGAAGCATCGATATGAGGAAATCGTGGAGAACCTCACCATCCCGGAGGTCGTTTCGGACATCGCGAAATACAGGAAGCTGATTCGGGAGCAGGGTGAGCTCGAGCCGGTCTACCGTGCCTATCTCGCATTTCGGCGTGCCGAGGCATCGGAAACCGATGCGTTGACCCTGCTTTCGAGGGAGAAGGATCCGGAGCTGCTGGAGCTCGCGAAGGAGGAGCTCTCGGAGGCGAAGGCGCAGCAGGCGGCGCTCACGCAGGAGCTCCGGCTGCTGCTGCTTCCGAAGGATGAAAATGACGAACGGAATATCGTGATGGAGATCCGCGGCGGCGCGGGAGGAGAGGAGGCGGCACTGTTTGCCGCATCCCTCTATCGGATGTATCAGAGCTATGCAGACCGGCGGGGCTGGCGGACAGAGCTGGTTTCCTTCAATGAGACCGGGCTCGGCGGCTTGAAGGAGGTTGTCTTCATTGTGAACGGTACAGGCGCCTTCTCCCGTCTGAAATACGAGTCCGGCGTGCACCGTGTGCAGCGGGTGCCGGAGACGGAGAGCGGCGGACGCATTCACACCTCTACGGCGACGGTGTCCGTCATGCCGGAGGCGGAGGAGGTGGATGTGGAGATCAATCCGGCGGATGTGCGGATGGAGGTCTTCCGCGCCTCCGGCGCGGGCGGACAGCATATCAACAAGACCTCCTCCGCAGTGCGCCTGATCCATGTGCCGACCGGTTTGGTGGCGGAGTGTCAGGAGGAGCGGTCGCAGCTGCAGAACCGAGAGAAGGCAATGCGGCTCCTTCGTGCCCGGCTCTATGAAATCGAATATACGAGGAAGCATGAGGCGGAGGCGCAGGAGAAGCGCTCTCAGCTCGGTACGGGAGACCGTTCGGAGAAAATCCGGACGTACAACTTTCCGCAGGGCAGGGTGACTGACCATCGAATCAAGCTGACGCTGTATTCCATAGAACAGGTGCTGAACGGGGATCTTGATCTGCTGATTGATCCGCTGATTACTGCGGATCAGGCGGAGAAGCTGAGCAGAAGCCAGTGAACTGCTTCGCCGAGAAACTGAGCAGAAGCCGGTGATCCGCCCCGCGGTGAAGCCGTGCCTGCGCTGTTTTCTGGAGGAGGCGGTGAGGAGAGAAGGAATTTTGGAGGGAAAAATGGCAGAGGGCGAAAGAACCGGACACCGAAATGCGGGAAGAAACCGGAAGAGACAGGGAGGACGGCGCAGGCTGCTGCCCTTCCTGGTACTGCTTTGCCTCTTGCTGCTCTCGGGGCTGTGTCTCGGCGGTTACCTTTATATAAAGAAATATATGCCGACGAAGGCGCGGGCAGATCTGGGGGAGTATTTCGACGTAGCAGGCAATAATGTGCAGGTCTATTTGAATGAGGAGAAGCAGAGAACCTCTAAGTCCTATCTCGTAGTGGGGCGCTTTCAGGAGAATCATGTCTATCTGCCCTATGAGTTCGTCAGGGAGAAGCTGAACCGCCGCTTCTACTGGCAGGAGAGCAGCGCAGTATTCCTCTATACCCTCCCTGCGGAGACGGTCGCGACAGGAGAGGGAGATCTGCTCCCGGACGGCAGCCATGCTTTTTTTCAAGAGGGAAAAAATCTCTATCTGAATGTGGACTGGGTGAAAGAATATACGGATCTTCGCTATCAGCAGAATACCGACGGCGAATACAAGCGGATCTTCCTGGACAACGACTGGGGTGCTTATGCAGGCGCGACAGTACAGAAGAAGGAAGCGGTCAGGGTGCAGGGCGGCGTGAAGAGTCCGGTGCTGACAGAGCTTATGCCGGGAACGGAGGTACGGATTCTGGAGCAGCTGGAAAAGTGGACGAAGGTTTCTACGCCGGACGGCTTTCAGGGCTATCTCCGGAGCAGCCGCCTCGGAGAGGCGCGGGAGGTGAAGCCGGAGAGCAGCTTCCATGCAGCAGATTATACGCGCCGGTCGCTGCCGGAGGGACAGAAGGTGGTGCTCGGCTTCCAGCAGGTGATGAATGCCGCGGCGAATGAGAACCTCGATGCTCTGACGGAGAATACGCCGGGGATGAATGTGATCGCGCCGACCTGGTTCGTGCTGAGCAGCAGCGAGGGGGATTTCATCAGCTATGCCTCCGCGGATTATGTGGCGCGGGCGCATGAAAAGGGTTATCAGGTCTGGGCGACGGTCAACAATTTCGACCTCGGCAGGCTCGACGAGGGCGTGCTGCTTCGGGATCTTTCCCTGCGGGGGCAGCTGATCGGCGGGTTGGTGCAGAATGCGCTGGAGAATGATATTGATGGTCTGAATATCGACTTTGAGCTGATCCCGGCGGAGCTGGGGCAGGATTATGTACAGTTCATGCGGGAGCTGTCCGTCGCCTGCCGGAATGCGGGGCTCATTCTTTCCGTTGACTGCTATGTCCCGTTCTCCTACAACAGCCACTATGATCTGGAGGAGCTGGGCGTATTCTGCGACTATGTGATCATAATGTGCTATGATGAGCATTATGCCGGTTCGGAGGAGGCGGCTCGGTGGCATCTATCTCTTACACGGACAGAGGTATCCGCGAGACCGAGAAGCTGGTTCCGAAGGAGCGGATCGTCATTGCCGTTCCGTTCTATACCCGGGTGTGGATCACCAAGGCGGATGGAAGCCTGAGCTCGGAGGCGCTCAGTGCGAAGCGTGCGCAGCAGTGGGTGCAGGAGAAGAACGTCACGCTGGAGTGGCAGGATGAGATCGGACAGTATTACGGCAGTATCGAGGACGAGGGTGTTCGGAAGCAGATCTGGATGGAGGAGGCGCAGTCAATGGGACTGAAGCTCAGTCATATCCGGGCGGCGGAGCTGGGCGGTGTCGCGGCATGGAAGCTCGGACAGGAGCCGGAGGGCTTCTGGAATATTTTGAATCTAAACCAATAAATAGGAAAGGAATCATGGAAACAATCATTAAGGGAATCGATGGGGTAGAAGAGGCGGCAGAGGTAATCAAACGAGGGGGTCTGGTGGCATTCCCGACCGAGACAGTATACGGACTTGGCGGCAATGCGTTGGATCCGGAGGTAGCGAGGCGGATCTATGCGGCGAAGGGACGTCCCTCCGATAATCCGCTGATCGTCCATGTCTCTTCTGCAGAAGAGGCAGAACCTCTGGTTTCTGTGCTGTCGGAGACAGCGCGGCGGCTGATGAGCCGTTTCTGGCCGGGACCGCTGACACTCGTGCTTCCGAAGTCGGAGCGCGTCCCGTATGAGACGACCGGCGGACTGGACACCGTTGCCCTGAGATGCCCGGAGAATAAATGTACGCTGGAGTTTATCCGGGCATGCGGGCTGCCGATTGCGGGGCCCTCCGCGAATACTTCCGGGAAACCTTCCCCGACAGAGGCGCGGCATGTCTATGAGGATTTGCAGGGAAGGATTGAAATGATTCTGGATGACGGAGAAGCGAGCATTGGCGTGGAGTCCACCATTCTCGATCTGAGCGGCGAGACGCCGACACTGCTCCGGCCGGGTGCGGTCACTGCAGCAGAGCTGGAAAGCGCGCTGGGGAGAAGCGTCGTGATTGATCCGGCGGTTCTTTCAGGTTCGGTCGGAGAGGGCGTGCATCCGAAGGCACCGGGCATGAAGTACCGGCATTATGCGCCGAAGGCGAAAATGACGCTGGTGACGACCGCATTTCTCCGGGAGAAGGACTTCCGTGTTGCGGAGAGCGAGAGAGTAAGAGAGGATGAGCGGATCGCTGATTTTATCAATGAAGAGACAGAGATCTCTGTGAAGGCAGGCAACCGGGTAGGGATACTTTGCTGCAGGGAAACCGAGGAGCTTTACCGTACCGGTTACGGCAACATCAAGGTGGACATCAAGCTGCTCGGCAGCCGCGAGGATCCACTCTCCATGACGCATACACTCTTCCGCCTGCTGCGGGAGTTCGACGCGGATGCAGTGGATGAGATTTTCGCGGAGAGCTATCCGGAGCGCGGCGTCGGCTTCGCGTTGATGAACCGGCTTCGAAAGGCTTCGGGCATGCGGGAGGAGCTTTTGACAGAGGAGGAATAAGCATGGGAGAGAGCGGAAAGAGAGAGGATTATATCAGCTGGGACGAGTATTTCATGGGCGTGGCGGAGCTATCGGCGCGGCGCTCCAAGGATCCGAGCACACAGGTCGGCGCCTGCATCGTGTCTGAGGACAACAAGATCCTGTCCATGGGCTATAACGGTTTCCCGAAGGGCTGCTCGGACGATGTATTTCCGTGGACGAAGATCCGGGTGGAGGAGGATCCATACAATGCGAAGTATTTCTACACCACGCACGCCGAGCTGAATGCGATCCTGAACTACCGCGGCGGCTCCCTAGAGGGCTCGAAGATCTTCGTGACACTCTTCCCCTGCAATGAGTGCGCCAAGGCGCTGATTCAGGCAGGGGTGAAGACCATGATCTATCGTGAGGACAAGTATGCGGACACTGCGGCGGTGCGTGCCTCGAAGCGGATGCTGGATGCGGCAGGTGTGCGCTATTACCAGTATCTGCCAAGCGGCAGAACCCTCACGATCACGTTATAACTGCCCCCGAGCTAAGCTCGGGGGAGCCACGCGGCTTTGAGCGATTCAAGGCAATCGCTTGCGATTGCTTCTCTATAACTGCCCACGAAGGGAGAACTATGTTTATCAAGGGAGAGGGCGCGAAAGCGCGGACAGAGAGGGTGCATGAAATCATGCGCCGCATGGACAGTCGCTACGGCGCAGAGCCGCCGATCTTTCTTCAGCATCAGAATGCATGGCAGCTTCTGTTCGCGACGATATTGAGTGCGCAGTGTACGGACGCCCGCGTCAATATGGTGACAGAGCAGCTGTACCGGAAGTACCGGAGCCTGCAGGATTTCGCGGACTGTCAGCTTTCGGAGCTGGAGCAGGACATCAAGTCCACCGGCTTCTATCACAATAAGGCGAAGAACATCAAGGCGTGTGCGGGAGAGCTGCTTCAGCGCTTCCACGGCACGGTGCCGCAGACGATAGAGGAGCTGACCTCCCTTCCGGGCGTCGGCAGGAAGACGGGAAACCTGATCCTCGGCAACATTTACGGCAAGCCCTCTATCGTGGTGGATACCCATGTAAAGCGGATCTCGAACCGGCTCGGTCTGGCGGATTCTGCCGATCCGACGAAGGTGGAGTTCCAGCTTCAGGAGGTGCTGCCGAAGGAATACTGGGTTCGCTGGAACACGCACATCATTTCGCTGGGGCGTGCGATCTGCACCTCGCAGAGACCGAAGTGCGGAGAATGCTATCTGTCGGAGCTCTGCCCGAGCAGGGAGCACGATCCGGAAACATGGAGGAGCTGAGATGACGGAATGTGAGCTCTGCGGCAATTACAGCTATGATTCGGAGCTGGACGACTGGCTCTGCGAGGCATATATGGATGAGGACGACAGGGCGCGGCTTTCTTTGGATCGGTATACGCATTGTCCGTATTGGAGATCCGATGATGAATATCGGACTGTGAAGCATCAGGCGGTTGGGCATCTGCCGGGCTATACGGACGAGGGACGTTTCGCGGAGCCGAAGCAGGACAGGAAGTATGAGGGTGAGCGCTGATGAACATCGTACTGCATGAGCCGGAGATTCCCTTCAATACCGGTGCGATCGGGCGAACCTGTGTGGCGACAGGGACGGTGCTGCATCTGATTCGTCCCTACGGCTTCCTTCTGAATGACAGGAATCTGAAGCGGGCGGGGATGGACTACTGGGAAAAGCTTCGGCTCTTCGAGTACAGGGACTATACAGACTTTCGGAGACAGCATTCGGAGCTCTGTCTCGGCTCGCATGCGAAGATGTGCACAGAGGACGATGCTCCGCGTCTCTGGTTCGCTACGACGAAGGCGCGGCAGATTTACAGTGAGGTCTGCTTCGGAATGGACGACTACATCATGTTCGGGAAGGAGTCTGCCGGAATCCCGGAGGAGATCCTCGCGGAGCATCCGGAGAGCTGCATCCGTATCCCGATGTACGGAGACATCCGCTCGCTGAATCTCTCGAATTCCGTTTCCGTTCTCCTCTATGAGGCGCTCCGGCAGAATAACTTCGGCGGACTCAGGAGAGAGGGTGCGCTGCATCGCCTGCATTGGCGGGAAGGGAACGCCCATGGCACATGAATCAGAAAAAAATCAGCGCTTTCTCAGAGAGGGACGGGACATGACCCGATAAGGAGGAATGAAATGAAGCTTGGGAAGAGATGGAGTTCACTGGCAGCAGTGCTGCTGCTCTGCCTGACGCTGCTTGCCGCCTGCAAGCCGCGCTATCAGGCGCAGGTGCAGGATCCGAGAGCGACGATCGCAGCGGATGCGCCGCAGGTGCTGGACTTCGACCAGATTCATAATGACATCGTGGAGCGGTATTCGGACAATGAGGCGTACGGTTTCATTAAAAATATGGATATCAGCGGCTCCAACGATGCGCCGAAGACGATCCGGATCAGCATGGACTGCGTAGAGGAGGTCTCTGACGAAGCGCTGGACATCTTCATGTCGCTGCTTCTGCAGAGCATCTCTGAGGAAGCGATCGTGCAGGACAGCCGTTATACCGGTCCGACGGAGGATAGCTTCGGCTCGGTCTATGACAGCTATGATATCCAGTACCGCATCAGTCGCGGGGATACGGTTTATCAGGATACTGTGATTTCGGCAGGAGAGAATATCCCGTTCCCGGCGGGGGTGTCACTTGAGGGCTGAGTCTGTGCGGCTCCCGATTGCTGTTGAAAAAATCATTGCGAGACTGGAGAATGCGGGCTTCGAGGCGTATGCGGTCGGCGGCTGCGTCCGGGACAGTCTGCTGGGGCGGCTGCCGGATGATTGGGATATTACGACCTCAGCGCTGCCGGCTGAGGTGAAGCAGCTCTTCCGGCGCACGATCGATACCGGCATACAGCACGGTACGGTGACGGTGCTGATGAGCGGAGCGGATACGATCCTCCGCGGGGAGAGAGGCTACGAGGTGACGACCTATCGGCTCGACGGCATCTATCTGGACGGGCGGCACCCGTCTACAGTTGCCTTCACTCCCTCTCTCCATGAAGATCTCGCCCGCAGAGACTTCACGATCAATGCGATGGCATATAATCAAAGGGCAGGACTCGTAGATGACTTCGGCGGGCTGCGGGATCTCTCCGCCCGGCAGATCCGCGCCGTCGGCATAGCGGAGCAGCGCTTCACGGAGGATGCGCTCCGGATGCTCCGTGCGCTCCGCTTTTCGGCACAGCTTTCCTTCAAGATCGAGGAGGAAACGAAGCTTGCCGTGAAGGCACTTGCCCCGAATCTCCGGAAGATTTCGAAGGAGAGGATACAGGCGGAGCTTTCGAAGCTGCTTCTCTCGGAGCATCCGGAGCATTACCAAAGGATATTCGAGACGGGACTTGCCCCGTATATTACCCCGCATTTTCCGCTGCTGGCGGATGCCGCGTATCCGGCGATGCCGGACAGTGCGCCTCGAAAGAAGTATCTCCGCTACGGGATGCTCCTTCGGAATGTGCCGGAGCAGGCGGGGCAGATCCTTCGGGAGCTGAAGCTGGACAATGAGACCATCCGGCTGGGGCGGAGCATTGCAGAGCTGCATGGGACAGCGCTTCCGGAAACAGCGTATCGATGCCGGAGCCTGCTGTCGGAGTATGGATCGGAGCTGCTTTCTGACTGGCTTCGAATGGAGGAAGCGCTGCTTTTGGCAGAGGACTGCGCTGCTCCGGGGCGCTGTGAAGTGCTTCCGGAGACCGCCGAGGGCGGAGAAACAGTGCCTGCGCCGGCGGCTTCGGATGCCGTGCGCTCTCGAGACACACGGCGGGAGCGGCTTCGGAAGATCCGGCAGGCAGAGAAACAGATCGAAGAGATATTAAGCAGAGGCGACTGCCTCAGCATTGCCGGACTTGCCGTGAACGGGCGGGACCTGATGGAGCAAGGCATAGAGAGCGGGCCGAAGCTCGGGGAGATGCTCCATATGCTTTTGGATTATGTTCTGGAGGATCCGGAGCGGAACCGCAGAGAGACGCTGCTGCGAAGGCTTTTCTTGACGCTTCTGTGAGGATAGGGTAAACTAAGGGCATAAATTTGTGATACTTTCACAGGTCGGCGGCAGTGCGCAGGAAAGGACGGCATTCATGTATCAGGACGAATATCAGCGTTGGAGGGCGGCGGAGCTTTTGGACTTCGACCTGCAGAAGGAGCTCCGGGACATTGAAGGCGCGGAGGAGGAGATCAAAGAGCGCTTCTCTGTAGCACTCAGCTTCGGAACGGCAGGTCTTCGCGGTACGCTCGGTGCAGGGACAAACCGCATGAATATCTGGGTAGTCCGACAGGCGACGCAGGGCGTAGCGGATTGGGTGAAGACGCAGGGCGGCAGCCAGACCGTGGCGGTCAGCTACGATTCCCGCCTGAAGGGCTGGCGCTTCGCCCGGGATGCCGCCTCTGTGCTCGCGGCAAACGGCATCCGGGTGCGGATCTATGACGAGCTGATGCCGGTACCGGCGCTGTCCTTCGCGACGCGCTACTACGGCTGCAATGCCGGCATCATGGTGACGGCGAGTCACAATCCGGCGCAGTACAACGGCTATAAGGCGTATGGGCCGGACGGCTGCCAGATGACGGATGATGCCGCCGCTGTGGTCTATGCCTCCATTCAGAAAACGGATGTCCTGACCGGCGCGCGCTTTATGAGCTTCGCGGAGGGCGTGGAGAGGGGACTGATCCAGTTCGTCGGGGACGACTGCAAGGAAGCCTTTTATCAGGCAGTAGAGGAGCGGCAGGTGCGTCCGGGGCTCTGCCGGACGGCGGGGCTGCGGCTCGTGTATTCCCCGCTGAACGGAACCGGACTCGTGCCGGTGACGAGGGTGCTTCGTGATATCGGGATTACCGATATTACGATCGTACCGGAGCAGGAGTATCCCAACGGCTACTTTACGACCTGCTCCTATCCGAATCCGGAGATTTATGCCGCGCTGGAGAAGGGACTGCGGCTCGCGGAGCAGACCGGTGCCGATCTGATGCTTGCGACCGATCCGGATGCGGATCGCGTAGGGATCGCGATGAAGTGCGCAGACGGCAGCTACGAGCTGGTTTCCGGCAATGAGATGGGCGTGCTGCTCCTCGATTATATCGCGGCGGGACGGATCGAGAAGGGAATGATGCCGGAGCGCCCGGTGGCGGTGATGTCTATCGTTTCGACGCCGCTCGCGGACAAGGTGGCAGAGCATTACGGTGTGGAGCTCCGTCATACGCTGACGGGCTTCAAGTGGATCGGGGATCAGATTGCGCAGCTGGAGGCGGCGGGAGAGGCGGATCGCTTCCTCTTTGGCTTCGAGGAGAGCTATGGTTACCTGGCCGGTCCTTATGTACGGGACAAGGATGCTGTGGTCAGCTCCATGCTGATCTGTGAGATGGCGGCATATTACCGTTCCGTCGGCTCCTCCATCAAGGAGCGGCTGGAGGAGATCTACCGGCAGTACGGCAGATATCTGAACAAGGTGGACAGCTTCGAGTTTCCGGGGCTTTCCGGGATGGACAGGATGTCGGGCATCATGGCGAAGCTCCGTGCGGAGGTGCCGACGGAGATCGGCGGACGCCGCGTCGTGAAGGTGACTGATTATACGAGGCCGGAGGAGACCGGGCTGCCGAAGGCAAATGTTCTGATCTATGGACTGGAGGACGGGGCGACCGTCGTTGTCCGTCCGTCCGGAACAGAGCCGAAGATCAAGTGCTATTACACGACGCTTGGCAGAGATTTGGCTGCTGCGGAGCAGGAGCAGGCGGAGCTTGCGGAGAGTATGAAGCCGCTCTTCGCCTGAGCTTTGCGGCGGAAGAAGGAAGGGCGGTTGCCGTTTGCCCCGGCAGTCGCCCTTTTCTGATGATTCCCTGATCAAAAAATCGGAGGAGCCATGTCAAACGGAGATATGGGGGATGTACGCTATGTACTATATAGGACAATATACCTTTCTGCAATGGGCGGTTATTTTCATTGCCTACTGCATCTTCGGATGGTTCTTTGAGTCGGCGTATTGCTCACTGAAATCCGGACATCTGCAGAACCGCGGCTTTTGTCACGGACCGTGGATCCCGATCTATGGCAGCGGCGCGACGCTTCTGGTGCTGCTCGCGGGGCCCTTCCGCACGAATCACCTCGCGGTGTTTCTGATCGGTGCATTCGGCGGCAGCGCGCTGGAGCTCCTGACCGGCTGGACGATGGAGAAGCTCTTCGGAATGCGTTGGTGGGATTATTCGCAGAATGCCTTCAATTTCCATGGCTATATCTGCCTCTATGCCTCTCTTTCATGGGGCTTTCTCGCGCTTCTTATCATGGACTATGTTCATCCGGTCGTGGAGAGCATTTCGCAGAATTGGAGTTATCTGACCTTCATTGTCATCAATACCATGCTCTACACTCTCTTTATCGAGGACATCATCCTTTCCGCGATTTCTGCAATGGATCTGAAGAAGCGGCTGCAGTCCCTCGCGGAAAATTCGGAGGAGATTCAGCGTCTCAGGAGCTCCATTCAGGATGCCTACAGCCGGCTGGAGGATGCGAAGAGGGAAATTGACGCCGGATTCGAGGCAATGCAGGATGTGCGGAAAAACGAGGGAAATGTCGCAGTAGCGAAGGCCGCCGTGAAGGAGACCCTGCGCGCTGTCCGCAGCGGTGCGAGTGCGGCGGAGGAGCGGATACGCGGAATGGAGCGCCGCCTCAATGTGCTGCTGGATGGAGGGGATGATAATGTCGGGTACATGAGCTGGTGGACGAAGACGATGCTTCGCAATAATCCGGATGCGGTCTCGAAAAATCCGGGCTTCGGGCTTCTGAAGGCGGCGGCGCTCCGACGGCAGGGAAAGAAGAAAAAGAGCGAGGAGAACGAAAAGAACGCGAAATGAGAAAATTCATTGCGGAGATTTGGAGGAAACTATGGTGATTTCGAAGAGTATGGAGGCGCTTTCGGCAGGCGCGTCGGTGATCCGAAAGATGTTTGAAAGGGGGCAGGAGCTTGCTGCATGCTACGGCGCGGAAAATGTCTACGATTTCAGCCTCGGGAATCCGGCATCTCCGGTACCTTATGAAGTGAAGAACGCCGTTTTCAGCATTCTGGAGAATCAGGATCCGAAATATGTGCATGGGTATATGAACAATGCGGGATACGGGGATGTGCGCGAGAGGGTAGCGCAGCATCTGAATGCACGCTTCGGCATGCACTACGGAAAAGAGGAGATCGTTATGACGGCGGGGGCTGCGGGCGGGCTCAATATCGTCCTCCGTGCACTGCTGGATCCGGGCGACGAGGTGCTCTGCTTCGCTCCCTTCTTCTCCGAGTACCGCAGCTATACGACAAATTACGGCGGTATCCTGCGGGTCGTCCCCGCGGATACCCATCATTTCCAGCTGGATATCGAGGCGGCGGAGCAGCGGATCGGGGAGAGGACGAAGGCGGTCATTCTGAACAATCCGAACAATCCGTCCGGGGCGGTATATACGGAGGAGACGCTCCGCTGTCTCGGGGAGATGCTTCAGCGCGCGGAGCAGCGGGCAGGACATCCGATCTGGCTGCTCTGTGACGAGCCCTACCGGGAGCTCGTATACGATGGCAGGGAGCTGCCCTATGTACCGGCATTTTTCCGGAATGCCATCTATCTTTATTCGTTTTCGAAAACGCTCTCGCTCCCCGGGGAGCGGATCGGCTACCTCGCGATCCGCCCTGACGCAGACTGTTGTGCGGAGCTCAGAGCGGCGCTTGTCCTTGCGAACCGCTGTCTCGGCTTCGTCAATGCGCCGTCGCTCTTCCAGCTCGTTATCGGCGAATGTCTGGAAGTGAAGGCGGACCTCGCCTTCTATGATCGGAATCGGAAGCTGATCTATACGGAGCTCTGCGCGATGGGATACGATTGTGTCCGCCCGGAGGGCGCCTTCTATCTCTGCATTCGTGTGCCGGACGGAGACGCGGCGGCATTTGCGGAAAGGGCGGAGAAGCATCATATTCTTCTGGTACCGACCGACGGCTTCGGGCTGCCGGGCTTCGTGCGGCTCGCTTACTGCGTGCCCTACGAGCGGATCGAGCGCTCCCTGCCGGCATTTCGTGCACTGGCGGAGGAATGCGGACTGCATCCGGAGAATGGGAATGCCCAGTGACCGCGGGCAGAAAAGGATACCGTGCAGCGAAAAGACCCCCGACGGAATCCGCCGGGGGCTTTCAAGCTTATGATATAGTCAGAACTTCACGGGGAAGGGGGGATAAACCGGGAAGCTCTATGAATCAATTAAGAAGGGGGCTCCGGAGCATTCCGGCTCCGGAGTATGAGTATGAAAACTATTTCAAGCTACATTTCTGTAACTATTTTTATAATAGCTTTGTTTTGTGTCCAATCTATGTCTTGTTTCTAAAAGAAATCTAACGTTTCTAAAAAATATATGAAGACAATTGCTGCTGCCGGGGCTTCTCCATACAATGCATCAGGAATCCCGACAACAGCCCCTTTTGATTGCATGAAGTTCCAGAGCCTCTAAAAGCGCTTCAGCGCGTCATAGAGACGCGCGAGCGGAAGTCCGACGACATTGTAATAGTCGCCGGATATCCCGCGGACATGCTTCGCGAAGCTGCCCTGAATCCCGTAGGCGCCCGCTTTGTCCATCGGATCTCCGGAGCGAACGTAGGTGCGGATTTCCTCGTCCGTGAGCACCTGAAACGTTACCTCGGTCTTCTCGACAAAGCGCTCCTCCTTTTCGCCGGAGAGCAGCGTCACGCCGGTGTATACCTGATGTGTCCGTCCGGACAGGCGGCGGAGCATGGCGCACGCCTCCTCGGGGCTTTTCGGCTTTCCGAGGATCTGCCCGTCGATGGAAACGACCGTATCGGCGGCGATCACGAGCCGCCCCGGGCAGCGCGCGGCGACATCCCTTGCCTTTTCTTCGGAAAGTGCAGAAACGACTGCCTCCGGTTTCTCGGAGCGGATCTGCTTCGGAATGCCGCTGGGCATCACCTCTGCATCGATTCCGATTATTCGAAGCAGCTGGATTCGCCGTGGGGACTGTGAGGCGAGGACGATTCTTTTTTCTGTGGAGTCTGGATTCATTTTCTTTCCTTTTTTCTTCCTTTTTGTAATTGTTTCACGGTACCGGAAAATAGGTAATAGCTCAGGTAGGCAGATGCCTTCTGGCGGCGCTGCCACCCGGTAGAGCTGATTCGGGAGATTCACGAAAAACATGAACCGGCCCTTGTCCATCCCCCTTCGGAATATCTGCGCTGCAATTGATGGAGAAGGACTCGTCGTACATACCGAAGATCAGATAGAATTTCTTCCAGCCGGTATGCTGGTATTTATCCGGCATTTTATCATAACCTCGGAGAATACTTCAAGCGGAATAAAGAGAAAAACCCTGCGAAAAAGCTATGCCATTCATGCAGGAGACTGTCAGGATGAAGAGAAATCGACTATAATATAAATCAATACGCGGCGGAAGTATGGAGCAGAATAAAAGATAAGTGACGAAGAGCGGTCTTTTTCTGTGAATACAGTCAGGAGGGAATGAAGATGACGGATGAGGCTATCGTGGAGCTCTATTGGAACCGCGAGGAGCGCGCAATCGAGGAAAGCGCACGGCATTACGGCAGGTACTGCCACAGGATCGCGAAAAACATATTGTATAGTGAAGAGGATTCGGAGGAATGTGTGAACGACACCTGGCTGCGTGCATGGGACAGCATCCCGCCGCACCGTCCCTCGTTGTTCCGTGCCTTTCTGGGGAAGCTCTGCCGGAATCTCGCGTTGAACCGCTATGAATTTCTGCGTGCAGAGAAGCGGGGCGGCGGAGAGCTTCCGCTGGCGTTGGATGAGCTTTCGGACTGCATCGGCAGAGCCTCCGAGCTGGAGCGGCTGCCGGATCGAATGCTGCTTACGGACTGTCTGAACCGCTTCCTCGCACAGGAGGAGGAAACGAGCCGGAGGATCTTCCTGCGCCGTTACTGGTATCTCTGTCCTGTGAGGGAGATCGCGGAGGAGCTGGGCTATACGGAGAGTAAGGTGAAAATGAGTCTGCTTCGGGCGAGGAAGCGGCTTCGGACACTCTTGGAAAAGGAGGAAATCACAGTATGAACGCGAGGGATATCTTGAACGCAATGAATGAGGTGGAGGAGAAATATATCGAGGAAGCGGCAGAGGGAATGGAAGAGAAGGTGATCCCTATGGCAGGACGCAGGAAGCGGAAGCCATTTCGGCAGAACGGGGCGGCGGTTGCAGCGGCCTGCGTGCTGCTCGTCCTCGGGGGAGGCATCTACGGGAGGTGGAGAAGCGGGCTGACAGGCAGCGCTGTTTCGGAGGCGGTACCCTACGGCATTTCCGAGGAAGCGACAGCTGCTTCGCAGAAGGAGGACGCAGACGCGGCAGGTGCGGAGAGCGTGCAGAGCCCGAACCCCTTCCAATCCTTCCGGACGCTTTCGGAGGCAGAAACGGCTGCCGGCTTCCGTGTCGCTGCCCCGGAGAGCTATGCAGCATATACTGTGCAGGACTTCTCGGTTCTCCTGGGGGAGGGCGACGGAGCCGGAAATATGATAGAGCTCATTTACCGGGATGCCTCCGGCGAGGAGGGGCTCCGCATCCGGGTCGAGAAAGCGGAGAACGCGGATATCAGCGGAGATTATAATTTCTATGAAAGGGATTTCACGGAGCAGTTCGGGGGGCGAAGCGTCCGTGTCAGGGGATCGGCGGAGCGGATCTATCTGCTGAGCTGGACGGAGGAGGACTACAGCTATGCGGTCTCCTTTGAAAACGGGGTAGAAAATACGAAAAAGGCAGAAGCGGAGGCGCTGATCGCCGGGATTTCCGCGGAAGCGTAAGCGGGGAAGGGCTCTCCCGGCGGCGGAGCCGTCAGCTCTCCGGAGAGAGTCCGCCGTTCCTTTCGATATCCATAATGAGATCGACACGGCGCTGGTGGCGGCCGCCCTCGAATTTCGCATCGAGGTAGGCATCGACGATCTTCTTCGCGAGCTCGATTCCCACGACTCTGGCGCCGAAGCATAGGACATTGGCATCATTGTGACGCTTCGCCATCTCAGCGGAGTAGGGCTCACTGCATGCGAAAGCACGGATGCCCTGAACCTTGTTCGCAGCGAGGGAAATGCCGATCCCGGTGCCGCAGATCGCGATGCCGCAGTCCGCCTCTTTGGCAGCTACTGCACGGGCGACCTGAAAGCCTGCCCTCGGGTAATCATAGCTCTCACGGCTGTCTGTGCCGACATTGAGAACTTCTATCCCCTTGCCCAGAAGATACTGCATGATCTCCTGCTTCATTTCTACAGCTGCATGGTCATTGCCAATCACGATTTTCATGGGATTCTCCTCTTTATTATTCCGAAAAAAAGATGCGTTGAAGCTACCGCCTAGTGTAGCACAAGCCGTTTTTTTTCTCAACAGGACTTGATTTTTGAGGAGACTTTGCTATGCTTGACTCTATGTGAAGGTATACTATAACTGTCAAGGTCAGAATGAGGCAGTGAAGGAAAGGAATGTGTTATGAAAATCGAGAATGTAAATAATGTAGAGGGTCTCTTCAATGTACTGAATTCCTGCGAGGGATTGGTAGAGCTGGTGTCCAGGGAGGGAGACCGCATCAACCTGAAGTCGAAGCTGAGCCAGATGCTGATGATGTCGAAGATGCTGGATACCGCTTATATCAAGGAGCTGGAGCTGATCGTGCATGAGCCGCAGGATATGAAGCGCGTCGTAGAGTTTATGATGAGCGACGCACATACGAGCTGACAGGAGAGAATGTGTGAATATTCCTGAGTACCATGAGCTTTTGGTGGTAGGCGCCGGTGCGGCGGGGATGGCTGCCGCTGCGGCGGCCAGCGACAGCGGCATCCGGGATCTTGTCCTCATTGAGAAGGATTATCAGCCGGGAGGACGACTGCTCCGGGAGAAGAACAAGAAGAGCGGCATTCGGATCTTCGGCACAGCGATCGGCAATGAAGCGTTTCGGGATCGTTTCCTGCGCTTTCTTTCCGACTATGAGGTTCCGCTCCGCTGTGGGATAGAGCTCCTGGATATTGACAGCGATCAGGAGGGCTTCCTTCTGAAGCTGGAGGACGAGGAGGGGCTCCCGCTGGAGATGCACTGCCGGGGGCTGATTCTCGCATCCGGCGATAATGCGGCACTCAGAGAGAGCCTGCCCGCCTTTGTGTCAGAGCTGAAAAGGGAGGGTGCGCCGATCTATTTCCAGACTGCCGGAGACCTGATTGAGAAATGCAGTCTCGCCGATGAAGCCGCGGAGAATGGTGCGCAGGCAGGCAGAGAGGCAGCGGGGTATCTTCTGAAGCGTTGACAGATATCCGCAATCCGCTTTATCGAACTTTCTTACACTGCTGATGCCGCGAAATGACGGCTGGGACGAGCAGCCTGCCGGAGAGGCTTCAGCATATTACAGAATGAGGAGCCTTGCGGGGCTTCGGACATACTGTGATAGGGGGGGCGGCGGAAAGGGAAAGATGAGGACGAAGAGGAATGCACGATTCATTTATGGAATCGTGTTTTTGATTTTTTTCGGCGTGGCAGGTGCTATTTTTGGCAGGCGGCTTTACCGGGAGCGGCAGGCGGCAGAGGTGAAATACGCAGTGCAGGAACCGGGAAGTGCGGGCGAGGAAAAGAGCAGCGAGGAGCAGACGGGCGAGAATCCGGCAGATGGAAGCGCGCAGCTTTTGTTTAATGCCTCCGAGCTTTCCTATCAGGGGGAAAGCTATCGGAGAAATACGGCGGTGAAGGCATATCTTCTCATTGGAATCGACCGCGAGGGGAGTCTTGAGCAGGAGCAAGGGTACATGGAGGAGGGAAATGCCGACGGCATCCTCGTGTTGGCCTATGACAGTGCAAATCATCGTGTGAAGCTGCTGCAGATTCCGCGGGACAGCATGGTTCCGATTCATATAACGGATGAAAGGCATCAGTATACCGGAACGGAAATTCATCAGATTACACTGGCGTTCGCCTATGGAGATGGAAGCCGGAGGAGCTGTGAATATATGGAGGATGCGGTCTGTACACTGCTGAATGGTTTGAAAATGGATGGATACATGGCAGTGTCTCTGGAGATGATCCGCCATTTGAATGATCTGATCGGCGGCGTGACGGTGGAGATCGCTTCGGATGATTTGATACAGTTTGATCCTGCCTTTGTGAGAGGGCGGAGTGTGCATCTGGAGGGGGAGCTTGCGGAGAAATTCGTGCGTGCAAGAGATATTACGAAGCCGAAGACCGCAGAGGAGCGCATGGAGCGTCAGAAGCAGTATGTGACGGCATTTGAGCGTCAGGCGCTTCAGGAATACAAAAAGAATGACCGGATCCTTGTGGAGCTGTTCGATTCGATGCAGGAGCATATGATTACAGATATGTCGAAGGGAGAGTATCTCCGGATCGCCATGGATATCCTGCTTAATCAGGAAATCGGTACGGAAGACTTCCGCATGCTGCCGGGGGAAGTCAATACCTCTCATTTTTATGAAGAGTTTTATACAGACAATGAGGGCGTGAACCGGCTTGTTCTGGATACATTTTTCAGAAAAAAGGCTTGATTTATTTGTAAAATAAATTAAACTATAATCGTTATTAAAGAGGGATATGGCAGGAGTATAAAGGAGGAGACGGGAAATGGTGCGGAAGATTGGAACAATGGTGCTGGCAGGCGCGATGATTCTTTCCATGAGCATGACCGCGCTTGCGGCTAACAGTCCCAGCAAGGGCAGGGGGGGCAGCTCCGCTGTCGGCAAGTCAAGCGTGGCGACGGTAAGCAGCGGTGCCGGAAGCAGTACGACGAGCCGTGCAGAGACAGAGGGTGCATGGAAGCTGGAGGGAAATACATGGCGCTTTAAGAAGTCCGACGGATCGGACTGGAAGGGAAGCTGGATTGTATCGAAGCACCAGTGGTATTACCTTGACGCGGACGGCAACATGGTACAGGGCTGGAAGCAGATCAATGGGGTATGGTACTATTTTTCCGCTTCTGTGTCGACGAATCAGCCTGTCGGCTCCTGTTATCTGGACAGGATCACGCCGGATGGATATCGTGTAGATGCGAATGGCGCATGGATTAAGTAAGCATTTGTTTCAATGCAGGAGGGGGCTGCCGCAGCGGCAGCTCTTTTTCTGGCTTTAAGGTAGGAAAATGTTTGACATTCATTCGCATATTCTGCCGGGGCTCGACGACGGAGCGAGAAGCATGGAGGAAAGCCTGCAGCTGCTCCGAAGGGCAGCCGAGCAGGGAGAGAGCAGTGTGATTGCGACGCCGCATTATTCTGTAGAAAGGCCGACAGACCCAGGGGCAGTCTGCGCGAAGCTTGCAGAGCTGCGGCAGGCGGTGGTACAGGACGAGGCACGGAGAGGGGAAAAGCAGACAGTATTTCCGCCGGACTTTCAGCTCTTCTCGGGGAATGAGGTTCTGTACTTTGACAGCATCGTGGAGCATCTTCTGCAGCGCAGGATCCTGACGCTGATGGGCTCACATTTTGTTCTGATCGAATTTTACCCGCGGGAAAGTTATGCCGCCATGCTTCGGGCAGTCCGAAAGCTGCGATATGCAGGCTATTATCCTGTGATTGCACATGCAGAGCGTTTTTCTGCGCTGTATGAAGCAGGGAATGGAAAGGGGCTGGAGGGACTGCGGGCATCCGGTGCGTATATCCAGCTCAGTACAGCTCCGGTCGGCGGCTTTTTCCTGCGCAGGGAGACGAGATTTATAGAAGAGGCGCTGCGAAGCGGACAAGCCCAGTTCCTGGGGACGGATATGCACCGGATTGACACCCGGCCGCCGGAACTTGGGAGAGCCGTGCGCTGGATTCGGAAGCACTGCGGCAATGCAGAGGCGTTGCTTACGGAAAATGCCGAACGGATGAAACGGGATGAGGACTTTCTCTGATTTTTCCGGGAACGGCTGCATCAGGGAGAAGAGACGCTTTAAAAAAGGAAAGCAGGGAAGAATTGGGGGATATTATGCAGGAAACCAAGGGGGCAGCAGTCAGAGAAGGCAGGCTGGAGCCGCTTCTGGAGGAAGAGGAGCTGGAGATTGATCTGCGGGAGCTTTTCTTTGCGATACGGAAAAGGATTCTGTATGTGCTGCTGGCGGCGCTGCTTGGCGGAGGTCTCAGCTTTTTCGTAAGCCGCTTCGTCCTGACGCCGATGTACACCTCGACCAGTATGCTGTATATCATGTCGAAGGAGACGACATTGACCTCTCTCGCGGATCTGCAGATCGGCGCCCAGCTCACGAAGGACTACAGGGTGCTGGTGACCAGCCGTACGGTCATGGAAAAGGTGATTGAAGCATTGCAGCTTCCTATGGATTATACAGAGCTTCGGAACATGATTCGTCTTGAAAATCCCTCCGATACCCGGATCCTGAATATCAGCGTAACGGATTCCAGTGCGGAAATGGCGAAGCAGATCGCGGATACGGTTGCGGAATGCGCGTCGGATTATATCGCGGATATCATGGAGCAGAATCCTCCCAAAATCATCGAAAAGGGCGAGATTTCGCATACAAAAACCTCTCCGAAGACCCGGATGGATGTGCTGCTGGCGATGCTGGTCTCTGCGTGTGCGGTGGTGGCATATGTTTCACTGAAGACGATACTGGATGATACGATCAAGACAGAGGACGATATTCAGAACAGTCTGAGGCTTCCGGTGCTTGCGGTCATCCCGGAAAAGGCCGCGCCTGGAAAGGGGAAAGCGAAGACAGGAAAGGATAAGGGATGAATCAGACAGTATTGCAGCTTCAGGCTCTTTCAGAGGCGGATGATTTTCGCTATATAGAGGCGATCAAGACATTGCGGACCAATATTCTGCTCTCCGGCTCCAATGTCCGCAGGATTCTTCTCAGCAGCACGGCGCCGAACGAGGGAAAGAGCACGCTGTCCCTGGCGCTGGCGAGAGCGTTTGCGGAGAGCGGCAGACGCACCCTCTTGTTGGATGCAGATATCCGAAAATCCATGTTTACGGTCCGTCATCAGATTCACAGAGAGACGATCGGGCTTTCTCAGCTCCTTTCCGGGCAGGGAAGTCTGGAGGATGGAATCTATACGACAAATGTCGAGAATCTGGATGTGATTCTGCCCGGTCCCTATTCTCCCTCCCCGACAGAGCTGTTTGAGGACGAGATGTGTGGGAAGCTGTTCCGCTATATCGAAGAGCAGAACTATGATTTTGTCATCATTGACTCTCCTCCGCTTGGCTCTGTCATCGACGCGGCGATCCTGTCCCGCTATGCAGACGGCGCGGCACTGGTCGTAGAGAGTGAGGTGACGACGAAGCGGCTGTTCTCGCGGGTAAAGGCGCAGCTGGATCGCACAGGTGTCCGTTTCCTCGGTGTGATTTTAAACCGCGTGAAGATGGATAAGGGAAGCTACTACGGGAACTATTACGGATATTACAAAAAATACGGGACGTACGACTATGGACCGAAAAATGAGGAAGGGGAGAAGCATCCTGGAAAATCGCGCGGCCGTATGTCTGCAGGGAGCAGGAAAGAAGCAGGCAGGGGATGATGGATCTCCTGCTTTGGGCAAATCGCATACGCTCACAGTATTCGACGGGCTCCTCTGATGTGTCTTGACCTCCCTGATCACTGTGCGGGATCAGTACACCCTTAATTTCAGGCCGGGATTCATTTTGCGGAGCCTCTGCTCATTCTCCCAGTGCCTCCCGGACTGCGGAGAGGATCTGCTCTGTATCCGCCAGTGCCCCCTTTCCAAGCGATCCGCAGGCGAGCATCGCCTCGCGGGGCTCGATGAAGCAGAACCCAAGCTCTTTCAGGGTTCGGATATTCCGCTGTGTCAGCGGGTTTTCGTACATTGCGGTGTTCATTGCGGGCGCGATCAGGATCGGAATTCCCCGTACAGCCAGCAGCACGGTGCTCAGCATATCGTCGGCGATGCCCGCGGCAGCCTTGGCGATGAAATTCGCGCTTGCCGGGGCGACCAGCAGCAGATCGGCGCGCTGTGCCAGTGAAATATGCTCCACCTCGGAGGGAGCACAGGGCGCGAACAGATCGGTATAGACCTTGTTTTTCGTCAGCGTTTGCAGGGTGAGGGGTGTGATAAACTCTGTACCTGCTCTGGTCATGATGGTATGGACGCTGCGGCCCTCCTTATTCAGGGTATTGGCGATGTCGGCGGCTTTATAGGCGGCGATGCTTCCGGTGATGCCGAGAATGATGTTCTTTTTCATTTGCAGATTTTCCTCCTTGCGACAGTCTCCATAGCGGCTCCCACGATCCCTGCTGCGATTTCCTGCTTCGTATTAAAGGCAGAGAGCCTCCTTTCCGAATCCATCAGGAAGGCATGGTGGTGATCTCCCTTGATCTCTGCCGCGTCATTGGCGAGCACGAAATCGCAGCGGTTTTTTACGAGAAGGCGATGTGCGGTGTCCAGAAGCGTCTGCTCGGATACCTGATGGAGCAGCTTGAAGCCGATGATCACCGCCTCCGGCAGCTTCTCCCGAAACAGGGGGAGGATCTTCGGCGTCTGCTCCAGCAGGAGCAGGGGAGACTTCATCTGTGAGGACAGCTTCCCGCCGCCTTTCCGGAGATCGGTTTCCCCCATTCCGTCCAGAAGCGCCCTCTGCATATTCTGAGGAGCGGAGGCATGCTCCTCCAGGAATGCTGCCAGGGCTTCTGTCGTAGACACCGCGCGGACGGTATAGTCGCTGACTGCCATGCTGTGGATCACACAGTGGATCGTGTGACGTTCCAGAATCGCGTTGACCGCGTCCCGGAGATCGGTGACGCTCTGTACCGTGACACAGCTTATCCGTTCCGCGTGGGGACGGACGGCATCCCTTGCGCAAACATAAAAAATCTGCCGCACCGCCTCCTGTGCGGAGAACGCGTCTGCGATCAGGCTTCCCAGTCTCCCGCTTCCGGTATTGGTGATCCTTCTCACAGAGTCGATCGCCTCGCTGGTGCCTCCCGCCGTAATCAGAATATTGATCTCCGGATGCTTTCTCTCCATATATTTCTGCTCCCGCAAGAATCCTTTCTCTTGACTTCCCTATGCCGAAACCGCTGCTGCGCATAAGACGCATGGCTCCGGACAGTTAGGATTATATCCTTCCTTGCCTTTCGGCGCAATCCTTTCCGGCGGCAATACACCATGAGCAAGCAGTTCGGGGAAGCAGGAGAAAAGAAGGGATAAAAATTTGAAAGAAGGCTCTTTAAACAGAAAAAGCCATCCATAGAGCAGGCGCAGCATGTTTCTAAGACAAAGCTGCGTCTGTTTGCTATAATGATGACAGCGTCGGTTGTCAGTACATTATTGCGGAGGGGATTATGAGGGGGAAATGGGCGCTGCAGATAGGGATTGCCGGAATGCTGGCTATGCTTCTCGCGGGCTGCGCGGGGCTTCAGAAGGAGAAGGGACCGATCGTGCTGACGCTCTGGCATGTATACGGCGGTCAGACGGATTCTCCACTGAATCGGACGATCGACCGCTTCAATGAGACCAGAGGCAGGGAGCTGGGGATACAGGTGCAGGTTACCAGCGTCTCCAATACCAATACGATTCACGAGGCGGTGCTTTCTGCGGCGAGGAAGGAGCCGGGGGCGGCGGAGCTTCCGGATATGTTCGTCTCCTATCCGAAGACGGTGCTGTCGCTGCCGGATCAGAGTATTCTGGCGGATTACAACGATTATTTCAGTGCAGCGGAGCTTGATGCATACCTTCCGGCGTTTCTGGAGGAGGGGAAGCTCGACGGGAGGCTTGTAATCTTCCCGGTAGCGAAATCAACGGAGATCCTCTTCATCAATAAGACCTTGTTTGACCGCTTCGCGGCAGAGACGGGAGCAGAGGAGCGTGAGCTCGCAACCTGGGAGGGGCTGTTCCGGCTGGCGAAGCGCTATGCGGAATGGACGGATGCGAAAACGCCGGATATTCCGAATGACGGTAAGAGCTTCTTCGTACATGACTACCATTTCAACTACTTTCAGGTCGGCTGCGAGTCACTCGGAGAGCATTTTTTCAGGGAAGGGGATGCGGAGGGGCAGCTCTCTTTCGGGCCAATGTTTCGGCGGGTCTGGGAGCCTTATGCCGATGCGGCACTTTCCGGCGGGGTTTGGCTGCGTGAGGGCTATGCGACGGAACCGCTTCGCACCGGCGGGGCGATCGTGAGCGTGGCGTCCTCTGCGAGTGTTCTTTACTATGAGGATGTCGTGACCTATGGGAATAATATTTCAGAGCCGATTGAGGTAGTAGCACGCCCGGTTCCGGTCTTCGAGGGCGGAGAGAGGCTGGTTATGCAGAGAGGTGCGGGCTTCTGCATGGTGAAGTCCAGCCCGGAACGGGAGAGAGCGGCGGCAGCATTTCTGAAATGGCTGACAGAGCCGGTAAATAATGTGGAATTCGTGACGAAGACAGGATATATGCCGGTGACGGAGGAGGCGTTCCGGCAGCTTCCGGAGATCGTAAAGGGCTTGGAAAATCCGAAATACAGAAGCCTCTATCGGGCGCTGGCGGAGACAGAGCGGGATTACCGCTTCTATGTCGCTCCACTGCTTCCGAATTATCTGGATCTGGAGATGCGCTTCGAAAAGAATGTGCGGCTGGAGCTGTCCAGAGCAAGGCAGGCTTACCATGAGGCGGTCGGAGAGGGGCAGTATGCCGGAGGCGACATCGCAGCGCAGGCGGAAAAGGAGCGGCAGCTGGAGCAGGCATATCAGAATTTGCTGCAAATGATGGGATGAAGCGGAGGATGAGCGGGCGGATGAAGGCTGGGAGACATGGAAAAGTGCATTCGGAGAGCGAAAAACCTGCTTTTTGCCAGCTGCTGCGGGCGCTCAATGCGCAGAGCAGCTCGATGCGCGGAAAGCTGCTCCTGTACCTCTGCTGTCTGATTTTCATAAGCAGCGGCATCCTGCTGCTCCTGCTGCTCGGAATGGGGGTCTTTACGGAGAGCGGGCGGAGCCTTCGGCAGACGCTGGAGGTACAGCTTCGGAACCGGAGCAGAGAGATGCAGGAGCGGCTCGCGTTCTATACGGGGAACGGGATTTATTTTTCCGAGCGGCTCAGCAGGACGCTGGAGCAGGATATTCTCAGCTATCCCTACAATATCAGAGCGCTGCAGAATAATGCCGTACAGCTGGAGGAAATGCAGGAGCGGCTCTATCCGCTTCTGGAAAATGAGCTGAATATTACCCGTGTAAGCGGCGTTTTCGCTGTTTTTGACGCGACGGTCAATACGAAGGCACCCGGCGCGGCGACATCTCGCAGCGGCATCTATTTACGACTCGGGAATGTCAGCAGCAGCACGGCACCGGAGAATGACATCTTCCTCTTTCGGGGTCATTCCGAGCTCGCGATGCAGAAGCAGATCCAGCTGCATAACCGCTGGAATATGGAGTTTAATACCGGCGAGATGGAATGGTATTCGCAGCAGCTCGCGGAGAAGAGCACGAGACAGGATTATCTCTGGATCGAGCGGCACAGGCTGCGGGATACCTGGGAGAACGGCATATTTCTGAGCATACCGGTGGTGGGGAGCGGCGGAGAGCGCTACGGTCTCTGCGGACTCGAAATCAGTGAGCTTCTGTTTCGGCTGAGCTATGCTGCGGTAGAGAGCCGGTACGGAGATATGGTCACGGTTTTCGCGCCGCTGGAGGGGGATCAGCTGCTTCTGCCCGGCGGGCTGATCGGAGAGCGGGGCGACAGCTACTTCGATGACGGGCAGCCGCTTCGGATTGAGCAGGGCAGGAGGTTTAACAGCTATCTGGGAGAGGGCAGACATTACCTCGGTATGCATCAGCCCTTTATGGAGGCGCGGGATGCTTCGGGCAGGCAGTGGGCGCTCGCGGTGCTGCTCTCCTATTCAGATTATCAGCTGCAGAACGCACGGCAGCGAAGCCGGATCATCGCAGCGGTAGCGGCATTTGTCCTGATCATGCTGCTCTGCTCCTTCGTTCTCTCGCATCATTTCGTGAAGCCGATTCTCAGAGGGCTGGAGGCTCTGAAGACGGATGCGATACATCGGGAGAATGGGGGCGGCAGTACCGGTATTTCAGAGCTCGATGCGCTGGCGGAGTTTCTGGAGCTGAAAAATGCGGAATACCGGAACGGAGGACGGACAGAGTCAGGGCTTCCGCCGGAAATCAAGGAGCTCTTCGATCGCTTCGTGGAAAACAGCCGGACGCTGACGCTGTCGGAGCGGAATATCCTTTCCTACTATATTCGGGGCTATCAGATCGCGGAGGTACCGGAGCTCGCCTGTGTCAGTCTGAATACGGTACGGAAGCATAACCGAAGCATCTACGAGAAGCTCGGCGTGCGCTCGCGGGATGAGCTGCAGCTCTACCTCGATCTCCTGAAGCGCTGCGGGAGGCTTTCGGAGCTGGAGCAGCCTGCGGAGCGTGTGCGGGAGCTATGATGCCCTGCTATTGTTCATGAAAAACAGGCGGCAATACTGTGCATATTGCATGGATTTGCCGCCTGTTTTTGTGCAAAATAGTGGTATTCGTCGGATAATTTTTACATTTTTCGAGGAAAAGTATCCGATGGGTAATGGATTTTCTCTAAAAAGTCTGTATAGTTATTTTTAGTGTTAAGGAAGCGCTGACAGCAGTTGTCAGGGCGAGGGGGCATAGCTGACGCGTTGTGCGTGCGGCAGGAAAAAGGAGGAGACATTATGCGTTATCAGATCGAGGGAGGAAGTCTTCCGGCGGCGATTATTCAGCTGGAGCCGGGAGAGACCATCGTCAGTGAGCTCGGGGGGCGCGCTTGGGCGAAGGGGGCAGTCACTACGGAAACCAAGGCGCCGGGCGGTATCGGGAAGAGCCTCGGGAGAATGTTTTCCGGTGAAAATCTGTTTATGAGCTATTATACCGCGCAGGGACCGGCGGAGATCGGCTTTGCATCATCCTTTGCGGGAAGCATCATTGTGCGGGAGCTGCAGCCGGGACAGAGCCTGATCTGCCAGAAATCCGCATTTCTCTGTGCGACCTCTCAGGTGGAGCTGTCAGTCTATTTCCAGAAAAAGCTGGGAGCCGGACTCTTTGGCGGCGAGGGCTTCATTATGCAGAAAGTGACCGGGCCGGGACTGGTATTCCTCGAGCTGGACGGCTATGTGAAGGAATATGACCTGCAGGCAGGAGAGGAGCTGGTCTGCGATACGGGGCTTGTTGCGCTGATGGATGAGAGCTGTCAGATGGATGTCCGCGTGGTCAAAGGTCTGAAGAATAAGCTGCTGGGCGGTGAGGGACTGGTGGATACCGTGGTGATCGGACCGGGAAAGGCATATATCCAGACCATGTCTCTGCCGAGACTCGGCGGTGTGCTGTCGCCGTTTATCAAGGTCGACAAGAAGTAAGAGCGGTAAGGGCGATGAAATCGCAGCAGGGGAAATGTACAGGGCAGTAAGGGGAAAAGCATAGAGTGAGACAAGGGGCGGTTAGACCGCGACAGGGCGTGACGGCGGCGGGTTTCCGCCGCCGTCACATGATTTTCGAAGGGGGATAAGGGAAATGAAGAGAAGACGCTATTGGATAATATTGCCTTTGGCGGTTGGTGTATTTTTTCTGTCTATGACGGCGTGTTCGGAGAAGAAGACGGAGGAGAGTACGGTAGAGGAGAGCGAGAAGCGTACGGAGAAGGGCGAAAAGGAGACGACGGAAGCGGAGGCCGAGGGAGCGGAGGAGCTGGACTATGAGAATATGACTGCCGAGGATCTGCTGAAGGATCTCCTCGACAAGACAGAGCTCAGCGACGAGAACTTCGTCTGGCTGACTTCTACCTATCGCTATGTGCCGATCACAGAGGAGCTGCAGCTGGAGGAGAATATCACATCAGAGGCATTTTCTCTTCTGAGAGAGAAGGAGATCCGGTATACCTGCAGCGAGGATTCGATGAAGCAGCTGCTTGCCAGCGAGTATCCGCAGGTTCGTGCCGAGGCCTACGAGTGGATGGAGTCTCTGCTGGGACTCACGGATACAAACAGGGCGCTGGCGAAGGAGGCGATCGGAACCGAGAAGGATCCGTATGTGCTGCGGGCAATGATCCGGACACTGGGAAACGAAGGCTCGGATCCGGAGATAGGCCCCTTTCTCATTTCGATGTCGAAGCATACTCACCCCAGGGTCAGGGAACAGGCGGCGGCCTGGATCGGCAGCTCCTGGAACAAGGAAATGGAGGGCGCGGTAGAGGCGGAAATCGCGCTGATACAGGACGAGGATCAAGAGGTGGCGAAGGCTGCATGCCGAAACTGCGGCGGACTGGAGGACGACAGAGTTGTGGCGCCGCTTGTGGAAATTTTGAATGATGAGACGAAGTATGAGCTGCACGGCGCTGCAGTAGACGGGCTTACCGATATGTGGCTGGACTTTCCCTTCCATGAGGCGACGAGCGAGGCGGCATACAAAGCCTGCATGGATTACTACAAGAAAACGCCGAGATCAGAGAATGTTCCGTTCTGGACCACAGTCGGGGAAGCGGACATGATCTCAGAGAGCTCTTTCCCGGAATGGAAGGAGAAGGCAAGCTATTACAAGCCGGAGGAATTGATTGCGGTCATGAAGGAGATTGCGTTGGATCCGAATGCCGATTGGCTCGGACGTACCGCCGCCTTTGATGTCATCAAGACGCACGGTGGCAGGGAAGCGCTTGAGGCGATCAAGCCGGAGGTCGATGCGCTGACCGATAAGGATGCCTCGCTGGTACAGGACAGTCTTGAGGACGAGCTTAAGGATTAAGCGTAGAGGAGAATGCGCCGGGAAAGGAAGCAGAAAATGCGGAGGCAGAGACGAGAAGGAAGCGGCACAGGGAGAGCGGCTATGCTGGGAGTGCTCCTTTCCCTGCTCTGCTTAAACGGCTGCCACAGCCTTTCGGAGCAGAACCCTGTGACGGAAGCAGCGCAGGGAGAGGTGACGGAAGAGTCGGAGGAGACGGGGCAGGAAGAGCAGGAAGCGCGGGCGCTCCGGAGAGATGCGGCACAGCAGGAAGCGCGGAAAAAAAGTGATACCGGTGCCGCGCGGAGCGGACAGAAAAAGAAGGGGGAAACTGAAAAAGGACAGCCGCGAGAGGAGAGCGTGCCGGAAGGCAGCGAAAAAGCCGTGGATGCAACACAGGAGGAACGGCAAAGCGGGCGCTTCCGTATCGTGAATGCGGCGCTGCTGGCGGAGGACTATGACGAGGTGCTTCCGTACAGTGCGGAGCTTCGCTTCGAGGAGGCGGGACTCGAATCTATGGAGCTTTGGCAGCTCCGCCGGGCAATCAATGAGATCTATGCGCGACATGGGAGGCAGTTCCGAAATGAGGGACAGCGGCGTTACTTCGAGAGCAGGAGCTGGTATCAGGGGAACGTTCCGGTGGAGCAGTTTCAGGACAGCGTCCTGAACAGCATAGAGCAGGAAAATCTGAAAAAGCTGCAAAGAGTACTGGATCGGCGCGTTGGCGGCAGAAGTATCCCTGAGACGGAATCCGCGGCGATTCATTTTCTGAATGAAGGCGGCGTCAATGGCTTCCTTTGGGCACGTTTCTCTTCTGTAGAGGGATATCCCTTCTCAATTGCGGAGATCGTCTATCAGATGGAGGATGAGAGTGTACCCTGGGAGAAGGTGTTTGCAGCAGTAGAGGCAGAGGACGGGCGGCTTGCAACGGATGTCAGCTATGTGACGACGAAGAAGCTGGATGCGCTGCTTAAGCGGGTGACCGGCTTCGGGATCTCGGAGAAGCGCTGGACCTGGGATGCGGGGTATCTCCCTGCATTGGACGTCTACTATATGGTGCATGGAGACACGAACCATGTCGTATTCATCGGGGAGCTGATCGAAATGGACGGAGAGGAGGTACAGATCCTCTGCTATCCTCTGTACACCTATGAGGAGACGCCTTTCGTGGTTACGCTTCTCCGGAATGAAAAGGACTTTCGCTTCGTAAGCATAGCGGATGTGGTAGATGATCCGGGCTCCCATGCGGAAACCGGTGGATAGAAAAGGAGGGAATATGAGATTCTGTGAGAATTGTGGAAGCCAGCTGCAGGACGATACGAAGTTCTGTCCGAGCTGTGGCGCGAGAGTACAGAGCGCTCCGGAAGAAGCGGCGGCGGGAACTGCGATGGATAGTGCTTTGGCGAAGTCGGAAGCGCCTGTGGAGAAGAGTGGAGGGGACAATTCTCTGCCGGACAGGGGAAATCCGGTAACAATGACGGAACAGAACACCTCCGAGACAGCCACGGAGGGGCAGAGCGGAAGCTGCAGTGCGCCTGCGCAGGGGAGCGGCTCCGCGGGGCAGCAGAGCGGCAGCTACAATGCTTCCGCACAGGGCGGCAGTGCCGGAAGCGGCACATACCCGGGCGGCGGCAGCTATGATGCCTCGGGGACGAACCCGCCGGGCGGCAGCTGCAACGCGCCCCAGGGCGGCAATATCCAGCCGCAGCCGGGCGGCAGCTATGATGCTTCGGGGGTGAAGGCGGCGAGCGGCAGCTATGGTACGCCGCAGGGCAGCTATACCCAGCCGCAGCCGGGCGGAAGCTACGGCGGAGGCGGCTTCGTACCGCCGAAGCAGAAAAAGTCCCTGCCGATCCCGCTCATTGCCGGCGGCGCGGGAGCCCTCCTCGTCCTTGTCCTGTTGTTTACGGTCGTGATTCCGAAGCTCTTTGGCGGCAAGAAGAACGATCTCGCGGGAACCTACTATCTCAGCACGATCACACAGGATGGTGAGACGACGGATATGGATGATCTGATCGAGCAGCTCGCCGAGTTTGGAGTGGAACAGGAGCCTTACTGGATGAAGCTGGAGAAGGACGGCAGCGGAACATTCTATGTCTTCGATGAAGAGATGAGTTTCCGGTGGGACAAGAAGACGTTCACGATGGACGATGATTCTGTTTACGAGTATAGCTATGACAGCAAGAAACAGAGTATTTCCGTCGGGGATGACGAGCTCGAGATGATCTTTGTAAAGGGGAAGGAACAATCCTCCGGAAACAAGGAGAAGGAAAAAGACAAGAATAAGGAAAAAGATAAAAATAAAGATAAGGAGAAGAGCGAAGAGAAGAAAAACGAGAAAAAGAACGAGAAGAAAACTGAAGCAGAGACAGAGGGAACGACAGGCAGCGGCTACTCCGAGACCCTGCAATTCCCCAGCCGCTGGTACGGCTACGCACGGTATACGAATCTGCGAGGCTCCTTCGATCATGGAGAGGAGGAAGAGCTCCGGGATATCTGGGCAATCATTGATTACGCCGATGGAAGACCGTTCTTCGAGATCTATGATGTAGGGGACTTTACCAGTGAGGATACGCCGATTCTGTCCATGTGGATAGAGGAGTATGAGACCATGCTCAGTCCGGACATCGGTGAGGAGGATTCCTGGATTTTTGACTGGTATCTCACGGAGGAGGATGAATTTGAGCTTCTGACCGTTTATACGGACGGCAGACTGGACATCCGCTATGCATATGGCGACGAGGAGGATGGCTGTGACTGCGAGTTTTTCCTTCGGGAGGAGGGCGCAGCGTGGGAGGACGGAGATACGCTGCCGCCGAGCTATGACGACTACTATTGAGGATGTGCGGACAGCGCTTTGACGGCGGACGAACGGAAAGGAGGAGAGCGCATTGAACAAGATCGTGCCGGAGGCCTTGATCGACTGCTCCACAGACACGGAGCTCTCCTTCGCAGTCTGCTGTGAGGAATGCGGGAAAAGGCAGCTTGGTGAAAGGAGAAGGTTTTCGAAGGCGGGGATTCGGCCCGTGTCGGACGGGAAGCTGCGAATCTATCAGATTCTTTACCGTCGCGAATGGGAACAGCTGCGGGAGGAAACCACGCGCAGGCTGGAGCCGCATTTCAACCTCTGTCCGATCTGCCATAGGCTGGTCTGCGACGGATGCTTCCTCGTCTGCGACGACCTCGACATGTGCAGGAGCTGTGCGGAGCTCCTGCAGGAGAAGGGAAGAGGCGTAAAGGACGAGTGAGGAAATCAGAACAGCAGCTTGCAGTTCGAGCGGTCGATCTCTGCCATGATTTCGCTGCCGAATTCGCCGTTGGAGACGATCACGTCGAAGTCTGCGAAATCGGCGAGCTTGAAGTAGCCCTCCTTGAACTCCTTGCTGTTATCGAGGAGAAGGACGGATTTATAAGAGTTTTTTATCATTTCCTGCTTGCAGAGCGCCTGCGAATCGTCGCCCTCGAATATACCCTGCCGTGTGATCGCCTTGCTGGAGAGAAAGGCGATATCCGCACGGAAATTACTGATAAAGGAGGACGCATATTCGCCGATGATGGAGAGGCTCCGGCTCTTCAGGATGCCGGGGCAGATATAGCACTTGATGTTCGGATAGTTATTCAGGCGGCTGGCGATGTTGATTCCGTTGGTAATGACGGTCAGCTTGCTGAAGGGCTTCAGGTAAGGGATAAAGAGGCTTACCGTCGAGGAGGAATCCAGAAAAATCACCATATTGTCCTGCAGGAGAGTTCTGGCACGTTTGGTCAGGGCTATTTTTTTTTCTATATTTTCCATTTTTCTGATACTGATGGAATTCTCCGAGGAGCTGGGCGCGATCAGGCTGATCCCGCCGTGGTGCCTCTTGACGATCCCCTCCTCCTCCAGCGCGATTACATCTCGCCGAAGTGTAGATCTCGAGACATAGAGCTTTTTGGACATATTGGCAATGTCGCCTACGCCATTGGTGCTGTTAAGGTATGCCAGAATCTGTTTTTTTCGTTCTATATATTTCATTTGCGGCCTCCTTTTCTGACAGTATAGCATTTTTGAACAGCGGTAGAAGTAAAAAATGAATCAAAATGAATAAAATTGGACAAATATGAACAAAAAGGCGAAGCGAAAAAAACATATTCCAATCAAAAGACCAAATATAGTCAAAATATATATAATATGCTATGATTCGCTTAAATATAGCAGCAAAAAAACAGGATAAGCTCGAAAAAAAATAAGAGCTGTTATAAATATGTTCAATTATAAGGGGAAATAAGCTGCCGATCAGGAGGAAAATATGAGGAAGGTACTGGCGATCGACATGGGCGCGACCTCCATCAGGGGCATCATAGGATATACAGAGGACGGAAAAGTCCGGCTTCGGGAGGTGATGCGCTTCGCACATGAAATAAAAACTTCAAATGATCGGCTTCGCTGGGATTTTGATGCGCTTCTGAACAAAATTGTGCAGACAATTCGGGAGAACGCGGATGAAATCACGTCGGTAGGCATCGATGCATGGGGCGTAGACTTCGGACTGCTCTCGGAGGACGGGACGCTGCTGGAGGCACCGGTTTCCTATCGGGATCCCGCGCATCAGGAGGGCTTTTCGGAGGCGGTGCGTGTACTGCCCGAGAAGGAAATTTTCACAGAAACCGGCACGCAGATTATGCACATCAATACGTTGTTCCAGCTCCTGACGCTCCGGAAGCGGAGCCCGGAGGTCTATGAAAGAGCGGCGAAGCTTTTGATGCTGCCGGATCTGCTGCAGTATCTTCTCTGCGGGAGCGTACAGGGCGAAGAGACGATTCTCTCTACCACACAGCTTCTGAACCTGAAGACAGGAGACTACAGCGAGAGGCTGCTCCGCGCGTTTGATCTGGACAGAAGCAAGCTGCCGCCGATCGGGAAGGCAGGGCGCATAAGCGGCAGGGTTCGGGATGGGCGGATCGCTTCTCTTCGGGATCTGGACATCGAGGTGGTTTCCGTTTGCGGGCATGATACTGCGAGCGCCGTACTGCTCACGAGGGCGATGACGGAGGAGGATACCATGTTCCTGAGCTGCGGGACATGGTCGCTCTTCGGGATTCGGGCAGAGAGCCCCGATCTCTCGGAGAAAGCGTATGAAAAGGGGCTCACCAACGAGCTGGGCTACGGCTCCGCGCCGCTTCTCTTCAAGAATCTCACGGGGCTCTACCTTTTCGAGAAGTACAAGGCGGGTTGCGAGAAGCGGCTGGGCAGGAGGCTGAGCTTCGATGAAATCACGGCCTATGTGGAGGCATCCTGCGAAAGGGAGGAGAGCATTCGGAATCTCATCGATATGGAGGATCCACGCTTCGGAAGCGAAGAGACAGACGCGAAGGAGGCGATAGACGCATACCTTCGGGAACGGGGACTCGCCATCCCGGAAAACGAGATGGAGTATTTCCGTATCATTTATGAGAGCATGGTGCGGAAGTATGCGGAGGTGAAGGCTGCGCTGGAGGAGCTCACCGGCAGGAAATACCGGAAGATCCATATGATCGGAGGCGGCGCCAGATCTGCGCTCCTCTGCCGTCTGATTGCGAAGCGGCTTTCGGTCACGGTTATCGCCGGTCCTTATGAGGCCTCGGCGCTCGGCAATGTTCTGCTGCAGCTATATGCCATCGGTGAGATTGGCAGCCTGGAGGAGGGGCTCCGTGCAGCATATTGTTCGCAGGAGATGAAGCAGTATTAGGGAATCGTTACGTTATTTTTACATAAAGGAGGAAGAAAGATGAATTATCCCAAGATAGGTATCAGACCGGTAATCGACGGACGCTGGGGCGGCGTCAGAGAGTCGCTGGAAGAGCAGACAATGGGTATGGCAGGCAGAGCGAAGGAGTTGATCGAGCGGGAGCTTCGCTATCCGGACGGGACGCCGGTACAGTGCGTGATCTCCCCCTGCACGATCGGCGGCGGCGCGGAGGCGGCGAAGTGCGAGGAATTTTTCTCGACTCAGAATGTGATCGGCACTCTCACCGTGACGCCGTGCTGGTGCTACGGCACGGAGACGATGGATCTGAATCCCAATACCATCAAGGCGGTCTGGGGCTTCAACGGGACAGAGAGACCGGGCGCGGTATATCTCGCCGCAGTGATGGCGGCGTATGCGCAGAGAGGCCTGCCGGCATTCTCCATCTATGGACAGAATGTGCAGGATAAGGATGATGCAGAGATCACGGAGGACGTCAGGAAGAAGATTCTGGATTTCGCGAGAGGTGCGGTCGCCGTAGGACTGATGAAGAACAAGTCCTATGTAAACCTCGGCGCAGTCGCAATGGGAATCGCAGGCTCTGTCGTGAATGTGGACTTCCTCCAGAAGTATCTGGGAATGCGGACAGAGTGGGTGGATATGACGGAGATCCTGCGGAGAATCGAGCTGGAG
Organism: Oribacterium sp. oral taxon 102; assembly: GCF_013394775.1. Taxonomy (NCBI): domain Bacteria; kingdom Bacillati; phylum Bacillota; class Clostridia; order Lachnospirales; family Lachnospiraceae; genus Oribacterium; species Oribacterium sp. oral taxon 102. The sequence goes on from NZ_JABXYT010000001.1 coordinate 533,368, forward strand.
ATCTACGATCACGAGGAGTATGAGAGAGCGCTCCGCTGGGTTAGGGAAAACTGTAAGGAGGGCTACGATGTCAATGCCGGCAAGGAGTTCCCGGAGATTATCCGGAAGTCCAGATGGATTCCGGATGACAAGCAGTGGGAGTTCTGTGTCAAGCATGCGCTGATCGTCAGGGATATTCTGAAGGGTAATCCGAAGCTGGACGAGCTCGGCTGGCATGAGGAGGCGCTCGGCAGAAATGCGATCGCCGGCGGCTTCCAGGGGCAGAGAATGTGGACGGACTGGCTTCCGAATGCAGACTTTACAGAGGCGATCACCGCGTCCGGCTTCGACTGGAACGGCAAGAGAGAGCCGATTCCGTTCGCGACGGAAAACGATACGCTGAACGGCATTTCCATGCTGTTCGGATGGCTCGTGACCAACAAGGCTGCGATCTTCAGCGATGTCAGAACCTACTGGTCGCCGGAGTCGGTGAAGAGAGTTACCGGCAGGGAGCTCACAGGCAGAGCGGCAAACGGCATTATCCATCTCATCAATTCCGGTGCAAGCTGTCTCGACGGCTCGGCGGCGGCGAAAAATGAGAAGGGCGAGGGCTGCATGAAGGAGTGGTGGAACCTCACGGAGGAGGACATCAAGGCATGTACGGATGCCACCGACTGGTGCAGAGCGAACTATGAGTATTTCCGGGGCGGCGGCTTCTCCTCCCACTTCAGGACGGACGCGGAGATGCCGGTGACCATGATCCGGACGAATATCATCGAGGGTGTAGGGCCTACTCTCCAGATTATCGAGGGCTATACCTGCGTGCTGGATCCGGAGGTGCATCGGATCCTCGACGAAAGGACGGACAGAAGCTGGCCGACCACATGGTTTGCGCCGAATCTCAGCACGAAGTCGGCAGACAGCGTCTACAATGTCATGGCGAAGTGGGGGGCGAACCATGGTGCGTCCGTTTACGGTCATGTCGGGGATCGGCTGATCACACTGGCTTCCATGCTCCGGATTCCGGTTGCCTTCCATAATGTGACGGAGGACAGAATCTACAGACCGCATTCCTTCGGCGGCTTCGGCACGACCGATCTGGAGAGTCAGGATTTCAGAGCTTGCGCTTACTACGGGCCGCTCTATAAATAAGAGGAAAAGATTATGTTAATGGAAAAAGCAAGAGAAGAGCTCGTGAAATACGGCAGGAAGCTGGTGACGGCAGGTCTTACGAAGGGAACGGGCGGTAATCTCAGCGTATTTGACAGGGAGCATAAAATGGTGGCGATCACGCCTTCCGGCATCGATTTCTTTGAGATTCAGCCGGAGGACATCGTCATTCTCGATCTGGACGGGAAGGTCATAGAGGGGGCGCGCACCCCTTCCTCGGAGTGGGAAATGCACCTGATGCCGTATCGGACGAGGGGAGATATCGACGCGGTGATTCATGCGCATGTGATGTATGCGACGGTGCTGTCCTGTCTCCGGGAGGAGCTGCCCGCGACACACTACATGATCGCGGTAGCGGGGCCAACCGTGAGATGTGCGGAGTATGCGACTTACGGCACGCATGAGCTCGCAGTGAACGCGGCGAAGGCAATGGAGGACAGAAAGGCGGTGATCCTTGCCAACCACGGTATTCTGGCGGGGGCGAACGATCTGCTGAATGCCTTCAACATCGTCGAGGAGATCGAGTATTGCGCCGAGGTCTATGTGAAGGCGCGGAGCGTCGGGAAGCCGGTGGTGCTTCCCGACGAGGAAATGACGCGGATGGCAGAGAAATTCAAGACCTACGGACAGAAGAAGAGCATACGGCAGAATTGATCCGGTATGACGCAGTACATGAGAATTTGCTGAGGGGTTTATATGGGAGATTTAATACTTTCAATGAAGGGGATCAGCAAGTCGTTTTCAGGCGTCGCGGCGCTGAAAAACGCGGCGCTCGACCTGAAAGCAGGCGAAGTGGTCGCCCTGATGGGAGAGAACGGAGCCGGCAAGTCCACCCTTATGAAGATCCTGACCGGGATCTACTCCAAGGATGCCGGTGAGATCCGTTATATGGGAGAGGAGGTCTGCTACAAGGGTCCTGCGGAGTCGGAGGCGGCGGGGATCTCTATCGTGCATCAGGAGCTGAACATGATGAACGATTTGACTGTTGCGCAGAATCTCTTTATCGGCAGGGAAGAAAGGAAGGGACTCTTCATTGACGACAGGAAGATGAACGAAAGGGCGAAGGAGCTGTTCCAAACTCTGAAAATCAACATCAATCCTGCGGAGAAGATCGGAAACCTCACGGTAGGAAAGCAGCAAATGGTGGAGATCGCGAAAGCGATTTCCTCCAAGGCGAAGATCATCATCTTCGATGAGCCTACCGCGGCGCTGACGGATTCCGAGATAGAGGAGCTCTTCAAGGTCATCCGGGATCTCCGGGAAAAGGGAACCGGCATGATCTACATTTCGCACAGGATGGACGAGATCAACGTCATTTCCGATCGCGTAATCGTGATGCGAGACGGTGAGTATGTGGGGACGCTCATTACGAAGGAGTGCGACAAGAACGATATCATCAAGCTGATGGTCGGCAGAACCATTTTCGGAGAGCCAAAGACAAAGTCCAATGTGCCGGAGGATGCGCCGGTCGTCCTCCGCTGCGAGGGGCTCTGTCGGGGAAAGGCGGTAAAGGATGTGAGCTTCGAGCTCCGGAAGGGGGAGATCCTCGGCTTCTCCGGACTGATGGGAGCGGGGCGCACAGAGGTCGCGAGACTCATCTTCGGAGCGGATAAGAAGGATTCCGGAAGGATATTCGTAAATGGGAAAGAGGTTGAGATCAACTCGCCGGAGGATGCAGTGGCGAACGGGATCGGCTACCTTTCGGAGGACAGGAAGCGTTATGGCTTGATTGTAGAGAAGTCGATTGAGGAAAATACAGTCATCGCTTCTCTCGGCAATTTTACGCGCGGCGTATTTATCGACAAGGCGAAGAGCCGGGCGGCGGCACAGAAATATGTAGAAAGCCTGAAGACCAAGACGCCGAGCGTGGCGCAGCTTGTCAGGAAGCTCTCCGGAGGGAACCAGCAGAAGGTGGTGATTGCCAAGTGGCTGGTGAGAGACTCCGACATCCTGATCTTCGACGAGCCGACCCGCGGCATCGACGTGGGCGCAAAGAGTGAAATCTACGCGCTGATGGAAAGCCTCGCGAAGGAGGGGAAATCCATCATTATGATTTCTTCCGAGCTGCCCGAGGTGCTTCGGATGAGTGATCGCGTCATCGTTATGTGCGAGGGCAGGGTGACGGGAATGCTGGATATCTCAGAGGCGAACCAGGAAATCATCATGGGATCTGCGACTAAGCGGGAAGGGAAGAGTAACAATGGATAAGTTGAAAAAGATATTTTCTAGTCAGCGGGCAATCGTCATTACCGCTCTGATCTTGATCTGCCTTGCCTTTTCGGTGATTACACCGGAAAATTTCCTGCAGGCGACGACCTTTACCAATATCGCCAAGTCTGCCTACTACGTTGCATTCATGGCGATCGGCGTGACCTTCGTGATTTGCACCGGCGGCATGGATCTCTCGATCGGCACGGTGGCGATCTGTACGGCGCTGATCGGCGGAACGCTGATGGAGAAGGGACTCCCGATGGGACTGGTGCTGCTGGTGATCCTTCTGAGCGGCTGCGTGTTCGGGCTGATCAACGGGCTGATGGTAGCACGGCTCGGACTGCCGTCCTTTATCGCGTCTCTGGGCACGATGATGATGTCGAGAGGTCTGGGTTCCATCGTATCGGGCACGAAGACGATTTCCTTCCCGCAGGGAGATTCCGCGGGGGCGTGGTTTCGAGAGTTTTTTATGGTCACCAGGAGCGGTGGGCTCCTGCCGAAGAACTTCCCGACCGGCTTCGTGCTTCTCGCAGCGATTGCAGTCATTATGGCGATCGTTTTGAACAAGACGAGGCTGGGACGCTACATTCTCTCTATCGGCTCCAACAAGGAGGCGACGAGGCTCTCCGGCATCAATGTGGCGAAGTATGAAACCCTTGCCTATGTCTTTTCCGGATTCTTTGCGGCACTTGCGGGAATCGCTTATGTCGCCGTATTTACGACGGCGCAGCCCAATACCGGAAATGGCTTCGAGCTGGATGCCATCGCCGGTGTCGTGATCGGCGGCACTTCGCTCGCGGGCGGCGTGGGCACGATACTCGGCACCATTGTCGGCGTGTTCATCATGACGGTGCTGAAGATCGGCTTCCCCTACATCGGCGTACAGTCGCATTATCAGCTCTTCATCACAGGCATCATCCTGATCTTCGCCGTATATATGGATGTGCTGAACAGAAAAAGGGGAAAATAAAAGGATATACTGGTTGATTCATGACGCACATGCCATGGGCGGGTGCCCCTAAGCCATCACGCAGAATTTATACGATTGGCGGCGCTGAAGCTTTCGGCACGGGGCATACATGGTACTTGAAATCGAACTCATTTATTCCGGAGGAAGCAGTTCAGCCGAAGAGGCAGCAAAAATCCGGACGTAGATATCATTAAGGAGGAAAAAATGAAAAAATCAAGAAAACTCGCAGCGGCTCTCCTGAGCACCATGGTGGCAGTATCTGCCCTTTCTGCCTGCGGCGGCAGCGCGAAGCCGGCGGAAAGCGCGGCGGCAGACAGCTCAAAGACTGAGAAGACAGAGACAGCAGCGGCGGCTGAGAATATGCATATCGACGTCATTGCGAAGGGCTTCCAGCATCAGTTCTGGAAGGCAGTAGAGCTGGGGACGAAGAAGGCGGCAGAGGAGTTTAAGGTTGATGTCACCTTCCAGGGACCGGATAATGAGTCTGCGATCGCACAGCAGGTAGAGTATCTGAATACGGCGATTGCCAAAAAGCCGGCAGCGATCTGCCTCGCGGCGCTCGACACGCAGGCAAGCATTCCGTCCATTCAGTCGGCAATGGAGGCAGGCATCCCCATCATCGGCTTCGACTCCGGCGTCCCGGATGCTCCGGAGGGTGCGATTAAGGCGAATGCTTCTACCAATAATACCGTTGCGGGCGCGTTAGCGGCAGACGAGCTGTATAAGCTGATCGAGACGGAGCTGAAGGATGCGAGTGCGCCTGTCCGGATCGGCGTCGTTGCGCAGGAATCCAACTCGCAGTCCATCGTTTCCAGAACGAAGGGCTTCGTGGACAGGATGACGGAGCTTTGCGGACCGGAGAACGTATCGGTCGAGGGGCATGACAGCCTGAAGAATGTGAAGGCGGGCGCGAAGGTGATTCTCGATGTCGGCATTCCGGCAGAGGTGAAGGATGTGGACGCGGCGGCAGTTGCTTCCTCGATTTTGGAGAAGTCTGATCTGATTGCCATCTATGGCTCCAATGAGTTCGCAGCAAACGCTATCATTACGGCGAACGAGGGTCTGGATAAGCTCGGAGAGGGCAAGGTCGTGGCAGTCGGCTTCGACGCAGGCAAGAAGCTGCTGGATGCTGTCAGAAACAAGACCTTCGCAGGCGCGGTAACGCAGGATCCGGTACAGATCGGCTATCAGGCAGTGAAGCTTGCTGTAGAAGCTGCCGGCGGAAAGACGGTTGAGGATGTAGATACCGGCGCGAAGTGGTACAATGCAGATAACATGGAAGCAGAGGACATAAAGCCCTGTCTGTATGAATAATTCCGAAAGGGAGAAAGGATCCGAAAATGCTGAAAGGAATTCCCGGAATACTGTCGCCGGAGCTTCTGGCGGCGCTCTGTGAGATGGGGCATTCCGACAGGCTGGTGATCTCGGACGGCAATTTCCCCGCGCACAGCGTGGGGAAAAATGCCAAGGTGATCCGGCTCGACGGACACGGCGTCCCGGAGGTGCTGGAGGCAGTGCTCAGGCTGTTTCCGCTGGACAGCTATGTGGAGAAGCCGGTTTCCCTGATGGAGAAGGTGCCCGGAGATACGGTGGAGACGCCGATCTGGAAGGAATTTGAAGAGATTGTGGCAAGGAATGACGGACGCGGCGTGTCGTCCATCGGTTTCCTTGAGAGATTCCGCTTCTACGAGGAGGCGAAGACCTCGTATCTGATTATCGTGACCTCAGAGAGGGCGCTGTATGCGAATGTCATGCTGCAAAAGGGCGTGGTGACAGACTGAGAAAGAGAGGGAAAGAGAAATGGCTGACAGAATTGTATTGAATGAAACCTCTTATCATGGAGCGGGAGCGATTCAGGAGATCCCGAAGGAGGCGAAGGGCAGAGGCTTCCGAAAGGCGTTCGTCTGCTCGGATCCGGATCTCCTCAAGTTCAAGGTGACGGATAAGGTGACGGAGCTCCTCAAGGCAGAGGGCATGGAGTTTGAGATCTATTCCGACATCCGCCCCAATCCTACCATTGAGAATGTGCAGAGCGGCGTTGCGGCCTTCCGGAAATCCGGCGCGGATTACATCATTGCGATCGGCGGCGGTTCCTCCATGGACACCTCGAAGGCGATCGGCATCATCATTACCAATCCGGAGTTCGAGGATGTGAGAAGTCTGGAGGGACTCTCCGCGACGAAGAAGCCCAGCATTCCGATCTTCGCGGTTCCGACGACAGCCGGTACGGCAGCGGAGGTGACGATCAACTATGTGATCACCGATGTGGAAAAGAAGCGGAAGTTCGTGTGCGTAGACCCGCATGACATCCCGGTGGTGGCCTTTGTGGACCCGGAGATGATGAGTTCGATGCCGAAGGGCCTCACCGCTTCGACCGGCATGGATGCGCTCACCCACGCGATCGAGGGCTACACGACCCGCGGCGCGAACACCATTACGGATATGTTCAACCTGAAGGCGATCGAGCTGATTGCGAAGAACCTGAGGGGCGCCGTGGAGAATACGAAGGAGGGCAGAGCGGGAATGGCGCTCGGGCAGTATCTCACCGGCATGGGCTTCTCAAACTGTGGGCTCGGCATCGTGCATTCCATGGCACATTCTCTGGGTGCCGTATATGATACGCCGCACGGCGTGGCAAATGCGATTCTCCTGCCTACGATCATGGAGTACAATGCCGATGCGACAGGCGAGAAGTTCAAGGATATCGCGATTGCAATGGGGGTCGAGGGCGTAGAGGGGATGAGTCAGGAGGAATACAGAAAGGCTGCGGTTGACGCGGTGAAGAAGCTCTCCGCCGACGTCGGCATTCCGGCTGATCTGAAGGCGATTGTGAAGCCGGAGGATCTGGACTTCCTCACCCAGTCTGCGATGGATGACGCCTGCAAGCCGGGCAATCCGAAGGAGCCTAGCTTTGAGGATATTAAGAATCTTTACCTTAAGCTGATGTAAGAAGGGCTTTTGCACAGCTCGCGGCAGGGGAGGCGCACTCGCTTCTCCTGCCGCGAGCTGTTTGCTCCTTCGGATCATAGCTCTTAAATCAATAATAATTATCGTTTCTATTGACAAGAGGCGCATTCCTTTCTATAATGATAGCAATACAGGGAGCCGGTATTTCCGGCGTGAGAGTCTATTTATAAGGAGAATGGATATGCGAGATTACAAGGGAACACAGACGGAGAAGAACCTGCTGGCGGCGTTTGCCGGAGAGTCGGAGGCGAGGAACAAGTACAGCTACTTCGCATCCGTGGCGAAGAAGGAGGGCTATGAGCAGATCTCTGCGCTTTTCCAGAAGACGGCGGACAACGAGAAGGAGCATGCGAAGCTCTGGTTCAAGGAGCTCGGAGGGATCGGTAATACGGCGGAGAATCTGAAATCTGCGGCGGAGGGAGAGAACTACGAGTGGACGGATATGTACGCCGGCTTCGCCAAGACTGCGGAGGAGGAGGGCTTTCCGGAGCTTGCTGCACGCTTCCGTCTGGTTGCGGCGATCGAGAAGCATCACGAGGAGCGCTACCGTGCGCTGCTGAAGAATGTCGAGCTGGCAGAGGTCTTCACGAAGAGCGAGGTGAAGGTCTGGGAATGCCGGAACTGCGGGCATATCGTGGTCGGCACGAAGGCGCCGGAGATCTGCCCGACCTGCAATCATCCGCAGAGCTACTTCGAGATTCATGCGGACAATTATTGAGTATTGAGAAAGGCGCGGCGCAGCCGCAAAGGATACGGAAGCAGAACAGAGCTGTGACGCAAATCTCCCGGATGGGCTTCGACCTGCCGGGGGATTTTAATTTCTGAGATTTCATTCTTCTCTTTAACGGTATCGTCTACTCTGAAATTAACCTGTGCCATATCCCTCTTTATTTATTCATTGCAAAGCATTTGCTTTTCTATGTAAGGTGTATTTTTTAAGCAAATGCTCCGTGGCCTATCGCAGTGTATCCCGCAGCAGCAGCTTCGTATATTCCTCTCTCGGGGCTTGCAGCAGCTCTGCGGCAGCGCCCTCCTCGATAAGCCTTCCCTGATACATCACGGCGATGCGGTCGGCGAGGAAGTTTACGACGGAAATATCGTGGCTGATGAAGAGACAGGCGATGCGGTACCGTTCTCTAAGCTCCTTCAGCAGATTCAGGATCTGCGCTTGTATGGATACGTCCAGAGCGGAGACTGCTTCGTCACAGATGAGGAGCTCCGGGCGGCTGATGAGCGCTCGCCCGATGGCGATGCGCTGCGCCTGCCCGCCGGACAGCTCCCGCGGACGCTTCCGGAGCACGGCGCTTTCCAATCCGACAGTGTCGCAGATTTCCTCTGCCCGCTGCCGTCTCTTCGCGGCGGACGGCTCGAGCCGCAGTGTGTACAGCGGCTCGGTAAGGATGGAGAGGATAGACGCGTTGGGATTCATAGAGCCGAGCGGATCCTGAAACACATACTGTACGCTGCGGCGGAAGCAGCGGTAGCTGTCCCCCCGAAGTGAGCGGATATCCTTTCCGCGGAAGCGGACGATGCCGCTATCCGGAGTCTGTAAGCCGCCCAGCAGCTCTGCGGCGGTGGACTTTCCGCTTCCGGACTCTCCGACGATGCCGAGGATCTCTCCGGCATGGAGCTGCAGCGTGATCCGGTCGACAGCGCGAAGCGTATGGCGCGGACGGTGCAGGATCGGAGAATAGGAGTCGGCGAAGCTTTTGCAGAGTCCCTCGCAGGACAGAAGCGGTTCAGTCATTATCTTCTCCTTTTTCGGCGAGGCAGCAGCGACAGAAGTGCCCCGGTGCAAGCTCCCGCAGGCTTTGCACTGTCTCGCAGGCGGACGTATAGTCCGGACAGCGCGGCGCGAAGATGCAGCGTTCTGTATCCCTGCCGCTGTCCGGAACGAAGCCCGGGAGCGCGGGCAGCCGCTCCGGGGGCGTGCCGAGCGGCGGAATGATGCGGAGCAGAGCTCTGCTGTAGGGGTGCGCCGCCGCGCGGAAGAGCTGCGCGGTGTCCGTGAGTTCCACGAGACGCCCTGCATAAAGGACGGCGATCCGCTCGGAATATTGCCGGAGGAGCCGCAGGTTGTGGCTGATGAGGACGATGGAGATGCCCCTCTCCTGATGAAGCTCCCGGAAAAGCGTGAGGATCTGTCGGGCGATCCCGGCATCCAGCGCAGTGGTCGGTTCATCAGCGATCAGCAGCTCCGGATCGTTCATCAGTGCCATGGCGATGTTGACGCGCTGCCGCATCCCTCCGGAAAGCTGCCAGGCATAGGAGCGCAGGATCCGCGACGGATCCTCGAAGCCGACCCGGCGGAGCAGTGCCTCTGCCCGGAGCAGCGCTTCCTTCCGGCTTCCCCTCCCGGCAGAGAGGAAGCCGTCGGTGATCTGTGAGCGGATGCGGAGATCAGGGTGCAGATAGAATATTGTATTCTGCGGAATCCAGCCGACATGCGTTCCGAGCAGCCGCCTCCATTTCCGGAGAGGGAGCGCCCGGCAATCCGTGCCGAAGAGCGAAAGCCGTTCTGCATGAAACTGCACAGCCTCCGGGAGAATGCGGAGCAGAGCGCGGAAGAGCATGGTTTTGCCACTGCCGGATTCGCCGGCGACGCCGAGAATTTCATCCCGGCAGATATCCAGACTGAGCCGGTGAAGCAGCGTCTGTTTTTCTGAACAGATGCTGAGATTTCGTATGGAAATCAGGATTTCTTTTTTCAATGTGTCTCCTCCTGTGTCTGTTTCGCGCCTAGCCTGCCTGCTCTTTGGAGAGGAGCAGGTCGCTAAGACCATCGCCGAGGAGCTGGAAGCCCAGCACCGAGAGAGAGATACAGACCGCCGGAGGTGCCGCGAGGTAGGGATAGAGCAGGGCGTAGTCCTTCGCCTCCGAGAGCATCAGCCCCCAGCTGGCATCCGGCGGCTGTACGCCCAGTCCCAAGAAGGAGAGCGCCGCCTCCGTCATGATCGCGGTGGCGATACTGGCAGAGAACTGCGTCAGGAGTCGGGGAAGCAGCATCGGAAAATAATAGTGCGTGAGCAGACGGAGCCGGCTCACGGAGAAGCTCCGTGCCGCCTTGATCATGGGGAGCTTCTCCTTCTCCAGAATCAGAGCGTAGCTGAGACGCGCAAAGGGCGCGACAGTAAAGACGCTGATGGCGAGGATCGCCGCAGGCTCGCCCTTGCCGATGGCAGCGACCAGCATCAGTGCGAGGAGGATGCCGGGAAAGGCGAGCAGCCCGTCGATGCTTCGGAGGATCAGTGTCTCGAGGATGCCCTTGCGGATCGCCGCCGCAGCGCCCAGCAGAGTGCCGAGGAGAGCGCCGCTCGCAACCGAGACGAAGCCGATCAGCAGCACGGTGCGGGAACCGTATAGGATCCGGCTGAGGATGTCTCTTCCGTACTGATCTGTGCCGAGCAGGTGCCCCGGTGTCTGCCCTATGCGGAGGAAGGGGTGCAGATTATCCATCTGATTCGGCGGATAGGGAAGGTAAACGAAGGAAAGCAGGCAGAGCAGGCAGAGTGCGAGCAGCAGCCCGAGCCCGAGCCGGAGATTCCAGTTTCTGATTTTCATGACGGCAGCTCCTCTGTAAGCCGAGTCCTGGGATGCAGCGCCGTGCCGAGCAGATCCACGAGGAGCGTGCAGAGCACGACGGCGGCGGTGATGAAGACCACGCAGCCCTGGAGCAGTGGGAGATCCCGCTGCTCCACTGCAATGAGCAGCAGCCGCCCCAGCCCCGGCAGGGCGAATACGCTCTCCACCACCGTAGTGCCGCCGAGCAGCTTCGCAAACTGGATGCCTGCCATGCTGAGAGGCGCAGTCAGGGAGGAACGGAGCGCATATTTCAGATAAATTTTGTGTGCAGGAAGCCCCTGCACCCTTGCCATGACGATGTAGTCCTCCGAGAGCGCGTGCAGCATACTGGTTCGGAGCAGCCGAAGCAGTGGTGCCGTCTCTGCGAGGGACAGTGCCAGCGAGGGCAGAAAGATGCTCCTCAGATAAGGCAGGAAGCCTGCGGACAGCGGGGTGAAGCCAGAGGCAGGAAAGCATTTCCTCCTGAGAGAAAAAAAGAGGATGAGCAGGAGACTGAGCCAGAAAGCGGGAATTGCGCTTCCGAGCTGGAGCAGGCTGCGGGAAAGGATATCCGGCAGCCTGTTCTTTCCGGCGGCAGCGGCGATCCCCAGAGGAAGCGCCAGGCTCAGGCTCATCAGCATACTGCATGCCGAGAGAGAGAGCGTCACCGGAAGCCGCTGCAGGATCAGGGTGCGAACCTTCTCGCCGTAGAGGAGGCTGCTGCCGAGATCAAACCGAAGCAGGCTCCGGAGCCAATGCAGATATTGCAGATACCACGGAAGATCCAGCCCCAGCTGCCGCTCCAGCTGCCGAAGCTGCTCTGTCGAGGCATCTGTCCCGAGAGACAGCATGGCAGCGCTGCCGGCGAAGCTTCGCAGCGTGAAAAATGTAATCGCCGTGACGGCGAGCAGGACGAGAAGCGCTGCATAGATTCGTTTGATCGTGTAGTTCAGCATGGAAAACACTAAGCTCCCTGCTGCTCGAAATGCAGCAGCTTGTACTCTGTGGTTTCAGACGGGTACATCACATAGCCCTTGAGACGGGAGGACATTGCGTAGATCCGCTGCTGCGTCTCAATCGGAATGACGGGCACCTGTTCGGAAATCAGTGTCTGGAACTGCCGGATCAGTTCGCTTCGCTTCTCTTCGTCAAGCTCATTTTTCAGGCTGTCCAGCAGGCTGTCCGCCTCGCCGCTCCGATCACTGATGTAGTCGCCGCTCTGGGAATGGAAGCGGGCAATGAAGTCATAGGCATTGAGCCGTCCGGAGTTTGCCATGACGGTCATATCATAGTTTTTGTCGGTATAGACCTTCTGCATCCAGTCCGCCCAGGCGACGACCTCGATTTCGCAATGGATGCCGACCCGCTCGAGCTGATCGGCGAGAATCAGACCGGTATTCAGATAGACGGGATAGCTCTTCGGGAGCGTCAGACCGATCGTGAAGCCGTCCGGATAGCCTGCCTCTGCGAGGAGCTGCTTCGCGTGCTCCGGATCGTATGGAATCGCCGCGTTGGTATCGATATATTCCTTTGCGCCATAGGGCAGGTAGGAGCCGACCTTGTCACCGAAGCCCTGGTTTACGGAACGGATGATCTCGTCCTTGTCGATGGCGCTCGCCATGGCCTGCCGGAGCAGAGGATTTTTGAGCAGGGGATTGTCCAGATTCATTCCGACGATGGTCACGGAATTCAGGCTCTTCTGGTAGAGGGAGACCGCAGGATTGTCCCGAATAGGATCAATCGGTGTGCCGGTAAGGTCTACGAGGTCGATCTCGCCGCTGAGCAGCCCGACCATGGCGGAGTTGTTGTCCGGAATGATCTGGTAGTGGATATTTTCGATTGAAGCGGGGATATCGTGGTAGTCTTCATTCCGCGTGAGGCTAAGCTCCTGCTGCGGTGTCCAGCTTACGAAGCGATAGGCACCCGTCCCGACCGGTTTGGTCTTCAGACTGTCGCCGCTGTCCTTCGGGACAATGACGGACCAGGGGTAAGCGAAGCTGCTCAAAAGATCGGCATCCGGCTTCTCTGTGAGAAAACGGATCGTATAATCGTCATAGATTTCCGTAGCGGTAATATTCTGATAGTATTTTTTCTTCGGGCTGTCCTCCTCGTGGAGACGCTCGATGGAATATTTGACGTCCTCTGCGGTCATTTCCCTGCCGTCATGGAATTTCACACCCCTTTTCAGATGGAAGAGCACGGAGCGATGATCCTCCGCTACTTCCCAGGACGTTGCGAGGCGGGGCTGCACCTCCCAGTTCTGGTCGATCAGAATGAGCGGCTCATAGACGTTGCTGCTGACGAGATAGGTGGAGGCTGCCGCGGTCTTCTGAGGATCCAGCCCCTCCGGATCCGTCATCATTGCGACATGAAGCGTGGAAGCCTCCGGACTGTCGGAAGCCTCGGAGGATGCGGCGGCTGCGCCGGATTCGCCGGGAACTGCGGCGGAACCGCAGGCAGCGAGAGACAACACCAAAAGACCGGCGAGAATGCCGGCTAGAATCTGTTTTTTCATGGATACTCCCTTCAGTGAATAAAATTTTGCATTGCAAATATCTTTTCCTGAAATCAGAACGGACGCTCCGGTATGGTCTGTGAATATCGCTGGAAAACCATGCCATTCCACACTGCCGCATAGCGCCGTCTGTTCAGCGTCCGGAAACCCGGAACGGAACATCCTCATTTAACGACAAAAGTCCGGAAAAGTCAAGGAAAGCGCGGCGAAGGCATGATGTCCTCATAAGCAATTCGCTGAAATTCCATTTCAAATTTATCGTCCTCATTTTCACAACAATCCAATTCATTGCCATCATTTCTGCTTCAGTGAATTGCGAAGCGCTTCGCTGATGCTGCATTTCATACCATCCTCGCGGCGGGGACGGCGTGATGCTCTCTGTAATGCGGGAAGAGATTACGCATATCGGCGGGGAGCGGCGCCTCGAAGCAGAGTGTTTGCCCGTTGATGGGATGGCGGAAGCGGAGCGCGTGGGAATGCAGCGCCTGCCGGGAAATATAGCGGAAGTTCGGGTGATAGAGGAAGTCGCCGGGCAGAGGATGACCGAGGTAGAGCATGTGGACGCGGATCTGATGCGTGCGTCCGGTCTCGAGCCGCAGGCGGATCAGGGAGAGATCCCGCGCGCTGTCGTATTCGAGAAGCTGCAGGAAGCTTACGGCGCGGATGCCCCGCTCGAAGTCTACGCAGCGCTTCATCGCGACATCCCCCTGATCGAGCAGCGGCGCAGAGATGCGGAGTCCGGGAGCGGTGCTCTTCGCGGCATCGTGCGCTTCGGAGAGAGAGGGGAAGGGCGCTGCGGAAACCGCGGGGAGCCCTCTTTCCAGTGTTTCCATCGGATTTCCGCAGCAGATCGCGAGGTACTCTCTCCGGATTTCCCGCGCGGTGAGCGCCGCACCCAGCACGCCGGCGGCAAGCATGTTTTTCGCACAGATCAGCAGCCCGCTGGTATCGCGATCCAGGCGGTTGATGACACGGTAGATGAACTTCTCCTTTCCCAGACTGTGATGCGCATAGTAGCAGAGCGCGTTCCCGAGACTGTCGCCGAAGTGCCCCTTGGAGGGATGAACGGGAAGTCCCGCAGGCTTCTGGATGAGCTGGATATCCTCATCCTCATAGATCATGTCGATTGGGAGCGGACTCTCCGGGACATACTCGCTCTCGTCCGTTTCGAGCAGCCGCACCTCGAGAAGGTCACCGCCGGAGAGCCGGTGCGTGGTGAAGATATGCTCCCCGTTTCGTGTGATGCCGCAGCAGTCCGGGAGATTCGTACGCTTCAGATGGCTCAGAATATGTCTGGAATATCCCTTTTCACGAAGAAAAGCCCCGACGCGGATGCCGTCCAGGCTTTTCGGGATCTCATAGCGGAGGATGCGAAGATCCGGATTCTTCATTTTGCGTTACCCTTCGAAGCGGAAGCTGTCCCGAAGTCCGAGCCAGCGCTGATCCTTTTCGGAGAGCGTAAGAGGGGTTCCGTCCGAAAGGCGGTAGCCCTCTGCGGAGGCGGTGCCTGCATAGTTCCCACAGAGCTCCGGCCAGCGAATGCCGATCTCCGGATCATTCCAGGCGAGCCCGCCCTCGTCGCCCGGGTGGTAGAAGTCCGTGACCTTGTAGCAGAATTCTGCGGTATCGGAGAGCACGAGGAAGCCGTGCGCGAAGCCCTCGGAAATATAGAACTGCTTCTGATTTTCCGCACTGAGCTCTACGCCGAAATACTGCCCGTAGCTGGGGCTTTCCTTCCGGAGATCGACGGCGACGTCATAGACCCGTCCGCGGATGACCCGGACGAGCTTGCCCTGCGGGTATTGCTTCTGATAATGCAGCCCGCGCAGCACGCCCTTTACGGACATGCTCTGATTGTCCTGCACGAAAATCATATTGAGCCCCGCTTCACGGAGATCCTGCTGATTGTAGGTCTCCATGAAATAGCCGCGTTCGTCTCCGTGCACCGTCGGCGTAATGACGTACAAGCCCTCAATCGGCGCCTTCTCTACCTTGATTTGTCCCATATATCTGCTTCCTTCCTCTTTCTTATGTATAAGTCCTCTGTCATGCAGGCAAATGCGCTGTAAGCTTGCGCGCAAAAGCATTTGACTATATGACAGGACAACAGGTATGAATAAAAAGTGATGCGTATAAGCTTCCTTATTATAAAGAAAAATGCGGAGAAATGCAATTCCGCAGGACGCGGACAATTGATCTTTATTCTTTTTATAATACTATATAAAGCATGTTGAAACTGTGCTGCATTTCCGTTATAATGCAAAGAAATGCACAGATTTCAGCTGCTGCAATGTCTGTATTTCCGGCATGGGGATTTATGACAGAATCAGCTTGACAAAACCAGAAGAAAGAATTATACTCATCAAAGAGTTGATAATGATTATTATTCTGAATTACTGGAAGGACATTCCGGCAGAGTGGAATACGACAGAAAGGAGCAGGATGAATTATTCGAGACAAAGGGAGGCCGTGAAGGAGCAGCTGAAGCTTCATCACGATCATCCGACAGCGGATCTCATTTTCGCTGAACTGAGAGAAAAGGATCCCAACATCAGCCTCGCGACAGTTTATCGGAATTTGAAGCTGCTTTCCGAGGTGGGGGAGATCCAGAAACTTTCCTTCGTGTCCGGTGCAGATCATTTTGACCCGAACACCTCCAATCATTATCACTTCGTCTGCGACCGCTGCGGAAGGATATTCGATGTGCCGATAGAGGTGACGAAGGATCTGGACATGCGGGCGGAGGACTTTCTCCCTGCGGAGATCACGGGACATGAGCTGGTATTCCATGGAATCTGCGACGACTGCAGGGAGAAGCAGGCGGTGTAGGAGACAGGACGCCGCATCGTTCCCCTGCGGCGGGAAAACCGATTACAGGAAATCGGGAAGGTTGAGTCTGTTCAGGGACGGGAGGAGCCGTGCCTGAACTTCAAAAGAAAAGGAGAAGACTATGAAGACTTGGGTATGTTCGGTATGCGGTTATGTGTTCGAGGGCGAGCAGGCTCCGGAGGTATGTCCGGTTTGCAAGGCGCCGGCTTCGAAGTTCATCGAGCAGGGCGGAGAGATGACATGGGCGGCAGAGCACGTCGTAGGCGTGGCTTCCGACGCGCCGGAGGATATCAAGGCTGACCTCCGTGCAAATTTCGAGGGAGAGTGCTCTGAGGTCGGTATGTATCTCGCGATGTCCAGAGTGGCGTTCCGCGAGGGGTATCCGGAGATCGGCGAGTATTGGAAGACCGCAGCCTTCGAGGAGGCAGAGCATGCATCGAAGTTCGCGGAGCTCCTCGGCGAGTGCGTATCCGCATCCACCAAGGAGAACCTTACGGTTCGTGTGAAGGCAGAGAACGGCGCTACCGCGGGCAAGACCGACCTCGCGAAGAGGGCAAAGGCGCTGAACCTCGATGCGATTCACGATACTGTACATGAGATGGCACGCGATGAGGCAAGACATGGCAAGGCGTTTGCCGGACTGCTGAAGAGATACTTCGGCTGATACAGGGAATACAGGGAGGGCTGCTTCTGCGGCTCTCCTTTGTTATTGGCAGAAGTTCCCGAATCCTCCCCGACATGGGAGTTTTCCCGAATCCCGACGGTGCAGCGATTGACTATGGGGCTGCTTTGTAATAAACTGAACAATGTTTAAATTTCAGTACATTGCGACAGATTCGGAGGAAAAAATGACGAATAGAAAACCTGTTGTACTTTTGATCTTAGATGGATACGGACTGAACCCACAGAAGGAGGGAAATGCCATCGCGATGGCGGAGACACCGGTCATGGATCGGCTCGAGGCGGAGTGCCCGTTCGTTCCCGGCTACGCGTCGGGGCTCGCGGTCGGACTTCCGGACGGGCAGATGGGGAACTCTGAGGTCGGACATATGAATATGGGCGCCGGCCGCATCGTCTATCAGGAGCTGACCCGCATCAGCAAGTCGATTCAGGACGGAGAT
This sequence comes from Oribacterium sp. oral taxon 102, assembly GCF_013394775.1. Lineage (NCBI taxonomy): Bacteria > Bacillati > Bacillota > Clostridia > Lachnospirales > Lachnospiraceae > Oribacterium > Oribacterium sp. oral taxon 102. Next base: position 550,691 of record NZ_JABXYT010000001.1, read on the forward strand.
TTCTTTGAAAATGCAGAGCTGCTCGCGGCAGTGCGGAACTGTCAGGAGAAGGATTCTGCCCTGCATCTGATGGGGCTGGTTTCCGACGGCGGCGTGCATTCTCATCTGGAGCATATCTTCGGATTGCTGGAGCTTGCGAAGCGGAATGGGCTCAAGCGGGTTTATCTCCATGCCTTTCTCGACGGCAGGGATACGCCGCCGGATTCCGGGCGGCTTTTCCTCCGGGCGGTAGAGGAGAAGATGGCGGAGCTTTCGGTCGGAGAGATTGCGACAATCTCCGGACGCTACTATGCGATGGATCGTGACAAGAACTACGACCGAGTCGTGAGGGCGTATGACGCGATGACGAAGGGGGTCGGCGTGACCGCGTCCTCTGCATCGGAGGCGATCGAGGCAAGCTATCAGAGAGAGGTGTTGGACGAGTTCGTGGAGCCGACCGTCATTCAGAAGGACGGCGCGCCGACCGCGACCATTCAGGACGGCGATTCTGTAATCTTCTTTAATTTCCGTCCGGATCGTGCCCGGGAGATGACGCACTGCTTCTGTGATACGGATTTCCGCTTCTTTGAGAGGCCGCACCGTATCGAGACCTGCTTCGTCTGCTTCACTGACTACGACCCGCTGATTCCGAACAAGCTGGTCGCATTTAAGAAGCAGAGTATCACGAATACCCTCGGAGAGTATGTGGCGTCTCTCGGACTCCGGCAGGTACGGATCGCGGAGACGGAGAAGTACGCGCATGTGACCTTCTTCTTCAACGGCGGCGTAGAGGAGCCGAATCCGGGCGAGGACAGAATCCTCGTACCGTCTCCGAAGGATGTAGCGACCTATGATCTGAAGCCGCAGATGTCCTGTCCGGAGGTCTGCGACCGTATGGTGGAGGCGATCGGCTCCGGCAAATATGACCTCGTGATCACGAATTTCGCGAATCCGGATATGGTCGGACATACCGGCGTGATCCCGGCGGCGGTGAAGGCGATTGAGGTGGTCGATGAGGCGGTCGGCAGAGTGGTAGAGGCGGTGAAGAAGGCGGATGGGCAGCTCTTCATCTTAGCGGATCACGGCAATGCGGACAAGATGATCGACGAGAAGACCGGCGAGCCGTTCACGGCGCATACCACGAATCCGGTTCCGTTCATTCTCGTGAACGCCGATCCGAAGTATACGCTCCGGGAAAACGGCTGTCTGGCGGATGTCGCGCCGACGCTTCTCCAGCTCATGGAGCTGCCGCAGCCTGCCGAAATGACCGGAAAGTCTCTCCTTATAGAGAAATGATTCCGAATTGACAGAGCTCCCCTTTTTCGATATCATCAAATGGAAAATTGGAGGAACAGATATGAAAATAGAGGTTTCCACAGATTCCGGCTCCGGGATATCGCAGGAGGAGAGCAGACTGCTGGGCATCCGGGTAGTGCCGATGCCGTTTCGTATCGACGGGCAGGAATTTTTCGAAGATATCAATATTACGAGAGAGGACTTCTTCGAGCGGCTGGAGCAGGGTGCGGAGGTCGCGACCTCGCAGCCCTCGATGGAGGACGTGATGCGGGTCTGGGACGAGCTGCTCAGGGAATGCGATGCGATCGTACATGTTCCGCTGACCTCGGGGCTTTCGGGCTCTACGCAGACGGCGATCATGCTGTCGCAGGAGGAGCGGTATGAGGGAAGGGTTTTCGTAGCGGACAGCCGCGGTGTCTCGGTCGTGCAGCGGCAGCATTGCCTCTTCGCGAAGGAGCTGGCGGAGAAGGGGTATCCGGCGGATCAGATCCGGGACATCCTGAACCGGGAGGCATCCTCGAACAGTATTTTTATCGGGGTGGATACACTGAAGTATCTGAAGAAGGGCGGCAGGATCACGCCGGTTGCGGCAGCGATCGGGACGCTGCTCCATATCAAGCCGGTGCTCACCATCGTGAAGGGCGGGAAGCTCGATTCCTATACAAAGGTGCGAACCACGAGGCAGGTGAAGGAGGCGATCATCGCCGGACTGCGGGAGGATCTCGCGAAGAAGCACGGGGATCCGGAGGGAAAGAACTGCTATATCGCTGTCGCCTATACCGACAACCGCGAGCAGGCGGAGGCGTTTGCGGACGAGCTGCGGGAGGCATTTCCGAACCGGCTCGGATCGGAGATCGTCGTGAATCCGCTGTCGCTTCTGATTTCCTGTCACATCGGGCAGAATGGGCTCGGCGGCGCGCTGATCGAGCGCATGCCGGAGCTGGAAAAACGATAAATCCGCTGCCGGAATGTCCTGTCATATAGTCAAATGCTTACGTAAGCAAGCCTGCATCGCATTTGACTGCATGACAGGGTGCTTATACAGTGTGAGGAGAGGCTCCGGTCGGAGTCCCTCCTCTTTTACTTATCTTTTATTGTTCTTAAACGAAGCTTATTCCGAATCGAGCTTCAGCACGCTCATGAAGGCGCTCTGCGGGATCTCGACATTGCCGAATTGACGCATCCGCTTCTTTCCCTCCTTCTGCTTCTCGAGCAGCTTCTTTTTACGGGAGACATCGCCGCCGTAGCACTTCGCGAGGACGTCCTTGCGGAGCGCCTTGATGGTCTCGCGTGCCTGGACGTGTCCGCCGATCGCCGCCTGAATCGGGATCTCGAAGAGCTGACGCGGGATCTCGTTTTTCAGCTTCTCACACATCTTCTTGCCTCTTTCATAGGCGGAGTCTGCGTGGACGATGAAGGAGAGCGCATCGATCTGCTGCCGGTTCACGAGAATATCCAGCTTTACCATCCTGCTGGTCTGGTAGCCCTTGAGCTCGTAGTCGAAGCTTGCATAGCCGCGGCTTCGGGACTTCAGCGCGTCGAAGAAGTCGTAGATGATCTCGTTCAGCGGCAGCTCATATTTCAGAACCGCGCGGCTCTGCTCGATATAGTCGGTAGACAGGTAGACGCCGCGCCGCTCCTGACAGAGGGTCATAATGGAACCGAGATAGTCCGGTGTCACCATGATCTCCGCCGTCACGACCGGTTCCTCGATATGATCGATCTCTGCCGGATCGGGGAGGTTGGAGGGGTTGGTCAGCTCGATCATCGATCCGTCATTTTTGTAAATGTGGTATACAACGGAGGGGGCGGTCGTCACGAGGTCGAGGTCGTATTCCCGTTCGAGCCGTTCCTGCACGACGTCGAGGTGCAGCAGTCCGAGGAAGCCGCAGCGGAAGCCGAAGCCCAGCGCAGCGGAGGTCTCCGGCTCATAGTTCAGTGCGGCATCATTGAGCTGCAGCTTTTCGAGCGCGTCCCGGAGCTCCGGATAGCGCTGGGTATCCGCAGGGTAGATGCCGCAGAAAACCATGCTCTGCACCTTCTTGTAGCCCGGCAGCGGGGCTCCGGCGGGATGCTCGACAGTCGTGACCGTATCTCCGACGCGGGTATCCCGGATGTTTTTGATGGAGGCAGTGAGATAGCCCACCGCGCCGGCGCTGAGCTCTTCGCAGGGGATGAACTGTCCCGGCGCGAAATAGCCGACCTCGGTCACGGTGAATTCCGCACCGGTTGCCATCAGCCGGATATTGCTGCCCTTCGCGACCCGACCCTCCTTCACACGACAGAAAATGATGACGCCGCGGTAGGAATCGTAGAGGGAGTCGAAGATCAGCGCCTGAAGGGGATTCTCCGGAGAACCCTTCGGTGCGGGGAGCCTGTGGACGATTGCCTCGAGTACCTCTTCGATATGCAGGCCGGTTTTCGCGGAGATTCGCGGCGCATCCATTGCCTCTATGCCGATCACATCCTCGATCTCCTGCGCGACCCGCTCCGGGTCTGCGGAGGGAAGATCGATCTTATTGATGACCGGCAGGATCTCGAGATCATGATCCAGCGCGAGGTAGGTATTGGCCAGAGTCTGCGCCTGAATGCCCTGTGTGCTGTCGACGATCAGAATCGCTCCGTCGCAGGCAGCGAGCGCACGGGAGACCTCGTAGTTGAAGTCCACATGCCCCGGCGTGTCGATCAGGTTGAAGAGGTATTCCCCGCCGTCCTGCGCCCTGTACACGATGCGGGCGCTCTGGGACTTGATCGTGATGCCCCTTTCACGCTCGATATCCATATTATCGAGCACCTGTGACTGCATTTCGCGTTCGGTCAGGGTGCCCGTCTTCTCGATGATGCGATCCGCCAGCGTGGATTTGCCGTGATCGATGTGGGCGATGATACAAAAATTTCTGATTTTACTCCGGTCGATATTTGCCATTCGCGTTCCCTTATCTCCTGTGTGTAGAATGTCGTTTAGACTATACCATGCGGAGGCGTGCTTTTCCAGCGATTTCCGGTGATTTTTCCGCCGTAAATCGGCGTTTTGTATTGACAAGGATATCCCTTTTATATATGATAACAAAGAATGTTTTCGAGCCGTCCGTGTCCAGGCGTCGAAACGAGGGAAGCGGAGCGCTCCGTTTCCATACTATATAGTAATTAGTAATGCAGATTTCAGTTTGGAAAGGTGGCTAAGATGGCTAACATTAAATCCGCGAAGAAGAGAGTAACAATCGCACAGGCGAAGAATGAGAAGAACAGAGCGATCCGCTCCGAGGTCAAGACCTATATGAAGAAGGTATTTGCTGCGGTGGAGGCTGGGGACAAGGAGACCGCGAATACCATGCTTCGGATGGCGCAGAAGAAGATCTCCATGGCGCAGAGCAAGGGCGTTTACAAGGCAAACAACGCTTCCAGAAAGATCGGTCAGCTCTACAAGGCTGTCGGTACAATGGCATAATTTAAGGGTTTAAGGACAGAGCAGCCTCCCGTTTTAAACGGGAGGCTTTTATTGTGCCGATTTCTGCCGCCTGCCGATCTCTCTGTTTATATTCTTTTCATTTGCATTAGACGCGGTTTCGGGCTATGCTGTAGAAAATACTTTTGTCTTCTCTTGGGAGCTGTTATGCTGAAACGTCCCTGTCTTTTGGCGGCGCTCGCCGTCCTGCTGGGAGAGCTTGCGGTATTTCCGGCGCTTCCCGGCATGCTTCGCTGCCTGCCGCTTCTTCTCTATCTCCTCTTCCTCTTCCTGCATTTCCGTAAAAACCGGCTTTCTGCACGGTTGTTTTTCCTGCTGCTCCTTTTTTTGTTCGGCTCCGCTGTCCGCTTCCGCATGGTTTCTGCACATCTCACGGCGTATCAGGAGACGCTTGCAGCCTTCGGCAGGCAGCGGCTCCTGCTGGAGGGTACGGTCGCAGACAGCAGCTTCGCCGCAGGAAAGACAGAACTCAAGCTCCGGCGCTGCCTCGTATCCAGCGCCTATGGGAGTCTGGAATCGCTTCCGGAGACGGCAGATCCGAAGCTTCGGGAACGCTATCACCGAAGCTGCGGCAGCCTGCGCGTCTATCTGGACGGTTCGGCGGACTGCTTCCCGGGGCAGCAGGTGCAGGTACTCGGCAGCCTTCTCCCTGCGGAGCCTGCGACGAATGAGGGAGAGTTCAGCTTTCTGGATTATTCCCGTTCGCTCGGTCTGAGCGGCAGCTTCTCCGGAACCGCGCTTTCTGCCGCCACAGGACAGGGCTCTCCGTATCGAAGAAGCCTGCAGAGGCTCCGGAGATATTTACAGGAGAAGCTGCATTCCCTCGCGGGAGAGGAGGAGAGCGGCGTGTATCAGGCGATTCTCCTCGGCAATCGGGGGGAGCTTTCGGAGGAAACACAGAAGCAGTATCGGAAAAACGGGATTGCCCATATCCTTGCGGTTTCCGGACTGCATCTCTCGCTGATCGGGCTCGGCTTCCACCGGCTGCTCTGCATGCTGGGGCTGCCGCTGCTTCCGGCAAATCTCCTCAGTATCTTTGTGATCCTGTCCTATGGCATCCTCTGCGGCAGCGCTCCCTCCGTGCTGCGGGCGGTGCTGATGCTGCAGCTTCGCTTCCTGGCGGGGATACTCGGGCGCAGCTACGATATGCTCTCCGCTCTTTCGCTCTCCGCTATTATCCTGCTCCTCGAAAATCCGTTGCTGCTCACGCATTCCGGCTTCCAGCTCAGCTTCCTTGCGGTGCTGGCGCTGGGACTCACGGAAATGCTGCCGATGCCGGAGGGAGGGGGGCTGCGGGGGCTTCTCGGTGCATTTTATTTACAGCTTTTCCTGCTTCCCCTGACGCTTTTCCATTTCTTTCAGATCCCCCTTTATGCGCTGCTGCTGAACCTGCTGGTGCTCCCTCTCTTCTCTGCCCTGCTTGCTTCGGGACTTGTCGGACTGCTGCTTGCCTCGCTTCCGGAGCTGCTGTTCTGTATTTTCCTCCGGAGGGACTTTCCGCCGACGGGGCTCGTAACAGAGGGGCTCGCTTTGGGAGCGCGGCTTCTCCTGTCCTCCGGACACAATGTGCTCTCGTTCTATGACCGGCTCTGCGCGTTCGCGGCGCGGCTTCCGGGTGCGTATCTGACGCCGGGCAGGCCGGGGCTGCGGGAAATGCTTCATTACTATGCGGCGCTGCTTGCCCTGAGTGGCCTTCTGTCCCGACGGCGGTGCTCTGTACGGAAGGCAGGGCAGAAAAGGGAGGGCAATGCGGGGGGAAGATGGGAGAGTCTGCTGCTTCCTTTGTTTTTTCTGCTGTTTGCGGCAGCGCTCCTCCGGCTTCCGAGGCGGGCGCCTGCGGGGCTGGAAATCACTGCGCTCGACGTGGGGCAGGGAGACGGCTTCGTGCTCCGCTCCGGAGGGCGGGTCATCACGATCGACTGCGGTTCCGGCTCGAATCGGCACTTCGGAGAAAATGTCCTCACACCCTATCTCCTGTCACAGGGGATAGACAGTATCGATCTCTCTGTGATCAGTCACTCGGACAGCGACCATACCAGCGGGATACTTGCCTTGCTGACTGAGGGGGAGCTGCCGGTTCGGCGGCTGCTTCTTCCCGCGGCAGCAGAGGGGGATGCCCGCTATGACAGCCTGCGGGAGCTTTCGGCGCTTCGCGGGACAGAGCTTCGCTATGTCAGGATGGGGGACGCGGTTTTGCTTCGGACAGCAGACGGGAGCCCGGAGCTCTGTCTCCGCTGCTATTTCCCGCTGGGTACGGGCTTCGTGGAGGACGCGAACCGGCATTCGAGCGGGCTGCTGCTTGAATACGGACATTTCCATATGCTCTTTACCGGAGATATGCCGAAGGAAGAGGAGGCGGTCATGCTTCAGGTAATGCAGACATGTGGTGAATTTCCGGATCTCGATATCCTGAAGGCGGGACATCACGGCTCTCATACCAGTACCTCGGAAGTGCTGCTGGAATGCTGCCGGCCGGAGTATGCGCTGCTGTCCTACGGCAGAGGCAACTCCTACGGGCATCCGCACCGGGAGACGCTCCGGCTGCTTGACCGGCATTCGGTGCGCATACTGGAGACAGGAAGGCTGGGGGAGATACGGATCGTGAGCGATGGGGAGCGCTACGAGATCTCTGCGCCGGGCCCGAAGAATCTATATAAGTAACAGTTCAGGTAAGCCATTCGTAATTCGCTGAAACAGAAACGATCGCTATGGGCAAGCTTTTTCCCGCTGTCATATCCGTCACATAAAGATCTGCTTCCCTGAACTGCTGCAAAAAACAATTGCATTTACTAAAATTCGGGACTATACTAGATGAAAAATTCATAACCTGATGTTATGGTAAATGCGGCAGCGCCGTGAGGGAGAGGAGCGAGCTATGGCAAAGAAAGATCTGGACTGGGGCAATATCGGCTTTCAATATCGGCAGACCGACAGAAGATATGTCTCAAACTGGGAGAACGGCGAATGGGACGCGGGAGCGCTCACCGACGATGCGAATGTAGTGCTGAACGAGTCCGCGGGCATCCTCCAGTATTGTCAGCAGGTTTTCGAGGGGCTGAAGGCATACAGCTGGGAGGATGGCTCTATCGTCTGCTTCCGCCCGGATCTGAATGCAGAGCGGATCTATGCGTCCGCGCAGCGGATCGAGATGCCGCCCTTTCCGAAGGAGAGATTTCTGGACGCGGTGGATCAGGTCGTACGTGCGAATATGGACTGGGTGCCGCCCTATGGCTCCGGCGCGGCACTCTATCTCCGTCCCTATGAGTTCGCAACAGGTGTGGTGATTGGTGTGAAACCGGCGGATCGCTATCAGTTCCGGCTCTTCGCGACGCCGGTCGGTCCGTATTATAAGGGCGGAGCGAGTCCGATCGCATTGCAGGTTTCGGACTTCGACCGCGCCGCGCCGCATGGAACCGGCGCGGTCAAGGCGGGACTGAATTATGCGATGAGTCTGCATCCCTCTGTGCTTGCGCATGAGGCAGGCTATGCGGAGAACCTCTATCTCGATGCGGCGACGAGGAGCTATGTCGAGGAGACCGGCGGTTCCAATGTAATCTTCGTAGATAAGGAGCGAAATCTCGTCATTCCGAGGTCTCCCTCCATCCTCCCATCGATTACGCGGCGTTCCGTCGCTTATGTAGCGGAGCATTATCTCCACCTGAATGTAGCGGAGCGTCCGGTGCGCTTCACAGAGCTTCGGGATTTTGCGGAGTGCGGACTCTGCGGAACCGCCGCGGTGATCTCTCCGGTCGGGAGAATCGCAGCGCATGAGGAGACGATTGCTTTCCCGAGCGGCATGGAGAGGGCAGGAGAGGTAATAGCGGCGCTCTATGAGACTCTGAGCGGCATCCAAAGCGGCAGAATCGCTGCACCGGAGGGCTGGATCCGCCACGTGAGATAAGGACCTTGGACAGAAAACAGAATAGCGGCAGACGGGGCTTCCCGTGTCAGAGTAAAATCTGGCGCAGGAAGCCTTTTTCTTAACAAAAAATTAACATAACGTATGGTATTGTCTATTTGATATCAGAAAAGGAGAATATGACGAGTATGAGGAAAAGAAACGTGGTATTTATAGCGGGCTTGAGCGCGGCGCTGGCGATGGGGACGATCACGCCGCTCAGCGTGTATGCTGAAGCTGCCGTAGAAGAGGTTTCAGCGGAGGTGACTGCGGAAGAGACGGTTCAAGAGGACACGAATGGGCTGGAACGGCAGGCGGCGGCGGATGCGTCTGATGCAGGACAGGGCGCAGTGACGGAAGAGGCTGCGAACGTGCAGGAAGAGGCTTCAGAGGATGGACAGATCGCGGCGGAGGAGCAGGCTCCGGAGGAAAGGCAGGCTGTGCCTGTGCCGCAGGAGACCTCGGAGGATGTACAGGCTCCGGAGGACGGATCTTTGGAGCAGGAAGCCTTTGATGATGTGGATGCGCCTGCCTCGGAGGAAAAGCTGAAGGAGCTGAAAAATGCGGTCAGCAGAGCGCGTGAAATATTTTATAAGAATATTTTTTTGGACGCAGATGAGGAAGTGCAGGAGAGTTTTTTCAATGCATTTCAGCGGGCTGAAGGAATGTTGAAGCTGCCCAATCTTCCGGCAAGGGATGCGGATCGGGCGATGCAGGATCTGAAGGATGCGGAAAGTGCCTTGAATGGCAGGGCATCAGAGGATCTGCAGAAGGAAATAGAAAGGGGAGAGCTCGTTAAGAGGAGCATCCGATATAAGCGGGCTCCGGAGCAGGAAAGGGAGAGCTATGATAAAGCATTGAAGGATGCCGGTGAGCTGCTGGAGAAGACCCGGGACAATCCGGAGTATATCCCGGCGCCCCTGAGAAAGAAAACGATTGAGGAAGAGATTGCTCACGTCGTGAGTGCAAGGGATGCCCTGACAGGAAGCTCTCCGAAGACAGAGGAGCTGAAGAAGCAGATCAGCGAAGCCGAGACGGCAAAGAGCGGAAAAAAGTATCAAAACGCGGGGAAAGATTTTCAGCGCGCTTATGACGAGACGCTGCGCACGGCGAGGGCGGTACAGGAGGATGAGTGGGCATCTGAGGAGGATACCGATAAAAATATAGAGGCGCTGAAAAAGAAAGAGGAGGCGCTGCGTGCACTCTATGAGAACGGCAATGCCGGAAATCAGCAGAATGGCGGCAGTGGGAAGCCGGATGGCAGCCGGAAATCCGGAGGAGGAAACAGATCCGGCAGAAGCAACAGATCCGGCGGAGGCGGTTCCGGAAGAAGTGCAGGGAGCGCCCGGCAGGCAGGCAGCAGCATTCTGCCTGTACAGACGGTCATGACGAACAGGGCTTCTCTGAATGCAGGGAAGTGGGTCAATGTGAACGGAAAGTGGAGGCTGGAGCTGCGTGCCGCTGACGGGACAAGAGCGGGCTTTGCATCCGCGCAGTGGGCGAAGCTTGACTCGAAGTGGTATCTTTTCGGGCAGGACGAGTATATGTGTACAGGTCTTGTCAGGGCAAACAACGCAAGTTATTACTTTGATGCTTCGGGGGCAATGCAGACAGGCTGGCTTAGCTTCAATAACAAATGGTATTATTTTGATGAGCTTTCCGGAGCGATGCGGACAGGCTGGCTCAATCAGGATGGCAAGTGGTATTTCCTGAAGGCGGACGGCAGCATGGCTGTCAATGAGATGACCTCTGACGGGCATAAGGTCGGTGCGGACGGTGTCTGGATGAAGTAAAGTCAAGGGAATCAGAGAGCGCAGGGGCGGAAAGGCTCCGGCGCTCTTTGCGCATTGAAATGAGCCTTACATAGGAAATCTATTGCCGATCCATAACGGGGTTCGGATTCGGGTTGTTGAGACGGATCCAGAACGTGGTGCCGTAGCGGATGGTCTTCTCATAGTCCTCCCGCAGACGGAAGGTTTTCTGGGAAATTTCCTGCGAAGGTGCGGTGCTGGTGTAGATCCTTTCTCCGCCGTTGTCTCCGTAGCCATCGATTCGGATCGTGTCCAGATCGTAGAATTTCATGGCGACCTTCTCCTTGCTGGTATTTCCCTCGATGGTGATGACGGTTTTGGCATCTCCGTCTACGACGATGCCTGTATGCGTGACTCTTCCCTGCGCATTGCTGTAGAAGAAGATAATGTCGCCCTTTCTGGGGATATAGCCGGTGTTTCGCTTATGATATCTTCCCTTATTCTTATACCATGTCATTCCGGACGGGCACCACGCATAGCGGGGCACGAGCTCATCCAGAACACCCGCCTGATAGGCGCAGTAGGAAACGAACATGGCGCACCAGGAGCTCCCGTTCATGCCGTACCACTGCCCGTAAGGCGTGATATTGTTGGCATTGTCCTCTGCGAAGCCCTATGCCAGCTCGTGACGCGCCGCCTCGATCAGCCGCTCGACACCGGCTCCGGAGCAGGGGATACGGTAGGACTGGAAGAGCGCCGTCCATGTCCCGCCTCTCCTGCATTTCATCCATGCTGTCGTTTTTTCTGATGAGATAAAGCAGCAGAAAAACGAATAGAACAGTCCAGATGCCCTGCGATTCCAATACGTTGACCAGTAGATTTTCCATGTGTTTCCTCCTCATTTACAGTTTGGGAAAGGCTGCGGAGAAGTCTTGAATGTAAGAATGTAGAAATGCGCCTCTCCGCGGCAGCCTGCATCGAGGAGAAAGGAAAAAGCGGACGAAAAAGCAACCTTATTCCAGCAGGAATTCGCTGAGCAGGCGGTTGCTGACATCCATGCCGCGCTCGGTGAAGCGGTAGCGGCAGCCCTCGTGCCGCATCAGCCCCATGGATACAAACTGCCGGAGCTTCTCCCCGAAGACGGACTGCAGCTCGACGGAGAAGCGGGCGGTAAAGTCCAGCTCGGAGACGCCGGAGACGCGGCGGAGCCCGAGGAACATGAATTCCTCCATCTGCTCCTTGCGGGACAGCTCCCTCTGCTCGGCATAGAGCTGCGGGAACTGCGCCGCCGCCTCCGTCTGGAAGTCGAGCGCCAGATATTCCGCGAAATTCCGGAGGTTTCGGAATCTCTTCTTATTGAAATAGGAGGAGGCGCCGAGCCCGAAGCCGAGGTAGGGGACGTCTGACCAGTAGCCGTAGTTGTGGCGGCATTCGAAGCCGGGACGGGCGTAATTGCTGATTTCATAGCGCAGATAGCCGCTTTTCAGGCAAAGCTCCCTCGTGATATTGTCCATTTCGACGAGACTGTCCTCCGTGGGGAGCTCCAGCGTACCGGCACGGTGGAGCCGGTAGAAGGGCGTGCCCTCCTCGAGGATCAGGTTGTAGACAGAGAGGTGCTCCGGCTTCAGCATGAGCACATTCCGGAGGGTCTTCCGCCATGAATCCGGCGTCTGCTCCGGGATGCCGTTCATCAGGTCGATATTGATGTTCCGGAAGCCCTCGAGCCGCGCATTCTGGTAGCTTTTCAGGAAGTCCTCGAAGATATGGAGTCTGCCGAGCCGCCGGAGCTCGGAATTATTCGCGGATTGCAGCCCCAGAGAGAGGCGGTTGATGCCGGACTCCCGGTAGAGCGAGAACTTGTAGCGGAGCGTGGAGGCGGGGTTGCACTCTATGGTGATCTCCGCGTCCGGCGCGACCGCGTAGTTCGCGTATACGGTCTCCATGATCCGGGCAATGAGGGTCGGCGCGAGCACGGAGGGCGTGCCGCCGCCGAGGAAGACGCTCCCTACGGTATAACCGCCTGCATCCCCGCTCCGGTACCGAAGCTCCTCGCAGAGCTTGCGAACGTATCCCTCGTGCTCCCGGATTCCGACCGGAAAGGAAAGGAAGTCGCAGTAGCTGCATTTCTTCGTGCAGAAGGGGATGTGGATATAGAGCTCCAGACAGTTGTTTTCGAATTTCATAAGCTTCTCCATTCGATACACTATAACACGATTCGCTGCCGTACTCCAGTGGGAGCGCGCGATACGCGCGAAAAAGCAGGGCAAAAGCGGAACAGTGCAGGTAATCCATTCGCAATTCGCTGAAACAGAAACAAATGCTGTGGATTTGAAATGGGAATTCAACGGATTTTTCATAAAGCTCTGCTTAGCTGAACGGCTGCGCAAAAGCAGAGTATTCCGGAAAGGGAGCTTGTGCAAATCTATGTGCCGGGATAAAATGGGGGCAGCAGCTCATGTGAACAGATTTTATTCCGACGAATTGCGAAGGGCTTTCCTGTACTGCCGGGAATACAGGGCATAAGTGCAGGGGAGGGAGCAGCAGGGATGTGGGGAACGGGAGGGAAGGGATTTTGGCGGGGAATAGGTCATATCAGCAGCGGGATGAGGAGCAGCTTAGGTATCAGGAGCTGAATCAGCATTTAAAGGAAGGGAAGTTTTCGCCCATCTATCTGCTCTATGGGAGTGAGAATTATCTGAAGCGCTCTTATCTACGGCTTTTCCGGGAGAAGTTCGGCGGGAAGGACGGGATGAATTACAGCTATTTCGAGGGGAATGCGGATCTCGATACGCTGATTTCCGCGTTGGATACGATGCCGTTTTTCGCGGAGAAGCGGCTGGTCGTCTGGAAGGACTCGGAGCTTTTGAGAAGAACGGCGCCGGAGAGGCTCTGCGCCTATCTGGAGCGGCTGCCGGACACGAGCTGTCTTATGCTGATCGAGGAGGCGGCGGATAAGCGGAACCGTCTCTATAAGCTGGTCGAAAAGAAGGGCTTCGTCTGTGAGCTGGCGGAGCAGGATGTGCGTATGCTCTCCGGCTGGGCGGCGCGTTATCTGATGAAGGCAGGGAAGAAGGTACGTTCCTCGACGATGGAGCGTCTGATCGAACGGAGCGGCAGGAGCATGGATCGGCTTTCCGGGGAGCTGGAGAAGCTGATCGCCTATACCGGGGAGCGGGAGATCGTGGAGGACGAGGATGTCGGGCAGATCTGCACGGCGAATGTCGAGGATCGGGTATTTGACATGATTACGGAGCTGAGCCTCGGCAATACCGAACGGGCGATGCGGCATTACAGCGATCTGCTGACCCTGCAGGAGGCGCCGATGAAGATCCTCGCGCTGCTGCGCCGGAGCTTCAACCAGCTGCTCCTCACGAAGGAGTGCGTCCGGCAGGGGATGGCGAGGAACGATGCGGCGAAGTACATCGGCGTCAGCCCGTGGGCGGTGCCGAAGCTGACAGAGCAGGCGAAGCATTATACCATGGAGAGCCTGCAGGGCTACCTCAGCCGCTGCCTGTTCTACGACGAAGGTATCAAGAACGGCAACCTGCGCGATCGGATGGCGGTGGAGCTGCTGCTGACGAGCTGAGAGACATCTTTGTTTGCAATTCAAATGTCTGAATGCTCGTGCAAGCAAGCTTGCCTCGTGTTCGTCCGCTTGACAGGGGACTTATGCAGTATTTTATAAAAAATTTAGAATTCTGACCAATTCGGTTAGAAAAACGTAATTTGACAATCCCTCCGAAATCGGCTATGTTGGACAAAAGTTCGGACAAATCGGAGAACAAATGTGCGAAGAGAATGAAAGCGCGGCTGCCGAATACCTGTTAACGGTGCGAGAGTGCAGCAGGTTCCATCAGGGAACCGCGGCAGGCATTGTGCAGGATCTGTAAGACCAGCGGCGCCGAAGCATTCGGCATGGGGGTACGAAATGAAAAAGATGGGAAGGAAGCTTCTTTTGCTGCTTTGCCTGTCCGCACTCTGGAGCATACCGGCATTGGCGGAGGAGGCAGGACCGGGCTTTCGGGATGGGAAGCCGCTCGCCGTGCGTTCCGGTAATCTGATGCAGGGGACGGGAGAGGATATGACGGAGCATCCGGTGGAGGAAGCCGTGGAGGCGGAGGAAGCGCCGGAGAAGGAGCGGCAGAGCTTCCGGGCAGGAGATACGCCCTTCGGCATTGTCGTGACCGAGGAGTCGAAGCGGTATCAGAAGGGCGAATCGCTGGGGAGCTTCCGGATCGTCGGCTATTACGGAGACGGCAAGACCTATTCCGGCGCGACGCCGACCGCGAACCATACGATCGCGGCAGATCTCAGCTTGCTGCCGCTCGGGACGAGGGTCTTTATCGGAGATACCGTATATACGGTGGAGGATAAGGGGAGTAAGGTCGTGGGGAAGCTTATCGACATTTACTTCGATACGAGGGAGGAGGCAGTCGGGGTAACCCGAAGCGGCGCGAAGTCTGCGGAGGTCTATGCTGCCATCGCGAAGTAGGGCTTCGCGAGAGATACGGAGGCTGCAGGAAGCAGCCTGAGATGGGGAGTACGCGAGGGCTTCGAGTGCGCGTGCTCCCCCGCTGTTTTGCCCGGCGGCATATAACCGGAATGGGAAATTGCCGCTTTCTGTTTTTTGGAGGAAAAATTTTGAGATTCACAGGGAAGAAACGAAATAGGATGTGTCTATGTCTGAGTCTGCTGCTGGCGTGCAGCTTCGTGCTCGGGAAGCCGATGCACAGTGTCTATGCGGGAGCGACCGTGCTGCGGGCGGTGGTGTTCCACAGCGGAGAGCAGGATGCGAAGGGCCCGGCGGAGGAGAACGCGGCGGAGAGTGCGGCATCGGCAGAGCCGGAGGAAAACGTGGAGGAGAATGGGAATACGCTGAAAATGGCGGACGGACGGACATTGACGCTGCTCGGCACATTCCGGCTGACCGGCTACTGCTCCTGCTATCAATGCTCGGAGGGCTACGGCAGCCGCACCGCGACAGGCGGACACGCGGCGGCGGGCAGAACCATCGCGGTGGACCCGCGCGTCATTCCGTACGGGACGCATGTTCTGATCAATGGACATGAGTATGTCGCGGAGGACTGCGGCGGTGCGGTGAAGAACCGGCATATCGATATCTATTTCAATTCCCACAGGGAGGCCGCGAATTTTCTGACGAATGCGGAGGTTTACCTGATACAATGAGAAACACCGTATTTTTATTCCATCTCTGCCCATTAAAGAGGGCAGGGATTTTTTTAACAGAAACACCTTGACACTCTCCCGCTGTACGAGTATTATATGCAGTAGATGTTAGCACTCATATATTTCGAGTGCTAATGAAGAGGAGAGGCTCAGGCGGATTCTTCAGAAAGGGGGCGGGCAGATGGAGATGGACAGTCGTAAGGTAGTGATCCTCACGACCATCATTAAGAACTATCTGGAGACCGGAGAGCCGGTCGGATCCAGGACGATCAGCAAGTATTCCGGACTGAACCTGAGCTCCGCTACGATTCGGAACGAGATGAGCGACCTGGAGGAGATGGGCTTTATTTTACAGCCGCATACCTCAGCGGGCAGGATTCCCTCCGACAAGGGCTACCGTTTCTATGTAGACCAGCTGATGGAGCATCAGCGGAAAGAGCTGGACGAGGTCAAGTCCAGTATGTTTGAACGGGTGGACAAGCTGGAGAATACGCTGAAGACGCTGGTGCGTACTGTCGCACAGAATACCGAGTACGCGGCGATGGTCACGGGTCCGAGTCTGCAGAAGAACAGGATCAAGTTCATTCAGGTCTCCCTCGTCGACGGGCTGCGGATCCTTCTGGTTATCATGCTGGAGGGCAATATCATAAAGACGGCGACGATTCTCCTCGGCGGCAGCGAGCATCCGGATTCGAACGCGATACTCTCCCTGAATCTTCTTCTCAATGACGAGCTTTCCGGGCTGAGCGTGGAGAGCCTGACGGAGGAGCGGTGCGGAAAGATCCTCGCCCGCTCCGAGTTCCGGGAGACGCTTCGGGAGATCCTCAGGGGCATCGTCGAGACGCTCCGCTATGACGGCAGCGACCTGCAGATCTATACCTCCGGCGCGACCAATATCTTCAAGTATCCGGAGCTGACGGATTCGGACAATGCGTCCAAGCTGATCTCCGCATTGGAGCAGAAGGATGAACTGATCGAGCTGATACAGGGCGTCGAGCAGGATACGGAGGCGACGAAGCGGCAGATTCAGGTCTATATCGGCAAGGAATCGCCGTTACAGAATATGGCGGATTGCTCGGTGGTGACAGCGAGCTACCGGCTCGGAAACGGCATGAAGGGCACGATCGGCGTCATCGGGCCGAAGCGGATGGACTATGAGAGAGTGCTCGAGATCCTCTCGAAGCTGATGAATGAGATGGACGGAGCCTTCCGATAGAGGGAGCACAGGGAGAAAGGAGCGAAAGGTGGAAGAGAAGGACGAAAAGGTGCAGGGTACCGAGGAAATGAGGGCAGGCGGGGCGGATGCACGGCAGGAAGGCAATACAGCCGGGAACGACGCGCCGGCGGAGACGGAGGCCAGCGCAGCGGCCGCAGAGGAGAGCTCTGATGCTGAGGGCTCTTCGGAGGAGAATGCCGGGAAGCATGCAGAGGAGGCGGGCAGCCCTGCGGAGCGGAAGCTCCGGCAGGAGCTCCTGGAAATGACGGATAAGTATACACGGCTCTACGCCGAGTTCGACAACTTCCGGAAGCGTTCCGACAGGGAGAAGTCCCAGATGTTCGAGCTGGGCGCGCGGGATGTCATCGAAAAGCTGCTTCCTGTCGTGGACAATTTCGAACGTGCGCTCGCCGCGGTGCCGGCGGAGACAGAGGATGCCTTCGCGAAGGGCGTGCAGGGCATCTACAGGCAGATCCAGAAGTTTTTTGCGGATCTGGATGTCGCCGTGATCGAGGCGGAGGGACAGAAGTTCGATCCGGCGAAGCACAACGCGGTGATGACCGACACCGAGAGCGACGCGGAGGAGGATACAGTCACGCAGGATCTGCAGAAGGGCTACACCTTCCGGGGAACGGTGGTGCGGCACTCCATGGTGAAGGTGAAGAAATAAAGGTATAGAGTACAGTCCGGACAGCGGGCGGAAAAGGAGACAATATGGGAAAGATTATCGGAATTGACTTAGGTACGACAAACAGCTGCGTAGCGGTTATGGAGGGCGGCAAGCCGACCGTCATTGCCAACGCAGAGGGGATGCGGACGACACCGTCTGTCGTAGCGTTCACGAAGAGCGGCGAGAGACTGGTCGGAGAGCCGGCGAAGCGGCAGGCGGTAACCAACGCAGACAGGACGATTTCCTCGATCAAGAGACACATGGGGACGGACTACAAGGTTTCCATCGACGGCAAGAATTATACGCCGCAGGAGATCTCCGCGATGATTCTCCAGAAGCTGAAGGCGGATGCCGAGGCATATCTCGGAGAGAAGGTGACAGAGGCTGTCATCACGGTTCCTGCGTATTTCAATGACGCGCAGCGGCAGGCGACGAAGGATGCGGGCAGGATCGCCGGACTCGATGTGAAGAGAATTATCAACGAGCCGACGGCGGCGGCGCTGGCGTATGGACTTGATGAGGATAAAGAGCAGAAGATCATGGTTTATGATCTGGGCGGCGGCACCTTCGACGTATCCGTCATTGACATCGGAGACGGCGTCATCGAGGTTATGTCCACCAACGGAGACACGCACCTCGGCGGCGACGATTACGACAACCGGATCACCGACTGGATGGTTTCCGAGTTCAGAAAGATGGAGGGCGTAGACCTCTCCAAGGATAATATGGCGCTCCAGAGACTGAAGGAGGCGGCAGAGAAGGCGAAGAAGGAGCTCTCCACCGCGGCGACGACGGAGATCAATCTCCCGTTTATCACTGCGACGGCAGAGGGACCGAAGCACCTCGATATGAACCTGACCCGCGCGAAGTTCGAGGAGCTCACCGCAGATCTCACAGAAAGAACCGCTGTTCCGGTACAGAATGCACTTCGCGATGCCGGACTCACTGCGGCAGAGCTTTCCAAGGTGCTGCTCGTCGGCGGCTCCACCCGTATGCTTTCGGCACAGGAGAAGGTAAAGCAGCTGACCGGTAAGGAGCCGTCCAAGACGCTGAATCCGGACGAGTGCGTAGCGATCGGTGCGGCGATCCAGGGCGGTAAGCTCGCGGGAGACGCAGGCGCGGGCGATGTGCTCCTGCTCGATGTCACACCGCTGACCCTCTCCATCGAGACGCTGGGCGGCGTGGCGACTCCGCTGATCAAGCGGAATACAACGATTCCGACCAGAATCTCGCAGGTATTCTCTACCGCAGCGGACAATCAGACCGCAGTAGATATCCATGTGGTGCAGGGAGAGAGAGAGTTCGCAAGGGACAACAAGACCCTCGGACAGTTCCGGCTGGACGGCATCCTGCCGGCACAGAGAGGCGTACCGCAGATCGAGGTTACCTTCGACATCGATGCGAACGGCATCGTAAACGTATCGGCGAAGGACAAGGGCACCGGCAAGGAGCAGCATATCACGATTACCTCCGGCTCCAGTATGAGCAAGGAGGACATCGAGAAGGCGGTTAATGAGGCGGCGCAGTTCGAGGCGGCGGATAAGGAGAAGAAGGAAGCGATCGAGGTCAGAAACGGTGCAGATTCCATCGTATTCCAGACCAAGAAGGCGCTGGAGGATGTGGGAGCACAGATCTCCGATTCCGACAAGTCTCAGGTAGAGGCGGATCTTAAGGCGCTGGAGGATGTGCTCGCAGCGAACCCGCTTGAGGGCATCACGAAGGAGGGAGCAGAGCGCATCAAGGCGGCGCAGGAGACCCTGATGAAGTCCTCGCAGGCGCTGTTTGCCAAGGTGTATGAGCAGGCGCAGGCATCGCAGGGTGCAGCGCAGCAGGCAGAGGGCAGCGCGCCGCAGCAGGACAGCGCGAGCGACGATAATGTGGTGGACGGCGACTTCAAGGAGGTCTGAGTCTTCGGTCACGACATAGAAATTCGAAAACTTCACAGCGGAATCCGCTGTGAAGTTTTCCGGTATTGTACAGGCGGATGGCTTCCGGGAGGAGGCGCCGCCTTGGTTCTGGGGGAGAGAAAATGGCAGAAAAGCGAGACTATTACGAGGTTCTCGGCGTAGAAAAAAATGCGGATGATGCAGCTATCAAGAGAGCTTACCGGAAGCTCGCGAAGAAGTATCATCCGGATGCGAATCCGGGAGACGCGGGCGCGGCGGAGAAGTTCCGCGAGTGCTCCGAGGCATACGAGGTTCTGTCGGACCCTGAGAAGCGGAAGGCGTATGATACCTACGGTCATGCGGCGTTCGAGGCAGGTTCCGCGGCGGGAGCAAGCTCCGGCTTCGGCGGCTATGACTTCGGAAATATGGATTTCTCCGATATTTTCGGAGACCTCTTCGGCTTCGGCGGCAGCCGGGGCGGCTTCGGGGGCTTCGGCGGGCGTTCGAACCAGCCGACCCGCGGCGCTTCGATCCGCACTGCTGTCCGGATCAGCTTCGACGAGGCGATCAAGGGCACGAAGAAGACGGTGAAGATCCGTTACAAGGAGGAGTGTAAGACCTGCGGCGGCAGCGGCGCGAAGCCGGGCAGCAGTCCGGAAACCTGTCCGAAGTGCAACGGGCGGGGACAGGTCGTGATGACCAGACAGAGTATGTTCGGTACGATGCAGCAGGTGACAGACTGCCCGGACTGCCATGGAACCGGCAGGATCATTCGGGAGAAGTGTCCGGACTGCCGCGGCGAGGGCTATATCACGACGCAGAAGAGCATCGAGATTACGATCCCGGCGGGGATCGACGACGGACAGACGCTCCGGCGCTCCGGAGGGGGCGATCCGGGCACGAACGGCGGACCGAGAGGAGATCTGCTGGTGAACATCGCCGTATCCCAGCATCCGCTCTTTAAGCGGCAGGGCAATAATATCTACTCTGCGGAGGCGATCAGCTTCGCGAAGGCGGCGCTGGGCGGCAAGACCATCGTGAAAACCGTGGATGGGCCGGTGGAGCTCAGCATCAAGCCGGGGACACAGTCCGAGACGAAGATGCGCCTTCGGGGAAAGGGCGTGCCCTCTCTCCAGAACCCGAGCCTGCGCGGCGACCACTTCGTGACCATTGTCGTAACGGTTCCGGAGAGGCTCACGAAGGCGCAGAAGGATGCACTCCGAAAGTACGCAGAGGCGTGCGGCGAGCGGGATGAATATAGGGACTGTTGAGGGAAAGACAAAACGGTTTATAAAGGGAGGGGGTAGTCCGCAGCGGTGTGGGGTGCCTCCTTTTGGCGTGTATTTCACTGCTTCGCTGTCGTGCCCTGCTTTCCCCGCCATTGAATTCCCTTTTCGTTTGATATATAGTATCTGGGACTGATGGAGCTTGCCGGATAAGCCTCTGTCATGCAGGTAAATGCGGCATGCGCGCTGCGATATGGCGAAGTTACGTGTGAAATTTGTGCAGAGTGCGGTATCGGCAGAGACATTTTATAAGGGGGGGCAGCGTGCATCATTTTTTTGTCGAGCCGTCCGAGATCGTATCCGGGACGGTGCATATCACAGGCGAGAATTACAGGCATCTGAGAACGGTGCTTCGGGCGGAGCTTGGGGAGCATATCCTGATCTCGGATGGGACGGGGACAGACTATGTGTGCGAGCTTACGGAGATCACAGAGGGGGAGCTCCTGCTTCGGATCTGCTTTCGGGAGCGGATGCACGAGCTCCCGGCGGAGATTCACCTCTTTCAGGGTCTTCCGAAATCAGATAAGCTGGAGCTGATCGTGCAGAAGGCGGTGGAGCTGGGCGCATTCCGCATTGTTCCGCTGCGGACGCAGAATGCGGTAGTGCGGCTGGATGAGAAGAGAGCCGGAGCCAAGGTCATGCGCTGGCAGGGGATTGCGGAGGCGGCGGCAAAGCAGTCGAAGCGCTCGATCATCCCGGAGGTCGCGGCGCCGATGGATTTTCGGGAGGCGATGGAGCTGGCGGCGGACTTTGACTGTCGTATGATTCCCTATGAGAATGCAGAGGGAATGACGGCGCTGCTTTCGGTGCTCCGGGATCTCGCGCAGCCCTGGGATTCGCAGAGAGCCGGAAAGAAGCGAATCGCGGTCTTTATCGGGCCGGAGGGCGGCTTCTCCAGGGGGGAGATCGAGGCAGCACTCGCGCATGGGGTGCAGCCGGTTTCCCTCGGCAGGAGGATCCTTCGCACGGAGACGGCGGCGATCACGACGCTCAGCCTCCTGATGACGGCGCTGGAGCGCAGCTATGAGGATGGGCAGAGAGGGATAGGATGAGAGAGATTTATTTTGACAATTCTGCAACGACCCGGGTTTATCCGGAGGCGATAGAGCTGATGCGGCGGACGATGACGGAGGACTATGGCAATCCGTCCTCGAAGCATACGATGGGAATGACGGCGGAGCGTTATTTCCGGCAGGCGCGGGAGCGGGTCGCGGAGACGCTTCGCGTGAAGCCGCGGGAGATCCTCTTCACCTCCGGCGGGACGGAGTCCGACAATACAGCGCTGCTTGGGACAGCGCTTGCGAAGAGGCGGCAGGGAAAGCATATCATTACGAGCAATGTGGAGCATGCGGCGGTGTATAAGCCGCTTGAGCTCCTCGCGGAGCTGGGATATGAGATCACGATTCTGCCGGTAGACAGGCGGGGGCATATTTCTCTTTCGGAGCTGCGTGCGGCGATCCGTCCGGACACCATCCTCGTCTCTGTGATGTATGTGAACAACGAGATCGGTGCGCTGGAGCCGATTGCGGAGATCGGGCGGCTGGTAAAGGCATGCAATCCGGCGACACTCTTCCATACGGATGCGATCCAGGCCTATGGCAAGTATGAGCTTCGCCCGAAGAAGGAGGGAATCGATCTGCTTTCCGTGAGCGGGCACAAGCTGCACGCGCCGAAGGGCGTAGGCTTCCTCTATGTTGATGAGAGGGTGCATATCAGACCTCTGCTCTACGGAGGAGGGCAGCAGGAGGATATGCGCTCCGGAACGCATAATGTTCCGGGGATCGCCGCAATGGGACTCGCCGCGGAGCTGGCATACCGGAATCATGCGGAGAAGATTGCGTGCCTCCGGGAGCTGAAGGACTATTTCATTACGGAGCTCGAGAAGCTGCCGGGAGTCACGGTGCATTCGGAAAAGGGTGAGGCGGGTGCGCCGCAGATTGTTTCTGCGTCCTTCGAGGGCGTGCGCGCGGAGGTGCTGCTGCATGCGCTGGAGGAGAGGGGCATCTATGTGAGCTCCGGCTCCGCCTGCTCCTCGAATCATCCGGGCATTTCCGGGACGCTGCGGGCGATCGGTGTGCCGCAGGAGCTGCTGGATTCGACCATTCGCTTCTCCTTCAGCTTCTTCAACGAGAAGGAGGAGGCGGATCTCTGTATAGATGCGCTCCGGGAGCTGCTGCCGATGCTGCGCCGCTTCCAAAGACACTAGGGAAGCGCAGATGAAATCGAAAAGGCTATGTGCCGGCAGGCGCAGAGCCAAAAAAGCGTGGGATGATCCGGCAAGAAGCGCATATGCCGCATGAGTTCCGTGCGCTGCTGTGCAGCTTAGGGGACGTTGTCTTGGGCTGCTGCGGTCTTACAGACCTCATTGCATCCGGGCAGATGCAGAAGCGATAGGAGAAGAGAATGATCTGGAGAAAATTCACGATACATACGACCACGGAGGCAGAGGAGATCCTCGTCTCGAATCTGATGGAGCTCGGCATCGAGGGAGTAGAGATCTCGGATCGTGTTCCGCTGTCCGAGGAGGATACGAAAGGGATGTTCATCGATATCCTGCCGGAGCTCGGGCCGGATGACGGAACCGCGGAGGTCAGCTTCTATGTGGAGGTCGTGCCGGAGGAGGAGAAGGCGGCGCGGCTCATAGAGACAGAGCGGCTCCGCAGCGATCCCTCGGTGGACATGAGCTATATGCCGAATACGGCGAACCTCTATACGGAGGCAGAGCTTGATGGGCTGCTTCGTGCCGTCCGGGAGGAAATCGAGGGGATGCGCGCCTACTGTGAGGTGGGAGATGGCAGCATAGAGAGCTCCGAAACGGAAGACAAGGACTGGATCAATAACTGGAAGAGCTTCTTCCGTCCGTTCGTGGTGGAGGATATCCTGATTAAGCCGAGCTGGGAGGAGGTTCCGGCGGGCATGGAGGATAAGCTTCTGATCGAGCTCGACCCGGGGACTGCCTTCGGGACAGGAATGCATGAGACGACACAGCTCTGCATCCGCGGGCTGAAGCAGTATCTGCGGCAGGGGATGGAGGTGCTGGATCTGGGAACCGGCTCCGGTATCCTCGGCATCACCGCATTGAAGCTTGGCGCGGGACATGTCGCAGGAACTGACCTCGACCCGGAGGCGCTCCCGGCGGTTAGAGACAATCTTGCGAAGAACGGTCTCACTGCCTCTATGTTTTCGATGTATATCGGCAATGTGATCGGAGCGGAGAATGAAGCGCTCCGGCGGGAGCTCGGCTATGGGCATTATGATCTCGTGACGGCGAATATCCTCGCGCCGGTGATTGTGCTGCTGACCGGGGTTGTGCCGGCATTTCTGAAGCCGGGCGGGATTTTCATCAGCTCCGGAATCCTCGACACACGGGAGCAGGAGGTGCTCGCCGCCTTCCGGGCGCAGGAGGAGCTCGAGCTCCTTTCGGTTGGGCGGCAGGGAGAGTGGGTCAGTGTCATTGCGAGAAAAAAGGTGAGGGAAGTCGCCTGAGCTGTATAGAAAGAAAATGATATGTCTTTGCGCACGGAATAGGGGGCTCCCTCCATCGTGAATACGATTTTTCGAATGGAGGGGTCGTGCGTATCGTTGAAGTCAAACCCGCTCTGCGCTTCGCGGAAATCACAGACATGGGAGATCTTGTGATCGAGGTCGACCTTGCCTGCATTGACCAGATCGATGACCTCCTGAAATTTGTGGTTCTGGAGTCGCGAGCCTCGGATGTCCAGCTCCTTGGCGGTGATGTCGAAGTTCGTGGTTTTCGTGGGGGTGGTGGAGAAGCCCATGGTAATGACGCGCCCGGCATTACCGCTTGCCTTGATTTTCTCCATTTGTTCCCTCTGTTGTATCCTACCGGAACGGGTCGCACCAGATCAGCTCGGCGCTCTCGACCGCCTTATCGACCATCTCGCTGATCTCCGGCAGGAGATTCTGCTCGGACTTCCGCATTTTCTCCGGAATCGGCTTCGTTACCGGGTGACGCGCCACGAAGATCGTGCAGCAGTCCTCGTAAGGCTCGATGGAGGTTTCGTAGGTGCCGATCCGCTGGGAAAGGTCGATGATTTCCTGCTTGTCGAAGGCGATAACGGGACGGTAGACCGGAAGGGTGCAGACCTCGTTGGTGCAGACCAGACTCTGCATCGTCTGGCTCGCCACCTGTCCGATCGACTCTCCGGTAATGAGCCCGATGCAGCCGCGGTCCCTCGCGATCCGCTCTGCGATCCGCATCATATAGCGGCGCATCAGAATCGTCAGCTCCTCGTGCGGGCACTTGTCATAGATCGCGATCTGGATGTCCGTGAAGTTCACGACATGCAGGGCGATCGGGCCGGTATATTTCGAGACCTGCTTCGCGAGGTCGATCACCTTCTGCTTTGCTCGCTCAGAGGTGTAGGGCGGCGCATGAAAATAGGTCGCTTCGATGAGTGCACCGCGTTTACCGATGAGATAGCCGGCGACCGGGGAATCGATCCCGCCGGACAGGAGCAGCATTGCCTTGCCGTTGGTGCCGAGCGGCATACCGCCCGCGCCGGGGAGGATTTCGGAATAGAGATTGATGAACTGCCGGATCTCGACATGGAGACGAATCTCCGGATGATGCACATCTACAGAGGTATTCGGGAAATGAGAGAGGATCTGATGCCCGAGCTCTGCGTCGATCTCTCCGGACTGCATCGGGAAGCCCTTGTCGGCTCTGCGGGTCTCTACCTTGAAAGAGACGATCCTGTCTCCGTAGACCTGCCGCCAATAGGAGACGACCTGTTCGGAGAGCACGGAAATATCATGCGTGCCCGCAAGCTGTACCATCGGGCAGATGCCGATGATGCCGAAGACATGCCGGAGCGCATCAACGACGCTGTCATAGTCATAGCGCTCGCTCTTTACATTGACATAGATCCGTCCGCGTTCGCGGGTCACGGAGAACTCTCCCTCCGCTTTCCGCAGCTTCATGCGGATGTCGTGCACCAGTGCATCCTCGAAGACATAGCGGTTCCTGCCCTTCGTGCCGATCTCGGCATATTTAATCAGAAAACTGTGATAAAGCATAAAACTCCTTTAACAGAAGACGAAAGTGCAGGGAAGCTCCGCATACACTTTCGTCTTGTGAATCTCTCATATTTAAGATAGAATGATTACTCGGCAATGATGTACGGCGTCAATGCGCTGAGGATCTCCTCCATGCGGTTCTGGTCGGCGTGCACATTGAGATCGATCGGCTTGGAGAGGTCGAGGGAAAAGATGCCCATGATTGACTTGGCATCGATGACATAGCGGCCGGATACGAGGTCAAAGTCAACGTCGGTGAAGCGAACCAGCTCATTCACAAAGGACTTGACTTTATCAATAGAATTCAGTGAGATACGAACAGTTTTCACGCTTGATTCCTCCTTAAAAATAGGATTTATATTTGTGGCAGCGCCCTGCTCGCAGGACGTATACATACTATATAATTTATCAATATGGGGGGAGATAGTCAAGCGGCAAGGGGAAAGAAATGGAAATCAGAAATCTGAGAGTGGCGGTGCATAATCTCGGCTGCAAGGTGAATTTCTACGAGGCGGAGGCGATGCTCCGGGAGCTTCGGGACGCGGGGGCGGCGGTTGTAGACTGGGAGGAGCCCGCGGACGTATATATCATCAACACCTGCTCTGTGACGAATATCGCGGATCGGAAGTCACGGCAGATGCTGCACCGGGTGCGGGCGAAAAATCCAGCTGCGGTAGTGGTCGCGGCGGGCTGCTATGTGCAGGCACGAGAGGAGGAGCTGAAAGGGGATGCGACGGTAGATATCCTGATCGGCAATAACCGGAAGAGCGCGCTCGTATCGATCCTTCGGAATTACCGACGGGAGGACTGCGCGGCTGCGCGTTCCTTCGTGCCCGATCTCCGCAGCGAATGCGCGTTCGAACGGATGGAGGGAGGGGAACGCAGCGGACGGGTGCGCGCCTTTCTCAAGGTGCAGGACGGCTGCAATCAGTTCTGCTCCTACTGCATTATTCCCTATGTCCGGGGGCGTATCCGGAGCAGG
Source organism: Oribacterium sp. oral taxon 102 (assembly GCF_013394775.1). Lineage (NCBI taxonomy): Bacteria > Bacillati > Bacillota > Clostridia > Lachnospirales > Lachnospiraceae > Oribacterium > Oribacterium sp. oral taxon 102. The sequence continues at coordinate 577,348 of NZ_JABXYT010000001.1, forward strand.
AGCATGGAGGATACGATGCGGGAGGCGCGGAAGCTCGCAGCGGAGGGCTGCCGGGAAATGGTGCTGACCGGCATTCATCTCTCCTCCTACGGGCTGGATCTCGAGCGGCAGAGCTATGAACATGCGGTGCGGAGTGCATTTCCGTCGGAGCGGCTTCTCATGCTGATCCGGGCGGTCGCCGCAGTTCCGGGAGTGGAACGGGTGCGGCTCGGCAGTCTGGAGCCGCGGATCATTACGCAGGATTTCGTCATGGCGCTTCGCGAGATCCCGGCGCTTTGCCCGCATTTCCACCTCTCCCTGCAGAGCGGCTCGGACAGGACGCTCCGTGCGATGAACCGGCATTATGATACGGCGGCGTTTCGGGAGAGCGCGCATATTCTGCGGGAGAGCTTCCCAGAGGCGGCGCTCACGACGGATGTGATCGTGGGATTTCCGGGAGAAACGGACGAAGACTTTAAGAATTCCTACGATTTCATACGGGAGATGGACTTCTATGAGCTTCATGTGTTTAAATATTCAGAGAGGAAGGGCACGGCGGCGGAGCAGCTGCCGGGACAGCTTACGGAGGCGGTGAAGGCGGCGCGCTCCCAGCAGCTGCTCGAGCTTGAGCAGGAATGCTCTGAACGGTTCCGGACAAGGTTTTTGCACCGGGAGGAGAAAATCCTGCTGGAGGAGCTGCTGACGGAGGAGGGCAGGGCATACCTGACAGGCTTAAACCGGCAGTATGTGCGATTCCGGATTCCGGCGGAGTGCTTTCCGGATGCCTCCGGTCAAATTGGCGAAATAATCCGAGCCTCCGGCAGGAAAATATGTAAGACTTATGTACTTGCGAAGCCGGTATAAATAGGATAAAATATATAAAGTTGTTAGAAGGACGTGACAGCATGAATAATGATTTTACGAGTACGCAGATTATTCGCCCGATGCAGGACTACAGTCTCGACGTAAAAGAGGTTCTGAGGAGGGTCTACGAGGCGCTGACGGAGAAGGGATATAACCCGACGAATCAGATCGTGGGATATATTATGTCCGGGGATCCTACCTATATCACCAGCCACAAGGGCGCCAGAAGTCTCATTATGAAGGTGGAACGGGATGAGATTCTGGAGGAGCTGATGCGTAGCTATGTGGAATCGAAGCTGAAGTGAAGAGAGCGCGGAAGTCTGTCCTGGCGTGAGCGGGACGGACTTTTTCTGTATGAGACGCAGAGGCCCGCCATCAGTGCGGCGAGATTGCGGCAGCAGTTCAGGTAAGCCATTCGCTTTACGCGATGTCTTCCGGGCAGAGCGTAACGCAGGAAGACTTTGATCCGGGGTGAGCTGTGCGTGGGACGGATACGGCAGGGCGGATTGTCCCTGTCTCGAAAAGGGTGGGCTATGCGTATTTTAGGCTTGGACTATGGCTCCAAGACAGTGGGGGTGGCGATCACGGATCCGACGGGACTGATCGCCCAGCCCCTCGTGACCCTGAAGCGGGAACGGGAGTCGATGCTCCGGAAGACATTGAAGGAAATTGCGGAGCTGGCAGAGCGGTATCAGGCGGAGCGGATCATTCTGGGACTTCCTTTTAACATGGACGATACGGAAGGTGAGCGGGCAGAGAAGACGAGAGCCTTCCGCAGGCTGCTCAGTGCCAGGGTGAATGTGCCGGTGGAGCTTATGGATGAGCGCCTGACGACGATGGAGGCGCGGGAGATCCTGGATGAGAGCGGGGTTCCGCGCGCAGAGCAGAAGCGGGTTATCGATCAGGTGGCGGCGCAGCTGATCCTCGAGGCGTATCTGCACGAGAGGGCTATGGAGGAGGCGAAGCAGCCGATTTCGGGAAAGGAAGAATAGGATAATATGAGTGCAAGCACGATCAGGCTGCAGTCCGAGGACGGCAGTCTGGAGCTGGAGATCCTCGAAGAGACGACGGTACAGGGCGTAAACTACATTCTGGTAACGGACGCGCCGGAGGATGCAGACGGTGTCTGCTATGTAATGAGGGATATGTCCGCGCCGGAGGATGCCGAGGCGGACTATGAGTTTGTTGAAGAGGAAGAGGCGGATGCCATTATGGACGTATTCGCGAAGATTCTAGAAGGAGAAGGAATTACCATTGAGAAATAATACAGTAAATAATACAGTGAATACGGCAGGAAGGCGCGGAGAGAAGCCGACAGAGCGGCAGAGCGGAGTACGCACTGCGGAGAACACGGTAAGGAAGGGCGGCAGACGGAGCGGCAGAGCGGAGAGCAGCCGCATGGAGGAGCGCCGTAGCGAGAGCGGTCGGGAAGTGCGGAGAAGCGGAAACGGAAGGGATCATACGCCGCGGGAGACGAGTTGGGCGGAGGAGCAGATGGAGAGCCGTGCGCACAGCCGCAGAGCGCCGAAGGCGACGAGCCGCGGCAGGGTGAAGCTGATCCCGCTGGGCGGTCTGGATCAGATCGGCATGAATATTACGGCGGTGGAGACGGATGAGAATCTCTTCGTCATTGACTGCGGACTGTCCTTCCCGTCCGACGATATGCTGGGCATCGATCTTGTCATTCCGGATATCAGCTATCTGAAGAGCCGGATGGAGAAGATCCGCGGCTTCGTCATTACCCATGGACATGAGGATCATATCGGAGCGCTTCCCTATGTGCTTCAGCAGATCAATGTACCGGTCTACGCCACGAAGCTGACCTGTGCCCTTATTGAGCGGAAGCTCGTCGAGCGGGGTATAGACAAGAAGGTCAAGCTGAAAACGATGAAGTTCGGTGAGTCTGTCAGCTTCGGCGACCTGAAGGTCGAGTTTATCAAGACGAACCACTCGATTCAGGACGCGGCGGCGCTTGCCATCCACACACCGGCAGGCGTCATCATTCACACCGGAGACTTCAAGGTAGACTACACGCCGGTATTCGGAGATCCGATCGATCTGCAGCGCTTCGCGGAGCTGGGCAGGAAGGGCGTGCTCGCGATGCTGTCCGATTCGACCAATGCGGGCAAGCCGGGCTCCACGATGTCCGAGAAGACGGTAGGGCATACCTTCGATATGATTTTCTCGGAGCATAAGCACAGCCGTATCATCGTCGCGACCTTCGCATCGAATGTAGATCGTGTGCAGCAGGTCATCAATACCGCGGCGAAGTACAACCGTAAGGTCGTGGTCGAGGGGCGTTCAATGGTCAATGTCATCGGCGTCGCTTCGGAGCTTGACTATATCAAGATTCCGGAGGGAACCCTCATTGACATAGAGAATCTGAAGAACTATCCGGATGAGCAGACGGTTCTGATTACCACCGGCTCGCAGGGAGAGTCGATGGCGGCGCTGTCCCGTATGGCGAACGGGATGCATCGCAAGGTTCGCATCTCGCCGAACGATGTCGTCGTGATGTCCTCTCATCCGATTCCGGGAAATGAGAAGGCGGTTGACCGCGTTGTAAATGAGCTCTACAAGCAGCACGCCGAGGTTATTGTGCAGGATACCCATGTTTCCGGACATGCCTGCGCCGAGGATCTGAAGCTGCTGTATACGCTGGTGAAGCCGCGCTATGCGATCCCGGTGCACGGAGAGTATCATCACAGGCGGTCTGCAGCGAAGCTCTGCGAGGCGGTCGGCGTCGATAAGGACAAGTGCCTGATGCTGGAGAATGGAGATGTCCTCGAGTTCGATGCGGACGGGGAGGACATCAAGGCGAGCGTCAAGGAGCGTGCGCAGGCGGGCGGCATCTTCGTAGATGGGCTCGGTGTCGGAGATGTAGGGAACATCGTGCTCCGTGACCGGCAGAATCTCGCGCAGAACGGCATTATCGTCGTCGTGCTGACGCTCGAGAAATACAGCGGACACCTGATCTCCGGACCGGATCTGATCTCCCGCGGCTTCGTTTATGTCCGCGAGTCGGAGGATCTTCTGGAGGAGGCGAGGGTGCATGTGCAGAACGCCGTGGATGACTGCCTCGTCCGGCATGTGAACGACTGGGGCAAGATCAAGAACATCATCAAGGACAGCCTCACGGACTTCCTCTGGAAGCGGATCAAGAGGAATCCGGTGATCCTGCCGGTCATCATGGAGGTATAATGGAAAGGCAGTCTTCCGTTGAGAGCATGTCGAAGGCGATGATCGAGATCGCCTGGCGGGTGATCATGCTCTCTGGCGTGATCTACCTCACGATGCTGGGCATCACGAGGGTGTACAGCTTTGGGCATGGTCTGCTCTACGACCATGCCATGGAGGCACCTCCGGGGACGGATGTCGATTTTGAGATTCGTCTCACAGACGATCGGGACAGCATCGGTGCGCGGCTCCAATCGGAGGGACTGATCGACAACCTTTCTGCCTTTTCTCTTCAATCGCGGCTTTACAAGACGGACTTCGAGCCGGGCAGCTATACGCTGAATACCTCGATGACGCTGAGCGAGCTCCTGAGCTACCTGAGCGAGGAGGGGCAGAAGCAGAGGGAGCTGAAGGAGAAGAAGCTTGTAGCCGAGAGCGTTTCTCCCATAGAGACGACGGAGGAGGCGGAGGTGATCGGCGGAAATGAGGACGTCATCGGCGGGAACGAGGATGTCTCCTAGGGAAGAGGTAAGCTGTTTGATCACAGAAGAAAAGCTGGTAAAATTCATACATTCCCTGGAGCCGGATCGGAGTCCGGCTCTGGAGAAAATACGGAGAGAAGCGTCTGCTGCGGCAGTCCCGATCATTCGGGACGAGACAGCGGCGCTTCTCAAGTGTTTCATCCGGATGAAGAAGCCGAAGCGGATTCTGGAGATCGGAACCGCCGTCGGCTATTCCGCGCTTACCATGGCAGAGTGTATGCCGTCGGACGGCGCGCTCTGGACGATCGAGAACTATCCGGAGCGGATTATGCGGGCGCGGCGGAACTTTACGGAAACGGGCTATGGCAGCCGCATCCATCTGCTCGAGGGGGATGCCGGAGGATGGATCCGGAGCTATGCAGAGCAGGGGGAAAAGTTTGATCTGATCTTTCTGGATGCCGCGAAGGCGCAGTATCCGCTGTGGCTGCCGGAGCTCCTCCGGCTGCTTCCGGCGGGCGGCGTACTGCTGAGCGACAATGTCCTGCAGGGCGGCAGTATTGCGGAGAGCCGCTTTCAGATTGAGCGGCGGGAGCGGACGATTCACAGCAGGATGCGGGAGTATCTCTTCCGCCTGAAGCATGAGGAGGGTCTCGAAAGCGCCGTCATTCCGATCGGAGACGGGCTTTCCGTTTCCGTGAAAAAATGAGCGGCGGAGAGAGGTAAGGACAGAGCAGCAGGGAAAGGAATGATAGAGAATTGAGGGGAACAGAGCTTTTGGTTCCGGCGGGATCGCTGGAGACGCTGCGGGTGGCAGTGGACTATGGTGCGAATGCCGTTTATCTCGGCGGGGAGGCATTCGGGCTCCGCGCGAATGCGAAGAATTTCACAATACAGGAGATCCGCGAGGGGGTTCGGATCGCGCATGAGAAGCGGGTAAAGGTCTTCGTGACCGCGAACATCCTGGCGCATAACTATGATATGCCGGGTGTGCGGGAATATTTCACAGAGCTTCGGGATACCGGGATTGACGCGGTGCTGATCGCCGATCCGGGTGTATTCATGCTCGCGAAGGAGCTGCTTCCGGAGACGATAGAGCTTCATATCTCGACGCAGGCAAACAACACGAACTATGAAACCTTCCTTTTCTGGCATCGCCTGGGCGCGAAGCGCGTGGTCTGTGCACGGGAGCTGAGTCTCTCGGAGATTCGGGAGATTCGGAGACGGGTTCCGGAGGAGATGGAGATCGAGGCGTTTGTCCACGGCGCGATGTGCATGTCCTATTCCGGACGCTGCATGCTTTCGAACTATATGACCGGCAGAGACGCGAACCGCGGAGAGTGTACGCATCCCTGCCGCTGGAAATACAGCGTGCAGGAGGAGAGCCGTCCGGGAGAGTATTTCCCGGTATTCGAGAACGAGCGGGGAAGCTTCCTTTTCAATTCGAAGGATCTCTGTATGATCGAACATATTCCGGAGCTGATCGAGGCGGGCGTGAATTCCCTGAAAATTGAGGGAAGAATGAAGACCGCGCTCTACTGTGCGACGGTGGCGAGAACCTACCGGAGGGCGATTGACGATTATCTGGAGAGCCCGGAGAGGTACTGCGCGAATATGGAGTGGTACAAGACGGAGATCGGGAAGTGCACCCACCGCGAGTTTACGACCGGCTTCTACTATGGGAAGCCGCAGGCGGAGGATCATATCTATGATTCCAGTACCTATGTGACCGGCTCGACTTACCTCGGCACGGTGCAGGAGAGCGACGGGGCGTGGTGCTATCTCGAGCAGAAAAACAAGTTTTCTGTCGGAGAGCAGCTCGAGATCATGCAGCCGGACGGCACGGATATCCTCGCAGAGGTGCTGGAAATCCGGGACAGCGAGACAGATCTCCCGCAGGCATCCTGCCCGCATGCCCGGCAGCGGCTGAAGGTCAGGCTGAGCGTCTGCCCTGTGCCCGGCAATTTGCTTCGTGCCGGAGGGGCATCCTGAGTATTCCGAAGAGGAGGAGAGTATGGAGCTGTACTTTGCGATCTGCGGGATCGCCGCACTGTCGTATTTCATACTGATTCTGTTTTACAATGGGATCTGCTCCTTTCTGTGGTTCTGGCCGCTGCTTTCGGCAGTGCATTTTCTGCTGCTGGCACTTACCCGGGTAATCCGGCGGAAGAAGCGGCGAAAAGAGGAAATCCGGCTCGCGCCGGCGGTATTTCTGTATACGAGCTATGGGCTTTTGATGCTGGTTCTGCTCTCAACGCTGGCGTTGATTTTCTCCCACGCAGGAACGACGGAGGAGCGGAATCTCGACTATGTGATCGTACTGGGAACCGATCTCCGTAACAATCGCCTAACGAATTCGCTGCGGGCGCGGCTGGATCGTGCGCTGGAGTACCACAGAGAAAATCCGAAGACGGTGTTCGTGCTGTCCGGCGGGCATGGCGATTACAATACCAGCACAGAGGCGGGCGTGATGTATTTCTACATGATACAGCACGAGGTGCCGCAGCGGAAGCTGCTGATGGAGTTCTATTCCGCCTCGACGCAGGAGAAGGTAGGGTATTCGATGCAGACGATCCTTCAGGATCAGAGGGAGCTCCTCTCCGGAGAGTCCAGCTATGATAGGGGCAGAGGCATCGGCGATGATGCAGCGCTGTATCCGGAGGATACGGAGGTGATCCTTGCGGAGGATCGTCCGCTCCGGATCGGGATACTGACCTCGGAATGGAATCTCTATCGCGCCTCCTGTATGGCGGAGCGCTATGGGGTCGGAACGACCTATCCGATCGGGGCGCGCAGCGATGAGCTGATGCTGCCGCACCTCTCCGTCAGGGAGGCGGCGGCGATCCTGAAGGATCGTCTGGTCGGAAATATATGATGCGCTCCATATGACGCGCATATGACTGCGACGGCATTGCCTGCGGGAGCGCCTTTTGGGGGTGCATGCCGATGGCACGGGAATGATAAATAAATCAGCGCTTCCTTGGGAGTGGGAAAGGTATTGCAGAGGAAAGAAAATATGAAGAATTATGAGCTGCTCGAAGAAAAGAGGCTTCCGGAGATCGACAGCGAGGCGTGCGTTTACCGCCACAAAAGATCCGGCGCGCAGGTTTTCACAATGAAGAATGCGGATGAGAATCGCGTCTTCAGCATTGCCTTCCGAACGCCTGCGGAGGATTCCACGGGCGTCGCGCACATTATGGAGCATTCCGTGCTCTGCGGTTCCGAGCGCTTTCCGCTGAAGGATCCGTTCGTGGAGCTGGCGAAGGGCTCTCTCAATACCTTCCTGAATGCCATGACCTACCCGGACAAGACGGTTTACCCGGTGGCATCCACGAATGAGAAGGACTTCGAAAACCTGATGAACGTCTACATGGACGCGGTGCTGCATCCGAACTGCCTTCGGGACGAGCGCATTTTTCGGCAGGAGGGATGGCATTACGAGCTGGAGAATGCGGCATCAGAGCTTCGCATCAACGGCGTCGTGTATAATGAGATGAAGGGTGCATTTTCCAGTCCGGAGTCGGTGCTGGAGCGCTACATCCTGCATTCGCTCTTTCCGGATACGAGCTACGGCAACGAATCCGGCGGCGATCCGGAGATGATTCCGGAGCTGAGCTATGCGCAGTTCTGTGCCTTCCATGCGCGCTACTATCACCCATCCAATTCCTATATTGTGCTCTACGGCGATCTGGACATGGAGGAGCGGCTGGAATGGCTGGATCGGGAATACCTTTCTCAGTATGCGGCGATTGCTCCGGCGTCGGAGCTTCGGCGGCAGACCGCCTTTTCGAAGCCGATCCGGGAGGAGATCCGGTATTCTGTCGGGGAGAAGGAGCCGGTGCGGAAGAGCACTTATCTCTCCTATAATATCGTGATCGGGGACAATCTCGATGCGAAGCGCAACATGGCATTCTCTGTGCTTGATTACGCGCTGCTCTCCGCACCGGGCGCGCCGCTGAAGCAGGCGCTCCTCGAGGCGGGAATCGGAGAGGATATCTTCGGCGGCTTCGAGGATGGAATCCTGCAGCCGTATTTCTCCATTACGGCGAAGAATGCGGCAAAAAAGGACGAAAAGCGTTTCGTGCAGCTGATTACGGAGAAGCTCCGGGCGCTTTCCGAGCAGGGGCTGGACAGGAAGACGCTGCTTGCGGCGATTAACCATGATGAGTTCCGGTGCCGGGAAGCGGACTATGGCAGAACGCCGAAGGGGCTTATCTACGGGCTGACTGCATTGGATAGCTGGATCTACGGCGAGAAGCCGTGGCTTCATATCGAGACGGAGCAGTTCTATGCGGTGCTTCGGGAGGCGGCAGAGCAGGGATATTTCGAGGCGCTGATCCGGGAGTATCTGCTCAGAAACCCGCACAGCTCTCTGGTCGTCGTATCACCGGAGAGGGGGCTTCATGAGAAGCGGGAGCAGGCGCTTCGGGAACAGCTCGCGGAGCGAAAGGCGGCGCTGTCCGAGCAGGCGCTTCGGCAGCTGATCGACGATACCGGTGCGCTCCGGCGTTACCAGGAGGAGGGAAACAGCGAGGCAGCACTTCGGACGCTGCCGATCCTGTCCCGAGAGGACATCGATCCGAAGGCGGCGGAATACCGCTATACGGTGTCCCGGGCGTCAGGCATCCCGCTGCTCTCCTCCGAGCTTCCGAGCAGAGGCATACTTTACCTTCGCCTGAATTTCAATACCGCTGCCCTGACGGAGGAAGAGCTTCCCTATGCGGCACTGCTGAAGACCGTGCTCGGCTACATGGATACCGGGAAGCACAGCCTGCAGGCTCTGAGCTCTGAGATCCTGCTCCATACCGGCGGGATCAGCTTCGATATGACGGCATATCCGGACCTTCGAAGCTATGAGCATTATACCGGTGTATTCAGCGTCGATCTGAAGCTCCTCCGGGAGGAGATCGGAACAGGGCTTTCTCTGGCGCAGGAGATCCTGCATCAGACGAGATATGCGTCGGAGAAGCGGATGATGGAGATCCTCAATGAGAGCCGCTCGAGGGAACGGATGCGCGCGCAGGAGAGCAGTCATACCTATGCGGTCAACCGTGCAACATCGGGCTTCTCCGGGACGGCACGCTATCAGGAGCTCTGCGGCGGGATCGCATATCTATGGTTTGTCGAGGAAATCGCGGCGAGCTACCGGAGGGCGCCGGAAAAGCTCACAGCGAAGCTCCGGGAGGTCAGCGCGAAGCTGTTCCGAATGGAGAATCTCTTCCTTTCTGCGGGCGGAGAAAAGAGCTGCCATATGCGCTTAGATACGCTCCTGCCGGAATGGAAGCGGGCGTTCGAGGAGAGCTACGACAGTATGGTATCCGGCATGGGATGGCGGAGAGAGACAGCTCCCGCGGGGGCGCAGCTCCTGCTTTCCGGAAGCCGCAGGGAGGGCTTCGGCATGAGCTCACAGGTCAACTATGTGGCGCAGACGGGCCGCTTTGACACGGAGAAGCTGCCCTATACCGGCGCGCTTCGGGCGCTGAAGGGAATCCTGAACTATGAATACCTCTGGAAGAATCTCCGGGAGAAGGGCGGCGCGTACGGCTGTATGTCAGGCTTCGGACGGAGTGGTGAGGGCTATCTCGTCTCTTATCGGGATCCGAAGCTGCGGGAAACGCTGGAGGTTTACGAGAGGCTGCCGGACTATATCCGCAGCTTTACGGCGACGGATCGGACGATGATGAAGTACATTATCGGCGCGATTTCCGAGCTGGATACGCCCCGCACGAACCATGCGAAGTCGCTTCTGAATCTGAGTGCTTACCTCTCCGGTGTGACGGAGGAGCTGCTGCAGCGGGAGCGGGAGGAGCTTCTGCATTGTACTGCCGCGGATATCCGGGCGCTGGTTCCATATGTGGAGGCGATCCTCGCGGATGGGGCGTCCTGCACGATCGGCGGCAGCGCAGCGGTCAGGGATGCAGGAAGCGCCTTTGACAGCGTCGAAGCGCTCTTCAGCTGAGAATGAAGGAGAGAAGGAGAAGGAAATGCCGATGACAAAATCAGGCTTCGTGGCATTGGTGGGACGCCCGAACGTAGGGAAATCCACGCTTATGAATGGGATCGTGGGCCAGAAGATCGCGATTACCTCCCGGAAGCCGCAGACGACGAGAAATCAGATTATGGCGGTCTATGATGATGCGCGCGGACAGATCGTTTTTCATGATACGCCGGGCATCCATAAGGCGAAGAACAAGCTTTCGGAATATATGGATCATGTCGCGGAGAAGGCGCTCGGGGATGTGGATCTCGTGCTTTGGCTGGTAGAGCCGAGCAGCTTCATCGGAGAGGGAGAGCGGCATATCGCCGAGGTGCTCTCCCACAGCCGTAAGAAAAAAGTGCTGGTCATCAACAAGATCGACACCTTAAAGGATAAGGAGAAGCTCGATGAGATCATCGGGAGCTACCGGCAGCTGCTGGAGCTCTCGGATGTGATCGCAGTATCGGCATACCGGAAGCAGGGCATGGAGGAGCTGAAGGATCTGATCTATCGCTTCCTTCCGGAGGGGCCGCGCTATTATGACGAGGATACCGTGACGGATATGCCCATGCGGGACATCGCTGCGGAGCTGATCCGGGAACAGGCGCTGTACAAGCTGGATAATGAGGTTCCGCACGGCATAGCGGTGCTGATCGAGGAGATGAAGCAGCGCCCGAACGGTCTCTGGGATATCAAGGCGAGCATTATCTGTGAGAGGGAGGCGCACAAGGGCATCATTATCGGAAAGGGCGGCGCTATGCTGAAGCGTATCGGTACCGGTGCGCGTCTGGAGATCGAAAAGCTCGTCGAAAACCGGGTGAATCTGAGCCTTTTCGTGAAGGTGCGCAGGGACTGGCGGGAGAACAGTTCTTATCTGAAGGAATACGGCTACCGCGAGGACAAAGAGCGGTACTGAATGAGGGAGGAGCTGGAGCTTCACGGGCTGGTACTCTCCTCCCGGCCTGTGAGAGAATTTGACAAACGCCTGACGCTTCTGACGAAGGAAGCCGGTAAGCTGACGGTCTGGGCATCCGGTGCCAAGAAGCCTGGCTCGCCGCTGATGGCAGGAACGAGAAACTTCGTGTTCGGCACCTTCTTCCTGCATAGAGGAAAAAACGGCTATAATCTGCAAAGCGTCGGGGTGCGGGAATATTTTACGGAAATTGCGCTGGATCTGCGTAATGCCTGCTATGGCTCCTACCTGCTGGAGCTGCTGGACTTCATCGCGCAGGAGGAGCTGCCGGCAGAGGAAATGGTGAATCTGCTCTACCTTTCCCTTCGTGCGATCCTGAATCCGAGCCTGCCGGACGAGCTGATCCGCCGGATCTTCGAGCTTCGCCTGCTCTATCTGAACGGCGAATACACGGAGAAGCCGCCGAATCCGTCCAGCGAGGCGTGTGCCTACGCGTGGAGGTATATTCTGGAAAGCCCGCTCCGGAAGCTCTATACCTTCACCTTGACAGAGGAGGTGCTGAGGGAGCTTTCCGATAATGTGGATGTGCTGCTGCGGGAGCTGCTGCCGTACCGTTTCAAGAGTCTGGAGGTTCTGCGCGCCATCGTCTGAGACGCGGTGCGGCATTTCGTCGGATTTCCGCTTGAAAGCGGCGCGCATTCCGCTCTATAATGTGGGAATAGTCCAGCTGAAATGCGCTCTGTGCAGGGTGTGGGATAAAGCGGCTGCTGCGAAAAGTACGGGAACCGTTTAGGCAAGCCATTCACGATTCGCTGAAACAGAAACGATTGCTAGGAATTTGAACCTCCATGCCGAAAGCTTCGGAGAAGCGAAGCATCGCGAGAGAAGGATACGATTGGTGCTGCCGAGGCTTTTCGGCATGGAGATTTACTTGATCGGAGAGGATTCCGATTCGGAGGATGCAGAATGACAAAGGAACGAATAGTAGTATTGGATTTCGGCGGGCAGTACAATCAGCTGATTGCGCGCAGGGTCCGTGACGAGGGGGTCTACGCGGAGGTATATTCTTCCGACATCGGACTGGACAAGCTTCGCGAAATGAAGCCCAAGGGCATCATCTTCACCGGCGGACCGCAGTCTGTCTACAAGGAGGAGAGCCAGCATATCGATCCGGCGGTCTTCGATATGGGGATCCCGATCTTCGGCTTCTGCTACGGCGCACAGCTGATCGCCTATGAACTCGGCGGCAGGGTGGAGACTGCGCCGGTGAGTGAGTATGGCAAGACGGACGTTACGGTGGATACCGCTTCGGTGCTGTTTCGGGAGGTATCTCCGATAACGAAGACCTGGATGTCTCACACGGATTATATCGCGGAGGCTCCGGCGGGCTTTACTGTGACCGCCCGTACGCCGAACTGCCCGGTTGCTGCGATGGAGAATCCGGAGAAGCAGATCTATGCCGTGCAGTTCCATCCGGAGGTGCAGCATACCGCCGAGGGGCGGCAAATGCTGCACGCCTTCCTCTATGATGTCTGTCATTGCAGCGGCGATTGGAAGATGGACAGCTTCGTAGAGGATCAGATCCGTGCAATCCGGGAGCGGGTCGGAGACGGGAGAGTCCTGCTGGCACTCTCCGGCGGCGTGGATTCCTCCGTGGCGGCGACGCTGATGGCGAAGGCGATCGGCAGGCAGCTGACCTGTGTCTTCGTGGATCATGGGCTGCTTCGCAAGAATGAGGGCGATGAGGTCGAGGCGATCTTCGGCCCGAACGGCAGCTATGAGCTGAATTTCATCCGTGTCAATGCCGGTGAGGAATACTTCGAGAAGCTGCGGGGCGTTTCGGAGCCGGAGCAGAAGCGCAGGATCATTGGCGAGCAGTTCATCCGCATCTTCGAGCGGGAGGCGAAGAAGATCGGCGCGGTGGATTTCCTCTGCCAGGGCACGATCTATGCCGATGTCGTGGAGTCCGGTCTGGGCAAGGGGGCGGTCATCAAATCCCACCACAATGTCGGCGGGCTTCCGAAAAACATCGAGTTTAAGGAGATCATAGAGCCGCTCCGCCTGCTCTTCAAGGACGAGGTTCGCAGAGTCGGTCTGGAGCTCGGACTGCCGGACTACCTCGTATTCCGTCAGCCCTTCCCGGGGCCGGGGCTGGGCGTCCGCATCATCGGGGAGGTCACGCCGGAGAAGGTGCGGATCGTACAGGACGCAGACTTCATTTACCGCGAGGAGATCGCGCGAGCCGGTCTGGATCGGAGGATCAGCCAATACTTCGCCGCACTCACCAATATGCGCTCCGTCGGCGTCATGGGAGATTTCCGAACCTATGATTATGCCGTAGCGCTCCGCGCCGTGGAGACAGACGATTTCATGACAGCGGAGACCTCTGACATTCCGTTCGAACTCTTGCAGAGGGTGATGAACCGCATCGTGAACGAGGTGAAGGGCGTCAACCGCGTATTCTATGACCTGACCAGCAAGCCGCCCGGGACGATAGAGCTCGAGTAACAGCAACAAATATGTTTCTGTTGTAAAATCGTTGAAAATACTGCATTTTAACGGCTCGAGAAAACAAAAATCTCCTGACTGATACTGTTTTGATACTAAAAGTAAGAAAAAGTAAGTCTGAAAGGGAGTTGTTGAATTGAGCGAGCTTTACAAGCGATACTTATTGTTCAAAGGGCAATAAGGTAAGAAATAATAGGAAGCCTTCCATCGTTTTGGTGGGAGGCTTTTGTGGAAATAGCAGGTGGTAAATTAGAATTTGTGAAGGAGGATTGAAAATGGAGAATAAGACAGTGCCAGTAAGTTTAGAAGAAAATCGCGATAAAGTAATCATTCGCACCAGTATCATAGGAATTCTGACCAATATATTGCTTGCCGTTTTTAAGGCGGTAATTGGCATTCTATCCAATTCCATTGCCGTCACTTTAGATGCCGTGAATAATCTGTCGGATGCCCTGTCCTCTATCATTACGGTCATAGGGACGAAACTCGCCGGGAAGCTTCCCGACAGGAAACATCCGCTCGGATACGGCAGGATAGAATATATCAGTGCAATGATTGTTTCTGGAATCGTACTCTATGCAGGCATCACGTCCGAGGTAGAGTCAGTCAAAAAGATTATTCACCCGGAAAAGCCGGATTACAGTATCATTTCACTCGTTATTATTGCCGTAGCCGTCATTGTCAAAATTATTCTCGGAAGATATGTGAAAGCAAAAGGCGAGCAAGTCAATTCCGGGTCTCTGGTTGCGTCCGGTTCCGACGCAATGTTTGACGCCATCCTATCTGGCTCCGTGCTGGTTTCTGCAATTATTTATATGCTGAGCGGTCTTTCACTTGAGGCATATGTAGGCGTTATCATAGCAGGTTTCATTATCAAGGCTGGGATTGAGATGATGATTGAAACACTGAATGAAATCTTAGGTGTAAGGGCAGATAAAGAAAAAACAGACAGGATCAAAGAGCTGCTTTCTGATGAGCCGGAGGTACGAGGCGCCTACGATTTGATCATGTATAATTACGGTCCTGATAAAGATTTCGCTTCTGTTCATCTTGAATTACCCGATACGATGACAGCAAAAGAAATCGATAAGCTGACAAGAAAACTGGAAAGAAAAATTTACAGAGAAACCGGCGTTGTTCTTGCCAGCGTTGGCTTGTATTCTTATAATACTGGCAACGATGAAGCTGCAGATATCCAGAAAGATGTCCGTGAGCGAGTTATGGCACATGACTGGGCTGTTCAGTTTCATGGATTCTATGTCGATGTAGAAAAAAAGGAAATGACCTTTGATGTTGTAATGAACTTCAATATTAAGCCAAAGGAAGGAATTCAAATCATATACGAAGAGATTAAGAAGGCTTATCCAGAGTACGATATTCAGATCGCACTGGATGTGGATGTTTCTGACTAAAAGACAAAGCCCGGTTTGTCGGGCTCATTCGAAAAATTATATAGCAAAAGCACATGTTAAGAGGGAGTATCCTAAACCGGTTTGTCGGCTGATCTATACGACAAACGCGATCGAGGGATTCAACCGCCAGCTGCGGAAAGTGACCAAGAGCAAAACCATCTTCCCATCGGATGACAGTCTCCTGAAAATACTGTATCCGGCAATGATTGATATCGCGAAGAAATGGACAGGGCATTGTCAGGATTGAGGTCAGATTCGTTCCCGGCTGGAGATCTACTTTGAATAACGGCTGGAATCCAGACGTTATTTCTGACATCTCCGGGATGGCTGAAATGGCGTAACACAGGGGTCTGAGGCGCGCAGCCCCTGACTCTGTATTGACATGCACAAATGCCGCGATATAATGCGGATAATGGGCAAAGCCGATATCATCAGTCTTGCCCCAGTGTATCAATTGACAAATCTTATATCAGTTTTTAGGGTTTACACAAAACTTGAAACTGTCTCTTTATTTTTCATTTGATTTCCCTCAATATGCTCAAATATTCTTATTACTTTGCATCTCGATAAATGATTGGCATTAAAACTTTTTCTTTTTGGCAGTTATCACAATGATGACTAAAAGAATACTGATGCCAACGCTGGCCATGATATATACCCCGTTATAAAATGAAAGGTACTGATTTAATAGTAAGGCCAATTTTCCCTCCGTATGCATGGCCTTCAACCCTTTTAATAAAACTTTTTCAATACAGCAAGGGATGATCAATGCTGAAATGTAAAAAATTCCACTATATCTTTCTGGCGACATGATGAGATATACTGCACATGCAAGATATGGAATAACCGATAAACAAACTCCCGATATAGTGGCGTTCAAAAAGCCAAACGTAATAAAGATTATCCCAATAAGAAGATACATTAAAAGAATGATTATCCAGCTCATAAGCATTTTCTTGAAATGATTCTGTTCTGCGGTTACTCTTTTCACACATACGCTCCTTTCTGTTAACATTTTTTGATTTCCGGAAAAGATAAAATGACTATTGTACCGCTTCCTGAATAAGATTGAATTGCCAAATCAATAGATAAATCTTTTGCCATTTTATTTGCAAGATACAGTCCCATTCCTGTCGAACGATTGATATAGCTTCCTCTGTCTCCGGTAAAACCTTTATCAAAGACAAACGGCAGATCTGATTTTGGAATACCCAGTCCATTATCTATGATAGATAAGATAATTTGCTTTCTTTCCGCATCATGGCAAATCTGAAAAGTCAGAGTTGGTGTTCCCTCTTTCTTTACATACTTAACACTGTTATTTATTGCCTGACCGATAAGAAACAATAATCCCTTTTTATCGGATAAAACTTTGAAATCAGCGGAAGGAAATATTATATCAAATCCGGCTTCTGTCAGCAGCGATTGATGTTCCTCTGTCACCTCTTTGCATATAGACAGAAGAGAGACAGACTCCCAGTAATAATCCTTGTGATCAGTTCCCAGACGAGAGAAGTACATGATCTGTTCTACATTCTGCTGTATATGATCTTTAATGTATTGCATTCTCTCAAATACATCAGGTGTCATTTCTTCTTTTCGATTATCCAGCACCAACGCCATTAAAGCTAATGGCTCCTTTATTTCATGAACCCATTTTTCGATATATTCTTCATAATCCGCGATCTGATTCCTGCTCTGGGCAAGTTTATCATGCTGTTTTCGCAAATGTGTCCCAAGGATATGAATAAATGGATGAAGAATTTCCGGTGCACTTTCACATAATGCATATTCATTTTCATCATCCGGTTCCGGTAAAAAATGTCGGAAAGCATTTTCCCGCTTTTTATACTGATATAGGAATATGCTTACCGGGACTAAAAGAGTGATGGCAGAAACCAACAGCATCAACCTGATTAAAACCGCAAATGATTTCGGATATGCCAGCCATGCAAACAGAATAAACATGATGTCCATCCACAATACGGCAAATATCCATTCCCTATAGGACGAAAAATAGTCCCTGATAACCCGTAATTTATTCCTCATTCTTTCTCAGACGATATCCTTTCCCACGTATGGTTTCAATCCGATCATCCAATCCCATATCTTTCATGTCTCTTCGGAGACGGGTAATGTTAACCTGCAGTGCATTTTCATCAATATATATATCCGTCCCCCACAATTCTCTTGCAAGTATATCTTTGACAACCATATCAGGGAAGTGTTTCAACAAAGAAAGAAGCAGCTTCCCTTCATTTGGAGGAAGAACAAAGGAATGCTCTTTTGTGTAAACAGTAAAGGTACAGGAGTCCAGATGAAAGTCACCGCCATTGACCAGCCCTTTCCGCTTCACCTGATCAGCTCTATTTAGAAGATTTTCAATACGTGCTAATAAACGTCTGGAATTACAAGGCTTTGTAAGGTATTCATCAGCGCCTAACCCAAGAGCGTGTAACTCATCCTGCAGCCTGTCTCTTGCCGTTAATATCAAAATAGGCCAAATTCCAATTCCATTCAGTTTCCTGCATATTTCAAAACCAGATTGAACAGGAAGGTTAATGTCCAGTAATGTCAAATCTGGAGACCTTTTTTTAATTTGTTCCGAAATCAAGTTGAAATCCGTTATAGAATCCACTTCATAGTTGCTTTTTTTCAGAAGCCGCTCCAGTTCCTCTCTCATATAAATATCATCTTCAACAATTACAATGCGCTTCAAAATTGACCACCTTCTTAAATTTCATCAGGAATTGGGTTTCCACTTCAGTTCGGTTATTTCTTTGTCTGCCGTTTTTGCAATCACGAATGCATAGATTGTAAGTACAAGAATGACGATTCCGAACAGAAGCAGATTCATCCGGTTCATTGCTGCGGTCTGGTTCTTCACAGGAGCCATATCCTTTTCCATTAGCTTCATTCCGACAAATCCACTGACGCAGGCAGGCAGCAAAGGAATCATAAAATAAATCCGAACCTGCTTATAGATGGATTTTTTTATCTGTTTACGCCTTGTTCCAAGGAAGGAAAGGATCAAATACCTTTGCTTTGTTGTCTGCATTTGTGTCAGAAAATGTAACGCAAGCAAAGCACACGCAATGATCAGCAACATAAATCCCAGATACAGTGTGATATAACTTCCTGTGACGGCACGGAATAATTGTCTGCCAAAGTTATTCAGATAACTCTCATATGTGAATCCGGAGGAATACAAAATATTATTGACCTTCATAATGGAAGAAATCATTCCATCAGTTTTAAAAAGGCTTTTCGGTACACAGAAATTCCAATAAATTTCAACGGTATCAGAATTTACATATTTCTGATATACGTTGTCCGGAACAATCAAAGCAGTGCTTACCCTGGCGTTCCTGTCCGCCGTCAATCCCTTCATTGGAACGGATGACACAACGGAATAAACATCTTCCCCGATTTTAATTTGAGATTCTTTCTCTGAATCTGTTGCGATTTGTGTCAGTTTTTTTTGTACATCATCTAATATTGATTCGGAAAAATCCGGATTTATATAAAGCACACACTCATGATCAGATAGTTGAAGCATTTGTTCCCCGGCAGAGTCCAGTAGCTGGTTGTATTTTGAAATCGGGATCAGCTTTGGAGAAGATCCTGTTTCATCTATAATGGATAAAAGATTTAGTTCTGCTGCTTGATCAGGTCCTGTATAATAGCCGTTTGAATCAGCTGTGTTGGGATCTACTGCGCCCTTTGGGAGTGCAGAAACAACCTGTTTACGCAGTTCTGACCAATCAACGGTTAGACTGCTCTTTATTTGGCCAGTTTCCATTTGATTCAATCCGGACACATATGGCTTCATTTTTTCGGAGGACAAATATTCTTTTATATCTTTATCATTCCCATATACCGTAAAATCATAAACATCCGTGCTGCGGTCAAGCGCATTTCTATAGATGGATAAATACATGGGGCATGCGGAAATGAACATCAGTGTAAGCGCCATCAGAATAGAAGCTGCCGAAATAGAGATATATTTATTGGTGACATTTTCCTGAAGCTGTCGCAAAGTAAACGTGTAAAGCCCATGCGTGGATTTTTCCCTTTTTAAAGTTGCAAGCAGGCTTAGCAGTCTTGAAGATCCGCAAATCAAAAGTATCGTACCGGTAATCCCTGTTAATACAACAAGCAAAAAGATCATTCCACCTGCATCTGTCAGATGGTTCCATAATAACCAATAAGTTATAAGCAGCAAAGCAATACCTGTGATCAGCGCGAAGGCATTTTCCTTGATTTTTCCGGTTTTGTGTTTCTTCTCTGCGTTCCCGTAAAGCAGAGAAAACAGTTCCTGATGAAAGAGGCGACTGCCCAAAAAAGCGAGAGCAACAGCCTGTATCACAAGAAAACCGATCGTTGTCCAAAGAACTGCTGATATAGAGAAACTGGATTGGTGTGAAATGATTCCCTGACCAATCAGACGCGATGTTACCAGACTGACTATTTCAGACAAAAATCCCCCGCAGATAATTCCTGGAAAAATGGAGAATATTGCGGATAAAAGTGCCTCCTCCATAAGATATAAAAACAGCTGCTTCTTTTTCATACCAAAGAGAAGGTAAAGACCTAATTCTCTGCTTCGGCATTCTAATTGATATTTATTGGCAAAAATAACCAGAAAAAGAACAAACAGTAAGGCTGATATATATACCGCAGGCATAATTGCAGCAAGGAGTCGATTCACTGCGCTGCTTTCAAACTTACGGAGAAACAGCATGACATCCTGACGCCCAAGAGATAATGCAATATAACAGGCAGCAATGGCAATGACCATGGTAAGAAAATAAATCAGATTGTCATGACGGTTTTTTTTGACATTTCTCAAGATTACTTTAAAGGACATTTGCACTCCCTCCTCCCATTTGAGCCATCACCTGCATAATCCGTTTATAGAAATCTTCGCGCGACTCTTCCGGCTGTTGTTTCCGGAGTTCGTGGAAAATAATTCCATCCTGGATAAATAGGATTCTGCTGCAAAAGCTGGCCGCGTTGGGATCATGAGTCACCATCAGAATCGTACATCCTCGTTTCTGATTCATTTCATGCAGCTTTTCCATAAGCTGTCTGGCCGATTTTGTATCCAAAGCTCCTGTTGGTTCATCTGCCAGAATGATGGAAGGGTCAGAAATTAGACAGCGTGCTGCCGCAACCCGCTGCTTCTGTCCTCCTGACATTTGAGATGGAAATTTTGAAAGAACCTCTCTGATTCCTAAAAATTCAGCAATTTCGATTACTTTTTTTTCTGCCTCGGATACCTCTGTATTGTGAATGGAGAGAGGAAGAAGGATATTCTCTTTTCCGGTCAGGTTATCAAGAAGGGCAAAATCCTGGAACAGATAACCAATTTTATTTCCCCGATATTCTGCAAGATCATTTTCATCAAACGCACTGATGCTTGTTCCAGAGAGCAGGATCTGTCCTGATGTAGGTCTGATTATTGTTGCGATGCAATTCAGCAATGTCGTTTTTCCAGAACCGCTTGCTCCCATAATTCCCAGCAGTTCCCCCTGCAAAACATTAAAGGTAATCCCTTTTAATGCTTTGGCTGAAACTCCATCTTTCTCATATGATTTATGCAGGTTCTGTACTTCTAACAACTTTTCCTGATTCATAAAATGCCTCTCTTTCGATATTTATTGTTCTTAATAAGGTGAGTATATTTCACAGGGACCTGTTTAGCCACTTACAATGTTTGTAAGGTTTCACGGACTGGTGATATGTGTTCAAAATGTATACAAATTTCTGCGCGATTTTGCTGACCTCATGATTCGCATGATCTATGTACTTTCCCCATTCGCTGTAAATCGTTTCTCCAAGCTTGTGAGGATCAATGATGAATGTATCTTCAGCACCGGCAGCCTTAGGAAATTTGTCGATTTGTTGATGAATAAGGTCTTACGATACTGGACAGTACCCAAAGAAGTGACCAGCTGCTTCGAATCCTTCCGGACAACGTTCCATTTCTCAGACCGCTTCGGACTTTTTCGGATAGCCTCATCATAGTTTTCCGGTGTTTCAGTAATTACATCAAGCCCCGGACGGAGCACAATCTCTTTGATGGCATAAATGAAATCCGCCATATCTTTGGTTCTGATGAATTCATCCTCGGCTTTTCTGAGATTTTTAATGCCTGCCGTTTCAAACCAAATGGCCGTTTTCTATTTTATTGGCTGGACCTATCCTGCAAAAGCTTTACGCTGGCATACTCCCGATGCATAGAGTTTGCCATCCTTCGTCGGGATCTTAGTAATATCCGTGACGCATTTCTTAAGCGGCTTCTCAGAACGAAAATTGCGTTTTAGAAGATCATCGGACTTCCTGGCATTTTTATCCGTCTTCGTGATCCCGTTTGCTTTCCGCTGCGCTCTGTGGCGTAGTCCGATCCCATCCATGATCCTGTAGACGCTCCTCTCGCCGGGGATTTTTGCTTCTGGATACTTTAGCTTCGGTGCATCATGCATCCGGCTGCGGCCGTAGGTATCCCGGTGCTTTAAGAAGCAGTAGAAGCCCTGCCGGGAAATATGAAGCACACTGCAATAAAACGCGATCTTTCCCTTTCTCCGGCCGCCGTCCGTCTTTCGGTCAAGGAACCGCATCCTCAGACCTTTGGAGACTTCCGGTAAGCTTACTCTGTCCGGAATTCTGATCAGCCTTGACGACAGAGGTCGAAATATGGCACAATATGACCACCTGAAGGAAAAGCCATGAAAAGATACACACTGAAGGTGTACCTGACAGGCAAGGGACGGGAAGTGTACAAAATGATCGAAATATCAGAAAAGAATACGCTCGATCAGTTGTGTGCTATCATTTTGGAGAGCTTTGGCTTTATAGACGGGCATCTTTATGAATTTTGCATAGATAATAGGGGGTGTACAGCGACTTCGCTTACCGGTCTGACCCGGAGAACGGTGTCCCGTTGACAGCGAACAAACCGGAGAAGTTGGGATTTTAAAGGGCAGACGTTTTCCCTCCACTATGATTTTGGCGATGATTGGATGTTTGCCATCCATGTACAGAAGATTTCCGAGGAAAAGGAGAGAATGACGGCACTCATTGTCAGGAGCAAAGGGGGAAATCGAACAATATCCCGATTATGATGAGATGTATGAATATGAAGAGGAAGATGATATAGAGAATACATGAATACAAAACAACGCTGGAAACACAGCCTCAGATATATCTATATTGCACTTTGTCTCCTCAGCGCCTTCGCATCGGCCTCGGGGAATTGGTACCTGAATGTAGCGCCGTACTGGAGTGAGGGATTTTTCGGCAGCAGGACACTGGTAACGGTGGGACTGCTTTTCGTGCTGGTATACTTTTTCTTCGCGAAAATGTATGAGGCGTATAAGATCGGGATTTTTCGTCTGCGGGAGCTGATCTTTTCGCAGATGCTGGCGTATCTGGTCGCTGACTTCTTTCTGTTGGTAGCGATGTTCTTCTGGTTCCACAATTTCAGCAGGATAAATCTCTGCTATTTTGCAGGCATCTTCTTCCTTCAGCTGCTGTTCATGCTGGGGATTACTTTTCTCTTTAACCGCTTCTATGCGCACTTCGACGAGCCCAGAAAAATCATGATCGTATATGGGGCACAGGGCTATCAGAGGCTTGTGGAGAAGATGCGTGTATTTACACGACGCTACCGGATCGTTTCGATTATTTCGGAAAAGGAAATCGCGGGCAGCTTTCCGGAGTCACTTCCCGATGCAGAGGATGTTTATCTATGGGAGGTGACGGCAGGTGTGAAGGAGCAGCTCATCATTGCCTGTGATCGCATGCATAAGGATGTTCATGCTTCTATGGAGCTTGGAGACATTCTCCTGATGGGGAACGAGGTTTCCCACTCCTTTGATACGCCGTTCTGGCGAAACAGAAAAATCCCTGTAGTCTGGTACTATCCGATTGTGAAGCGGGCGATGGATATCCTCCTCTCTCTGATGGCGCTGCTTCTCCTTTCCCCTTTGATGCTGGTAACCGCTGCAGCAATCTATGTCTATGACCGCGGACCTGTGTTTTACAGTCAGGAACGTCTGACGAAGCAGGGGAAGATTTTCAGGATTTATAAATTCCGGAGCATGCGTACAGATTCCGAGCGAAATGGCGCGCAGCTCTCTACTGTGCATGACCCGCGCATCACACCGGTTGGAGAGCTTATCCGGAAGTTTCGGGTAGATGAGCTGCCGCAGCTTCTGAATGTACTGCTGGGGGATATGTCTATTGTGGGGCCGAGGCCGGAGCGTCCGGAGATCGCGGCAGACTATGAGAAGGAGCTGCCGGAATTTTCCCTTCGCTTGAAGACGAAGGCGGGGCTGACCGGTTATGCGCAGGTTTACGGGAAATACAATACCACGCCTTTGGATAAGCTGAAGCTTGATCTCATTTATATCTCGCAGCGTTCGATCCTCTTCGACCTTCGAATCATGGTTTATACGCTGAAGGTCATATTCAAGCCGGAAAGCACCGAGGGAATTGCGGATGATCAGACAAATGCCATGAGATAGGGGGGCGGAATGGACTGTAGAGAGGGACGGTGGGGAAATGGAGAAAAAAGAGAAGCATCTGACAGTTACCGTACCGGCGTACAATGCGGAGGCATATCTGGAAAAGAATGTATGTTCTATGCTGGGGGCGGCGCATTACCTCGGCGGCAAAGAACTTTCTTCGCTTTTGGAGATACTGATCGTAGATGATGGATCTACAGATGGAACGCCGCAGCTCGCAGACGCGCTTTGCGAACGGTTCCCGGGCATTATCCGGGTAATTCATAAGGAAAATGGAGGGCACGGCTCCGGCATCAATACGGGGATTCAATCTGCGCTGGGAACATACTTCAAGGTGATCGATGCAGACGATTGGGTGGATCCGGAGGGCTTTGCCAACCTTCTGATGCGGCTGGACGAGACGGATGCAGATATTGTATACAGTAATTTTTACTGGGCGAGGGAGACAGGGACGCCTGAGACGTTTCACTTAAAGGCGGAGCTTAGGGAGCCATTTTCCGGTGCTCGCTACGGGGTGAAGTATCGCTTTTCAGAGATATGCGAAGGCTTATATATTAAGATGCATTCCATGACGATACGCACGGAGCTTCTGCGGGCACAGAATCGAAGCATCGACGAGCATTGCTTTTATGTAGATACGGAATTTGTCCTGTTCCCGATTCCACTGGTGAGGACGATTCTCTTTCTGGATCGCTATGTCTATATGTATCGTCTGGGGCGAAGCGGGCAGAGTATGAGCCCGGAGCGGATGCAGAGGAATGAGGAACAGTTCGAGAGAGTGCTGCATCGGCTTCTGGACTTTTATACAGAGTGTGGGAGAGAAGTCCGGAGCAATGCCATGGAGCCGGAGAAGCTGCATTATATAGCGAATTTTCTCGCCCGAGTTTATGCAGGGTGGGTCAAGATCCTATTGAGCTATCCGGCTTCCAAAGGAAAAAAACAGAAGCTGCAGAGCAGGGAGCGGGAGCTGCGGCGTGATTATCCGGAAATCTATCATTCTAATGGGAATCGTGCGGTAGAGCTGCTTCGGAGGAGCGGATATTTACTGTATCCTCTGGCATCAGGGACATTGCGGCTGAAAAATCGGATTGCGTCGATAGGGCGGCATGGATAGGGCAATGAAAAATTCTCTGAAATGGAATCTGATTATGAATCTGCTGCTGGCAGCTTCCATGCTTTTATTTCCGATCCTGCTGTTTCCCTATGCTGCAAGAGTGCTTCAGCCGGAGAACATCGGGAGGGTAAGCTTCGCGGAGAGTGTGATTGCCTACTTTCTGCTGCTGTCGCAGCTGGGGATTCCGACCTATGGGGTTCGGGAAATTTCAAGGGCGAGAGAGGATCGGCAGGAGTCTGCACGAATCGCAGGAGAGCTGTTTGGCTTAAATCTGCTCATGGCGGCGATATCCTTCATGCTGCTCCTTGCAGGCACCTGCTTTATCCCGCGGTTTCGGGAAGATCGCGCTTTATTTTTGATAACAGGAGCAGGCCTGTTTCTGAATGCGCTTGGAATGGAGTGGCTCTATAGGGGGCGGGAACTGTATGTGCCGATTGCGGTGCGCTCCTTTTCGGTAAAGGCGGTATGCTTCGTTCTGGTGTTTCTGTCTGTCAGAGATACTACGGCAGTTTTGCGTTTTGCCTGCCTTTATATGACAGCGATCTACGGTGCGGGGATTCTGAATTTTATCGGTGCGAGGAAGTATCTTGGCACTGGGGAGCCGATACATAAGCTGAATATATCCCGGCATTTTCCGGCGGTGTTTGTTTTCTTTGCGATGGCTTGTGCGACCACGGTATATACGCATCTGGACGCAGTGATGCTCGGATTCATTTCCGGGAATATGGAGCTCGGATTCTACAATGCCGCAATCAAAATCAAGGTTCTGCTGGTATCGCTTGTCACCTCCATAGGTACGGTTTTGCTCCCGAGAATTACGATGAGCTTGAAAAAGGGGGATCTGGCAGTCTGCCATAGGCTGGTTGATACGACAAGACGATTTGTCTGGGACTTTTCCGTTCCGATGACCGTTTTTTTCATCCTTTTTGCAAGACCGACGCTGCAGCTGCTGTCCGGTGAGCGCTTTCTTCCGGCGGTCCCGGCTATGCGATGGATTCTGCTGACGCTGCTTCCGATTGGAATGAGTAATCTGATAGGAATAGAGATATTGGTTCCCTTGGGACGAGAAAAGGCAGTGTTGATCGCAGAGCTGATCGGCGCCGGCGTGGATCTAAGCATGAACCTCATTCTGATTCCGCAGTATGGAGCTGCGGGAGCTGCGGTTGGTACTGTGGCTGCGGAGCTTGCGGTACTTCTTTTCCAGCTATGGACGCTTCACAGGATAGCGTTGAATTCCTGGCAGAATTCCAATAGGAGCGATGCACTTGCACGCATGCTTGGGCTTTGGGAATGGGATAACATCGGAAGAGTTGTCATAACGGCAATATTGAGCGTGCTGCTCACAGGCAGGTTGTTTGAAAATCTGCTGTTGAAAAGCGAGGAAATTTCTATTGTCTCTCTGACGGTGGGGCTGTTTGGGGCATTTTTGCTTTTTACGGCACTTTATTTGCTGGGGCTCCTGCTTTTACGAGAGAAGCTGCTGATGCAGTGCCTTGAGTGGATGAAGACAGGAGGGAAAGAGGGGGCAAATGGGAAAAAATGAAGAAAAACCTGATACGATAGACCGCGCAGGCATAGGAAGGGCCTTCGCCTCCGTAAATGAGCGAATAGAGCTATGGCTTGCGCAATACCGGCACGGGATAAATGCTGTATTTTACCTGAGCTTTGCACTGTATTCCTGCCTTGCATTTTATAAAACGACAATGTTTGTCTATATCGTATCAGATAGAGTGAATAAGCTTGTTCTCTATGCGATGGCAGGGCTGCTGGGACTTGCCTGTATGGAATTTGCCGTGGAGTGGATTCTGAGCAGGGATCGAGATTACAGGTGGAAGACGGCAGTGCTTTTTTTGATGATACTGCTTCAGATCGTTTTCGGCCACATGCTCAGCAGCGTGGTGATTTTCGTGTTTGCGTTGGCGGCAAGCGGGAAATCCTTAAAGAAAATTCTCTGGATATACATTGCGGTCGGCACGCTGGGAATGATACTGGCTTATCAGGCGTCTGTGCATGGGATCATAGAGTATCTGACCTTCGAAAATGGGACAAAGCATGCGTTTGGGATACAATACAGTACGGACTGTGCGGCGCATATCTTTTATCTGATGATGGCATACTGTATACTGAAGAGCTGTTACAGCTGGCGCCTCGCGGCGCTGGATCTCCTCCTGCTTGGGACAGGTACCCTGTTTAATTATCGCTATATCGGCGCGAGGTCGAACCTTGTATGTATGCTGCTGCTGATAATTCTGACATTGCTCTATGACTTTGGCATATTGGGCTCTGGGCAGGAAGTGCTTCCCGGAGCCGGTCATGAAACGGGAACGTATGATAAGGAGGGCGGAAAAGGGAAAATTACGTTTTCGGCACTTATAAAGCGGCTGTCCTATCTGATCGGGATTCTTGCCTGCCCCGGTTTGCTTCTGCTTTGTCAGCTTGCTGCCTTTTTTTACAGGGAGGAGATGACGGCGTCCTGGGGAAGTGCATTGCGGACAATGAAGGCGCGGCTCTCCATGAACCATGAGGCAATGCAGAATTATCCTGTATTCACGCTCTGGGGAAATGCGATCAGGGAGCGCGGCGCGGGAGGTGTGGTGGATGAGAGCATTCCCTACTTTTATCTGGATTCCTCCTACATTCGCTTTCCGATGCTGATTGGCTGGGTCATGACACTCTCCTTCCTTCTGTTGATGCTGGGGATTGTGAAGCGGGCGTATAAAAAAGGAAACATATATTTGATCCTGATTTTCGCCGTTGCGGCGGTATCCGGGGTCATGGAGCATCATTTGTGCGAGTTTTCTTATAATTTTCTGCTGATGCTGGCGTTCTGCAGCAGTTCAGGCAGGGCTTTATAATTGATACGGCGAAGGGGAATTCCGTATGAAAATGGCAATCGCAGAGGTTCAGACGGCGAAGCATCTCCGCCTTGCCTTTCTCTAATATTTCAAAGCGCTCCTCGGCATGAGGGTTACTGCAGTCCCTTGTAAAATGTAACTGCCGCTTGAAGCTCCTCCGTATTCGGGTGTCCTTTCCGGATGCCTCCCAGCAGCTTGAATGGACCAAAGGTATCAAAACCGAAGCATCCATAGCTTCCGAGGAGCTGCGCGTTCTTCTCCCTGGCAGCTTCCGTAATCGCACTGGTAAATTTTTTGCCGCTTCCCATTCCCGAGGAATAGAGGAAAAAAACCGGCTTCCCTTCCGGCAGATTTTCTCGCAGAAATCTGATCAAGGGTTTCGCAAAGCTGCTGTAATAGATGCCGGAGGCAAAGCCGATTCGTTCAAAGTCGGACAAATCTACGGTTTCCCGTTTTGTCACATCAATGAGCTCTGCCTCTGGATCCGCTGTCTGAATGGCATCCAGCAGCTTCTTTGTGTTTCCGTGATGCTTCGAATAAAAGCAGATTGCTGTTTTCATAATGTGTCCTTCCTTGCATTGCATATTCATAAATGATTTCCTTTATTATTGTCTGCACTATTATCATACAGCATGTGATTGATTTATCTCATAATGAAATCCTCCTGTTCATGATGTGAAGCCTTCAAGGAAGTGAAAACGAGGGGCATGCGGAATTTATACAGTGCTGATGTCAGCGTCTCAGGCATCTTTTTTGATTGTATGAGCAAAAACCTGTTGACAAAGGAAATGAAGTTTTGTATTATATGGAAGTCGCTTAAAAGCGGCAGGTATTTAGGGCTATCGCCAAACGGTAAGGCAACGGACTCTGACTCCGTCATTTCAAGGTTCGAATCCTTGTAGCCCTGTTTTTGAGAGAGACCGGTTCTTTGAATTCGGTCTCTTTTTCTGTATAAGTCAGCAGCACGAAGGCTGCGAAGCAGCGAGATGACGAATAGGCTTATACAGTACGCGGTGTCGGCACCTCTGTTATGAGGACTTACACTTACGAATTTGCTTTATTCGATTGGAAGCTGCAGCAGGCGCTCCATAAGTGCAGTACTGCCGCTGCTGGAGAAGAGCGCTATACTGCCGGGGGCGGCAGTTTCACGAAGCAGTTTCCGCTCCGCGAGACGATGCAGCGTCTCGCGGGCGGTGCCGCGGGCACCGTCGAAGAACGCTACGGGATAGCCGATGCATTCCCGGAGCTGCTGCCGGATGAAGGGAAAGTGTGTGCAGCCGAGGACAATGCTGTCGAGCTTCAGCGCGGGTGGCGTAGTGTCGTCAATGGAGCGGTAGGGGGACAGGATATCCCGGAGGTAGTCTCGGAGTGCGTCGCTCTGCTCCTGCCCTGCTTCGACAAAGCGCACGATTTTCGGCGCGGGAAGCAGGCGATAGTCCGCATCCTCATGATAGCGGCTGAGAAGATGGTGCAGTCGCTCCCCTCTGATTGTTGCGGGAGTCGCCATGACGAGAACGCATGGCTTCGCGCCGTTCCTTATCGCGAGGGCAGCAGGCTTTATCGCCGGTTCCATGCCGATGAGGATCATCTCCGGATATTTTTTTCGCAGGTAGTCCGCGGCAGCGGAGGTTGCGGTATTGCAGGCGATAATGACCGCCTTCGCGCCGCGTTCCCGCAGAAAGCGAAGAGAATGGTCGGCGAGCTCCCTGATCTGCGCTGGACTTTTTTCACCATAGGGGGCGTTTTGGCTGTCTCCGAAAAACAGGAAATTTTCCTTCGGGAGCGTTTCCCGGAGCGCACGAAGGACGCTGATGCCGCCGACGCCGGAATCGAATACACCGATCGGCGAATTTTCTGTAATCATAAGATTCCCCCAATTATCCGCATGATTGCTTACCACGGATTGCTCCGTGCTTTGCGCTTTTGCAATCCTGTGCAGAATTCGATAGGAACGAGTCATTGCTTCCTACGGATTGCTTCGCACTTCGTGCTTTCGCAATCCTGCCTCAATTCGGATTTCCGTGCCGCTTTGCGTCACTTCCTCCTCATTGAGGGGCGGCTCAGAAGGTCATATCTCCGCGCCCGGGAGAGCATGGCGTGTCGATATGACTTCCTGAGCCTGTAAGCAATTATACCACCCCAACTATTTTATTGCAATTTCAGGTGGGTTTCCTTATACTTATCATGACACGGTAGAAGTGAACGTTTACGGAGGTGCGGCGGTGAAGGGTGCAGAGAGGATAAGCGTGACGGAGCTGATTCGGAAGGAGAGTCTCCGGAACCTGACGCCGGAGATCAATACGGATGAGGCATATATGACGATCCCGGATGTGAACCGGCCGGCATTGCAGTTGACCGGATTTTTCGACCAGTTTGATTCCGAGCGGGTGCAGATCATCGGGAATGTGGAGACAGCGTATTTGATGACGATGGACAAGCCGCAGCGGAGGGCGCGCTATGCAGAGATCACGAAGTATCCGATTCCGTGCATCATCTATGCGAGAGGGATCGAGCCGGATTCCTGCATGGTCAGCGCCTGCAAGGAGGCCGGTATCCCGCTTCTGTCCAGTCTGAGACCTACGACGGAGCTGGAGGGCGAGATCATTCGCTGGCTGAAGGTCAGGATGGCGCCGATGATAACGGTACACGGCGTGCTGGTTGATGTCTACGGCGAGGGCGTGCTGATTATGGGCGACAGCGGGATCGGGAAGTCTGAGGCGGCGCTGGAGCTCATCAAGAGGGGGCACCGGCTCGTCTCGGATGATGTCGTGGAGCTTCGCAGGGTTTCGGACGAATCACTGGTGGGAACTGCGCCCGATATTACGAAAAACTTCATTGAGCTTCGGGGAATCGGCATTATCGATATCAAGCAGATGTTCGGCGTCGAGAGTGTGAAGGACACCCAGACCATTAACATGGTCATCAAGCTGGAGGAGTGGGAAAAGGATAAGGACTATGACCGGCTGGGGCTGAAGGACAACTACACAGAATTTCTTGGCAATCGGGTCATCAGCTACGATATACCGATCCGCCCGGGACGGAATGTTGCGATTATTGTGGAGTGTGCGGCGGTCAACAACCGCGCCAAGAAGATGGGCTATAACGCGGCGCAGGTGCTCTATGATCGTGTGACCGCCAATATGAATGCCGGAGGGGACAGAAAAGTCTGAGCGCTCCGGTATCAGCAGGGCGATTGCTTCCCTACAGCCCCCGATTGAAGATCGGGGGAGCCACGCGGTTTATCGCAGGGCTTGACCCTGCGATGCCTCTCTGGCGAAGAGCTTAGAGCGGTTCAAAGCAATCGCTTGCGATTACTTCCCTACAGCCCCTGATCGAAGATCGGGGGAGCCACGCGGCTTAGAGCGGTTCAAAGCAATCGCTTGCGATTGCTTCCCTGTTAGCGATGCGGAAGCTTCGGAGAAGCGAAGCACGGCACTTATAGGATTGGCGATACCGAAGCCATTTGGTATGTGGATTTATGCAGATCAAAGAAAATGAGTATTTAAGGGAGCACACGACCTTTCGTGTGGGAGGGCCGGCGCCGCGCTATTATATACCGGAGAGCATAGAGGAGCTCATAGAGCTGCTGCGGGAGCACAGGGAGAGCGGCGTTCCGTTTCGCATCCTCGGAAATGGAAGTAATCTCCTCGTCTCCGATGCGGGTGTCGATTTCGATGTCATTGAGATTCGGGGCAGATTGGAGGGGGTAGAGCTGCTGGATGCGGAGCGGGTGCGGGCGCTTGCGGGGACGCAGCTTGCCAGAGCGGCACGCTTCGCGCAGCAGCAGGGACTCGAGGGAATGGAGGCGCTGCATGGCATCCCCGGAACGGTGGGCGGCGCGCTGGTGATGAATGCCGGTGCCTACGGCACAGAAATCCGGGATGTGCTGGAGAGCTGTGAGGTGCTTACGAGAACCGGAGAGCGGCTGCGGCTCTCGCCGGAGGAGCTGGCGCTTTCCTACCGGCATTCCTGCATCGAGGAGAAGGGCTATACGGTGCTTTCGGCGACCTTCCGGCTTCGGCATGGAGCGGCGGCGGAGATCGCGGGGCGGATGCAGGACTACCGGACACGGCGTATGGAGAAGCAGCCGCTTAATCTCGCCTCGGCAGGCTCTACCTTTCGCCGCCCGGAGGGACAGTTTGCCGGGAAGCTGATCGAGGAGGCGGGGCTCCGCGGCTTCTCTCTCGGAGGCGCGCAGGTTTCGGAGAAGCACTGCGGCTTTATTGTGAACCGTGGGGCGGCGAGTGCGGCAGAGCTGTACGCGCTGATTTCGGAGGTGATCCGCAGAGTGGAGGCGCATTCCTCTGTCGTATTGAAGCCGGAGGTGAAGATGTGGGGAAGCTTCTGATCGTAAGCGGGATGAGCGGCGCAGGCAAGACCGTCGCGCTGAAGGCTCTGGAGGATATGGGCTATTACTGCGTGGACAATCTCCCGATCCTTCTGATCGATAAATTTGCAGAGCTGATTCTCGAGGGAAATGAAAGCATCGAGAGGGCGGCGCTTGGCATCGATATCCGCTCCGGAGGGGAGCTTCCGGCGCTGAAGGAGATCTTCGACAACTGGGATATCCGCGGCAGGATATCATATGAGATTCTCTTTCTGGATGCCAATGACGAGACGCTCCTGAAACGTTATAAGGAGACCCGTCGCGCACACCCGCTCAGCAGGGACGGGCGGATAGAGACGGGAATCCATGCAGAGCGGCAGGAGCTGATATGGCTCCGGGAGCGGGCGGACATTATCATTGACAGCTCCCGTCTGCTCACGAGGGAGCTTCGCAGCCAGCTTCGGGAGATCTTTCTGAAGAACCGTGAATATGAGAATCTGCAGGTGACGATCCTGTCCTTCGGCTTCAAGTATGGGATTCCGGAGGACGCGGATCTGCTCTTTGATGTACGTTTCCTGCCGAATCCCTATTACCTTCCGGAGCTTCGCGAACATACCGGAAAGGAAGCAGAGATCCGGAGCTATGTCTGTCAGGGCGGTGTCGCAGCGGAGTTTCTGGAGCATCTGCATGGGATGCTTCGATTTCTGATTCCGCATTATATCGCAGAGGGCAAGAACCAGCTTGTCATCGGGATCGGCTGTACCGGCGGCAGGCATCGTTCCGTCACGGTCTCTGAGCTTCTGTATGAGAGGCTCCGGCAGGAGGCGGACTATGGGCTTCGGATCGACCACAGAGACATTGAGAGGTAGGAATGTCATTTTCGAGAAGAGTCAAGGATGAACTTTTGAAAAAGGGCTTTACAGTCTCTGGAAAAACATATAATATGGGTGACAATGAGACCCTTTTCGAGGAGACGCGGCAGAGCCTGCGGGAGCGCTTCCTGCACTGCGGCTCGGTGACGGATCCGAGTAAGGATTATCATCTCGAGTTCATCTGCCGGGACAACGTGGAGCTTGAGAGGCTTTCTTCAGAGCTTCAGATTTTCTCTCTGCATCCGAAGACGACGAAGAGGGGAAAGCATCTTCTGGTCTATCTGAAGGATGGGGAGGAAATCTCGGACGTACTGAATATCATCGGCGCGCATGACGCGCTGATGGAGTTTGAGAATGTCCGTATCCTGAAGGAGGTCAGCGAGAACGTCAACCGCAGAGTGAATTTCGAGACGGCGAATATCCACCGGACAGTGCGGGCAAGTCTCAGGCAGCTTGAGGATATCCGGCTGATTCGGGACCGGATAGGCCTGGGGAAGCTGGAGGAAGGGCTTCGTGAGATCGCGGAGGCGCGGCTCGAGAGGGAGGACGCTTCTCTGGAGGAGCTCGCGGCGTCATTGCGCCCCCCGATCGGGAAGAGCGGGGCGAACCATCGGATGCGGAAGCTTGCACAGATTGCTGCGGAGCTCAGAGAGGGGGCTATGCCGACGGATCACAGCAGGGAGGAGAAATAAGGCGGGACAGGCTTTTCTTTAAAGGAGAGGGATTATGAAAAATGTAAATGTGACAGTGAATCTTCCGAAGAAGACGGATGACCATCCGGTAGCGATGCTCGTGCAGATTGCCAGCAGATACAATTCCAGAATTTATATGGCGGAGGGCAGCCGCAGGGTCAATGCCAAGTCGATCATGGGAATGATGGCGCTCGGCGTGAGCAATGGAGTAGAGCTCGTCGTGTCCGCAGAGGGGGAAGACGAGGATGCCGCGGTGCAGGCGCTTTCCGCCTATCTCACCGGTACACAGGCTTCCTGACGCAGCATCCTTTGACAAAAGAGACCCTTCGCGGAAGGGGCTGTGAAAAAACGAAGACCAGAAACCATATATCGTGCGGTGCGTTTGGGATACGAGCTGCGATATGTGGCGGGAGCTTCCTGTTTTTTCACAGCCCCTTTCCTGCATGAGTTCTCCGCTCGGCGGCAGAGCGGAACAGGGGTCTTGCTCTTTAGAGAAGCGCTGATGAATTCAGGGAGGCTGTGTGTCCATGGTACGTGCGTCATGAATGAATCAGAGCTTCCTTAACTAAACTGCCATCATTTTGCGGAGGAAAGGAGTTTACAGCATGGGCTTCGCACACCTTCATGTACATACGAGCTACAGTCTTCTGGACGGCTCTGGGAAAATTCCGGAGATGATCGCCCGCACGAAGGAGCTGGGGATGGACGCGATCGCGATCACGGATCATGGCGTCATGTATGGCGTGATCGACTTTTATAAGGAAGCGAAGGCGCAGGGGATTCACCCGGTGCTCGGCTGCGAAATCTACCTGACACCGGGCTCCCGCTTCGACAAGGAGTCGGTGCGGAATGAGGACAGATACTACCATCTGGTGCTGCTCGCGGAGAACAATACAGGCTATCAGAACCTGATGAAACTGGTATCGAAGGGCTTCACCGAGGGCTTCTACTATAAGCCGCGTGTGGACATGGATCTGCTGCGGGAGTGTCATGAGGGGCTCATCGCGCTTTCCGCCTGTCTCGCGGGAGAGGTGGCGAAGAATCTGACGAGAGATCTTTATGATGAGGCAAAGGCAGCAGCGAACCGCTATCTCGCGGTCTTCGGGGAGGGGAATTTCTTTCTGGAGCTGCAGGATCATGGCTATCCGGACCAGAAGAAGGTCAATGCGGGGCTGCTCCGGCTGCATGAGGAGACCGGCATTCCGCTGGTAGCGACCAATGACATTCACTATACCAATGCCGCGGATGCGGAGGCGCACGACATTCTGCTCTGTCTGCAGACAGGGAAACGAATCATGGATCAGGACAGAATGCGCTATCCCGGAGGACAGTTCTATATCAAGTCCGAGGAGGAAATGCGGGCACTCTTTCCCTATGTGCCGGAGGCGCTGGAGAATACCGAGGCGATTGCGAAGCGCTGCAGGGTGGAGATCGAATTCGGACATTATCACCTGCCGAAGTATCAGGTTCCGGAGGGCTATGATGCCTTTTCTTATCTTTCAGAGCTCTGTGAGGAGGGGATGAACCGGCATTATGGTGCGGGGAAGGAACAGTATCGAGATCGTCTCCGCTATGAGCTGGAGACGATCCGCTCTATGGGCTTCGTGGATTACTTCCTGATCGTCTGGGATTATATCCACTTCGCGAAGACCCATGGCATCGCGGTCGGTCCGGGCAGAGGCTCTGCGGCAGGCTCCATCGTCGCATACTGCATCGGCATTACGGATATCGACCCGATGCGCTATCAGCTCCTCTTCGAGCGCTTTCTGAACCCGGAGAGAGTCACCATGCCCGATATCGACGTGGACTTCGAGTATGAGAGGCGGCAGGAGGTCATTGACTATGTGACGGAAAAGTACGGGAAGGAGCAGGTCTGCCAGATCGTGACCTTCGGTACGCTTGCCGCCAAGGGGGTGATCCGGGATGTCGGAAGGGTGCTGGATATCCCCTATGCAAAGTGCGACAGCATTTCGAAGATGATCCCGAATGAGTTGGGAATGACGCTGGACAAGGCAATAGCGGCGAATCCGGAGCTTCGCAGTCAGTTTGAGAAGGATGAAGAGACGAAGCGCATCATCACCATGGCGAAGCGGCTGGAGGGACTGCCGCGTCATACCTCTATGCATGCGGCGGGGGTCGTGATCGCCGGAAAGCCGGTGGAGGAATATATTCCGCTCTCTCGCGGTGCAGACGGCGCTGTCACCACGCAGTTCACGATGACGACGGTGGAGGAGCTCGGACTTCTGAAGATGGACTTCCTCGGGCTCCGCACCCTGACAGTTATCAAGGATGCGGTTCGCTTCGCGGAGGAGGGACATGGCGTCCGGATTGACTTCGATGCGATGGACTATGATGACCCGAGGGTTTACGAGATGCTTTCGAGCGGCGACTGCGCCGGTGTGTTCCAGCTCGAGTCGCAGGGCATGGTCAGCTTTATGAAGCGGCTGAAGCCCGGGAGTCTGGAGGATGTCATCGCGGGCGTCTCCCTCTATCGTCCGGGACCGATGGATTTCATTCCGAAGTATATCGAGGGCAAGAAGCATCCGGAGCAGATCCGCTACGAGTGCCCGGAGATCGAGCCGATTCTGGCCACGACCTACGGCTGTATCGTGTATCAGGAGCAGGTCATGCAGATCGTCCGGGATCTCGCAGGCTATTCTATGGGACGCTCGGATCTCGTACGCCGCGCCATGTCCAAAAAGAAAACTCAGGTCATGGAGAAGGAACGGCAGAACTTTGTTTACGGTAACCGGGAGGAGGGCATTCCCGGCTGTATCGCGCGGGGGATTTCGGAGACAGTGGCGAATCATATCTATGACGAAATGATCGACTTCGCGAAGTATGCCTTCAATAAGTCCCATGCGGCATGCTATGCGGTCGTCGCCTATCAGACCGCTTACCTCCGCTGCTATTATCCGGCGGAATTCTTCGCGGCGCTGATGAGCTCCTTCATGGACAATATCACGAAGACCGCGGAATATATCGAGATCGCCCGGGATATGGGGATAGAGCTTCTGCCGCCGGACGTCAATGCAGCGGAGAGCGGCTTCTCCGTGCGGGATGGGAAGATCCGTTACGGGCTGAGTGCGGTAAAGGGCGTGGGGAGGAGCGCGGCAGAGCAGCTCCTGCAGGAGAGACGCAGCCTTCCCTTCAAGGATTATGAGGATTTCGTAGCCCGCATGAGCGCGCGGGGGATGAACAAGCGTGCGATGGAGTCCTTTATCGGTGCGGGCGCGATGGACAGTCTGCCTGGGAACCGGCATGAGAAGCTGACGGCGCTGGACAGTATCCTTAATCAGCAGGCGAGAGCGCGGAAGGACAGCTTCGCCGGGCAGATGTCTCTCGCGGATCTTCTTGGAGAGGAGGACAGGGATGCGCAGGAGTTTCGTCTGACCATGCCGAAGCTTCCGGAGCTTCCGAAGGGAGAGCTTCTGCAGCTTGAAAAGGAGGCGCTCGGCATTTATCTCTCCGGGCATCCCTTGGATGCAGACAGAGAGCTCCTGAGGGCATGCGTGACGGCGACAACTGCGGATTTCCGGCTGGATTCGGAGACGAACCGCTGTCAGTTGCAGGACGGGCAGCGGGTGACGGTGGGAGGGATTCTCACGGAGATCCGGCTGAAGATCACGCGAAAAAATGAACAGATGGCATTTCTGATGCTGGAGGATCGGCAGGGTACGATCGAGGTTACGGTCTTCCCGCGAAGCTATGAGGGGATGCGGCAGGAGCTTCGGCAGGATCGCCGTATGCTGATCCGCGGACGCGTGCAGCAAAGCGATGAGCAGGATGCGAAGCTGATCTTCGAGGGCGGCATTCCGTTTTCGGAGGTTCCGCGGGAGCTCTGGCTGCAGTTTGGCAACAGGGAGGAATTCAGGGGAAAGGAGCCTGCGCTTTCCGCGCTTCTCGCGAAGCATCCCGGCAGCGCGCAGGTCTGCATTTACCTTCGGAACGAAAAGGCGGTCAAGAAGCTCGGGAATGCAGAGCGGGTTGAGGCAAGCGGGGAATGCCTCGCGGAGCTTGGAACGTTACTTAGTGAAAAAAATATCAAAGTTGTCTTCAAAGTATTGAAAAAAGAGCAAAGATGAATTAGAATTAGCTCCGAAAGTTTAAGGGGATTTCGCATCCGGGCTTTCAAACGGAGCAGGAACACGGGAGGAGAAAACTATGGCCGCAAAAGCTGTGAAAACAATTGGCATCTTGACATCGGGAGGAGACGCTCCGGGGATGAACGCAGCGATCCGAAGCGTTGTCAGAACAGCGATTCATAACGGGCTCCAGGTAAAGGGAGTCATGCGCGGCTATGCGGGTCTGCTGGAGGAGGAGATCGTGGACATGAACACCACCTCTGTGTCTGATATCATCAGCCGGGGCGGTACTGTATTGTACACGGCGCGGTGCAGGGAGTTTACAACGCCGGAGGGACAGCAGAAGGGCGCGGAGATCTGCCGGCAGCACGGAATCGACGGCATGGTCATCATCGGCGGCGACGGCTCCTTCAAGGGTGCAGGGAAGCTCTCCGGGTTGGGCATCAACACGATCGGCGTGCCGGGGACAATCGACCTTGATATTGCCTGCACCGACTATACGATCGGCTTCGATACCTCTATCAACACTGCGATGCAGGCGATCGACAAGATCCGGGACACCTCTACCTCTCACGAACGCTGTTCGATCATTGAGGTTATGGGACGGCGCGCGGGCTATATTGCGCTTTGGTGCGGTGTCGCGAACGGTGCGGAGGAGATCCTGCTTCCGGAGCGCTATGACGGCGACGAGCAGGCGATCATCAACCGCATCATCGAGTCCAGAAAGCGCGGCAAGAAGCATTATATCATCATCAACGCGGAGGGAATCGGACATTCCTCCTCCATGGCGAAGCGGATTGAGGCGGCGACGGGGATCGAAACGAGGGCGACCATTCTCGGGCATATGCAGCGCGGCGGCTCGCCAACCTGTAAGGATCGCTATTATGCTTCCATCATGGGGGCGCGGGCGGTAGAGCTGCTGCTGGCGGGCAAATCCAACCGCCTTGTGGCATACAAGCACGGCGAGTTCGTGGATTACGACATCAAGGAAGCGCTCGCCATGACGAAGGACATACCGGAGGATCAGTTCCGCATTGCCGATATGCTGGTACGCTGACGGATGAGGGAGAGAAAACCGACTCGCAGGAGCCGGTTTCTTTCTTTCCTGTTTCCTCTGATCGGGGTGTAAACTGTCATCTGAAGCGGCGCTCAGGATGTCAGGCTGCGGGGAAGGGAGAAGAGATGGAAAATGAGAAGAATGTACTCTGCGCGGCGAATTCCTATATCGAGAAGTTTTATCTGAATGAAGAATTCCGAAAGCTGCCGGAGGAGGTGCAGAAGACCCTGCAGATCCTCTGTGTGGAATATACGGAGGAGGTCGGCGGCATCCTGCTGCTTCGTTTCGATGAGGAGGGACATTTGCAGCTCGAAACAATCACGGAGGATGGAGACTATCTCTATGACGAAATCGGGGCAGAGCTGAAAATCCGAAGTATTGAGAAGAGGTACGGGGAACTTTTTGAGAAGCTGGAGCTCTATTATGAGGGGTTGCAGAGTATCCGGCGTGCAGAGAGGGCGAGCAGAAAAACGCTGCGGCAGGGAGAGGGAGTTTGAGAAGAGAAGTGACAATCGGGACGCTCAGGCTGAAAAGCAATCTGCTTCTCGCGCCGATGGCGGGGGTGACGGATCTGCCTTTCCGTCTGCTCTGCGAGGAGCAGGGGATTGGGCTTGCCTGCACAGAGATGGTCAGTGCGAAGGCGATTCTCTACGGCAACCGAAATACAGAGGAGCTGCTCCGGAGGGCACCGGGAGAGGAGCCGCTGGCGGTACAGCTCTTCGGCTCCGAGCCGGAGCTCATGGGGGAGATCGCCGCGCAGCTCGAAGAGCGTTTCTCACTGATCGATGTTAATATGGGCTGTCCGGTTCCGAAGATCGTTCGGAACGGGGAGGGCTCTGCCCTGATGCAGGAGCCTGCACGCGCCTATGAGATCCTTCGCATGATGGTCCGCAGATGCCGGAAGCCGGTCACCGTGAAATTCCGCGCCGGCTTCGATGCCGCACATCGTAATGCCGCAGAATTTGCGAGGATGGCGGAGAATGCCGGCGTGTCGGCGATTACCGTGCATGGCAGAACCAGAGAGCAGTTTTATCATGGGAAGGCGGATTGGAATATCCTCCGCGAAGTGAAGCAGGCGGTTCACATTCCGGTATTCGGGAACGGCGACGTTTTCTGCCCGGAGGATGCGAAGCGGATGCTGGAGGAAACCGGTGTGGATGGCATTGCCCTCGCGCGGGGCGTGAAGGGAAATCCATGGCTGATCGGCAGGACGCTTCATTATCTGGATACCGGAGAGCTCCTGCCGGAGCCGACGCTTCCGGAGAAGCTTTCTGTGATCCGGCGCCATATCGCTCTGATGGTGGAGTACAAGGGAGAGCATACCGCAGCGCTGGAGATGCGGAAGCACCTTTCCTGGTACACCGTCGGAATGCCGAATTCTTCTATATTAAGAGATCGCGTAAACCATGCGGCATCGACGGAAGAGCTGTACGCGCTCTGTTCTCTCTTAGAGGGGGCTTCGCAGGAAGACAAAAGAGGCAGAGCACCGTCAATGGATTGACAAAGCGCTGTAAAGTGTTTAAAATGACAATTTAGTGCAGCAGGGGTATCTGCCTTGCTACGTAGAACGTAAGAGAAAACGGCTCCTGGAGTTCCAGAAGCCGCATTTCCGTATGAAAGAGGTAAATATGGCTGAGGGCAAGAAAAATCTCCTGACGAGAGCAGGACTGAACAAATATGAGGCAGAGCTCCATGATCTCAAGGTGAATCGCCGGCAGGAGATCGCACAGAAGATCAAGGAGGCGAGGGAGCAGGGAGACCTTTCCGAGAATGCGGAGTATGATGCCGCGAAGGATGAGCAGCGGGAGATCGAGGAGCGGATCGTATACCTGGAATCTCTCCTGAAGAACGCAGAGGTTGTGGATGACGCGGAGGAGGGGACGATCAACCTCGGCTGCGATGTCCGTCTTCTGGACGTGGAATATGATGAGGAGGTAGAGTACAGGATCGTCGGCTCTACAGAGGCGAATTCTCTGAAGGGGCTGATCTCCAACGAGTCTCCGGTCGGGCAGGCGCTGCTCCATCACAGAGAGGGCGACACGGTCACAGTGGAGACACAGGCGGGAAACGTGCAGTACAAGGTGCTTTCCGTCACTCGCTCCGAGGCATGACGGGAGAAAAAAGAGCGGCGGCGTGTACTGCCGCGGGGAAATAAAGGGGTAAAGATGGCAGAGAACGAGAATAAGGAAGTACAGGCGACGAAGCCGGCGGACATGAACCATATTCTGCAGGCGCGTCGTGATAAGCTTGCGGAGCTTCAGGCAGAGGGCAGAGATCCGTTTGAGATCACGAAGTATGCGCAGACACAGCATTCTGAGGAGATCAAGGCAGACTTTGCGCAATTCGAGAATCGACACGTTTCAATTGCAGGGCGCATCATGTCGAAGCGTGTGATGGGGAAGGCGAGCTTCATGCACATCCAGGACCGGCAGGGCAGAATCCAGTCCTATGTGACGAGAGATTCCCTTGGCGAGGAGGAGTACAGGCGCTTTAAGAAGCTCGATCTCGGGGACATCGTGGGGGTAGAGGGTTACGTCTTTATGACGAAGATGGGGGAGATCTCCGTTCATGCGGAGAAGGTCACTCTGCTCTCGAAGTCTCTTTATCCGCTGCCGGAGAAGTTTCACGGACTTCAGGATACGGATACCAGATACCGCCAGCGCTATGTGGATCTCGTTATGAATGAGGACTCGAAGAGGGTGCTGATGAAGCGCTCCGAGATCATCCGGGAGATCCGGAACTTCCTCGCGGCGCGCGATTTCATGGAGGTAGAGACTCCGATGCTGGTGGACAATGCCGGCGGCGCCGCAGCACGCCCGTTCGAGACGCATTACAATGCACTGAATGAGGATGTGAAGCTTCGCATCTCTCTGGAGCTTTACCTGAAGCGGTTGATTATCGGCGGCCTGGAGAGAGTCTTCGAGATCGGACGCGTTTTCAGAAACGAGGGCGTAGACACTCGCCACAATCCGGAGTTTACACTGATGGAGCTCTATCAGGCCTACACGGACTACGAGGGGATGATGGAGCTCACGGAGTCTATGTTCCGCTACCTTGCCGAGAAGGTCTGCGGTACAACGAAGATCAGCTATCAGGGGACCGAGATCGACCTCGGGCAGCCGTTCCGCCGTCTGAGCATGACCGATGCGATCAGAGAGCAATGCGGCATTGACTTCAATCAGGTGCGGGATCTTGAGGAGGCACGCAGGCTCGCGCAGGAGAATCACATCGAATTCGAGGCGCATCATAAGGCTGGTGACATCGAAAATCTTTTCTTCGAGGAATTCTGCGAGGAGAAGATGATCCAGCCGACCTTCATCATGGATCATCCGGTCGAGATCTCGCCGCTGACGAAGAGGAAGCCCTCCGATCCGTCGAAGGTGGAGCGTTTCGAGCTCTATATCTATGGCAGAGAGATGTGTAATGCCTACTCCGAGCTGAACGATCCGATCGATCAGAGAGGCCGCTTCGCGATGCAGGATGCACTTGCGGAGGCTGGAGACGAGGAGGCAAATCACACTGACGAGGACTTCCTGCATGCAATGGAGATCGGTATGCCGCCGACGGGCGGCATCGGTTATGGCATCGACCGATTGGTGATGCTGCTGACCGACAGCCCGGCGATCCGGGATGTGCTGTTGTTCCCGACAATGAAGACCAAAGACGAAAAAAACGCTTAAAACAAAGGGTTTCTGATGTGCAAACGCACCAATTTACCAACGATTTACCAACAGTTTGACAGAAGCACGTACCAGTAAAGCAGGATATTGACCTGTGATGAAGGCGCTCCGTTCGGGGCGCCTTTTTTTGTTGGCAAAATCCGGCTTGGAATCGTTTAGAGCTTTGGGAACGGCAAAAGAGGTGATGCGCAGTTCCGGTTTTTTGAAAATTGCATCATTCATCGGCCGGATGGAGCCGTTTGGCAAAATCCTTTCCGCTGACGTGTAAGGTACTGCGGGAGGAACTGCGGCGCGGCTGATATACTTCCAAGTCAAGAATGCCCGACGGGATTCGCGCATTCTTCAACCCGCAGGGAAAGGAGACGGCATGGCTCAGGATTACGGGGAAGACGTTGGCGAGATGCTGATGCAGGCAATCGGGAACCAGACCGGCAGGGCGCTGGAAAGGTTCATCGACAACAAGGCAAGGGACTGGCACAAGGAACGGCTGATGGAAAGCGGCAGGTCCGAGGAAGAAGCAGAGATTGAAGCGGAAGCCCTCGCGTCCCGCGAACAAATCTGCCTTCCGTTCGGAACATCCAACGACGCTGCCTATTTCGCGCAGGTCTGCCACGAGAACGGAACGTTTGCATCCGCACTGACCGACAGGGAGGGAAACGGATTCATTCAATTTGCCGAGGACGATATCAAAGCGATTAAAGAGTGCGCGCCGCAGTTCGCCGAAGTGATGAGCATGCGGCAGGAGCAGTCCATCGTGGAACGTCTCAAAAACAGCCGTCCCGTCACGGCGGAGCAGCTTGCAGGACTGAATGAAATTACCAGACTTCCGGACCTTTCTTTCCGGCATCCGGAGGAAACAAAGAGCAGGGAAGCGGTCCGCACGGACCGTTCCGACGGAGGTCTCAACCACACGGAAGCCATTCGGGAAGAAGTTCTTGACGCAAGGGACCGCTGCACCGACTTTAACGACTTCGAGCAGATTCTGGCTCGGCAGGGAATCGGAATCATAACAACCCGCAAGGGCGAGGTCATGTTTTACGAAGCCCGCCGGGGCGAGGACGGGAGCCTTCTTCCGTTCGGAAAGGACGCGCAGGGAAGGACGGATTGGGCGGTCGGCGCGGACACGCTGAGCCGGAAATGGGACGTGGATGCCACGCATGACTGGTTTGAGAAGAACCGTCCCGCGCCCGGGAAGGAAGTGGGGGACAGAAGCTGGCGGCAGGAACGCGAA
The DNA here is from genome assembly GCF_013394775.1 of Oribacterium sp. oral taxon 102. Classification (NCBI taxonomy): domain Bacteria; kingdom Bacillati; phylum Bacillota; class Clostridia; order Lachnospirales; family Lachnospiraceae; genus Oribacterium; species Oribacterium sp. oral taxon 102. The sequence continues at coordinate 621,101 of NZ_JABXYT010000001.1, forward strand.
AGCCAGCGGACCGTCGATGGCGCGCTGGACAACGACGGGGCCACGCCAGATCTCGACCAAGGCGTGAAGTCCCATGACAGCATTGACACGGATGACCATACGGCTCGGATTGAGCATGAGGGAGTTGGGACGGATATTTCGCCTTCCATGGTGCGGGACGCGGAGGACCGTGCGGCCAGAAGCTCTGACAGCGGCTATTCCCTGAGCAGCGTAACGCGGGAGATGCGCGAAGCGAAGACCGAACTCGAAGCCGAGAGCGGCACACCTTCCCATGCGCTGGACATTTCCAATCGAATGAAGCCGGGGCGCTAGCAGGAGGAAGGATAGAAAATGGCAGACAAGAAGGGAAACCCGGAAGTCAACCGGCGCATCGCCACGTCGGCTCTTGTCGCGCTTGCTCTTTCGATAGCAGGCTTCTATCTCGGGAACCGGTACTTTGAAGCGCTGGCGTCCTATCCGGGACAGTTTCTCGACCACTGCGGGGACGCACTCCTGACCATGTGGCCGCGCATCCACGAAAATCCGTTCTACCTCGACATGGACAAAAAGGCGCTCCTTGTCGGCTTCTGCATGCTTCTGGTTGTGTGGATGGTCTGGCTCAGGCACGTGGTTTATATCGGGAATTACCGCTCCGGAGAAGAAAGCGGCTCCGCCCGCTGGGGGACCGTGAAGGAAGGGAAGAGATTTCGGGACCTAAGCAACCCGGACAATAATCTCATTTTTACAGAAAAGTATGGACTGGCACTGCACCGTCCAAAGTATGACCCGGAGCTGGACCGTAACCTCAACGTGCTTGTGGTCGGCGGGTCCGGCTCAGGCAAGACGTTCAACTACGTGACGCCGAACATTTGCCAGCTCAATACGAACTATTTCATTACTGACCCGAAGGGAACCCTGCTGAAAGACGCGGGCTATCTGTTCACCGACAACGGCTATCAGGTGAAGAGCTTCAACACCATCAATCTTGACGAGAGTATGCATTACAACCCGCTCAAGTACGTGAGGACCGACACGGATATCCTCTCGTTCGTCAACTGCTTCATCATGAACACGAACGGCGAGGGCAAGGCCAGCGACCCGTTCTGGGAGAATGCGGAAAAGATGCTCTATACGGCGCTCATCGCGCTTTTGCGCGACTGGTTCCCAAAGGAGGACTACGCCCTCTCCGGTCTCCTGACACTCCTCTCGCTTGCGGAAGCAAGGGAAGAGGAAGAGAACTTCATGTCGGCGCTGGACCTTATCTTTTACCAGATTGAAACCGGAAAGCGATTTGCCAGAAATGTCGGGCCTGTGGACGAGACCCCCAAGAAGGGCGGGCTGTCCCGCGACTTCACTGCGGACACCGGATGGTCGTGGCAGTCCTCCCGGTTCCGCCGAAACTATGATGGCGTCCGCCCGGCTGAGCGCGGCGGGCTTTCCCCGGATGAGGACTTTGCCCTGATGAACTACAAGAACTTCAAGGTGGCTGCCGGTGACGCTACTATGGGAGAACAATCTAATCAATTACATATCGAATCACCTGAGAATCGCCGATATGTAACTGCTTAGGCGGTTCTCTTCTTTATCGAGAATATGCTTAAGCCGAAGGAAGGAGGAAGCGATGAAACATCAGCAAAAATATGTGGCTCTGTATGAGCGTTTGAGCCATGATGATGAACAGCTTGGTGAGTCCAACAGTATTTCTCACCAGAAAGAAATGCTCGAAGAATATGCCAGAAACCATGGCATAACCAACTACCGCCATTTCACCGACGACGGGATCTCCGGCACTCGTTTCGACCGCCCTGGCTTTCTTGCCATGATGGAGCAGGTCAAGCAAGGCAACATCTCCCAGATCTGCATCAAGGACATGAGCCGCATGGGCCGTGACTATCTGCAGGTCGGTCAGCTTATGGAAATGCTCCGCCAGAAGGGTGTGATGCTCGTTGCCATCAATGACGGCGTAGATACTTCCAAAGGCGACGATGACTTTGTGCCGTTCCGAAACATCATGAATGAATGGTACGCCAAGGACACCAGTAAGAAGATCAAGTCCGTCTTTCAGGCAAAGGGCCGATCCGAACCAGTGGGTTGTGGATGAGGAAGCTGCGAAGATCATCCGCAGGATCTTTCAAATGACTCTGGAAGGCCTCGGTCCTTATCAGATCACACAGATCCTGAAGAATGATCAAGTCCCGATTCCGGCTATCCACATGAATAAGTTCGGAGTCGGGAACCATCGAGGCAGAGAGATCAAAGATCCCTATAACTGGTCAAGCGCGACCGTGGTAGGCATTCTGGAACGCCGTGAGTATCTCGGCCATACCGTGAACTTCAAGACCAGAAAGCACTTCAAGGACTCTCACAGCCACTATGTGGACGATGATCTCTGGGTGATCTTTGAGGACACACAGGACGCCATCATCGATCAGAAAACGTTCGCTCTGGTCCAGAAGATCCGAAGCAATGTGACCAGATGGCCCAACGGATGGGGACCTGCGCATCCGCTGACTGGACTTGTTTACTGCGCTGACTGTGGCGGCAAGCTCTACTGCCACAGGACCGACAACGGCAAGCGGGTTGATAAGTTCACCTGCGGCAACTATCCTTCTAAGAAGTGTAAGTCCGGCCACAGGATTGATGGCAACGACCTGCTTCAGGCCGTAGGCCGCACCCTGAAAGCTGTCCATGATTATATTCAAGTGGACAACAGTCAGTTCATCAGGACCGTGGAAGAATCGCTTACCAGTCAACAGACGCAGGACGTGAAGACTCAGAAAAAGAGGCTTACCGAGTGTCAGTACAGGGCGCAGGAACTGGAAACGCTTCTCTGCAAGATCTATGAGGACAATATCCTTGGGAAACTGCCGGACAAGCGGTATCAGATGCTCAGTAACCAATATGAGTGCGAAAGTACGGCTCTTGAACAGGAAATCAGCGAGCTTTCCGGTTCCATCGCAAGTTACACCGACGGCACCAGTGAAGCGAAGAAGTTCATGGCACTGATCAACAAGTATCAAGACTTCGAGAACTTAACTGCCGCCATGCTGAACGAGCTGGTCGATAAGATCGTGGTCTACGAACGTGACCGTAAGGGGAGCATTCAGACTACACAGCGGGTCGATATCTACTTCTCTTTCATCGGGAACTTTGTCCCTCCTGCGGAGCCTGTCGATCCGAAAGTGGCCGCCGCTCAGGAAGAAGAACGCCGCAAGATCGAGGAAAGGAAGGACCGTTTGCATCAGAACTACCTGCGCAGGAAGGCTGACGGTTCACAGCAGAAATGGGAAGAAAAGTACAAGCCGATCAGGGAAGCGAAGAAGGCGAAGCAAAAGGCGGAGCTTGACGCTACAAGCGCGAAGTACACCAGATCCCAGTTTTATGATATGCGGCTCGTTACCAGAACGGAAGCGGATATGCCGGAAGGGATGCTCGGATATGATGCCGATGAAGTGGTCCGCAAGGCGAATGCTGCGAAAGACGAGAAGGAGGCAGTGGCGATATGAGGATTATCCGGTTTCTTTTGAAGATGGTGGTCTTTCCGATAATGCTGATCGTGACTGTGATCCAGTGGTTCGGAGCCTTCATCATTGGATTCTCTTCCGCGGTCTTCAATGTCCTTGCCGGACTGTTCCTTCTGGTGGCTGTCCTGTCGTATTTGATGGGATTGTCCGCCGGAGCTGAGGCAGTAAAGATGATTGTCGCTGGATTCATTGTATTCATGACTCCGGTCGCAGGAGAATGGATCGTGACTGCCATCACTGCGCTGAACATGAGGATGCGTAATTTTATCAGGTCTTGAACCGAAAAACTGAATACGAAAAAGTATCGCTGATACTTTATGCCTGAGCCGTCCTTTTATCACAGGGGCGGCTTTCGTTTGTAGAAAATGAAAGGACGAGCAATGTATGAGGCTTACGAAATATGAGAAGGAAACCATCATCCTGACCAGTGAAGGCGATGATACTTACAGTGTCTATACCTTCAACGCGGCATTGAAGAGACGACTGGCGGACTTTGCAAAAAGGTATCCGGATCTCTGCCGACTGGAATGCGAGGACAAGAAGATCGGCTGTCAGAGCTATGTGATCAGCAAGGCGAGGCTGTCGATTCGCCTTACTGCTCCATACAGTGAGGAAAGGCGCAATGCTGCGAAAGAGAGGGCAAAACAACATCACTCAAGCAAACATTAATATTGACAGTATTCGCTGCGGCGAGTACGATATATATATTAAAGATTTGGAGGCGATTATATGTCTTTTATATCCGTTAAGGAAGCAGCTTCGAAATATGGATTATCTGAACGTAGGGTTCAGAAGCTTTGCGAACAGAAGAGGATAGAAGGCGCTGAAAGGATAAGTGGTGTTTGGATCATCCCTAGTGAAGCGGAAAAACCCACAGATGATAGGGTTAGTACAATTTCTGAGATTGAGAATGTATTGTCTTTAGCAGAAGTGTGCTCTCAGTTAAGCGTCTCATTGGCCACAGGAAGAAATTGGATTAAACTGGGGAAATTGATTCCCACAGGAATGAAAGGAAGATCGCCGTATTTTAGCCTTAGTTATGTTTCATCCCTTAAGAAAGATATCGCATCTGGGAAAAATCAGGCTCTGAAAAGTCGAAGGAATAAGAAATATGTTTCAGGAAGAGGACTGTATAACTCGTACGTATCAAATGACTGCGCAGGAGTAAGGTCTGTAGAGACAACCCTTGAAATGGTTTCTTCTATGTCTATTGAGGTTGATGAGGAATTGCTTAGCCTTGTTGTTGCTAATGCGGCAATTCAGATGATCTCTGAAAGGCTATTTGACCACACATTTTTCTTGATTGATTATTTGGAGAATCCAGAGATTATTGGGTCATACACACGGTTGATTCAAGATCTAATTGAAAATCCTTTGTCTGCAAAGGATACCTGTAAAGAAAACAGTGATCTATTTCGTATTCCATTTAAATGGGAAAAGAACGAGGATGTTCTTGGACTTCTATATATTTCATGCCTCAATATTGGAGATCGCAAGGCCACAGGCTCATACTATACGCCAACTGAAGTTGTAAAAAAACTTATTGAAAGACTGAGAATTGATAATACTAACTCCACACAAAAGGTGTTGGATCCTTGTTGCGGAACAGGTAATTTCCTTCTTCAATTGCCTGACGTCGTAGCTGTGGAGGATGTTTATGGTAATGATATTGACCGACTTTCAGTTGTTATAGCAAGGATAAACGTTGCCTTAAAATTCCGCTTGAACGATGTTAGCGTTGTTGTCGAGAATATAACCCATTCGGATTATCTCATGGACTACAGCACGACAGGATTTGATTATGTAATAGGAAATCCTCCGTGGGGTTATGAATATACAGATCAAGAGGGTGTCTGTTTAAACTTTAAGTATACTTCAGCGCGTGGAACAAAAACCGAGTCATACGACGTATTTACGGAACATGCTTTAAACACTGCGCGAAAAGATGGCGTCGTTTCATTCGTTCTTCCTGAAGCTATCTTGAATGTAAAGTCGCATTTCGAAATAAGAAAGCTGATTACTGAAAGTGCTTCCATTCAGTTTTTGGAATATCTTGGAAATGCTTTTGATGGAGTTCAGTGTCCTTGCATTATCCTTCAATTACGAGTGACGCAAGAAAAGATATCAACCGTTGGGATGACCGTTTCTCTTAATGATAAGTCATTTGATATTCTTCAAAAAAGAGAAATAGATCCAGAATATTTTAGTTTCACAATGACTGATGAAGAATACAGCATTCTTGAGAAGATTGAACATGTGTCTCCGGTAGAGCATCTTGCGGGACAAGCAAGATTCGCACTAGGCATTGTTACCGGAAACAACAAAGAATATATTTCTCAGATAAAGACAGATGAGAACGAGATGATTCTGAAGGGCTCAGACTTGTTAAAATATCGTTTTGTCCCGACTCAAAACTATATCGTTTTCAAGCCAGAAACTTTTCAGCAAGTAGCACCCATAGACTTTTACAGAAGTCCAGAAAAACTGCTGTACAGATTCATCTGCAATCAGCTAGTATTTGCCTATGATAACAATCAAACATTATCGCTAAATAGTTGTAACATCCTTATTCCAGAAGTTCCTAGGATGAGTATCAAGTATATCTTAGCGATTTTAAATTCAAGGGTTGCTCAATACTATTTTAAAAAGAAGTTTAACTCCGTAAAGATTCTTCGATCTCACATTGAACAGATTCCCATAGCGTGTCCAGAGATGGGTGAGCAAGAAGAGATAGTCTCTATGGTTAATGTGTTGCTTGAAGCGGATAGTTCGGAAGCTATTCTTAAACAGTATAATGAATTGGATAAAAAAATCTCTGTCATCTATGGGATGACAGAGACTGAGTATCAAACGATTTGTGCTTTTGTTGATGCGGAAAACTTATTTTTGATTCAATAAACGGAATAGTTCGGCATAGGTCAGTACTCTCTGACGAAAATGACTGCGATGATATTCAATGTTGCTTTCGTTCAGATGGAACTGGCCTTCGCCTTCATTTCCGCGATGCTGCTTATCAGAATAGCCTGGACAGGTTAGAACCTCATCACTATCCATTCTAAATATCTCGATCTGGTCAGCGAAAAATAAGCCATAGTATAAAACGTCAAACTCTCTGCGTTTAACCTGCTGGATATTACAATCAAAGCTATACCGCCCTGTATCTGAAGATCGCATAGCTCGATTGGCGAGATTGGCTTTTTGACATTGTTCGATGACGTTATCATCTCTAATCTTGTCATCGTTCTCTTTCATTACAGTGGAAAACTTTACTTCGATCCGATCATCAGAACTACGATCACGCTTATCAAAAGCAAGAGACCCTGATTCATCGAGGTCATAGAGACGCTTGATCATTATTTCAGCAACAGTACCGAAACGGCGTGTCCTAAGCGCGAAAATACCATCACGGAACTCTTCAATTACGGAATCGTTAACAATATAATCCATGTTTTAATCCTCCTTGTAGTTATCGACAGCAGAGAATAGATCCGATAATGAGAGATCAAGACCGTCTGCAATCTTCTTGATGTTTTCGATAGAAATGTTTCTTCGGCCTGATTCAACAGATGCGAAATAAGTTCGATCCATGTTGATCTTAAGCGCAAACTTTTCTTGGCTCAAACCTGTTTCGGTTCTGAATCGTCGAACACAGGCACCAAAGGCCTTTTGTATAGTCGTTGCCATAGGCAAACACCTCCAAAATGGCATTATACAAGTACACGGGTTTTGAGACAACGGACTATGAGTAACAATAAACACAAATGAGCAAGCCAAAGGCTCTTAACTGTGAAAAAGTTAAGGGCTTTTGTTTTGCCCATTTGACAGGATCGACCACGCGGCGATTCTGTGAAAACCGAATCTGACTCAGCCAAGGCATCGCCCTGGCTGAGTCAGATGAGGAAGCCGTTGAGACTTCGCTCCCCCGCTCATTCGCGGATGGCAGCGAAACGATCAGCGGCTATTTTTGTGGAAACGTCCGGCGAACGGTTCCGCAAAAAACGGAATGACTGAAACGAGCTGTCGGGCAAACGGCGAGATTCAGGAATGCCGGAGCAAGGGGTCAAGGGGAACGCGGTTCCCTTTGGCGGAGTTAAGAGGCGGCAGTCTCTTATCTGGGTGCTGGGGCGAAGCGTCCGGCGCGGGTCGAGGGCAAGGCCCCGCCCAGTTAAGTGATGGGAACCGTCACTTAGTACTGGGTATTACCTGCCGACACGGAGACCGTTTTCGCTGTTTTTTGAGGCAGGGGAAAAGCATGTTTTGCCAAAAATGAAGAAAGGAGCGTGATGCTTATTGAAACTGACAAGGCACAATGGCCGAGCGGGAAAAAACGGAGCTTACAATCCGAAGCACAATGACCGCCAGTTCGATGTTGCCAACAGTGACCACATCGATCAGGAACGAGCGAAGCAGAATGTCTACTGGGACTGCTATCAGGGATACCGCTTTCCAACGGATCAGGCTCAGGAAGACCAGATCACTTATTCCTTCGAGCAGATCGAGCAGGCTTTTTATTCCGAGCGGTATGACGATTTCTGCGAAGCACAGCATGAGCGAAACCGTAAGACCGGACACACTGGCCGCGACCGATCAACGAAGGACCTCTGGGAAGACAAGAAGACCTGCCCCGAAGAATCGCTTATCCAGATCGGGACGATGGAGAAGTCAGTCTCTCCCGCTGTTCTGGCAGAGATCGCGGCTGAGTTTTTCGAAGAATTTGACCGCCGCTTCGGAAAGCACATCCACATCTTGGACTGGGCCTTGCATTTGGATGAAGCGACTCCGCACATCCATGAGCGGCATGTCTTTGATTGTGAAAACCGTTATGGTGAGATTGCGCCGCAACAGGAAAAAGCTCTGGAAGCTCTGGGGTTCGAGAGGCCGCATCCGAACCAGAAAGCGAGTAAGCTGAACAGCCGGAAGATCACTTTCGACGCCGCGTGCCGAGTGATGCTTTTCGATATCTGCGAAAGGCACGGTCTGCATCTGGACCGAGAACCGGAATATGGCGGAAGGGCCTATCTTGAAAAACAGGATTATATCCTGATGAAGCAAAAAGAAAAAATGGCGGTTCAGGATCAGCAGATCGAATCGAAGGAAGCGGAACTGGAAGCGATCACGATCCGCATCGAAGACACGGAAGCCTTTGTGGAAGAAGTGGCGGATGCCGCCTATGAGCAGGCGGTCGATGTCGTGACCAAGACGGTTCAGGAAGAGATCCGGAATGAAGACTTCGATCTTATCGAAGAACACAGAAGGATCATCCTGAACAACGCGGAGCTTTCTGACAGGGAACGTAGTTTTGCCCACCGGATCTTCGCCGGACTTATGAACCGGTTCAAGGGAATGACACGGCATATCTCCGAGAGGATGGCCGCGATCTTCCGGTCGCCGGAAAAGAAGGCCGAGATCAAAGAGCCGATCAAAGAATCCATCCGAGACAGGCTTGCGAGAAATCAGAAAAGGGCGGACGAGCTGAACGCCAGAAGGCGGGCAGAACGCGGAGTACCGCCGAAGAGGAAACAACAGAATATCGAGCTTTGAGAAGCGTCTGTTTTTGATCAGTTTTACCGATGAAGACAGACGCTTTTTTCATTTCCGAAAAGAAAGAAGGTGATACTTTGGGGATCTATTCCCAGATCAAGGAACAGGTCAGCACCCGCAAGGCTGCTGAGCGCTACGGATACAAAGTCAGCCGGACCGGCATGATGTGCTGTCCGTTCCACAATGACAGGACTCCGAGCATGAAGGTCGATCAGAATTTCATCTGCTTTGGCTGTCAGGAGAAAGGCGACGTGATCGACTTCACAGCGAAGCTATTTGGCCTGAGTCCTTATGATGCCGCCGGAAAGCTCATCGCGGATATGGGCCTGACGGTGACGAGCGACGACATACCGAAAGCTCCGCCTGGCACTCGCCAGAGAGCCAAGCGGGAGCGTCTGGAGAAAGAACAGTTCGAGCATGCAGTGAGCCGGATCTACAACGTCTACTGCGATTATTTCCATCTTTTGAACGAGTGGGCCGAGGTCCATGCGCCGCGATCTCCTACCGAAGAGTTTCATCCGCTTTTCGTCGAGGCGATGCATCAGAGGGATTATGTGGAATACCTTCTGGATCTTCTGCTCTATGGTTCAAAGGAAGACAAGGCATCCGTCGTGATCGAAAAAGGAAAGGGGGTGAACGATCTTGAAAGACGAATCCGAGAATTTAAGTCCGGCGACAGAGAACGCTCTTCACGCAGCGTTGTCGGAAGCATCGCCGGAGATGACGGTCGAGGATGTGAAGGAGCTTCTGGAAATGACCGAGAAAGGCCAGATCAAAAGCTGTTTCACAAACGCCGTAACGATCCTGTCCTATGACCCTCTCCTGAGAGATTCGGTCCGCTATAACGAGCTGACACAAAGGGTCGATATTGTGAAGGATCTGGGATGGGAACGCCGTGACGGAAAGGCTCTGGTGGACAATGACCTGCACAACATCCACTACTACTGCGAGAGGACTTACGGAATCACTGCCCTGAAGACTATCGAGGAAGCGGTCCACATGGTGGCGAACAGGAACGCTTACCATCCGGTTCGCGATTTCCTGAACAGTCTGGAATGGGACGGTCAGGAACGTGTCCGTTACGCTCTCCACCGATATCTTGGAGCCGATACCAGTGACTACACGTATGAGATCCTGAAGTTCTTTATGTTAGGCGCGGTATCGAGGGTGTTCCGGCCCGGAGTGAAGTTCGACTATATCATCTGTGTGGTCGGGGATCAGGGAGCCGGCAAATCTTCCTTCTTCCGCCTTCTGGCAGTCGAGGACGAGTGGTTTACGGACGACCTGAAGGATCTGGAAAGCAACAAGGTCTATGAGAAGCTCCAAGGCCACTGGATCATCGAGCTTTCCGAGATGCTTGCGACCAACAATGCCAAGAGCAATGAGGCGATCAAGAGCTTCCTGAGCCGTCAGAAAGAAATCTACCGCACTCCGTATGAGCGGTATCCGAAAGACAGGCCGAGGCAGTGTGTCTTTGCCGGAACGACGAATAAGATCAGCTTCCTTCCCAGTGACCGGACCGGAAACCGCCGCTTCCTGCCGATAGCGTGTCAGGAAAGCGAGGCCGAGGTCTTCATTCTGGACAACGAGGCTGAATCGAGAGCGTATATCAGGCAGATGTGGGCTGAGGTGATGGCGATCTGGAAATCCGGCAAGGTGAAGCTGAAGCTCTCACCGGAGATGGCCGCCGAGGTGAGGAACCGCCAGAGACAGTTCATGCAGGAAGATGTGGATGCCGGACTGATCCTCGCGTTCATGCAGGAATATGACGGCAACATGGTCTGCTCCAAGCAACTGTTCAAAGAAGCATTAGGAAATGATCTCATCAAACCACAGAGGTGGCAGACGAACGAGATCAACGACATCATGAACCAGCTCATCAGGGACGGCACACTCGCCGGATGGCGATACTTCGACAGTCCCCGCCGTTTTACCGGAACGGATTATGGCACTCAAAAAGGATGGGAAAGGGTTCAGGATGCCAACGAAGGGGTGTCAACAGATGAGGAGTTTCATCAACTGACCATCGGCGAGACGACTCCCTTTGATAATTGACACTCTGGAGCTAGCATATAAATAGTACAAAATAAGAATGACCTTTTCCTGATAAATCATGTACCATGAAAGAACAGGAGGGAAAAGAGTCATGGCAAAAGGAACGGTATATACCCAACAATTCAAGGAGGATGCAGTTCGCTACAAAAAGGAGCATCCGGAACTATCTTACCAGGCAGCAGCCAGTAATCTCAATGTCAGTATTTCTGCGTTAAAGTCCTGGATCAAGAAGGCAAAGGAGAACGATGGTGAGGTCCCAACCCGCGGAGCCGGCAATTATTCCAGCGACGAGGCAAAGGAAATCGCCAGGCTTCAGCGAGAATTACGAGATACAAAGGACGCACTTGAAGTATTAAAAAAAGCCATCGGTATCCTGGGAAACTGACACTGGCCATATATACAGCAACTGCTGAATACGTGGAGGAAGTTCATCAATTTCCGGTGAAACACCGGGTCTCTGTCAGCGGGATACTGAAATATCTGGGTGTTTCACGATCCGGTTATGCTTCCTGGAAGAAGCGTGTCCCTTCCGACACAGAGAAGCGTCGAGAAGCGATGAAACAAAAAATCCAGAGAATATATGATAAATCCCATCAAAACTACGGGGCACCCAAAATCACGGTGCAGCTTCATAAAGATGGTGAATCCATTTCCGAGCGGACTGTGGGCACCTACATGCATCAGATGGGTATCAAGGCTCAATGGATAAAACCATATACCCGGACAACCATAGATTCTGACTTCAGTACAAAATTAAAAAATATACTGCAGCAGCAATTTAATCCGGCAGAGCCAAATGCTGTATGGGTTTCCGATATCACTTATATTGTTACTGTGATTGGTTTTGTGTACCTGACTAGTATTATGGATCTGTTTTCACGGAAAATCATCGCCTGGGTCCTCAGCACGACCCTGGAAGCGCAGCATGTTGTCGACTGTGTCAATCTGGCAAAGCAAAAGCGTCATGTTGACAAACCGCTTGTATTTCACAATGATCGCGGATCACAGTATGTTTCGGATGCTTTCAAAGATGCAACTGCAAGCTTTATTAATAGTTATTCCCCAAAGGGATATCCTTGGGATAACGCATGCATCGAATCGTTCCATGCACTCATTAAGAGAGAGAATGGATCAATCGATTTGTGATACTTGATTATCAACATGCTTATCGTCTTGTATTTGAGTATATTGAAACTTTCTATAATACAGTGAGGCTCCATAGTCATTGTGATTACTGCTCACCGGGTCAGTATGAGGAGCAATACCTGGAGAAACTGGAGGAGTCTCTCAAGCTCGTAAGCTGAGAGATAATCCGGTGTGTAAGTCACTGATACAGAGCATTTGAAACTGTTAATGCTGTTTAGCGGGAATTATTGTACTCATACACCAACCGGAATGACAGTCTGATCTGTGACTGTCATGAAGGGCGGTAGGATAAACAGCGGAGTATCAGCGAAAAAGGTTATTTTTAACTTGTACTTTTTCTTGACATAGGACCATTCAATCTTTCTCTAAGAAAGGTTACCCATACGATAATGCATGTTGTGAATGCTTCTTCAAATATCTCAAAAAGGAAGAAACCAATCGTAGAACCTATCACTCTTTGAATGAACTACAAATGTCTGTCTTCGAATATATTGAAGGATTTTATAACTCAAGAAGGCCTCATGGATCTCTTGAAATGCTAACACCTAACGAAAAGGAAGAACTATTCTGGAGTCAGGACTAACGCTTGATTCCGGAATATTATTTTCACATTTCGTGTCTACTTACTTGACTATAGAGCATCATATTATCATATAAATCAAAATCGTCAATCAGGATTTTTGATATAACCAGGTCACTTTCACATGACCTCTCATATATAATGCTACAAGTCTTCTTAGGATTAAGGAAGACAATTTGGTCTTGCACATAGAACCACAGATCAAAAACTCATGTCTTTCTCCGAAAGTGTCTGTCAATTTGCCTCAAAAAATGACATGATGGATCCACGAAGAAAATTCGGAGAGAGATATTCGAAAGCCAGCAATACTTTAAAAACGTTTATGTGTTTTCAGGAATCAATAGTAAGGCGGCTGATAAGGCTCTGTTGAAAGATGTAATGTGGAATGGCTATAATGCACCCTATGGTCAGGTGGAGATGCTGAAAAGCGATTTTGCAGGTTTTTCCAGCGTCAGGATTGTCAAGAAAAAGGTTGCGTCTATCCAGATACATGATTATATTGAAACCAACAACATTATCTTCACATCTATTGGAGGATGGAGAAATGGATTACCTAACCAGTGTGGAAATGTCAAAGGTCTGGGGAATATCCAGCCGGAGAGTATCACTGCTCTGCAGCGAGGGCCGTGTCCCTGGAGCAGAGAAAAAGGAAAAACCTGACTGATTCCGAAAGAAGCGAAGAAACCGGAAGATCCGAGACGAATAATCAAGAAGGAGAGTGACAAGAACGCAAGGGGTATGTGAGAAGCGCACCCCTCTTTCAACCGGATATGGAAGAAAAAGAACCGTGCAGAGCTGGATATTCTCGGAAAGAAAGATACAGGATAAGGATAACCTTAACAGTGCCTGTAAGAGGGCGAAGGCAAACAGTGGAGCACCCGGAGTAGATGGAAGAACCATTGAAGACGCGCTTCCGTAGCTAAAGAAACATCAGAGTGAATGCATAGAGAAGATAAGAAGCGACCTTACACTCCCTCTCCCGTAAGACTTTTGGCTTCGATTGTGATACTCTGGTAGTATATTTACTTATCAACAAATATTGAATGGAGAATCTGTCGTGGCAGGGATAAAAGATGTTGCTAAATATGCAGGAGTAGGAGTGGGAACGGTTTCCAGAATGATCAATGGGAGTGGCTATGTGTCAGAGGAATCGAGAGAAAAAATACAGGTGGCGATGAAAGCTCTTGACTATACACCGAATGAGCTGGCAAGAAACCTGTACAGAAAAAAGTCCGGCATTATCGCTGTGCTTGTGCCCAATGTGTCGAATCCTTTCTTTGCTGAATTTATTGATTGCATCGAGAAAGAATTATATATGGACGGTTTCAAGGTGATGCTTTGCAATACCGCCAAGAATTCCGGCGCGGAGGCGGAATATCTTGATATGTTGAAAAGACACATTGTAGATGGCGTTATCTCATGTGTTTCGTCTCTTGGAGAGCAATATTATTCATCAATCAAAAAGCCGGTAGTGGCTGTAGACAGATACCTTGGAGATAATATTCCTGTGGTTACCGTAGACCACCGAGAAGGCGGAAGGATGGCGGCGGAGCTTCTGATCGAGAATGGATGCAGGAATGTTCTTCACTTCAGAGGCGCGGGAGATATTGATACACCTTATTATGACCGTCACTCTGAATTCCAGAGAATAATGGATGAGAACAATATAAGAACCTATTGCTATGATCTTGCCTGGGACAGGATGGATTCCGCATATTACATCAAAGCCGTAGACAATGCGATGCAATCAGGGTTTGTTTTTGATGGAGTTTTTGCTGTCGATCGAATTGCGATAGAGTGCATGAACAGATGTCTGAAGCAGAACAGGAGAATTCCCGAAGATGTAAAAATCGTCGCATACGACGGAACATATATTACCGATATTGTCGAGCCCAAAGTTACGGCGGTGGTTCAGCCAATAGAACTCCTTGCGAAGGAAGCGGCGAAGACGATTACCGCTCTTATTGCAGGGAAAAAACCGGAAAAGATGAAAATAGTCCTGAAAGCAAGCTTGAAAAAGCGCGGAACGATTGTGTCAAGTATTTTGTGTAAACTGGGTCAGACTTCCTGATCTGTGCCAATAGGTTATGCGGCTGATTCCTGAGCTTGCTGCTCAAACATCTCCAGTATCTCGGCGGATACCTTCATGAATCCTCGCTGTATCCTTTCCGCATATGTACGGTTCAGATCACTGTAGTGGCAGCAGACGAAGCGCTCCAGTGCATCCTCATTGGGGAATTGCTCCTTGAGCTTGGATTTGTGTTTCAGTCCCTTGTTGCTTCGTTCAATCAGGTTCGTTGTGTACAGCGTTGACCGGATAGCCTCTGGGAACCGATAAAACGAGTACAGGCTCGCCTTTGCCCGCTCAAAGATGCCGGTCAGCCTGGGATACCGCTCGGTATGCTTGTTCAAAAATTCCTGGAGTGCTTTTTCCGCCTCTCCGGCAGAGCCTGATTGATACACCTTCTTCAGGTCGCCCAAGACGGTCTTGCGGTCCTTGCTGCGGATGTATCTGGCAACGGTGCGGCTTAAGTGAACCCAGCACTGCTGATGCTCCGCCTCCGGGAACTGGCGCTTTACAGCATCGCGCATACCTTCCAGACCATCGGAGGCAAACAGCAAGACCTGCTTGACGCCTCTGGCCTTGATGGAGGTCAGCATCTCCTCGTAGTTCGCCGCAGATTCCGTCGGGAACAGGGCGTAATCAAGGATTTCTCTCGTTCCATCAGGTGTGATGCCCAGCAGCACATGAAGAGGCTCCTTGGCGACGCTGTCGCGGCGTATGTTCAGATAGGTGGCATCCATAAAAATGACGACATATTTATCTGACAGGGGACGC
Organism: Oribacterium sp. oral taxon 102; assembly: GCF_013394775.1. Lineage (NCBI taxonomy): Bacteria > Bacillati > Bacillota > Clostridia > Lachnospirales > Lachnospiraceae > Oribacterium > Oribacterium sp. oral taxon 102. The sequence continues at coordinate 636,765 of NZ_JABXYT010000001.1, forward strand.
GAGTGGAACTCCTTTACCTGTTCGGCGACTGCCTTTGAGATGTTTGACATTGTTGCCGGGCTGTAGTGATGCCCGTAGAGCTTCTCGATGAGATCGGAAATCTCTCTTGTAGTGATGCCCTTCCTGTAGAGGGTGATAATCGTTGTTTTCAGATCAGCCGTCCTTCTAGCGTAATCAGGGATCAGCTGTTTGTCAAAACGCCCCTGGCGATCTCTTGGAATGAGAAGGTGAAGCTTTCCATACCGGGTATCGAGCTCCCGCTGATAGTAACCGTTCCGGCTATTCCCGGATCCGTACCCCTGAACGCTGTGCTTTTCATAGCCCAGGAAGCCCGTCAATTCGGATTTGAGGAGATTGTTCATGGCCTCCTCAAGATGAGCCCGGAAGAACTCATCCAGAGATTCATGATTCAATAGCGCTGTAGCCAGTTCTGTGTTAAGCTGTGACATAGAGGAACCCCTTTCTCTGTGCGTGTTTTGTGTGGTGCTTAACACTTTACAGGAAATCGGTTTCTTTTTCTATATCTGAGGAACTACCGTTTACACAAGATATTTTACACCACTGTAACTTTAAATTTTACGTAATAGATTGACCCCGAGGATATCCAGCACATTCTGTGTCTTCTTCTGGATTGCTGATATACGGATCCCCTCTTTGTCTCCGGTATCTACTCTGTAGATGTTCTTAGTCAGCTTCAGGACATCTTCGGCAGAATACTTTTCATCAAGTTTCGTGTTCCTGAGGGCATTCAGCAACCCGTAATAATATAGCAGGCTGACATGATTCAGGAATGCCCATCCGCGGAAATATTCATCCGTATGGGCATGTGATGCAGTTGTTGATACGCTGTTTTTAAGGTAGTCGAAGCACTGCTCGATATCCCAGCGCTCCTTGTAATCCAGGTAGATCTCTTTGGCCTCCAGATCAAGATTGCTGCAGAAAGAGAAGTATCCCATTCGGATCTCTTTTATGACATCCTTGGGCTCATGCTCCTCTTCTCCATAATGTTTCTCGACCTGTTCAACGTAGTGACCGACCAGTTCGGCCCGACGGGAATCATCCCGGAATGTATAGATGAAGTTTCCCTTGTTCCTGCTGGAACGCTTGCGGTACCATACGGCTCTTTTGTTATATGTGAATACACCATCCCATTTGTTGTCATCGGTATTCTTATAGAATTCTGTCTCAACATTGACGGTCTCTTCACGAAGAGGAAGGATATATCTCATTCCTGCATTCAGGAGTGCTGATACATTCTGCTTGGAATAGAATCCCTTATCGGCAATGATAATGCAGTCCCTGCATCCTGCGGCATTGACGGTATCCATAAAGTCCGCCTTATCAACAATCGACCCCTGCACAACACGATAGAAAACAGGCTTGTGTGAATCCTTTTCGAAGACATAAAGAAGTCTCGCCTGCGGGTCAAGGCTGTGATCAGGATTATATCCCTTCGCAGCCAGGGAATCTGCTGATTTTGTAAAAATGGAGGTTCCATCGAAGAGAAGTGTCATCCCCGGCATGACCTGTGACTTCATAAAAGCGTCGATCGTATCCTGCTCAGAACCGAGCTTTGAAATGAACCTTCTGACAGATCCTTCAGATACAGCAATGTCCCCACAGATGTCACTCATGTAGGAGTCAAGGAACAGGGGCTGGATCATCCTCACAGAAGAAATCCCGTCTACCAGACGAAGAAGGGCAATGGTACGAATCTCACGGAAGGAACCAAGGAAATATTTCCTGATTTTCTGATCCATCTCAGGCGTAAGCTGCTGGAGCAGTTCATAGGCACCATAGTTCTTAACGGATGGAGCAACATCAGGAGTGATGCGCATTTCTTGCATCAGGCGCAGGCCATTTGCATTGGGGATGAAGCCGTCTGCTTCCGTAATTTTTCCGATGCTCTTGCCGGTAACTTTCTGTGGTCTGCCCTTTGCCGCATCCCATCGAGAAGATACCTGGTAAGCGTAATAATGACCGCCAATGTAACGAATCTCAATCGCTCCGAACTGGGTAGGACGTTTGCTTTTGATTGATTCAGGAATGCTCATAGGGAGTCCTTTGTATTAACGTAATTTACGTAATAATTATACTTCCTATGTGCCTCTAAATCAATAGCTGGAGCAGCAAAATATAGTCAAAACAGCGTATTTTCAAGGTGCGTGGTACAATCCATAGGCTAGTGAGAACAATAAAACGGCTAATTTAGCCAAGTTTCTATTAACGTAAAATTTGTGGTTTTAGTGTTACACTATCAATCATTCATCATACACGATGGATTAAGTAATTACGCACAAAATTGAGACACAGTTCTCGTCAATAATGCTAAAATTACATTCATATTATCGGGAAACATTGACATTTTACCCAAGCAGATATAAGGTATAAATATATTTTTAGGAAGATATGGAACGCGTTCCACAAATACACAAAGATAATGGAGGGAAACTATGAAAAACAGAGTGAAGAAGTTGTTTGCACTGGTACTTGCAGGGACAATGGCGTTTTCCATAGCTGCATGCGGGTCTGGCGGAAGCCCTGATGTGCCTTCTGCCCAAAAATCTTCATCTGAGAACTCTTCATCAGGGAAGGAGACAACCCTTAGAGTTCTCAACTGGGGAAGTACGGTAGAAGAATCTATTGCAAATGATGCGATTGCCCGGTTTAACAAAGAACATCCGAACGTGAAGGTAAAACAGACATGTGTGCCAGTCACGGAGTGGTCTGATTTCATTCAGAAATGGATTACAATGACGACTTCCGGAGAGGCGCCGGATGTCATCAATCTTGGACTTGAGGCGGCGCAGATGGCGGTATCGAATGACCTGATACAGCCACTGGATGATTTTGTAAGCGAGGACGATTATCTGACGCAGTTGAAGGGAGAATATGCGGAATCGCTTCTTTCTGGATTTTCGGTAGGTGGCAAACTGTACGGGCTTCCGAGCGGTACACAGACAATGGTTATGTATTATAACAAGCATATGTTTGACGATGCGGGAATTGCGTATCCGCAGGATGGATGGACATGGGATGAGTTTTATGATATCGCAAAGAAGCTCACAAAAGATGATGGTTCCGTATATGGATACGGATTGTCAAGTGCGTATTTCCAGTTGACACCGTGGTGGACATCAAACGGCACATATTTGACTGATGACGAAGGAAATCCGACAGTCAACAGTAAAGATATGGTGGAGTCTGTTGATTTTTTGAGAAAACTAGTAGACGAGAAGATAACTCCTGACCCAATTAGTTCAGATGTATACACAATGTTCTCTTCCAAACAGCTGGCGATGGTAGGAGCGGGAAGATGGCCGCTTGATGCATGGATGGATGCGGGACTGACAAATGAAGATTTTGATTGCGTACAGTGGCCGGTTAACAAAGAGGAAAGCTCCGTATATGGCGGCTCCGCATGGTGCTTAGGAAAGAATCCGGTGAATCAGGAGCTTGCAGTGGACCTGTTGAAAGAGATGGTGTCAAGCGAGACAATGAAAGCAAATGCGGCAGGTGGACAGCAAATTCCTCCGACGGAATCACTCGCTACAGATACTGATATTATGGGAACTGCCCCGGATAACATCAAAGGTTTGTGGAAAGCAATCACAATCTCAAAGCCAGTATGTGCGCCGACTTATTTCGGTGATCTTCAGACTACGGTTACAAGAGCAATGGAGGATGTATTCTCAGGAGCACAGGATCCGCAGGCTGCATTGGATTCAGCACAGTCCCAGGTGGAGAGTGCAATCGACTGACCGTATGATTACAGTGAGATAAAAGATTTTAAAACAATCAATGCAGGATCGCATACAGGGATGGTAGGATTCCTTGTGTGCGGTCTGATACAGGAAGGAAGCTAGTGATGTCGGGTAAGAAAAGAAAGAACGGAAAAGAAGCAAGAGCTGCATATTTGTTTACGCTTCCGTCTTTTATCGGCTTTTTAGCATTCGTTATGATTCCGGTAATATGGGTGCTGATCATTTCTTTTCAGAAGTATAACCTGTTTACAGGGAAGTCCAGCTTTATCGGACTCCAAAATTACAAAGAAATCTTAAGAGATGTTCGGTCGTTGACTGCGCTTAAAAATACAATATGGTATACAATATTCTGTTCCATTGGGAACACAGGTTTCGGGCTTGTGTTAGCTGTTTTGGTAGATGATATTCTTCCGAGAAAAGCAAATGTCTTTTTTCGGTCGATATACTTTTTCCCGTCTCTTTGCGCACTGACTTTTGTGTCAATTATCTGGCAGGCGTTTTTCCAGACGAATTCAGGACTAATCAACTATTATCTCGGTCTGGTGGGTATCCCCGAAGTATCATGGCTTAATAGTCAAGCAATGTCTAAGATTGCCGTACTGATCCTTGATATATGGAAAAATGCAGGTATGTCAATGCTTCTGATCCTTGCAGGCCTTCAAAATGTGGACAAAGGGCTCCTTGAGGCTGCTGAAATTGACGGAGCTGGACCGTTCCAGAGATTTTGGAAGATTATTGTGCCACTAGCGTCTCCACAGATTTTTTTCGTGCTAATAATGAATGTAACGGGAGCACTCAGAATTTACGAATCAATTTATGTGTTGACCAGTGGAGGCCCAGGAGATTCGTCTCGAAGCCTTGTTATGTTGATTGCGGAGAAAGGATTTACTTCATTCAATTACGGAGTTGCATCAGCACTATCGATGTTGCTACTCGTATTGATTAGTATAGTAACATTTATCCAGTTTGTAGGAAGCAGGTGGTGGGTACATTATGAGTAAAAAAATACATATATTTGGACATTCATTTAAGATAAGTCATATTGTGCTAGCTATTATAATGGCTGTGATTGCCTTCTTCATGATTGCTCCCTTCCTATGGGTATTTTCAGCCTCTCTCCGTCCGTACAATGAGGCAATTGCACTGCCGCCGAAGTGGCTGCCTCCTGCTCCTTCCGAGTGGAATTTGAAGTATTTCAAGAAACTCTTCTCTGATTCCATTCCGTTTTTCACATTCATGAAAAACAGTTTGTTTATGAGTACCATTATTACAATCGGAATGGTAGTACACGGCGCCTTGGCAGGTTACGCATATGCGAAATTTAGCTTTAAAGGGAAAAATTTCATGTTTTTCCTTATGATGATCGCAATGATGGTTCCGGTGCAGGTAACGATTGTCGCACTGTACAGAATTATGACTTTTTTCGGGGCTATCAATACATCTTGGGCGGTGACTTTACCGTCTATATTCGGAGCGACATGTCCGGGACTTGCAGGGGCGTTCGGTATATTTATGATGCGTCAGTTCTTTCTAGGCGTTCCAAAGGAATTAAATGAGGCGGCGGCACTTGATGGAGCAGGACCGATAAGGATATTCTTTTCAATTATGTTGCCGATGGCAAAATCGACGCTTGCTTCACTTGCAATTATTGTATTTACATTTTCTTGGAATGACTATTTTACGACATTTATTATGATTAATGACACAGATAAGTTATCTCTTCCTGTAGGTATACTCTCGATTAGACAGCCGTATGCGACAGGCGACAATGTTGAGTTCGCGGCGGTTGTGCTGGCGGTAATTCCAGTTTTAGTTGTATTTATTATTGGGCAGAAATGGATTGTAAAGAGTATGACTCACGTGGGTGTAAAAGGATAAATAAAAAAGATAGCAGGAGGATTATATAATGAATACGATGAAGCTACATTCCAAAGTTGATCTGTTTGAGACAGGAGGAAAAATTTCATATAAGAAGGACGCATCAGTTGCAAAATTTCTTTTGGGAGGTATCGGAACAGGAAATATTTCTGTCGGGGCAAGAGGTGAATTAAGAGACTGGGAAATTTTTAACTGGCCAGGAAAGGGACAGTTTGTACCGTTTTCATTTTTTGCGATCTGGACTAAGGAAGAGGGCAAGGAGCCGGTCAATAGGATTCTGGAATCAAAGCTGTGTTCGCCGTTTTATAAATCCCACGGTTTTCTGAACGGAGAACTTGCAGGCATTCCGCGTTTTGAAGAGTCAGAGATGGTGGGAAAACAGCCGTTTGTTTATGTAAATCTCAAAGACAGCAAAGTTCCAGTAGAGGTAAGGATGGAAGCGTTTACACCTTTTATCCCGCTGAATGCGGATGATTCTGGTATCCCTGTGGCAGTAATTCGGTACAGGGTGAAAAACCCAACCGATCATCCGGTAGACGTCTCTGTAGTCGGAACGATGGCAAACGTAGTAGGATTTGACGGATACGATGTATTCAATAATGTGAAGTTGGTGGATGAAGTACAGAACGAATATAGAGAGGAAGATGGAGTTAGAGGATGGTATTATACTGCAAAGCACTTAAAAGAGACGGATATGAAGTTCGGCAGTATGTCCATATCTACGACAAACAGCTGTGGAATTACAAAGAAAAGATGGTTGCACGGACAGTGGACAGACAATGCGCAAGATTTCTGGGATGATTTTACTGAAGATGGAATGCTTACCGAGGAAGAAGAAATCGAGGCAAAGGGATGTGATCTCCTTTCACACTATGATTTTAGCTTCCTGAATCTGAAGGAGAGAATCAGCTCTATCAGTAGCTATGAGACAATTGGTCCTAACGAGGCAAAGACGTTCGAATTCCTTATTTCGTGGTACTTTCCGAACAGACCGAAGGGATGGATCGAGTACGATGAAGATCTCAAGAGATATCGCGAAGGCGGATATGATTCTATCAGAAATTACTATGCGACAAAATGGAAAGATGCGTGGGATGTGACAAATTATGTAGTAAACAAGATGGATTATCTTGAGAAGAATTCTCGTGCCTTTGAAAATGCGCTGTTTAATACATCACTTCCCGCATATGTTGTTGATGCTGTGGCATCCAACATCATGTCTATGAAGAGCCAATGTTGTTTTCGTATTGAGAATGGAAATTTCCTCGGTTGGGAAGGAATCCGTGATTATGTAGGGTGCGGACAGGGAAATGTAAATCATGTATGGAATTATGCCACAGCGGTTGCATGTTTGTTCCCGGATCTTGAGATCACGATGCGGAATGTGGAATTTAATATTGAACTGGATAAAGACGGATGCATGCCGTTCCGTGCGAGAAAAGTTCTTGGAGAAAGCAGGTGGGATATGATTCCCGCATGTGATGGGGAGTTTGGCGCCATTCTGCGTATTTACAGAGAGTGGAAATATACTGGTGATGATGAGTTCTTAAAAGGAATATGGGATAATATGATAAAAGCACTCAAGTATTCCGTTAAGGAGTGGGATACGGACGGCGATGGTGTTCTTGACGGAAAACAGCATGTGACTTACGATATTGAGTTCTACGGCCCGAATACAATGACCAATACGATTTATCTTGGAGCGCTCAAGGGTGTGGCGGAAATGGCAGAACATATTGGCAAGAAAGCCATTGCAGAAAAATGCAGCGCTTTATATGAGAAAGCTGCTCTGCTTGTGGATCAGAAGCTGTTCAACGGAGAATACTACATTCAGGAACTTGAGGATGTGGACGCATACCGCTACCAGTATGGAAAAGGTTGTCTTACGGATCAGCTGTTAGGACAGTTCATGGTGCATGCCGCGGGTCTTGGGTATGTGCTTCCAAAAGAACATGTGAAAAAGGCATTGGAATCTATTTACAAATATAATTTTCGCGATTGCATGGACGATGTCCCGAACGTGCAGAGAACGTATGCGCTCAACGACGAGGCGGGTCTTGTACTCTGTTCATGGCCACACGGAGGAAGACCGAGATTCCCGTTTGCGTACTGCGATGAAGTGTGGAGCGGCGTAGAGTATACGGTAGCGGTCAATATGGTGAAAGAGGGCATGATTGAAGAGGCATTTACAATAATCCGGGCAATTAGAGATAGATATGACGGATATAAAAGGTGTCCGTGGAGTGAGACAGAGGCAGGACATCACTACATTCGCCCGATGTCAAGTTTTACCCTGATTCCTGCATTCGCAGGCTATGAGTGTGATATGGTGAAGAAGACCATGTCGTTCCATCCGGTTATCAATCAGAAGAATTACACAACATTCTGGATTAATGGAAAAGCATGGGGAACATACCATCAAACAATAGATAATGAAGGAAAAACACATTCGGATATTCAGGTATTATACGGAGATCTGAATGGAATTCAGGTAGAGAATGTATGATTGAAAGATATATTGTGAAGAACCGGGAGACGGATAAAAAAAATGAGAAATGGAGGCCGAGATATCATTTTACGGCTCCCGTTTCTTGGATGAATGACCCGAACGGGTTGATTTATTACAGGGGATGGTATCATCTTTTTTATCAGTACAATCCGAAAAACTGTGACTGGGCCTGCATGCACTGGGGACATGCAGTCAGTAGGGATATAATACATTGGAAGGATATGCCGATTGCGTTAAAACCCGACCAACCGTATGACAATCATTCGGAAGGCGGCTGCTTTTCTGGAAGCGCCGTTGAGAAGGACGGGACGATGTATCTGTTCTATTCGGCTACAATAAAAAAGAACGGAAGAACAAAACAGACACAGTGCATCGCGTATTCCGATGACGGAGTCCATTTTCAGAAATATGCAGGAAATCCGGTCGTAGAAAAGCCCTATCCGGAGGTGTCGGATGATTTCCGAGATCCGAAAGTGTTTGAACATGCGGGAAAATGGTATATGGTTGTTGGAGGATCGATCGGAGGGGCAGATAGCGGTGGCGACGGTAGAGTGTTCCTATACGAATCAAAAAATATTTTTGACTGGTCATATAAAGGAGTAATCCTTGTCTCTGGCGGGAGGATGGGAACAATGTTTGAATGTCCAGACCTCTATGAAATCAACGGAAAGTGGGTGCTGACATGTTCGCCGATGAATCATCCCACACTGAACAAGGCGCTGTACTGCGTCGGTCAGATGAATTTTGAGAAGGGCGAGTATGAAATCGAAAAAATCGGCACTCTAGATACAGGGTTTGATTATTATGCGCCACAGACGTTTCTTGATAAACACGGAAACAGAGTTATGGTAGCATGGCAGAACGGATGGTTGTGGATGCCTTGGTGTGAGGGCTGGGGTCCGACTAGCGTGGAAAACTGGAGAGGCACTTTGAGTATTCCGCGTGTTGTCACTTTGAACAAAGAAGATGAGATCTGCCTGTATCCCGTGGAAGAACTGGAAACTCTTGTGTTGAGCAAAAAAGTGCTGAAAGAAGTACGGGTTACCAGAGAAAAATATATGATCTTTCCAGAGGTGCCGAAAAGTTTTCGATTGCTGATCCGACTGGATGTAAAAAAAATCCGGTCGCGGTATCTGGAAATCGGCATGCTCGGGAAGGATGACCATGCGACGGTGATTTCCGTCGACTTGCTGGAAAATATTTTAAGTGTCGACAAAAACAACGGAGATCTTTATGGTAGGGGAAGAATGAACCGTATTTTTCACCGAGAAGACAACAGAATGGAAATAATGATTCTTGTCGATTGTAGCAGTGTGGAAGTTTATGCGGAACGTGGAAGATACTGTATAACAAGCAATGTATATCCGGCGCCGGATCAGACAGAGTGTTGGATCAGGACACCTTATAAGGAAGCCGTGATTGATGAAATCACAGTGAGTTCACTTGACGGAATATGGGATTGACCTAAGAAAATAATCCTGACTCTTCTGCATATCTTACCCTCAGAGATGTGAGAAGAGCCATAAAATTGTTATCTGAATGTGCAGCATTTATGACTGTGGGAACCATGATTTGCCTTACGATATATCATATGACAGATTATGGAGTTGTTTATAACTGAATCGAATACGGTACATTACTGTGAGAATGTAGGATTACAATACATGTGTTACATCACAACTAAATAAAAAAACGGAAGAGCCTGTCTTGTGTTAAAGTTAGTTCACTACAAACAAATCCAAACATAAGGAGGTCTTCCGTTGTGACTACTATAACACAGGATATGCGCTTTAGGCTATCTCTTATCCGTTACGCACAAAAACATGGTGTCACCAAAGCTGCGGTCCGTTATCGCGTTAACCGACAGTTTATCTACCGCTGGATGAAACGCTATGACGGCTCCTGGGAGTCTCTCAGTTACCGATCCAGGCGCCCCCACAGTCATCCCAACCAGCATACCCCAGAGGAGTTGAAACTCATCTCCGACATGCGCCGCAGGAACCAAAGCGCCGGCCTTGTCACCTTTTGGATAAAGCTCATGCAGCGCGGCTACAAACGCTCTGTTACCGGCCTTTATCGCGTTCTCAGGCGTCGGGGAATCATGGCAGTCAAGCCGCAGAACCCTAAGTATATACCTAAGCCCTACGAGCAAATGCTCTATCCCGGCCAGCGGTTCCAAATTGATGTAAAATACGTTCCGGCAGTCTGTCTGGTTAACCAAGCCAAAGTGGTCCTATGTCAAGAAAAAGTACAAGTTAAAAATAACCTTTTTCGCTGATACTCCGCTGTTTATCCTACCGCCCTTCATGACAGTCACAGATCAGACTGTCATTCCGGTTGGTGTATGAGTACAATAATTCCCGCTAAACAGCATTAACAGTTTCAAATGCTCTGTATCAGTGACTTACACACCGGATTATCTCTCAGCTTACGAGCTTGAGAGACTCCTCCAGTTTCTCCAGGTATTGCTCCTCATACTGACCCGGTGAGCAGTAATCACAATGACTATGGAGCCTCACTGTATTATAGAAAGTTTCAATATACTCAAATACAAGACGATAAGCATGTTGATAATCAAGTATCACAAATCGATTGATCCATTCTCTCTTAATGAGTGCATGGAACGATTCGATGCATGCGTTATCCCAAGGATATCCCTTTGGGGAATAACTATTAATAAAGCTTGCAGTTGCATCTTTGAAAGCATCCGAAACATACTGTGATCCGCGATCATTGTGAAATACAAGCGGTTTGTCAACATGACGCTTTTGCTTTGCCAGATTGACACAGTCGACAACATGCTGCGCTTCCAGGGTCGTGCTGAGGACCCAGGCGATGATTTTCCGTGAAAACAGATCCATAATACTAGTCAGGTACACAAAACCAATCACAGTAACAATATAAGTGATATCGGAAACCCATACAGCATTTGGCTCTGCCGGATTAAATTGCTGCTGCAGTATATTTTTTAATTTTGTACTGAAGTCAGAATCTATGGTTGTCCGGGTATATGGTTTTATCCATTGAGCCTTGATACCCATCTGATGCATGTAGGTGCCCACAGTCCGCTCGGAAATGGATTCACCATCTTTATGAAGCTGCACCGTGATTTTGGGTGCCCCGTAGTTTTGATGGGATTTATCATATATTCTCTGGATTTTTTGTTTCATCGCTTCTCGACGCTTCTCTGTGTCGGAAGGGACACGCTTCTTCCAGGAAGCATAACCGGATCGTGAAACACCCAGATATTTCAGTATCCCGCTGACAGAGACCCGGTGTTTCACCGGAAATTGATGAACTTCCTCCACGTATTCAGCAGTTGCTGTATATATGGCCAGTGTCAGTTTCCCAGGATACCGATGGCTTTTTTTAATACTTCAAGTGCGTCCTTTGTATCTCGTAATTCTCGCTGAAGCCTGGCGATTTCCTTTGCCTCGTCGCTGGAATAATTGCCGGCTCCGCGGGTTGGGACCTCACCATCATTCTCCTTTGCCTTCTTGATCCAGGACTTTAACGCAGAAATACTGACATTGAGATTACTGGCTGCTGCCTGGTAAGATAGTTCCGGATGCTCCTTTTTGTAGCGAACTGCATCCTCCTTGAATTGTTGGGTATATACCGTTCCTTTTGCCATGACTCTTTTCCCTCCTGTTCTTTCATGGTACATGATTTATCAGGAAAAGGTCATTCTTATTTTGTACTATTTATATGCTAGCTCCAGCCTAATGTAGCATGTACCTTGGCCTCTTTAGGACAGTATATTCTTGATACAGACCGGAACGATGTTTATCTTAATCTTTTCATATCAAATACGACAAAACTTGATCTGAATGGCAAAACTGCTGAAATAAAGGTTGAGACAAAATTTCCGTGGGAGAGCCGGATGAATATTTTTGTAAAAGCGCAGGACGGCTTGAAGTTGCATATCCGGATCCCTGATTATGCTATAAATTTTGTTATTCAAGGTGAGAAAAATATAAAATATAAGAAAGAAAATCATTATGCAGTAATTGATCTTAATAGCGATACGTCATTTTCCATTAGCTTTGATATGAAAGCAGTTTGGGTAGCGGCAAATTCTAATATACGTGAAGACATTGGAAAAGCTGCATTAGTCAAGGGACCTATTGTATATTGCTTTGAAGAGACAGACAATGGAAGTAATTTGGCATCTGTTTATGTAGATGCACATTCAACAATAGAAGAAAAATATGTAACGGTTCCGACAGAGTGTATAGCGCTTTATGTGAAAGGAAAACGAATGATAATGGAAGAAAGGGATTTGTATTTTCTTCTAACTTCTACTAAGTGTGAAAGCGTTGAGCTTAAAGCTATTCCATATGCGTATTGGTGCAACAGAGTTCCGGGGGAAATGGCCGTTTGGATGAAGTATTTAAATTATGATCCTGTATAAATAAAGTTGACACTTTTTCCTCAAGGGAACATATATAATCCAAGAGGAGAAGGAGATAAACAAATGGCAGGAAACAGGCAATACGATCACGAGTTTAAGGTACAGTCAGTGAAGCTTGCCAAGGAAATAGGGCAAGCAAAAGCTGCCAGAGAGTTAGGAATCCCAAAGAATACTTTATATATATTTAGATGAGAGCTTTCCGGCTTAAAAGACTGGGTCGCATTATATCGCGGCATTTGCGCTTCCGGTCGAGTTGTTGTAAGATACTTGCAGAGGAGAAGAGAAATATGCTATTATAAAAGATCATATAGGTGACATGCCACTGGGTGTGTCACCTGTTTTGGCTTCCTGCTTCAAAAACCACATGTTTGACAGGTGGTTTCGATAAAGAAAAGCCCATTGATGATATTTGATTGGCATGCAAACTTGAAATATGAATATAGAAATCGGTGATTCTGTTGTAGAGGATATGATGTAGACACTGTGATGAAAAACACGGCGCAGATGTTAGATATTTATCATAAGTCCTTTTAGAGACCGGATTGGCAGCGGTCGCTTGTAGGCGGGTATGACAGAGAAGATGAAGAAGTTAAAGGGTTTCCAGGTATGGTATGAAAAAAGAACGTTTCGTCAGTTATTGACTTGGTCGATGGTGACTTTATTAAGTGTGCTGTTTATCTGTTTCAGCCTTATTTTGACAAGTTTGTCAGAAAATAAGATTCGGCAGAATGTGAAGGACAATATGTCCATAGTGGTAAAACAATTTAATGTATATCTGGATAATTATATTGCAAATGTTTATTCGGCATTTTTGACATTGGAATCTAATCAGAATCTTCTACAGCTGCGAAACATGAGAGAAGGAAATCAGAGCCTTCCTTATGCAGCAGCTAATTATGTGTATTTAAACAGACTGTTGAAGCAATTATTTAATGCAAATAAGACCAGTGTTTGTAATGTCTATCTGAATTTCGGCAATGGAAAAGTACTTCAGCAGGCTTATGAGCAGGATCTTTTGAAAATAAATTATACCTATGGGATCTGGAAAGAACGATTTCCGGATAATAGCTATTACTGGGTAGATGCAGATTCTTTTCGAGATCTAATTCCGGATAAAGAAGTAGGAGCGGTGCTGTTTCATCTATATGATGGAGAGAATAATAATAGAAGCGGAATTATTTTGATCGCATTAAAACAAGATTTTTTTGAAAATATTCTGGATGTAACAGCTTTGGATCAAGATGCAGCTTTGAGCATTTTAACGGATTATGGAATCATGCATTTTGGTTCCCCGGATGCCTGGAAGGCGGTACAGGATAAGCGGGAATATTTGGTGAATCATGAATGCTCTGATGGAGAAGTCCGGACAAATATTTTAGATGGCTATTATTTCATGTCCAAGTCTATTAAGCAGACTGGGTGGAAGTTGGTGTATAATGTAAAAGAAAGCAGTATTTCCAATGCGCACTATATTATTCGGGATGCTATGGTGCTGGTAGCGATAGCAGTGGCAGTATCGGCAGTGATTCTTGGAATTTTGTCTGATGCAATCAGCTATTCACTCCGAGAATTGGCAAGGAAGGTGGAGGCAGAAGATATTCTGGAACGTGAAATATCTGTGCACTCTTATGAAGAAATCACAACCTTAAGTAAAAATCTGGAGAAAATGAGGGTTCATATTAACCGGCTTTTAAAGCGGATAAAAGAGGAACAGGGTGCGAAGCAACGTATGGAGATTGCCCTTTTACAGGAACAGATTAACCCGCATTTCCTTTATAATACGCTATACTCGATTAGTCAGTTGTGTGAACTGAAAAAGACGGAAAAGGCAAGTGAAATGTTGCTCGCTTTGGCAGCATTTTACCGGATCGGATTAAGTAAGGGGAAGACAATCATCACTGTAAAAGAAGAATTAAAACATGTGAAAAATTATTTATTTATCCAACATTTTCGTTATTCGGATCTGTTTGATTATACGATCGATTGTGATGAGGAAATTCTGGATTGTCTGATTCCTAAAATGTCCTTGCAGCCATTAGTAGAAAATGCAATTTACCATGGAATTAAGATGAAACATGAATTTGGAAATATCTGTATTCTTGGTGGAACTTATGATGGAAAACATGCCTGCCTGGAAGTACATGATGACGGACCGGGAATCGAACCGGAACAGTTGGAAGAAATCCGAACTTACTTGAAAGATGGAAAACCAGGGGAGAAGACGGCAAGTTTCGGCATGAAAAATGTGAATGCCAGATTGAAATTAGAGTTTGGTCAGGAAGCAGGTGTTGAAATTGAATCTGTCAGTCAGGATACCTGTGTAAGAATTTGTTTTTCAATGAAACGGGAAAATGAAGAGACGTCTTAAAAAATGCCGGTAAGGAAAAGATGAGAAGGTACAGTATTTTATTTATTGATGATGAGGAATTGATGCGGGAAAGTTTTCAGAAACTGGTTGACTGGAACGCTCATCGGTTTGATGTGACAGGAATCTTTAAAAATGGAGAGAACGCTTGGGAATATTTAGAGAATCATACGGCAGATATTATTATTACGGATATCAATATGCCATCTATGGATGGAATCAGTCTTTTGGAACATATCCGGGAACGCAGTTTAAAAAGCAGAGTACTGTTTTTGACGGGATACGAATACTTTGAGTATGCCCATAAGGCGGTACAGCTGAAGGCATTTGACTTTTTATTAAAGCCAGTAACACCGGAAATACTCTTGCAAGCAGTACAGAGGGCTGCTCTTGATATTGAAAAGGAAGAATTATCAGAAGAGGCTGTAGGAAAGAACCAGGAATTCTTACAAGGCCATTTTATCAGTCAGCTTTTGTATGGAAGAATAAAAAAGACTGAGATTCAGAAAGAAGCAAGGAAGGTTAAAATACCAGTAGATCAGGTCAGCTGGCTGGTAATGCTGGCTGCAGTGGACACGAAAGAGGGAAAGAAGATTCCGGAGGGAGAAGGCGGCGAGGTGAAGCGTCTGCTCCAAGAGAAAATTTTAGAGAAAAAGCAGAAAATGGAAGAGCTCGTTGGAGCGTCATTTCAGGTTTATTTTGCCAGGACAGTCAGCATTCATCTGCAGATGGTATTGACCTCTGGGAGAAAAGGGCTGTTTACACTGGAATTTATTCATGGTTTTACAGATTCTTTGGTGGCTTTGGAAAAAGAATTGCCAGAATATCGGGTGACATTTGCTGTCGGAAGAAGCAAATGTTCCATTGAGGAACTTCCGGAGTCTTTTGAACGAGTGCGTCATGTGGCAGATAACCGGCACATTTTAAAGGGAAATGACTGGAAAGTTGTACATACCTCTGACTATCTTTGGGATAAAAAAGAAGAACTTCAGGTAGTACTGCCTACGGACACGCTGTTGCATCATATTCGCCTGGGAATGATTGATGAGGTAGAACAGGATATTCGTGGAATCTATGAACCGTTCCGGAATAAAGAATATATTTCTCTGGAATCGGCGAAGATGGTGACAACAGAGCTGGCAATTACGGCATTTAAGGGAGAAGTGGCTTTTCAGGATGAGTCAGTCAGTTATTTGTATTATCTAAACCATATCCAGCAATTGACAACTTTGGATGAGATGGAAGAAGATATCCTGCAGTTCGCTAAAAATATTACGGAGAAGCGTAAGAAGGGTGGAAACCATAAGAAGAAAACTGCAGAAGCAGCGCTGGAATATCTGAAACATAATTATATGAAGGTGGAGCTGAATTTAAATGAAGTAGCGGATTGCTTAAATATCAGCGTCCCGTATCTGGCAGTTTTATTCAAACAGGAGACAAAGCAGAATTTTGGTGCTCACCTGTTGGGAATACGTATGGAAAAAGCTAAAGAGTTACTTCGTACCACAAGTGATACCATTGGTGAGATTGCAGAAAAAACGGGATATAGTGGAGCTAATTATTTCACTGTGTGCTTTAAAAAATATATGGGAATATCACCAGGAGCTTATAGGGATCAAGCAAAAGACATTTGGAATCATTAAACTTTTGGGATCATCAAATTTCATGAGGGGGGTGACCTTGTTGAAGGGCAGACTTGATGGTCTGCCTTTTTTGGCGCCTTTTATATAAAAATTTGAACATTTAGTATAAAAAATTGGCTATAAAAGTGAAGGCGGATTCCATATAATTTTATCGGAAGGGAGGAACAGAGATGAGAAAGAAAGAAATGATGCCATATTTATTCTTGGCACCGGCTGCATTTTTTATTTTGGCATTTTTAGCTTATCCTTTGCTGACAGTGTTTTATTACAGCCTTCAAAGCTATGATGTAACCAAAATTGCAAACCAGGGTTTTGTAGGGCTTGAAAATTTCAAAAAACTATTTGCAGACAAAATTTTTTACCGTTCATTAGGCGTATCGGTGAAATGGGTTTTGACAGAGGTGGTTTCACAGCTTGTGATAGGTATGATCCTGGCACTACTTTTGGATAGGAAATTTAAGGGGAGAGGAATTTATCGCTGCATCGTATTCTTCCCTTGGGCAGTATCTGGGGTACTGACTTCCATGCTTTGGTCTTTGATCTACAATGAAAATATTGGTCTTTTAAATTCTATTTGTAAAGATCTTGGGCTGATTACCAAGAATGCAGCATGGCTTGGCAATATGAAGACGGTATTTAAATCTACAGCTGTTGCAGAATTATGGAGAGGTATTCCATTCTTCGCCATCACCATCTTAGCTGCATTACAGAATATTCCGAGTGATCTGCATGAAGCGTGTGTTATGGACGGAGCAAATACCATGCAGGAAATATTCCTGATCAAACTTCCGATTTTGAAAGATACCATTATCCTGACTACTTTATTAAGGGCAGTTTGGGAGTTCAATAACGTAGATTTGATCTTTACCTTGACAGGCGGTGGCCCATCTTATCGGACAACAACATTGACTATGTATATGACCAATACTTCGGTAAAGAACGGAAATTATGGATATGGTTCTACATTGGCAGTCATCGCATTCTTCATTTTACTGATATTTGCCGGAATTTATCTGAAGGCTTCTGGCTATGGAAAGGAAGATGAATAGAATGAAACATAGCAAAGGGAAAAAAGTGTTTTCTGGCGTTCTGTTTGCGACTGCGCTGTTCGTAATCCTGTTTTTTATTCTTTTTCCAATCTATTGGTGTTTTGCGACATCCTTTAAGCCTTCGGTGGAAATTACATCAAAAGCTGTAACTTATTGGCCGAAAACCTTTACATTGCAAAACTATGTAGAGGCATGGACAAGAAGTGGTTTCAGTAGTTATTTCAAGAATAGCTTATTTATTGCCATATTCGGAGTGGTATTTATTGTAATACTTTCTATTCTTACCGGATATGCGCTGGCACGTTTTAAGTTCAAAGGCAAAAATGCATTCATGCTGATTTTACTTTGTACTCAGTTTATTCCTGGAGCAATGCTGATCACTCCGATCTTTATTATTTTCAAAAATCTGAATATGTTAAACAGGCTGTTCGCCCTGGTTTTAGTTAATACTACGTTTCATTTCCCATTTAATTCGATTTTAATGAGGGGATTTATCGGCAGTATTGATTACACTATTGAAGAAGCGGCACAGATAGATGGATGCAGCAGATTGGGAGCAATCTGGCATGTATTATTGCCGGTTTTAAAACCTGGTATTGCTACCATCGCGGCATACGGATTTATTTCCTGTTGGAATGAGTTCTTATTCTCGTTCATGTTTATCAGCAAACAGGACAAACTAACACTTCCGGTTGGCTTAAAGAACCTGGTTGGTGAGTTTAGTATCAATTATGGTCAGTTGGCAGCCGGTGCTATAATTGCAGTTCTGCCGACATTAATCTTGTTCAGTTATGTACAGAAAAACCTGGTTGGCGGACTTAGTTCTGGAGCAGTAAAGGGATAATCCCTTAAAGGTATAAAAAGGAGAAGAATCATGAAAAAAATGAAAAAAGTATTGGCATGTGCAGTAGCAGCAGCAATGACAGCTTCGTTGGCAGCCTGCGGTGGGTCCGGAGACAGTGCAGGGGGAACGGCTGCGGCATCAACAGAGGCAGTGAAAGCCAATACAACAGAGGCAGCTGGAGATAAAGTAACTGTTACCTTTTGGGATGAGAATGCCGGTGATGAAAGAACTCAGTATTACATGGATATTATTGAGAATTTCGAAAAAGAAAACCCGGATATTCACATTGAGTATTTAGGGCTTTCTTCCGGGGATGCGCTTTCTAAATATCAGACTGCAATCGCTGCAGGAGAGACACCGGATGTTGGTGGTTTAAATAATGGTTGGGCAGCAACAGTAATTGGTCAGAATCATTGTGTGGCACTGGATGATATGCTTGCTGCATGGGATGGTTCCAAAGATATGGAAGATGGCTATATGCAGATATGCCGTACACAAAATAAAGATGGAAAAATTTATATGATGCCAACTTCTGCCAACTTTATTACATTGTGGACAAATGATGAAATGTTTGAAAAGGCTGGTTTAGAAGCACCAAAAACCTGGGATGAATTTTTTGAAGATGCCAAATTATTAACAGATAAAGATAATGGGCAGTATGGTTATACAATTCGTGGCGGTTCTGCATCTCCGGCAATTTTAATTGATTTTATCTATTCCTATTTAGGAACCGATGAAGTATTTGATAAAGATGGTAAGACTACCCTTAACTGTGATGAGGCGGTCGAGTTCCTTGAAAAATACCTTGGTCTATATGGCGAGTACACTCCAGAGAGTGATATTACCGCAGGTTACAAAGAGATTTCCGCAAACTTTGATTCTGGTGTATCAGCAATGCTTACTCATAACCTCGGATCTTACGGTAGCCATGTGACTGCATTTGGTGGAACAACAGGATTTACGGCAAATCCACTTCCAACAGCAACAAATGGAAAATATATAAACTATGGCGGAGCGATAACTGGCTTAGCTATGTTTGATACCTGTAAGAATCAGGAAGCTGCATGGAAATGGATCACCTATATGTGTGGTCAGGACGCAAACAGCTACTGGAACAAATCCATCGGTCAGCTTCCAACCAACACCGCATGCTATAATGATGACTGGATGAAGGATATGCAGCCTATACAGTGTGCAATCAAAACAACCAGCCAGGACAATTGCTTGACCTACACTTCCCCGGCATATCTTCCTGAGTGGGGCAGCATCAATTCTACTTATATTGAGCCGGGTATCCAGTCTGTTATGTCTGGTGATATGACAGCAAAAGAATTGCTTGATATGTGGGCTGAATATCTGAATGCGGCATATGCGAACTATATGGCAAATTAAAACAGAATAGGTGCCAGACATAGCAATTAAAAATAAATGAAGAAAGGCAGGGGCACACCAATATAACATGTGCTTCTGTCTTTTATAGTTCCGGCATAATCTGTCCTTTAGCTGTGACATGCAGTGGATTTTATGATGTGTTCAGGGATACACATTGGATGAGTCATTTTTAGTTTTCTCCGGATGATTTAGAAATTGCAATGTTCTGCCATGAAGGTCCATGGAATTATACTCAGCAGAGGATCTGGGTGATTAGTATGAAGACTGGAGATTTCTGACCATGTTTCCGACAAAGCGAAGATGATTGTGTTGGGCATGAGTTCTGATCCCAGAAAGGAGATATTATTTTTGATAACCGTTGAGTTGGTCATGATGGAACGATTTCCAATTCCAAAGGGCAGGTATATGCTTCCCGGAATGTCAGCACAGAAACACCATACTTTGGGTTTGCCCATGAAGACGGAACCGTATACCGGAAGAGATTTGAAGTTTATAAGATAGGAGTGTAAACAAATGAAAATCAGCACACCGGAAAAACAGGGAATTCCAAGCAAAGCATTAGAGCAGTTTGTTGATAAATTAAAAGAGCAGAAGATACCGGTGCACAGTATTTTGGTTGCCAGACATGGATATATGGTGCTGGAAGCTTATTACCAGCCGTATGGTAAAAATAAATTGCATCGGATGTTTTCGGAAACTAAGAGCTATGTGTCTCTTGGTATAGGACTTTTAGTTTCTGATGGTTTGATTCATTTAGATGATAAAATATGTCAGTATTTTCCAGAGTATCTTCCGGGGACAGTACATCCGTGGCTGGAGGAGATGACGATCAAAGATATGCTACAGATGGAAACCTGTCACAATATGACTACTTATAGGAAGACCAGCACCACAGAAAACTGGGTCGGAAGCTTTTTTCAGACGTTACCGACGCATCGTCCGGGACAGATATTTATGTATGACACTTCTGCATCTCATACTTTATGTGCGTTGGTTGAGAAGCTGACGGGACAGAAATTGTTGGATTTCTTAAAGGATCGAGCGCTTCGGCAGATTGGCTTTTCGGAAGAAAGCTATATTATGGAAGATCCATTTGGGGTTTCCATGGGAGGCAGCGGTTTAATGGCAAAACCAACTGATATGTTAAAAGTGGGTTTGATGCTGCTAAACGGTGGAAAGCATCCTGATGATTATGGAAAAGAGAATGGCAGACAAATTTATCCGAAAGAATACTTGGATCAGGCACTTAGATTTCAGACACCGACGGCTATGGGTTCTTTACGAGACTGGGGTTATGGATTCCAATTCTGGAAAATGCCAAGAGATAGTTTTGCCATGATTGGCATGGGAAGCCAGGATACCATGTGCTTCCCGGAGCAGGATATGGTGATCTCCCTGACTGCGGATACTCAAGGTATTCCCAATGGAAGTGATATGATTCTGAATCTGATTCAGACAGAAATCTTTGAGCAACTATCCGATCAGCCGCTTCGGGAGTTAGAAGAAACAGACCAAAAGGTATGGAAAGATAAGATTGAGAATCTGGCACTTTCTGCTCTTGAAGACTGGGGTGGAGAAAATGTAGCCGAGATGATAAATGGAAAAGATTACAAATTTTATGTAAATAAAGAAAGCTTCTATCGGATGCGTTTATGCATTGGAACGAATCAGACCGGCGTTCTGGAATATGAAAATGAGCGCGGAACCCACCAAATTCTATTTGGCATGGGAAATAATCTGGTTGGAATGTTCCCAGAGTATCACCAGCTATGCGCTTCATCTGGCGCTTGGTGCAGCAGAGATACATTCTACGTATACTGCCAGCTGATTGATGAATCTGTGGCTTCGGTCCATTTTAAGCTTGTATTTACGGAAGACGGAACCATGACGGTTCTTATGCGTAAGACAGAAGAAACAAGGTTCGACGAGTTTCAGGGCGTTTATACAGCAGTATGGTGTTGAAAAACGATTCCATGAGATCATGGAATATAAAAATAGGAATATTAAGCAACTGACAGATGGAGAGTGCGCCTATTTGCCGGGAAAGGGTGAAAAAAGACATAAATACATGACAGGGAGAATATACAAGGAGAATATACAATGAAAAATGTAGTATTGAGCAACGAAGATTTTAAGGATTTTCCCATTGGGGAGTTCCCTTATGACAAAGATCACACAGCCATGGGAGAATACCAATATGTGGTAGAGGGTGGCTATCATGGCAACTGGGTAGATATGGTCTGTAATTATACCTACAACGGAACCGGTCCGACCTGGCTGATTACAGAGCGAGACGGAAGACATTTTATGGAGTCTATGCGAATCGAGAAAAATCGGCCTCATCGGATGTTTCCGACACTGGAAACCGGAAAACACCAGTGGAAGAATTATGAGGTATCAGTTTCTCTCAGACGACTCTCTCAAAAGGGTATGGCAGGGCTGGTGTTCAGTATGAATCACAGTATTGATACTCTGGTATTTTACCTTGAGGGCAAAGATAAAGCAGCAGTGGCTTACCGCCATAAGGAAGAACTTCAGGTCTTGAAAGATGTTTCTTTTCCACATAATTGTGACCGGGAATATCGTTTGAAAGTGGATTGTGATGGTCGTACTGCTAAGATTTATGTAGATAACCGGGAATTGTTTCGTGTAGAGGATGATTTGGTAGCAAGAGGTGGAAAGGTTGGTATTACGGCAGATTGCCCATCCAGATTTGCTGATTTTAAGGCATGTGTATCTGAGAAAACGAAACATGAAATTGAAGCGGCAGAACTTGCAGTGAAAGAATCAGAAAATGAGGAAATGAAGAAACATCCAAAGATGAAACTTTGGAAAAAAATTGACCTGAAAAATTTCGGCACCAGTCGTCAGATCCGGTTCGGCCATCTGACCGGAACGGATGAGTGGCATGTGGTTCTGGCACAGATGCAGAAGAGAGTCAGCCGCGACGCTTATGGATTTATCAGCTGTATGACTGCTATTGACTTAGATGGCAACGTATTGTGGCAGTTGGGAGAGCCTTCGGATAAGGCAGAAGAACTGGGTAAAGTATCTGCGGATATGGCATTCCAGGTTTATGATATCGATGGAGATGGAAAAGACGAAGTCATCGTGGGATGGGATTTCGAGATTCGAATTCTGGATGGTGAGACAGGAACCATCAGGAAATCTGCTAAAACGCCATTTTCCGATGAGGAAGACTCGGATTTGATAGGCGTACCTTATCAGATATACGCTTTTGAGCGGATTAACCCGGATGGCATTCGTATTTGCAACTTCCGCGGTAAAGAGAAGCCGGCGGATATTTTGATCAAAGATCGTTACTGCCGGATTTATGCTTTAGACGAAGATCTGAACGTCATGTGGAAATTTAAGAGCTCGACCAACACTGGTCACTGCCCGCTTCCGATCGATATTGATGGAGACGGAAAGGACGAGCTGTTGGTAGGTTATAAACTGTTAGACAGTGATGGACAACTGCTGTGGAGTTATCCGATTTTCGAGGACCACACAGATGAGATCGTGGCAGGAAAATGGATGCCGGGCGAGGATGAAGGCCATTTTGCCTGCGTTTCCGGTACAGAGGGCTTCTTTATCGGGGATTTCTATGGAAATATCGTGGCAAGAGATAGGATCGGGCATGCGCAACGTGTGTCCATTGCCAACTATTGTCAAGAGCTGGAGGGAAGAGAAATCGTGGTTACCAACTTCTGGGGTCATCAGGGTGTTATCTTCCTTTATGACTGTTACGGCAATCAAATCTGGGAGATGGAAAATGAGATGAATGGCAACATTCTGGCTCCTGTAAACTGGGATGGTGATGGTACTGAGTTGATCTTGACGAATGCGGAGGCACAAAAGGGTGGTTTGATAAATGGCAAAGGTGTTCGTGCGGTGGAATTCCCGGATGATGGACATCCGGTTCTGTGCTGCGAGTCACTGGATTTGACCGGAGATGAGAGAGATGAGCTGGTAGTATGGGATTATCATTCCATGTACATTTATACTCAGAACGATTGTCCGAAGACCCAGACTTACCATCCTGTACAATTCCCAATCTACAACGCTTCCAACTATCGTGGTGAGTATTCTTATCCGGATGCTTCTTACCTGGATTTTCATGCAGATAAGGAAAAGATGAAAGGGAGAAATGAAACATTTCCTGATTAACCGGTCCAAAGAACTACGGATTGAAGAATTATATGAGAAATGTGGCAATCATTCCTTGAAACTGTTGTTTGACCCGTATCGGAGGAGTTATGGATATTTGTTTTTATCTCTGCTTTTTTATGTAAACAAACTTTCGCCAGCGTGGATTTTTCCCATCGTAACGGCAAAAGTTATGGATATTGCTGTGTCCGGAAATAAGACGGAGTATGGTATGATTTTTTAGCATTTGATTTATGGCAGCGATAACAGGTATGAGCATGGAATGACGCGCAAGCGGCATGAGAATGCGAATGCCTGTAGGATTGCGAGAACTGCAAAGCAGAGAAGCAATCCGTCGGGACGTATATATTTGGTGGAGCCCTGCGAAGCAGGGCATGGACGTTTGGCTGGTGCCTCAGGAGAAAATTTTATTTTCCGGTACTGTCAGGGAGAATATTATCTGAATCTTGGAGAACACGGCGGCTGTTTATCCGGTGGTCAGCGCCAGCGGATTAGTATTGCCTGTTCTCTCCTGCGGAATCCAGATATCATTCTCTGGGATGAAGCAACCTCGTTGCACATCGTCTGTCCGCCATTCGGAATGTTGCCTGGTTCAATGCCGGAATTACTTTGATTTGTCATGGGCTGCATCGCAGGACTATATTTGCAGACGAAATGCAGATCCTCTTTCTTGATACTTCGAATTTTTTGCGGAGCAGTGGCTGTGAAGAATCATTCTTCATGGCATCGATCATCTCTGAATTAAACAACATTTTTCAAAAAACTGTTGACAAATATTTCCGGCAGCTCTATAATGCCGTTCATGGGTAAGCGGTGATTACCGAGACCCATTTCTTTTTTGCAGATAGGTAATCGATGATTACCATGGGCTGCGGCGGATAAGGCAGAAAGCCGAAGAAGTGTTTCCCGCGGGGCAGGAATGTTTAAAGGAGGATAGGATGGTACTGGACAGTGTGAAGAAAATCGTGGCGGAACGGCTGGATCTCCCGGCGGAGGAGATCACGGAGGACAAGACCTTCGCGGAACTGGGGATCGATTCCCTCGATACCGTGGAGCTGCTGATGGATCTCGAGGATGAGATCGGAATGGAGATTCAGCTCGAAGAGAAGCTTGATACCATCGGAGAGCTCGTGCGGTTTATCGAGAGCAGGCAGGCGGAGGCATGAGCGGAAACCCGATTTGCGAGCTGCTTCAGATCGAATATCCGATCTTTCAGGGGGCGATGGCATGGATCGCAGACGGAAGACTCGCTGCGGCGGTTTCCGAGGCGGGCGGCTTAGGCATCATTGCCGGCGGAAACGCACCGGCAGACTATGTCAGGGAGCAGATTCGACTCCTTCGGGAGAGAAGCTCGAAGCCCTTCGCGGTGAATATCATGCTGCAAAGTCCCTTCGCGGAGGAGATCGCACAGCTGGTTTGTGAAGAACGCGTCCCTGCCGTGACAACCGGTGCGGGTAATCCGGCGCGCTACATGGAGCGTTGGAAGCAGGCGGGGATCAAGGTGATTCCGGTGGTTGCATCCACAGCGATGGCGAAGCTGATGAGCAGAACGGGAGCGGACGCACTGATCGCAGAGGGCGGAGAGAGCGGTGGGCATGTCGGGGAGCTCAGTACCATGGTACTGCTGCCGCTGGTTTCTGATGTGACGACCCTTCCGCTGATCGCAGCGGGCGGCATCGGGGACGGCAGAGGGATCGCGGCGGCATGGGCACTCGGCGCATCTGCCGTACAGCTCGGTACCCGCTTCCTGACTGCAAGGGAGTGCCCGATCCACCCGGAATATCGGGAGAAGATCCTGAAGGCAACGGATCGCAGCACAGTCGTGACCGGAAGGACGACAGGACATCCGGTGCGTGCGCTGCGGACGCCGTTTACGAGAGAGTACGAGGCACGCGAGTACGGCGGTGCAGAGGCTGTGGAGCTCGAGAGGCTTGGCAGCGGCGCGCTCCGGAAGGCAGTACAGGACGGAGATGTGCAGGAGGGCTGCTTTATGTCTGGCGAGATTGCGGCAATGTTTACGAAGACACAGACCGCACGGGAGATTATTGAGGATCTGGTTCGGGATGCGGAGCAGAGAGGGGTGCGGCTCCGCGGGGATTGCGGGCTGTGATAAGCCGCAGGATTTCCCGATGCAAGAATCGGAGAAAAGGGGGCAGGATGGCAAAAACGGCATTTATCTTTCCGGGACAGGGCGCGCAGTACAGCGGGATGGGAAAAGCGCTTGCGGTATCCTCTCCCGCGGCGGCAGCGGTCTTTGACAAAGGAGAGCAGCTGAGGCCGGGGATACGGGAGCTTTGCTTCCATGGCACGGAGGAGGAGCTCCGGCAGACGAGGAATGCGCAGCCCTGTCTCTTTCTTACAGAGCTTGCGGCGGCGAGGGCTCTTGAGGAGGCGGGATTTCAGGCAGCGGCGGCAGCGGGCTTTTCCCTCGGGGAGCTGTCCGCAGTCTGTGCAGCAGGGCTGCTCCCGCTGGAGCGCGCCCTCCCGCTGGTGCTTTTAAGAGGTGAGCTGATGGAGAAGGCAGCGGCGGCACAGCCCGCCTTCATGGCGGCAGTGCTCCGCTTGGAGAATGAGCGGGTGGAGGAGCTTGCGGCAGGCTTTCGGGCGGTCTATCCGGTGAATTATAACTGTCCGGGGCAGCTCACGGTCTCCGGCGCGAAGGAAGAGGAGGACGATTTTCTGCGTGCAGTCAGGGAGGCAGGCGGCAGAGCCGTCCCGCTGAAGGTCAGCGGCGGCTTCCATTCCCCGTTCATGCGGTCGGCAGCCGAAGCCTTTTCTTCGCTGCTGTCTGAGGAGAGCTTTGCTGCGCTACAGTATCCGATTTACTCGAATCTGACGGGACGAAGGTATGACAGCTCGCCGCAGGAGCTGCTGTCTGCGCAGATCTGCTCGCCGGTACGCTGGGAGAGCATCATCCGGCAGATGCTCGCCTCCGGCATCGATACCTTCGTGGAGCTGGGACCGGGAAGCACTCTCTCCGGCATGGTACAGCGGATCGACAGAACGGTGCGGACGCTTCATGTGGAGGATGCGGAGAGCCTGCGCAGTACGGTTTCTGCTCTGCGATGAGAAAAGGAGAAGCTATGTTAAAGGATAAGGTAACGATCGTTACGGGCGCCTCCGGCGGCATCGGCACGGCGATCTGCGAGAAACTCGCAGCGGAGGGCGCGCAGCTCGCGATGCTGTACCGGGGAAACAGGGAGGCGGCGGAGTCGCTCGCGGCGGCGCTTACGGAGCGATTCGGCGTGCAGGCACGCTGCTATCGCTGCGAGATTTCTGATTTTTCGGAGAGCGGCAGAATCGCTGCGGAGATCCGGAAGGATTTCGGACGCGTCGACTGTCTCGTGAACAACGCGGGTATCACACGGGACAGGCTGATCCTTACGATGAGGGAGGAGGACTACGATGCGGTGCTCGATACCAACCTGAAGGGCGCCTTCAACATGATCCGTCATGTGAGTCCTCTGCTGCTTCGGAACCGAGGCGGGCATATCGTGAATATCAGCTCGGTCTCCGGACTCTTCGGCAATGCCGGACAGTCCAACTACAGCGCCTCGAAGGCAGGACTGATCGGGCTGACGAAGGCGGTCGCGCGGGAGCTCGCGCCGAAAGGCATTTTCTGCAATGCTGTCGCACCGGGCTTTATTGAGACGAAAATGACGGCAGAGCCTAGCGAGAGGGAGCGCGCCCTCATTGACAGTATCCCGCTTCGGCGCATGGGGAGAGCGGAGGAGGTCGCGGAGGCGGTCGCCTTCCTGCTCGGCAGCAGCTATATTACCGGAGAGACACTGCGCGTAGACGGCGGCATCGCGATGTGAATGCGGCGAAGAGCTTAGGGCGGTTCAGAACAATTGCAGGGTGCAGAGCTGCGGTATTGCCCGGCAGGGAGTTTTGAGAGGGAAAGAGGAAGGGAAAAACGATGAGAAGAGTGGTAGTCAGCGGGCTGGGTGCGATCACACCGATCGGCAACAACGCAGGAGAAGCGTGGGAGAGCATGAAGAAGGGCGTGTGCGGCATCGGCCGCATTACCCGTTTCGATACGACGGACTACAAGACAAAGGTCGATGCGGAGGTGAAGGGCTTCGATCCGAGTCTCTACATGGATCGACAGGACATTCACCGTGCGGATCTTTTTACGCAGTATGGTGTGGCGGCGGCATCGCAGGCGGTGGAGGACAGCGGGATTTGCGGCAAGGTGGAGCGGGAGCGCTTCGGCGTTTACTTCGGCAGCGGCATCGGCGGCATTCTCACCTACAGCGAGGAGCAGAATAAGCTGATCAGCCGCGGAAACCGCAGAGTCTCTCCGTTTCTGATCCCGATGATGATCGCAAATATGGCGGCGGCGATGATCGCGATCAAGCATGGCTGCGAGGGGGCGGTGCAGCCCTCCGTGACTGCCTGCGCCTCCAGCGCCAGCGCCATCGGAGAGGCGGTTCGCGCCATTCGGCACGGCTATGCGGATGCGGTGATCAGCGGCGGTGCCGAGGCATCCATCTGCGAGATCGCAGTGGCAGGCTTCTCCAATATGCAGGCATTGTCCTCCGCAGAGGATCCGAACGCGGCATCTCTGCCGTTTGACAGACGGCACGGCGGCTTCGTCATGGGAGAGGGTGCGGCGGCGCTGCTGCTGGAGGAGTATGAGCACGCAAAGGCGCGCGGCGCGCGGATCTACGGTGAAGTCGCAGGCTACGGCGTGAGCTGCGATGCCTACCACATTACCTCACCACGGCCGGATGCAGCGGGCGCTTCCCGCGCGATGCGGGAGGCAATGGAGGAGGCCGGGTACCAGGAGGGGGAGCTGGTTTACCTCAATGCACATGGCACGGGGACACCGATGAATGACAAGCTCGAGACACTGGCGGTCAAGAAGACATTCGGAGAACGGGCACAGGAGGTGCTGATCAGCTCGACGAAGTCCATGACCGGGCATATGCTCGGTGCGGCGGGTGCGGTAGAGGCAATCGCGGGGCTCTATGCGATGAATGAAGGAATCCTCCCGCCGACCATCCATCTGCTGGAGCAGGATCCGGAGTGCGACCTGCATTATATTCCGAATACGGCGATACAGGCGTCGCCGTCTCTGGTGCTTTCCAACTCGCTTGGCTTCGGTGGACACAATGTCTGCCTTGCCTTCCGAAGGGCTTAAATCCGCTGACCATATCGAAGGAGAAAACAATGTCAGAAACAGATATCCGAAAGTATGCGGAGCTTATGGGAGAGCTCGGGCTGACCGGTCTCGAGATCAACGAACAGAAGGGCTCGATTCGCCTCGAAAGAAACGAAGGCGGGAGAGCCGGAGCGGGAGCGGCAGCTGTTCCGGCAGAGCTGGAGGCGGCGCAGCAGAGTGTGGCGTCCTCCTATACGGAGGTAAAGTCCCCGATTGTCGGCATCTTCTATCAGGCGTCGATGGAGAACGCGGAGCCGTTCGTCAAGGTCGGCGATAAGGTGAAGAAGGGCGATGTTCTCGCAATCGTCGAGGCGATGAAGCTGATGAATGAGATCACCGCGGAGGTGGACGGCATCGTCCGCGAGGTTTGCGTGCAGAACGGGCAGGCAGTGGACTACAGCTGCACGCTGTTCCGGATCGAGGAGCAGGGATGAGACGGGAAGAGATTGAAAGGCTGCTCCCCCACAGGGACAGCATGCTGCTGCTGAACCGGCTCGAGAGAAACGGGGACTATGCAGAGGGGGAGCTGGATATTCAGGGGACGGAATGGTTTCTGAACGGTCATTTCCCCGGGTTCCCGGTCGTTCCCGGCGTGATCCAGTGTGAGATCCTTGCGCAGTCCGCCTGCGCGCTGATCCCGGCACTTTCCGAGGACAATGCGAGGATTCCGATGTATACGGGCCTTGATAAGGTACGCTTCCGCGCTCCGGTTTATCCGGGGGACTGCTTCCGTACGAGGTGCAGGATCACGCGGAGCAGGGCAAACTTCTATTTTATAGAAGGAAAGGGCTATGTAGGGGACAGGCTCTGCATCAGCGCAGAGTTTTCCTTTGCCATCGTGGAGAAGAAGGATGTTTTCAAAAATACTGATTGCTAATCGCGGCGAGATTGCCGTCCGCATCATTCGCGCCTGTCGGGAAATGGGAATCAAGACCGTGCAGGTTTTTTCCGAGGCAGACCGGGACAGTCTCGCCGCAGCACTCGCCGACGAGAGCTACTGCATCGGTCCGGCTTCGGTGGAGAAGAGCTACCTCAATCAGGCGCAGATTCTTCGCACGGCACTGATGACGAAGGCGGAGGCGATTCATCCGGGCTATGGCTTTCTGTCTGAAAATGCGCATTTTGCGGAGGAATGCCGCAAAAACGGAATTGCCTTTATTGGACCGCCGGCGGATTTCCTGCTCCGCACGGAGAATAAGGCGGAAATGAAGAAGGAGATGGCGGCGGCAGGCCTGCCGACGATTCCCGGCTCCGATACGCTGAAGAGCCGCGAGGAGGCGATTCGCGTTGCGGAGAAGATGGGCTATCCGGTGATGCTGAAGGCGGTTTCCGGCGGCGGCGGAAAGGGCATCCGCCTGCTCTACTCGAGAGGGGAGCTTCGGGAGGCGTACCCGCTTGCGGAGGCGGAAGCGAAGGCAAGCTTCGGCGATCCCTCTCTCTATCTGGAGAAGTATGTCTTCCCGGCACGGCATATCGAGGTGCAGGTCATAGCGGATGAGGCGGGGCATGTGCTTTGTCTCGGTGAACGGGACTGCTCGGTACAGCGGCGGCACCAGAAGCTGATCGAGGAGACCCCCTCCGCCGGACTGGATGAGAAATCCAGAAGGAAGCTCTTCCAGAAGGTGACGAAGGCGGTGCGCAGCATGCAGTATACCGGTGTCGGCACACTGGAATTTCTGCTGGATGAGCAGCAGAAGCTCTGGTTCATGGAGATGAATGTGCGATTGCAGGTGGAGCACGGCATTACAGAACTGTATACCGGGCTTGACCTCGTGAAATGGCAGATCCGTACAGCGGCGGGCGTCTCCCTGCCGTTTTCGGAGGAGGAGACGCGGGGGCGGGGATATGCGCTGGAGTGCCGCATCAACGCACTCTCTCCGGGGACGGTGCAGCGCCTGCATATTCCGGGCGGGCCGTTTATCCGCTTCGATACGGCACTGATGCAGGGCACGGTCGTAACGCCCTTCTATGATTCTCTTTTGGGAAAAATGATGGTCTGTGCCGTAAGCCGCGAGGAGCTGCTTCGGAAAATGAAGGCAGCGCTCTGCGAGCTGGTGATCGAGGGCGTAGAGACCAATATCGAGGAGCAGCTTCGCTTCCTCGAGGATCCGCGATTCGTGAGCGGAAACTATGACCTTCGTTTTCTCGAAGGCTGAGAAAGGAAAAACGCATGGCTTTTTTGAAATTTCGCCTTCGGGCGAAAAATGAGCTGGAGAAGGGCGGACGACGTAGAAAGCGGGAGAGCGGCAGGGATTGTCCGAACTGCCATCGTTTCCTCTCGGAGGAGGTGCTGTCCATGCGCCAGTTCGTCTGTGACTGCGGGTATCATTTTCGAATGAAGGCACGCCGGAGAATACAGCTCCTTGCGGACAGTGGGAGCTTCCGGGAATATTTCTCAGAGCTCTCCGCACAGGATCCGCTGGGATTTCCGGGCTATGCGGAGAAGCTGGAGAAGGCGAGGCTCCTGTCGGGAGAGGAGGAGGGCGTGGTCTGCGGCAGGGCGGAGATCGACGGGAATCCCTGCTTCCTCTTCGCGATGGAGGGGGAGTTCATGATGGGCTCCATGGGCAGTGTCGTGGGAGAGAAGATCACGAGACTTATGGAGGAGGCGACGAAGGAGCGGCTTCCGCTTGTAGGCTGTACCATGTCCGGCGGCGCACGGATGCAGGAGGGGCTCCTCTCTCTGATGCAGATGGCGAAGACTGCGGGGGCACTGAAAATACACAGTGATGCGGGGCTCTTCAGCCTGATGCTGCTCTGCAATCCGACGGCGGGGGGCGTCACGGCGAGCTTTGCGATGGGGGCGGATATCACCCTGGCTGAACCGGGTGCGACGATCTGTTTCGCCGGCGCGCGTGTCATAGAGGAAACGCTGCATAAGCCGCTCCCGAAGGGCTTTCAGACAGCAGAATTTCTGCTGGAGCACGGTTTTCTGGATGAAATCGTGGAGAGAGGGCAGGAAAAGGAGTTGATCGGCAGACTGCTTCGCTGGCATGCCGGCGCGGCGGGAATCGCTTTCACGGAGATGAGGACAGAGGGATGAGGAGAGAGAAGGAGAGGACTGCCTATGAGATTGTGAGGGCGGCGAGAGACGGGGCGCGGTATACCTCCATGGACTATGTGCGGCGGCTTTTTTCGGATTTTGTCGAGCTGCACGGTGACCGCCGCTTCGCGGACGATCCGGCGGTCTGTGCAGGTCTCGGGCTGCTCGGTGGAGTGGCGGTCAGCTTCGTCGCGATCGAGAAAGGGCATGGTGCGGCGGAGCGGCAGAGGAGGAACTTTGGCGCACCGCATCCGGAGGGCTATCGAAAGGCCCTCCGCGTGATGAAGCAGGCGGAGAAATTCCAAAGACCCGTGCTTGCCTTCATTGACACCTCGGGAGCCTACTGTGGGATCGGTGCGGAGGAGCGGGGGCAGGGACAGGCGATCGCGGAGAATATGATGGAAATGATGCGTCTGAAAACCCCGATTATTTCCGTTGTGATCGGGGAGGGCGGCAGCGGCGGCGCGCTCGCGCTCGGCGTCGCAGACCGGGTGTTCATGCTGGATTCCGCGGTCTATTCCGTTATCTCGCCGGAGGGCTGCGCGAGCATACTTTGGAAGGATGCGCAGGAGGCGCCCCGCGCGGCGGAGAGCCTGTGTCTTACGGCAAAGGATGCGAAACGGCTCGGGATCATCGAGGAGGCGCTCTCGGAACGGAAAGAGGGGGACGAGGAGGCAAGGTATTTCGAAGGCCTTCGGGAAAGGCTGCTTTTCGCATTCCGCGCGCTCCCTTCGGGAGATATGCTCCGGGAGGAACGTTACCGCAGATTCCGGCAGTATTAAGGAAATGCTGATGCATTCATGATTTGCACCCGCCGGAGCTTAACGTTCTCCATGAGGGCTCGATCAGCGCTTCCGCAGGAAAGACCTGCAGCGCGGGGCTGGTATCCGCAGCAGGGGTTATGCTATACTGAAACAGCGTGTACATGGATAGCACAACAGCCTCGGACATGGGGCCGAGGAAAATTCGCAAAGGAAGAGGCATGGCAGAGGAAATTCGGGAAAGCAAGAGGCAGGAGCTGCTGGAGGCGGGGGTACTGGAGCTGGATCGCTACGGCATCATAAATTTTTCGGTGCGGCGGATCGCGGAGGCGTGCCATGTCTCGCCGGGCGCTCCCTACAAGCATTTTCATAACCGGAAT
This sequence comes from Oribacterium sp. oral taxon 102, assembly GCF_013394775.1. NCBI lineage: Bacteria > Bacillati > Bacillota > Clostridia > Lachnospirales > Lachnospiraceae > Oribacterium > Oribacterium sp. oral taxon 102. Next base: position 670,144 of record NZ_JABXYT010000001.1, read on the forward strand.
GAGTTTATCGCTGAGATTATCCGCTATAATTATGACCGCTGGTTTGCCGAGCTTCGGGAAATCATCGCTGCGCATCCGAGGGATTATCGCGCGCAGATCGTAGAGCTTCTGATTTCCTATGTCCGTTTTCTGGTGGAGCATCCGCACTTCCGCTCGCTCCTGATGGTGAAGGACGATCGCTTCGACGAGAGCTACCGGGGGCTGCGCGGAGGGCTTACGAAGCTGACGGAGAGCATCGCACGGAAATACTGCGTGCAGTTCGGAATCGAGGAGGAGGTCTATTACCGGAAGGTCTTCATTCTGCGCTCCTATATGTACGGCGCTGCCCTGATGTTCGGGAACGGAGAGATGGAATATGACGAAAAGGGGATAGCGCTCGTGCGCCGCGCTGCGGAACGGGAGCTGGATCTGCCGTAGAGGGAGGCGCTGCCCTTCGGGAAAGCGCCGCTCCGGCAGAAAAACAGGAGCGGAAACGATCTGGATATCGGCTCCGGAACTTCGGTTCCGGAGCTTTTGCCATGAGGATTGCCTGTATGCCGCAGCGTTTGGGACAAATATTTTTCTGCACCCTCTGTGGATAAGTTCTTGCGATTCTTCCACAGGGGGAATGTGGATAAGTACGGAAATTTCTGCGAAATATCTTCGAAAAACAGTTCGATCTTTATAAAAAATTCAGAATTTAAGCCTTTTCTCCCCAAATCATTTTCCTGATGAAATTTTATCCACCCTATTGACATTTGAGTAGTCCACTTTATCCACAGGAATGTGGACAGCTCCGGTGGATAAAGTTGTGGAGCAGTGCCGTTGAACTTGGAAAATGACTATGCTATGATCAGAACACGTTAAGAGATTTCGGGGGATTTTATGGGGACGAATATCGAGGACAAGCTGGCTGTAAAGGCGACCTGCATTTCGAATGAATTTCTGGATAAATTTATGGCGGAGGCGAACGGGGACTATGTGAAGGTTTATCTCTATATGCTCCGTCACTGCGGTGAAAAATTCAATATCAAGGAGGCTGCGGACGCCCTGATGCTTACGGACAATGATATCGAGCGGGCGGTTCGCTACTGGGAGAAGATGGGCGTATTCTCCGACGGTGCGGGACAGTGTGTCGAGAGTGAGATTCGGACGGAGGCGGCTTTTGCGCGGTCGGAGGAGCTGCTCTCGGAGAGAGCGTCGGAGGATGTGTCCGAGGAGGCACAGACAGAGCGGGTGCAGTCAGAGGAGGAGTTCGCCGGCGTGCTTTTCGTGGCGAAGCATGTACTTCCGGGGCTTCCGTCCCAGAAGCAGGTAGAGACGCTGGAATATATGTACCGGCAGCTTGGGATGAATGCGGAGCTGATCGAATTTCTGCTGGAATACTGTGCGGGCTTGGAGAAGACCTCCTCCCGCTATATGGAGACGGTAGCGATCAACTGGCACGAGCAGGGGATCCGGACAGTAAAACAGGCGCAGCAGCTGATCCGTGAGTTCGAGCGCAGGAAATCGCAGCCGCGGAAGTCCGTGACGAAGCCGAATCGCTTTATGAATCTGGAAAAGAGCGAGGTTGATTATGACAGCATCGCACAGAAGAAAGTACTGGAACGGATGAATGGCATTAAGTAATTCTCAATTCAATGAAATCATGCGGGTCTACGGGGAACGGCAGCTCCGAAGCTACCGTGCGCTTCGCGCGCGGCAGGAGCAGGCATACCGGGATATCCCGGAGCTTCGCACGCTGGATCAGGCAATCGTAGCGGAGTCGGTGAAGGCGGCGGAGGCGCTGCGGAACGGCGACCGCAGTCGGAAGGAGCGCCTGCCGGAGCGGATAGGGGAGATCAGCGCGGAGAAGCGCCGGGTGCTCCGGGAGCACAGACTGCCGGAAAATTATCTGGAGCAGCAGTACAGCTGCGAGGACTGTAAGGATACCGGCTTCGTAAACGGGCAGAAGTGCCACTGCTTCCGGGCAATGCAGCTCCGGCTTCTGTACCGGCAGTCCAATGTCACGGATATCGTGCAGCGGGAAAATTTCACTTCTTTTAATCCCTTGATTTTTGACAACCGGGAGCCTTTGCCGCAGGCAGGCGGACAGACCAACCGTGCGTATATGGAGTCGGTCAGGAAATATCTGCGGAGCTGGTGTGAGAACTTTTCGAAGCAGGGGGGAAACCTGATCCTGATGGGGAATCCGGGCACCGGCAAGACCTTTCTGATCAACTGCGTGACGAAGGAGCTGCTCGACCGGGGACACAGCGTCATTTATTTGAGCAGCACAGACCTCTTCGAGAGCCTGCACCCCGGGGGACGGGAAGAGCAGGAGCAGGCGCTTTCGGAGGCGATTATGGAGACGGAGCTGCTGGTGATTGACGATCTCGGCACGGAATTCGTGAATTCCTTCACGACCTCGCGCCTTTTCTACATTATCAACCAGCGAATGGTGATGCGGAGGTCGGTGCTGATCTCGACGAACCTTTCCTTCCGGACGATGCAGGACAGCTATTCGGATCGTATCGTCTCACGGATCATGTCCGATTATGAAATCATTCCGCTCTACGGGAGGGATCAGAGACTGTAGAACGGATTTTCGCTGGACTTTTTCGGGGAAATCGGGTATGGTTTGGAGCGTAGCGCTGCGAGGACTGTGAAGCGGGGCACAGACCTATGCGACAGGCCTGTCATGGGCTTAGACTTTTGTCCCTGTTTGCCCCTGATATCATCATATGAGGCTTAATGAGAAGGAGGATGGTAATGTCAGATTCGAGAACGTCGGAGTTCATTGAGCAGATCCCGGTAGGACCTCTGGCGCTGATGCCGCTGAAGTCCATCGAGGGACTGGGGCAGAAGGTCAACGCGTATCTTGCGGAATGGAGGAAGGAGAGGGAGAGCGAGCACAAGCACACGATCGCCTTCAACGGCTACCAGAAGGACAACTACATTGTTCCGACGAAGATCTCCCGCTTCGGCTCCGGCGAGGGCAAGGGGACGATACTGGAGAGTGTCCGCGGCAAGGACATCTACCTTATGGTGGATGTGATGAACTATTCGATCACCTACTCTATCTTCGGACACGTCAATCATATGTCTCCGGATGATCACTATGCGGATCTGAAGCGTCTGATCGCGGCGACGACCGGCAAGGCGAAGCGGATCAATGTCATCATGCCGTTCATGTACGAGTCCCGTCAGCACAAGCGATCCTCCAGAGAGTCGCTGGACTGTGCCCTGATGCTGCAGGAGCTGCACGATCTCGGTGTCGAGAATTTCCTGACCTTCGACGCGCACGATCCGCGTGTAATGAATGCGATCCCGCGGGATTCCTTCGACAACGTTTCCTGCACCTACCAGTTTATCAAGGCGCTTCTGAATCATGTCGGCGATCTGGACATTGACAAGAACCATATGATGGTCATCTCTCCGGATGAGGGCGGTATGAACCGTGCGATCTACTATGCGAACGTGCTCGGCATCGATATGGGTATGTTCTACAAGCGGAGAGACTACACACAGGTTGTGAACGGGCGCAATCCGATCGTGGCGCATGAGTTCCTCGGCACGGATGTGGAGGGGAAGGATGTGCTGATTATCGACGACATGATCTCCTCCGGTGAGTCGCTGATTGATACGGCGAAGGAGCTGAAGGAGCGCAGAGCCCGCCGCGTCTATGCCTGCTGTACCTTTGGGCTTTTCACGAACGGGCTGGAGCGCTTCGACGGCGCGTATGCCGCAGGGGTTCTCGATGGCGTGCTGACGACCAATCTGATCTATCAGACACCGGAGCTTCTGGAGAGAGAATGGTATTTCAATGTGGATATGTCGAAGTATATCGCGCTCCTGATCGACAACATTAACCATGATATGTCGATTTCCGGCATTCTCGATCCGGTGGCGAAGATCAATGCGAAGATCTCGGCATACCGGAAGAAGCGGGAGGAGGAGACTGCGCAGCTCAGCCTCGACTTGAAGTAGGACGGTATGCCGGAGCGCCTGTCCAATAAAATTTATTTCTACAGCTTCCTGCTGTCGCTTCTCGTGATCCTCGTCCATGCCGAGAACCTCGCGCCGGACAATCTGGGGCTTCAGGAGCTTGCGGCAGGCGTGCCGCTGCTGTCTGCCGTTTCCGTAGAGAATTTCTTTTCGAATACGCTCGGGCAAGCGGCGGTGCCCGGCTTCTTCCTCTTGAGCGGCTGTCTGTTCTTTCGGAGCTTCGGGAGCCTTGGGGAGCTGCCCCGGAAGTGGGGGAAAAGGGCGTACCGCCTGCTGCTGCCGTACTGTGCATGGAACAGCCTCTGCTATTTGTTCTTCGTGCTTTTGGGAAGGACGGCGTTTTCCGGAGCGCTGTGGCTGGATGCAGTCATACACTACCGCTGGAATCCGGTTTTCTGGTATCTCTATCAGCTTTTGCTGCTGCAGCTTTCGGCGCCGCTTCTCTATCTGCTGCTTCGGCGGCGGACTGCGGCGTTTTTTGCGTTCCTCTGCCTGCTGGGGCTGATCTACAGCAGATGCAGCCTGCCTTATCTCAATGCGGACGCGCTGCTGTATTACTATGCGGGCGCGCTGCTGGGGCGCTATGGCGGACGCTTCTATGAAGAAAGGGATGGACGGCTTGCAGGGGGCTTGCTCCTGCTGCTTCCCCTTTTGCTGTATCTTCGGGGAGTGCCGGTCATGTCGGGGAATGCGGGATTTTCTGTGCTGCTGACGGTGCTGTATCGCCTGCTGCTTCCACTGCTGCTTCTGCTCCTGCTTCCTATGGAGAAGCTTCCGCGGGTGCCGGGTTGGATGAAGAACAGCTTTTTCCTCTATGCGCTGCATTACCCGGTCGTGCGTGCTGTTTCATGGGGGATTCGTGCGTTCGGACTCACGCCGGCGTCTCCCTTACAGAGCGGAATACTGCTGCTGGTTTATTTTTTATTGCCGCCGCTCTGCGTTTTTTTATCTGCGGTTCTGACGGATTTTCTCCGGAAGCGGCTGCCGCTGCTCTTCTCGCTTCTGTCCGGCGGGCGCTAGGGCTTATGTACAGCACAGTCGCGCTGTGCGGGAGGGGAGCGATCCGGTGAGGGGCAGATGGCTTTGGCGGTGCTTCGCCGCATAGGGGCAGGCAGCGAGGGAGAACGGAGAGGGGAAAGATGTTCATAGCGGAGAACTGGAAGGATTATGAGGTTCTGGATACGGGGAATGGAGAGAAGCTGGAGCGCTGGGGCAGCTATCTGCTTCGGCGTCCGGATCCGCAGGTGATCTGGGAGATTCGGAAGAGCAGCCGGGGGTGGAGGAAGCCGAACGGGCACTATCACCGCTCACAGAGGGGCGGCGGAGAATGGGAGTTCTTTGAGCTCCCGGAGCAGTGGACGATCTCCTATACGCTGGGCGGGGATGGCAGCTCCCGGCTTCCTGTGGAGACGGCAGGGAGCTACGGCTATAGTGTGCCGGAGAATGCGGCGCTTTCGGCGCTTCCCGCGGCGGAACGGACGCTCCGCTTCCATCTGAAGCCCTTTTCGTTCAAGCATACCGGGCTTTTTCCGGAGCAGGCGGCGAACTGGGACTGGTGCGCGAACCTGATCCTTACGGAGCGGGCACGGCGAGTGCGTGAGGGCAATGCAGAGCCGGTCAAGGTGCTGAACCTCTTTGCCTATACGGGCGGCGCGACGCTTGCGGCGGCGAAGGCGGGTGCGGCAGTGACGCATGTGGATGCCTCGAAGGGGATGGTGCAGTGGGCGAAGGAGAATGCGGAGAGCTCCGGGCTTTCCGCTGCGCCGATCCGCTGGCTGGTAGACGATTGCGTGAAATTCGCAGAGAGGGAGCTTCGCCGCGGAAACCGCTATGACGCGATCATTATGGATCCGCCCTCCTACGGCAGAGGACCGAAGGGAGAGATCTGGAAGCTTGAGGACGACATCGGCGGGTTCCTCAAGCTGAGCGCGCAGCTGCTCTCGGAGAAGCCGCTCTTCTTCCTGCTGAATTCCTACACGACAGGGCTGCAGCCCGCGGTGATGCATTACCTTTTGCACAGCACGCTCTGCATCGATCGCAGAGGAAGGGTCTGTGCGGAGGAGGTCGGACTGCCGATTGCGGCAAACGGGCTGATGCTCCCATGCGGCTGCAGTGCGAGATGCAGCTTCCGGAGTATGGATTAAATGTCCTTAGGGGCTGTGAAAAAACGAAGACCAGAGACCGTGTATCGTGCGATGCATTTGCGGTTTGAGTCGCGATATGCGGCGGGGCTTCCTGTTTTTTCACAGCTCCAGCGCATTCTGCATAAGTCCTGCGCGCTGCGTCGCAGCTCGCGCATCGCTGACAGGTATTCGCAAAACGCGCAGCTCACGTTGTTCGCGTCGCTTTTTTTGCTCATTCCTCTTGTCCCGTCAAATGCCCGAATGCCTGTGCATGCAAGCATGCACAGGCATTCGGGCGCTTGACGGGGGACTTATGCAGAAAAGTACGACGGTGTTTTGTGGAAAATTGATAATAAAAAGACAAAAATAAGAAGAGAAAAAAATATCCTCCAAATTTTCACAAGGAATTATGTGCCAAATGTGAATGGATTTCGCAAAAAAAGAAATGATATACTTTGTTTCGTTTGTGAAAGCGTTTACAAAAACCGGTTTACCCTTGCGGCAGTAAACGAGAAGGGGTTCAGGGGGAAAAGGAGGAGAAAATGCGGAAGGGAAGGATGACACGTCTCCTGGCGCTGCTTCTGTGCGGGAGTCTGCTGCTGCCGGGGACAGTATTTGCGTCGCCCGGAGACGGGGCAGAGCCGCTTCATACGGAAAGCGTGCCGGAAAAGGAAGAAAGCGGAGAAGAGAAGCGGGAAGCCGCGGAGAAGGCGAGTCCATCGGAGCTGAGGGAAGAAACAGCAAGCGGCGCAGCTGCTGCGGCAGGCTCTGCTTCCTCGGTGCCCTCCAAGGCTGCGAGTCCCTCGGAGCTCCCCGGATCCGCCAGTCCCTCGGAGCTTCCGAAGGGGAGAGCGTGGAGCTTTTCCGCCTTCGGCCTAAACGCGGAAGCGGAGGGGAAAAACATTGGATACAGCAGGAGCGGCAGCGGTGCGCTTACAGAGGCGGGCAGCAGCGTGACGGTCTGGAACCTGAATAACAAGGGCAAGCTGGTTCCTGCCTCCACGGACGGACTTTCCTTCTATTATACGGAGATCCCGGCGGGTCAGAATTTCACGCTGACTGCGACTGCTGTTCCGGAGGCGTGGACCTTCACCAATGGGCAGGAGGGCTTCGGGCTGATGGCGGCGGATCGGGTCGGCACAAATGGGGACGGCAGTGCTTTCTGGAACAATTCCTATATGGCGACGGTGACCAAGCTGGACTATTATTATGATGTGGAAAAGCATGAGCCGACGGACGACAGGCTGCAGAAGCACATTATGATGAAGCTGGGCATCGGCTCGCAGGAAAAAATCGGCGTCAGCAGGGAAAACCTGCCGAAGCTTCTGGGGAATGACAGCAAGACGATCGCCTCGGCGTTCCAGACCTCCATCCTGCCGCTGGAGACCAGCTGCGGAGAAAAGAAGGAGGGAACCTACAATCTGATCGGAAGGGAAAAGGGGAAAGCGAGCGGTACAGTGGAGCACCCGCTGGAGGAGGTCCGCCTCTCCATCCAGAAGAACAATACCGGTTATTTTGTGAGCTATATCGACGCAGAGGGGGAGACGCATACCAACAAATACTATGAGCCGGAGGCATTGTCCGTGCTGGATGCGGATACGGTATATGTCGGCTTCTTCGCGGCGCGAAGCTTCAAGGTAAACTTCTCGGATATCGAGCTGCAGCTGCTCTCTCCGGAGGAGGATGAACCGAAGGAGGAGAAGCCGACTGTAGAGGTGACGCCGGATTACCGCGTGCTCTCCGCTGTAACCGCGAACAGCCCGGATTATACGCTCAGCTTCATGGCGAATGCCGACGGAGCGCTGCAGGCGGAGCTTCCAGAAGGAGGGACGAAAACTGTTTCTGTGCAGGCAGATGCTCCCGTCCGGATTCCGGCGAAGCTTGCGGCAGGCGAGAATGTATTCCGACTCTCCTTCACGCCGGACGGAGACTTCCATCCGAAGGGGAAGGAAAACTATGTGCTGAGCGACTACGGGACGAAGGAGTTCTCCCATACGGTAGAGCTGAAGCGGCTGGGAGAGGGAGACCGGATCTATGTATCGCGGGACGGAAGTCCTGCGGGAAGCGGTGAAAGCGCGTCGCCGGTCGATATTTACACCGCGTTTCGCTTCGTACAGCCGGGACAGCGTATCCTGCTTCATTCCGGAACCTATCTGCTGGATCGGACGGTAGTGGCAGACAGGGGCATCGACGGCACGGAGGAAGCGCCGATCCTGCTGGAGCCGGCGGAGAAGGGCGGGAGAGCGATATTTGACTTTCAGGAGAAGTGCCCGGGAATGATCTTCGCGGGGAACTACTGGGAGGTCAGGGACATCGATGTGCGCCGCTCCGCGAACGGACAGAAGGGCATCCAGATTTCCGGCAGCCACAATGTGTTCGAGGGCATCCGTACCTATGAAAACGGTAACACAGGAATCCAGGTAAGCCGCTATCTCCTGAGCGACGGAAAAGAGCTCTGGCCCTCCTACGATCTGATTCTGAACTGTACCTCCTATGCCAATGCGGACAGCGGCCATGAGGATGCGGACGGCTTCGCTGCAAAGCTCACCTGCGGCGAGGGCATCGTCTTCGATGGCTGTATCGCCTTCAATAATGCCGACGACGGCTGGGATCTCTTCGCCAAGGTGGAGACCGGGGCAATCGGAAAGGTACGGATTCGGAACAGCCTTGCCTTCCGAAACGGCTATGGACTGGATGGCACAGAGCAGGGCAACGGAAACGGCTTCAAGATGGGCGGCTCCAGCATCAGCGGAAGGCACGAGCTGTATAACAGCGCGGCATACCTGAACAAGGCGAAGGGCATTGATTCCAACAGCTGTCCTGACATTGCGGCATACTGTTCCAGTTCCTATGAGAACGGCGGCTCCAATATCGCCTTCTATACCAATGACGCGAAGCGCACTGCATTCCGCGCGGCGGGGCTGCTTTCCTTCCGGACGGAGAGCAATACGCCGGAGACGCTCAGGGAAAAGGAGCTGGCAGGCAAGAAGTCGCAGGCAAAGACGGCGAAGGAGGAGAACCTCTACCGGCGCTCCAATTTCTTCTGGCAGGACGGCAGCTCCGCAAACTATGATCCGGAGCGGCAGGAGCGGCATCTTACGGCAGATCGGAACTGGTTCGTTTCGCTGGAGGCGACGCTGCCGGAGGCGGCGCGGCCGGCGCAGATCGACGCGCTTCTCCGGAGAGAGGACGGGAGAGTCGATCTCGGAGATTTCCTGCGGCTCTCCGCAAGTGCCGAGGAGAAGCTCGCGTCGGAGCTTCCGGAGGGAGAGACCACGGGCGCGAAGCTGGATGGGCAGTATGATGCGGTGGAGAATCTGCAGGAGCTGTATGATCTGGTGAACGGAGAGACAGAACCGGAGAAGCCCGATAAGCCTGAAAAAGAACCGGAGAAGCCGGAAAAGCCGAAGGCTCCTGAAGACCCGAAGAAGCCGGAAAAGCCTGAAAAAAATCCGGAGAGACCGAGACAGGAGGGGAAGAGCAGCGGCTCCCGCAGCATAGAGCGGAGCAGTCATACGGTGCTTCCTGCGATTTTCGGAGGCGCTTTTCATAAAACGGCGGCAGCAGGGAAGGCGGAGAACGGAACGGCAGTCGCATGGAGCCCGGAAATGGGGCCCGCGCAGTATGCGGCGAGCGCTACGGTGCTTCGCACGACACCCGCACAGGAGAAGCTTCCGGAGGCTGTGAGGGGAAGCTGGCAGAAGCAGGAGAACGGCTGGCGCTTCCTGGACAGCACGGGCAAGCCCCTTACGTCCGGCTGGCAGGTGCTCGAGTGGAACGGCATCAAGGCATGGTACAGCCTCGATGAAGCGGGGTATCTCCGAACCGGCTGGTACAGAGAGGAGAAGGGGGACTGGTATTACTTCAGCCCGCTCCAGGACGGAAGCCTCGGAAGGATGCTCACCGGCAGACAATATATAGAAGGAAAGTGGTATGTATTTTCGGACAGCGGCAGTCTGGAGGGCTGAATCCGGGCGTGCCTGTCATAGAAATGTAAAGAAATCTTCGACAGGGTTAAGGAAATAGGTGTTGTTTTTTAAATTCCCACAGGGTATGATAGGAGGCGAAAAAGATTTTCAGCACACCGCATAGGGTGTCGGAGGGGATAGATCAATGAGAGGGAAGCTTAGAGGATTTCTTTTGGCAGTCGGTGCGTCGGCGCTGCTCTTCGGGGGACGTGCGCAGGCAGCGGGCTGGGCGACGAACCAGAACGGCTATCAGGTTTACCAGAATGACGACGGCTCTACCGTGACGAACTCCTGGATCAAGGCGATGGAGAATGGCAGGACGATCTGGTACTATGCGACCAATGACGGCTCGCTCCGTATGGACGGCTGGCAGAGAGTCGGCAGCTACTGGTACTACTTCGACGGAAACGGCGTGATGCAGACCGGCTGGGTAGACAATAACAATTACTACTGCGATGAGAACGGTGTGATGAAAACCGGCTGGAAGCAGCTGACGCCGCCGTCTGACTTCTTTGACGGCACCGAGAACCGTTCCGCAGGGGAGTCCTATTGGTTCTACTTCAATACCAGCACCGGCGAGAAGTTTCATGCGAACGGCAGCGGTGTGAAGGTCAGGAGCATCGACGGCGTGAACTACGGCTTCGACGAGTATGGCGTGATGCAGACCGGCTGGGCGAGCACGGAGGGGAGCAGCGGCGACATCCGGGACTATATGTACTTCGCGACGACATCCGGCAAGTTCAAGCTGGGAGAGCGTCTCTCGAATACCTGGCTCGCGGTCATAGGTCCGGAGGAGAGCGGCAATGACGGGCTTTCCACCGGCAGCGTGGAATGGTACTACTTCAAGAGCAGCGGACATCCCGCCGCAGGCAGCGCCGGCGGCGGAGAGCTGCAGAAGATCAACGGCAAGCGTTACCTCTTCAATGAGAAGGGAAACCCGATGTACGGGATACAGAGGGACAATGAGGGGAATTATTACTACTGCGGCAGCTCGAAGACCGACTGCTCCGTGAGAACCGGAAGACTGACGCTCACAGAGGACGACGGAGACAGAGTCACGGCATATTTCGGTACGAACGGGCAGGGCGTAACCGGCGTGAAGGACAGCTACGTTTACTTCAAGGGTAAGCTCCTCGCGGCAGGCTCCGACAGCAAGTATATGCAGATTCAGAGCAGCAGCAGCGTGATCGACGGCTATGTGGTCGATACCTCCGGACGCGTGGTCAAGAACCGGAAGAACCTGAAGGATAAGAACGGTGTGAAGTTCTCGGTAGATTCCTCCGGAAGGAAGGTGACGTATCCGGATGGCGGTACGCTGGATACCATCGATACGCAGGACAAGGAAAATGAGCTCGAGGTTTCGGAGAACGACTGAGACAGACGATGAGAGGGGGTCCCGTACGGGACTCCCTTTTATAATACGTTGATTCCGGAAGAAAACGCTTGCATTTCCTGCGGGGATGCGTTAGAATACGGTCTTGACACACACGGTTGGGTGGAAAAGCAACGTCCGATCCCGTGAACTTTTGCGAAGATGTTTTTGATTCCGAACATAAAAAATGAAAAATGCCTTGCAATCGTGCAGCTCCTGTGCTATCGTATACTACGCTGTGACATGATAGCGTAGAAATGAAAGATTGCTCGCAAGGTCGAAAGCCAAGCCCCGGGAAACCGGCAACCAAGTATAAGTCTTGCGGGAGAACTTCATGGAGCGAATGTCAAGTTTTAGAAACTGACGGCAGGTCACTGTACTACAATTTAAGTCCATCAGACAGCAGGTGGATTTGGGGTGAGATCCATGAGGACACACCCGGTTTCGTGTACAGTCACCAACTTATCGTCAAATTTCCGATAGGAGGCGACTTTTTTTATGGCAAGTCAAGTAATGAGAATCACACTCAAGGCTTACGACCACGCACTCGTGGACGAGTCGGCTGCAAAGATTGTGGAGAGCTGCAAGAAGACCGGTTCCCAGGTTTCCGGTCCGGTGCCACTTCCGACGAAGAAGGAGATCGTAACCATCCTGAGAGCCACGCATAAGTACAAGGACTCTCGTGAGCAGTTCGAGCAGAGAACCCACAAGAGACTGATCGACGTCATCAGCCCGAACCAGAAGACCATGGATGCGCTGCAGAGACTGGAGATGCCGGCAGGCGTGTACGTCGACATCAAGATGAAGAAGAAATGATTCTAGTATGAACCGAGAGGTTCCGCTGTAGAAAGGAGAACAAATGAAGAAAGCTATTCTTGCAACAAAGGTTGGGATGACGCAGATCTGGAATGAAGACGGCGTGCTGATCCCGGTAACTGTGCTTCAGGCGGGGCCCTGTGTGGTAACGCAGGTGAAGACCCCTGAGAACGACGGTTACAGCGCGGTACAGGTGGGCTTCCAGGACAAGAGAGAGAAGCTTGTCAACAAGCCGCTGAAGGGGCAGTTCGACAAGGCGGGCGTGTCCTGCAAGAGATTCCTGAGAGAGTTCCGCTTCGAGAACGCCGGGGAGTACAAGGTAAAGGATGAAATCAAGGCTGACATCTTTGCGGAGGGAGATAAGGTAGACGTTACCGCCATTTCCAAGGGTAAGGGCTTCCAGTCCGCGATCAAGAAGTACGGCCAGCACAGAGGACCGATGGCACATGGTTCCAAGTTCCACCGTCATCAGGGTTCCAACGGTACGTCTGCGACACCGTCCAGAGTGCTTCCGGGCAAGGGGATGCCCTCTCACATGGGCGCAGTGAAGGTTACGACGCAGAACCTCACCGTGGTGAAGGTAGACGCGGAGAATAACCTCATCCTGGTAAAGGGTGCGGTACCGGGACCGAAGAAGGCTCTGATCACGATCAAAGAGTCTGTCAAGGCCTGAGACGGAAGAGAGGAGGAACATATAAATGGCTAACGTATCTGTATATAACATGCAGGGGCAGGAAGTCGGCAGCATGGAGCTGAGCGACGCGGTTTTCGCGGCACCGGTTAACGAGCACCTTCTTCACCTCGCGGTAGTTGCACAGCTTGCAAATAAAAGACAGGGAACGCAGAAGGCATTGACTCGTTCGGAGGTTTCGGGAGGCGGCAGGAAGCCCTGGAGACAGAAGGGAACGGGCCATGCGAGACAGGGCTCGATCCGCGCGCCGCAGTGGAAGGGCGGCGGCGTCGTATTCGCGCCGGTTCCGAGAGACTACAGCATCAGCATGAACCGGAAGGAGAAGAGAGCGGCGCTTAAGTCTGCACTTTCCAATGCCGTAGCCGACAACAAGCTGATCGTCGTGGACGAGATCCGCTTCGATGAGATCAAGACGAAGAACTTCCAGACGATGCTGGACGCTCTGAAGGTACAGAAGGCTTTCGTGCTTCTGGATTCCAACGACCGGAACACCGTCCTTTCTGCGAGAAATATCGCAGACATCAAGACGGCGCAGGTCAATGAGCTGAACGTATACGATGTGATGAGGTTCGGGACCGTGGTTGCCACCAAGGCAGCTCTTGAGAAAGTTCAGGAGGTATACGCATAATGGCTGACATTAAATATTACGACGTGATCCTTCGTCCGGTTATCACGGAGAAGTCCATGGGAGAGATGGCTTCCAGAAAGTACACCTTCCTCGTGAATCCCTCCGCTACCAAGTCTCAGGTTAAGGAGGCAGTAGAGAAGATGTTCGAGGGTGCGAAGGTGAAGGCTGTCAACACCATGAATCTGGACGGCAAGGTGAAGAGAAGAGGCATGACCTTCGGAAGAACCTCTGCACAGAAGAAGGCGATCGTTACGCTCACCGCGGATTCCAAGGAAATCGAGATCTTCAGCGGTCTTTGATATCGGGGTAACGAAGAGTTGCGCTGCGTGATGAATTCTCAATTATACGCAGCGGGAGATAAAGGAGAAAACAGGCATGGGCATTAAGACATATAAGGCGTATACGCCGTCAAGAAGAAACATGACCGGCTCTGACTTCTCGGAGGTGACGAAGAAGAGTCCGGAGAAGTCTCTTCTCGCTACCAACAAGAAGAACGCCGGAAGAAACAACCAGGGTAAGATCACCGTTCGCCACCACGGCGGCGGAAACAGACAGAAGTACAGAATCATCGATTTTAAGAGAAATTCCAAGGACGGCATCGTCGCGAAGGTGATCGGCATCGAGTATGACCCGAACCGTACGGCGAATATCGCCCTGATTGCTTACGCAGACGGCAGCAAGGCGTACATCCTCGCTCCGAACGGCCTGACCGACGGAATGAAGGTCGTATCCGGTGCGGATGCAGAGCCGAGAGTGGGCAACTGCCTTCCGCTTTCCGCGATCCCTGTCGGTGCTGAGGTTCATGCGATCGAGCTGATCCCGGGCAGAGGCGCGCAGCTGGTTCGCTCCGCAGGCAATGCCGCGCAGCTGATGGCGAAGGAGGGCAAGTATGCGACCCTTCGTCTTCCGTCCGGCGAGATGCGCATGGTTCCGATCCAGTGCCGCGCGACCATCGGTGTCGTAGGCAACGGCGAGCACAACCTGATCAATCTCGGCAAGGCGGGCAGAAAGAGACATATGGGAATCCGTCCTACCGTCCGCGGTTCCGTTATGAACCCGAACGACCATCCGCACGGAGGCGGAGAGGGACGCGCCCCGATCGGACGTTCCGGACCTTCTACTCCTTGGGGCAAGCCGGCTCTTGGTCTGAAGACCAGAAACAAGAAGAAGGCTTCCAACAAGCTTATCGTGAGAAGACGCGATGGTAAGGCCATCAAATAATTGAGGAGGAGAAAGAAATATGGCACGTTCAGTTAAAAAGGGACCATTTGCAGATCAGAGCCTCCTGAAGGCAGTGGACGCGATGAATGCACAGGGCAGCAAGGCTGTGATCAAGACCTGGTCTCGCCGCTCTACGATCTTCCCGTCGTTTGTAGGCCACACGATCGCCGTACATGACGGAAGAAAGCACGTTCCTGTATATATCACAGAGGATATGGTCGGACACAAGCTCGGCGAGTTCGTTGCCACGAGGACATTCCGTGGCCACAAGGACAACGAGCGTAAGGGATAATCGCATTTGAAAGGAGGACATTTTAATGTCAAAGGGTCATAGATCTCAGATTAAGAGAGAGAGAAATGCAAACGTAGACAGAAGACCTTCCGCGAAGCTTTCTTATGCGAGAGTTTCTGTTCAGAAGGCTTGCTTCGTTCTGGATGCCATCAGAGGCAAGAATCTGGAAGAAGCGCTTGGTATCGTAACCTACAACCCCAGATATGCTTCCACGCTTGTAAAGAAGCTTCTCGAATCTGCGGCTGCCAATGCGGAGAATAACAACAATATGGATCGTTCCGGCCTCTATGTGGCAGAGTGCTATGCGAATGCGGCTCCTACCATGAAGAGAATTCATCCCAGAGCGCAGGGCAGAGCTTACCGCATCGAGAAGAGAAGCTCCCATATCACCGTTGTTTTGGATGAGAGAAAGTAAGGAGGCATTGAATGGGACAGAAAGTTAATCCGCATGGCATGAGAGTCGGCGTCATTAAAGACTGGAGCTCCAAGTGGTATGCCGATAAGAAGACTTTTGGAGATACCCTCGTTGAGGATCACAACATCAGAAAATACCTCAAGAAGAGGCTTTATTCCGCTAACGTTTCCAAGATCGAGCTCGAGAGAGCGGCGAACGACAAGGTTCGCGTCATCATATACACCGCGAAGCCGGGCTTTGTCATCGGCAAGGGCGGCGCGGAGATCGAGAAGGTAAGGAAGGAAGTGCAGAAGCTTACCTCCAAGAACGTTTTCATTGACATTAAGGAGATCAAGAGACCGGATCGCGACGCGCAGCTCGTTGCAGAGTCCATTGCGCAGTCTCTTGAGAACCGTACATCCTTCCGCCGTGCATTAAAGCAGGCAATGCAGAGGACGATGAAGTCCGGTGCGCTCGGCATCAAGGCGGCAGTGGGCGGACGTCTCGGCGGTGCGGATATCGCGAGACGCGAGTTCTACAGTGAGGGTACAATTCCTCTCCAGACCTTGAGGGCAGATATCGACTACGGCTTCGCTGAGGCAGATACAACCTACGGCAAGCTCGGCGTGAAGGTTTGGATTTACAAGGGAGAGGTACTTCCTGCCAAGAAAAATAAGGAAGGGAGCGAGAAATAACTATGTTAATGCCAAAGAGAACGAAGTTCCGTAAGCAGATGCGTGGAAGAATGACCGGCAAGGCGACGAGAGGCAACAGAGTCTCTCACGGCGAGTTCGGTATCGTAGCGATGGAGCCATGCTGGATCCGTTCCAATCAGATCGAGGCAGCCAGAGTTGCGCTCACCAGATATATCAAGCGTGGCGGTCAGGTATGGATCGATATCTTCCCGGACAAGCCGATTTCTGCGAAGCCGCTCGGCGTCAGAATGGGATCCGGAAAGGGCGCCGTAGAATACTGGGTAGCTGTAGTGAAGCCAGGCAGAGTTCTGTTCGAGATCGCTGGCGTGTCCGAGGAGCAGGCAAGAGAGGCACTGAGACTTGCATCTCACAAGCTTCCGTGCAACTGCAAGGTCGTTGCAAAGGCTGATCTGGAAGGCGGTGACAACTAATGAAGAAGAATACCTATTTAGAGGAGCTTAAGGCAAAGACTGCTGAGCAGCTCAATGAGGAGCTGGTCTCTGCGAAGAAGGAGCTTTTCAATCTGAGATTCCAGAATGCGACCAATCAGTTGGACAATACCGCCAGGATCACCGAGGTTCGCAAGAACATCGCCCGGATTCAGACAGTTATCACTGAGAAGAAGAACGCGTGAGGGGGGAGAGCGAAATAATGGAGAGAAATCTTAGAAAGACCCGTATCGGTAAGGTCGTAAGTGCAAAGATGGATAAGACCATCGTAATCGCTATCGAAGATCACGTGAAGCACCCGCTGATTGGTAAGATTGTGAAGCGTACCGTGAAGATTTACGCACACGATGAGAACAATGAGGCTGGAGAGGGCGACACCGTCAAGGTGATGGCTACCAGACCGCTGTCTAAGACCAAGAGATGGAGACTTGTTCAGGTCATCGAAAAGGCTAGATAAGAGGAGCAGGGAAGGAGCATGAAATGATTCAGCAGGAAACAAGACTTAAGGTTGCTGATAACACAGGCGCAAGAGAACTTCTCTGCATCCGTGTTATGGGCGGCTCTACCAGAAGATATGCCGCTGTCGGAGATATCATTGTGGCTTCTGTAAAGGATGCTACTCCGGGCGGACAGGTGAAGAAGGGAGATGTCGTAAAGGCAGTCGTGGTGAGAACGGTTGACGACATCCGCAGAAAGGATGGCAGCTACATTCGCTTCGATGAGAATGCGGCTGTTATCCTGAAGGAAGATGGCACTCCAAAGGGAACCCGTATCTTTGGACCAGTTGCCAGAGAGCTGAGAGATCATGGCTATATGAAGATCGTTTCTCTGGCTCCGGAAGTATTATAAGGAGGGACGGAGATGCGTAGAATCAAGAAGGATGATATCGTCAAGATCATTGCCGGAAAGGACAGCGGCAAGCAGGGCAAGGTTCTTTCCTTCGACCCGAAGACAAACAGAGTAGTCGTTGAGGGCTGCAACATGGTAACTAAGCACCAGAAGCCGAACCAGACGAACGCGCAGGGCGGGATCCTTCACAAAGAGGCGTCGATCGACGCGTCCAATGTGATGCTGGTGGTAGACGGGCAGGCAACCAGAATCGGCTTCGAGCTCCGCGATGGCAAGAAGGTCAGAGTGGCGAAGAAGTCCGGCAAGGTTATCGACTGAGAGAAAGGAGGAATTTCACATGGCGAGATTAAAAGAGCAGTATAACAGTGAGATCAAGGAAGCTATGAAGAAGAAGTTCGGTTACAAGAATGTAAACGAAATTCCGAAGCTGGAGAAGATCGTGATCAACATGGGCGTCGGAGAAGCTAAGGAAAATTCCAAGGTTCTCGACAGTGCGGTCAGAGATCTGGAGATCATTACCGGCCAGCATGCGGTGACCACCAAGGCGAAGAAGTCTGTGGCGAACTTCAAGATCAGAGAGGGACAGGCGATCGGCTGTAAGGTGACGCTTCGAGGCGAGAGAATGTATGAGTTTGCGGACAGACTCATCAACCTTGCACTTCCCCGCGTCAGAGACTTCCGCGGTGTGAATCCCAACGCCTTCGACGGCAGAGGGAACTACGCGCTCGGACTCAAGGAGCAGATCATTTTCCCGGAGATCGAGTTCGATAAGGTGGATAAGGTAAGAGGTATGGACGTCATCTTCGTCACGACCGCAAAGACGGACGAGGAGGCGAGAGAGCTTCTCACGCTGTTCAATATGCCGTTTGCGAAGTAATCGGAGGAGAAGATATGGCAAAGTTATCAATGAAGTTAAAGCAGCAGAGACCCTCTAAGTTCTCTGTGAGAGAGTATACCAGATGCAAGATCTGCGGAAGACCTCACTCCGTTCTTCGTAAGTATGGCATCTGCCGTGTTTGCTTCCGTGAGCTGGCATATAAGGGAGAGATCCCCGGCGTAAGAAAAGCAAGCTGGTAAGAATGCAGCAATTTTCCATCAGGAAAATTGCGGAATGTACATGACCACTTTTCGAAGAAAAGTGTCCGGCAGAGCCGGATCGCACGCAGCCTTCCGAAAGGCAAGTGCGAGTCCCGGGGGAGACGATCATGCCGGGTTTTCCATCAGGAAAATTGCGGAGCGTGGGAAAGTAACAAAGCGCACCTCGATGAGAGGTCCCTGCCGCGAGGCAGGGCAGAGCCCTTTGCGATGTTTCACAGAGCGGAATATCGTGAAGGGCGACAATTTCTGGATTGTATTGAAAAAAATACTGAATTTTTTTGAAGATACGCCAGACCGGGTTGAAAATCCGGATAAATTGTTTATAATGTGAATGTCGCTCTGCCGTAACCGGTCTGAGTGGCATTTCGTTGTAATAAACTATTTTAGCAAAGAAAGGATATCCGTAATCATGAGTATGAGTGATCCAATCGCAGATATGCTTACGAGAATTCGTAACGCGAACACTGCAAAGCATGACACAGTATGTATTCCCGCATCGAAGATGAAGCTTGCCATCGCCAATATTCTCGTGGATGAGGGCTATGTTGAGAAGTGCGAGCTGGTGGAGAACGGCAAGTTCCAGGACATCAAGCTCAGCCTGAAGTATGGCGCATCCAAGAACGAAAAGATCATCGGCGGAATCAAGAAAATTTCCAAGCCGGGTCTCCGTGTCTATGCCGGCAAGGAGAATATGCCTCGTGTACTGGGCGGACTCGGCATTGCGATCGTATCCACCAATCAGGGCGTGATGACAGATAAGCAGGCAAGGAAGCTCGGCGTGGGCGGAGAGGTTCTCGCTTTCGTCTGGTAAGCAGCTGATTCTGAAAACAGTTTTATACTGACAATTTAAGAGAGGAGACATATTATGTCACGAATCGGAAAATTACCGGTTGTGATCCCGGCAGGTGTCACTGTTGAGATCAAGGACGGCAATACGGTTACCGTAAAGGGGCCGAAGGGTACGCTGGAGAGAAGCTTCGCACCGGAGCTGACCCTTACACAGGAGAATGGTGAGATTGTCGTTACGAGACCGAATGATAATAAGAAGGAGAAGTCCCTTCACGGCCTGACCAGAGCGCTGCTCCACAATATGGTGGTGGGCGTTACGGAGGGCTTCGAGAAGAAGCTGGAGGTCAACGGCGTCGGCTACAGAGCGGCGAAGCAGGGCAAGACCCTGACCCTGACCCTCGGCTATTCTCATCCGGTCACCATGGAGGATCCGGAGGGACTCGAGACCGTCCTTGAGGGGCAGAATATCATTTTTGTCAGAGGTATCTCCAAGGAGAAGGTCGGGCAGTACGCTGCGGAGATCAGAGGCAAGAGAACACCGGAGCCGTATAAGGGCAAGGGCATCAAGTATGCTGATGAAGTGATCCGCCGTAAGGTTGGTAAGACCGGTAAGAAGTAATACAGGAGGAAAAGTAGAATGGTTAGCAAGAAAAACAAAGCTGAACTTCGTCGTAAAAAGCATATGAGACTCAGAAACCGTTTCGCTGGCACTCCAGAGAGACCACGTCTTGCGGTTTTTCGGTCTGATAAGCATATGTATGCACAGATCATCGATGATGTGGCTGGCAATACGCTTTGCGCAGCTTCCACTCTTGATAAGGATGCCGGGCTTGCGAAGACGAACAACGTTGAAGCAGCGCAGTATGTCGGCAAGGCAATCGCCGAGAAGGCTCTGGCCAAGGGAATCACACAGGTCTGCTTTGACAGAGGCGGATTCCTGTACCACGGTAAGGTTCAGGCACTGGCGGATGCTGCCAGAGAAGCTGGGCTTAAGTTCTAATCGGGAGGAGTAAAGACAATGAAGCGTGATAAAATTGATGCAAATCAGTTAGAATTAAACGACAATGTCGTTTCCATCAAGCGTGTCTCCAAGACCGTGAAGGGCGGACGCACCATGCGTTTCTCTGCGCTTGTCGTAGTGGGTGACGGCAACGGACATGTGGGCTGCGGCACCGGCAAGGCGCTGGAGGTTCCGGAGGCGATCCGCAAGGCGAAGGAAGCGGCGATCAGAAATATCATTACGATTCCGGTAAATGAAGAGCGTTCCGTGCCGCATGACTTCATCGGCAAGTTCGGCGCTTCCACCGTCCTTCTGAAGAAGGCTCCGGAAGGAACCGGCATCATCGCCGGCGGTCCTGCGCGTATGGTCTGCGAGCTGGCAGGCATCCGCAACATCCGTACCAAGTCTCTGGGCTCCAACAATAAGACCAACGTGGTCTATGCGACGCTTCAGGGGCTCACCTCGATGAAGACCCCGGCGCAGTTCGCGGCTCTGCGCGGTAAGTCCGTCGCAGAGATCACAGGTTAATACAGGGAGGTAATGAAATGGCAGATAAGTTAAAGATTACATTAGTGAAGTCTCCAATCGCCGCTATCCCTAAGCAGAGAGCAACAGTGCAGGCGCTCGGGCTCAAGAAGATCCGGCAGTTTGTAGAGCTCCCCAATAACGGGGCCACCAAGGGTATGATTCAGAGAGTCAACCACCTTGTAAAAGTTGAAGAAATCTAAGGAGGCATACAATGGAGTTAGCTAATTTAAGACCGGCTGATGGTTCGAAGCAGTCCAAGAACTTCAGACGTGGCCGTGGACATGGTTCGGGAAACGGCAAGACCGCTGGTAAAGGACATAAGGGACAGAAGGCTCGTTCCGGAGCACCGAGACCCGGCTTTGAGGGCGGCCAGATGCCTCTGTTCCGGCGCATTCCGAAGAGGGGCTTCACGGATCCCAACTCCAAGGTGATCACAGGCATCAACCTTTCCGTTCTCGAGGCGCGCTTCAATGACGGCGAAGACGTAACGCTGCTCTCTCTTCTGGAGAAGAATGTGATCAAGAAGGTTAACGACGGCGTGAAGATTCTCGGCAACGGCGAGCTCACCAAGAAGCTCAACGTAAAGGTCAACGCGTTCTCGGCAAGTGCAAAGGAGAAGATCGAGGCTGTCGGCGGAACCTGCGAGGTGATCTAATGCTTCAAACGATACGAAATGCATTCAAGGTTAAGGATCTGAGAGGCCGCTTCCTCTATGTCCTCCTGATGTTAGTAGTAATTCGGTTTGGATCCAATCTTCCTATCCCGGGTGTAAACTCGGGATATTTTGGAGATTTATTTAATAAGATGGCAAACAACGATGCCTTCGGCTGGTTCAATACCATGACGGGAGGCTCGTTTGAGCAGCTTTCGATCTTTGCGCTTTCGATCACCCCCTATATTACCTCCTCCATTATCATTCAGCTTCTGACTGTTGCTATCCCTGCACTGGAGGAAATGCAGAAGGACGGGGAAGAGGGCAGGAAAAAGATGACGATGTACACCAGGTGGATGACCATCGGGCTGGCGCTTATAGAGTCGCTGGCGATGGCTGTCGGCTTCGGGGGAAACGGGCTCTTGATCGGCTTCGCGGAGGCGGGTGTGATCCGTAAGCTTGCGGATATCATGATCTGCGTGGTTGCGATGACGGCAGGCTCCGCCCTCCTGATGTGGATCGGCGAGCAGATCACGGACAAGGGCATCGGAAATGGAATCTCGCTGGTGCTGCTCTTCAATATTCTCTCCTCCATCCCGCAGGACTTCATGACGCTCTATGAGCGCTTCCTGATGGGGAAGAGCGTGGCGGCAATGGTGGTTTACGCGATCCTGATCGTTGCCGTTCTGCTCGTGCTGGTAGGCTTCACCGTCGTATTGCAGGCGGCGGAGCGCCGGATCCCGGTGCAGTATTCCCGCCGGGTGCAGGGCAGAGGGCTGGTCGGCGGCCAGCAGTCGCAGATCCCCTTGAAGGTCAATACCGCGAATGTTATGCCGGTGATCTTCGCATCCTCGCTTCTGACGATGCCGGTAATCATCGGGCAGATCCTGAAGGTGGACTACGGCACGGTAGCAGGCAAGATTCTTTTGACGCTGAATTCCGGAAGCTGGTGCAAGCCGGATGCGCCGATCTATTCGATCGGACTTCTGATTTATATTCTGCTTCTCTACTTCTTCGCCTACTTCTACACCTCGATCTCCTTCAATCCTTTGGAGGTTGCGAACAATATGAAGAAGCAGGGCGGCTTCATCCCCGGCATTCGCCCCGGTAAGCCGACCAGCGATTATCTGGACGGGATTCTTACCTATATCATCTTCATCGGAGCGACGGGACTCCTGATCATCGCGCTGGTGCCGATCATCGTTTCCGGCGTTTTCAATGTGGGAAGGATTTCCTTCATGGGAACCTCTCTCCTGATTATCGTCGGCGTCGTGATCGAGACGCTGAAGTCGATCGACTCGCAGATGATCGTGAGAAACTACAAGGGATTCCTGGAGAATTGATAAGTAAGCCTCCTAAGTGCCATGCTTAGGAGGCTGTATGTGATTCTGGGTAACGGTTCAGGCAGGCGGCGTTGTGCCGGAACGGACAGGGAAAGCCTGCTTTCATGGGACATATCAGGGAGAGCGGAGATGAAAATTATCATGTTGGGGGCGCCGGGCGCCGGCAAGGGGACGCAGGCGATCAAGATCGCGGACAAGTACGGGATTCCGCATATTTCTACCGGAGATATCTTCCGCCAAAATATCAAGAGCGGAACGGAGCTTGGGAAAAAGGCGAAGAGCTACATGGACAGAGGAGAGCTCGTTCCGGATGATGTGACGATCGGAATGCTTCTCGACCGGATCTCGGAGCCGGACTGCGCGGCCGGTTATGTACTGGACGGCTTCCCGCGTACGATCCCGCAGGCGGAGAGTCTGACCAGAGCGCTGGAGGAACGCGGCGAGAAGGTGGACTATGCGCTCGACATCGAGGTGCCGGACGCAAATATCGTGGAGCGGATGAGCGGGAGACGCGCCTGTCCGAAATGCGGGAATACCTATCATGTCGTCTATGCCGCGCCGGTTATGGAGAACATTTGCGACAGATGCGGCGCAGAGCTGATGATTCGTGCGGACGATAAGCCGGAGACGGTACAGGAGCGGCTGG
The DNA here is from genome assembly GCF_013394775.1 of Oribacterium sp. oral taxon 102. Taxonomy (NCBI): domain Bacteria; kingdom Bacillati; phylum Bacillota; class Clostridia; order Lachnospirales; family Lachnospiraceae; genus Oribacterium; species Oribacterium sp. oral taxon 102. The sequence goes on from NZ_JABXYT010000001.1 coordinate 693,664, forward strand.
ATGTTTACCATAGACAGACAGAGCCTCTGATCCGGTATTACCGCGGGGAGAATATACTCAGAGAGTTCGACGGGACACAGGAGCTGGAAAAGGTTTTTCAGGACATCGTCGAGGTTCTGGGGTAGCGGAGCCGGCAAGAACCACTTAAGTGAGTCCTTACCGTATGTGAAAGGACAGTATTATAATGATAGAAATCAAGTCAAAGCGTGAGATCGAGCTGATGAGAGAGGCGGGGAAGGTGCTCTCGGAGGTGCATGAGAGGGTCGGAGAGAGAGTCGCACCGGGCCGCAGCACGAAGGAGTTGAACGATTACGCGGAGGGGCTCATCCGGAAGCTGGGCTGTACGCCGAGTTTCCTTCACCTCTACGATTTTCCGGCAGCGTGCTGCATTTCTGTGAATGAGGAGGTCATTCACGGGATTCCGGATAAGCATCGTATCCTCGAGGAGGGGGATATCGTATCCTTCGATATTGGTACCTGCTACAAGGGCTATCACAGCGACGCAGCGAGAACCTGGGGGGTCGGCAGGATCTCTTCGGAGGCAGAGAAGCTGATCGCGGCATGCGAGCAGTCCTTCTGGGAGGGAGCGAGGAACGCGGTTCCGGGCAATCATTTGAACGACATCTGCAGCGCCATCGGAAACTATGCCTACAGCCTAGGCTACGGCGTGCTCGAGGATTATATCGGACACGGCATCGGGCACGAGGTGCACATGGATCCGGATGTGCCGAATTTCCCGATGAGGCGGAAGGGGCCGCTGCTGCAGGCAGGCATGACGCTCGCGGTCGAGCCTATGATTACCGTCGGCTCGAAGGAGGTCAGAGTGCTGGATAACGACTGGACTGTCGTGACGATCGACGGAAAGCTTTCCTGTCATTATGAAAACACCATTTTGATCACAGAGAACGGGCCGGAGATTCTGAGCCTGGTTAGATAGAAGGAGTAATCGAATGTCAAAGACAGATGTAATTGAGATCACAGGGAAGGTGATCGAGAAGCTTCCGAATGCGATGTTTCAGGTGGAGCTCGAGAACGGGCATCAGGTGCTCGCCCACATTTCCGGGAAGCTTCGTATGAACTACATCCGAATCCTCCCGGGAGACAAGGTCACGATCGAGCTTTCTCCGTATGATTTGTCCAAGGGAAGGATCATCTGGAGAGATAAATAAATTGTACTTTAAAAAAAACAATATTAAAAAATCGACAGGTTTACTTTACCTGCCGGTTTTGTTAAAATTATACGGCAACTTTGTTCGAATTCGTATTTAGAAAGGAAATTTACTATGAAGGTAAGATCATCAGTAAAGCCGATCTGCGAAAAGTGCAAGGTCATTAAGCGGAAAGGTTCTATCAGAATTATCTGCGAAAACCCTAAGCATAAGCAGAGACAAGGTTAATTTTTAACAGGAGGAAACAGAAATGGCTCGTATTGCAGGTGTCGATTTACCGAGAGAGAAGCGCATCGAGATCGGTCTTACATACATTTACGGTATCGGACGATCCTCTGCGGACAAGATTCTCACGGCAACCAACGTAAACCCGGATACTCGTGTCAAGGATCTCACAGATGATGAGGTGAAGGCGCTTGCCAACTACATCGCAGACAATCAGATGGTAGAGGGCGACCTCAGAAGAGAGATCGCGCTGAATATCAAGAGACTGCAGGAGATCGGCTGCTACAGAGGAATTCGTCACAGAAGAGGACTTCCGGTAAGAGGACAGAAGACGAAGACCAATGCAAGAACACGCAAGGGCCCGAGAAAGACCGTCGCAAACAAGAAGAAGTAATTCCGGGACGGAGATATCGGGAAGAAGTAACTATAGTGGGCTTCATGTTTTAAACACAGGAAGACAGAAAAGGAAAGTAGGTTAGTTTAATATGGCGAATAAGTCAACTGCTAAGAGAGTGACAAAAAAGCGCGTAAAGAAAAACGTTGAACGTGGACAGGCACATATCCAGTCATCCTTCAATAATACGATCGTTACATTGACGGATGCACAGGGCAACGCTCTTTCATGGGCAAGTGCCGGTGGTCTTGGTTTTAGAGGTTCAAGAAAATCTACTCCATATGCAGCACAGATGGCTGCTGAGACTGCTGTGAAGGCGGCTTTGGTACATGGGCTGAAGTATGTGGATGTAATGGTCAAGGGTCCGGGCTCCGGAAGAGAGGCTGCGATCCGCGCACTTCAGGCAGGCGGACTCGAGGTTACCTCCATTAAGGACGTAACGCCGGTACCGCACAATGGATGCCGTCCGCCGAAGCGTAGAAGAGTATAAGCACGGAGCGAGAGCTCAGCCCGAGGAAGCGAAGCGCGTAAAGGGCGTATCACATGAAACAATATGATATTAGGAGGAAATTATGGCAGTAGATAAGGTTCCTGTACTTAAAAGATGCAGATCACTGGGACTTGATCCGGTATTTTTAGGCGTAGATAAGAAGTCCAACAGACAGCCGAGAAACCAGAGAAGAAAGATGTCTGAGTACGGCCTGCAGCTTCGCGAGAAGCAGAAGGCGAAGTTCATCTACGGCGTATTGGAGAAGCCGTTCCGGAACTACTATGCGAAGGCAGAGAGGATGAGTGGACAGACTGGTGAGAACCTGATGGTTCTTCTGGAGTCCCGTCTGGATAGTGTGATCTTCCGTATGGGACTTGCCCGTACGAGAAGAGAGGCGAGACAGGTGGTCGGACACAGACACGTTACTGTGAATGGTAAGATCGTGAACATCCCGTCCTACCTCGTTTCTGCCGGCGATGTCATCGCGATCAAGGAGTCGATGAAGACCGCACAGAGATACAAGGACATCCTTGAGGTAACAAACGGCAGGATGATTCCGGCATGGCTGGAGGCCGATCAGGAGAAGATGACGGCTACCGTGAAGCAGCTCCCGCACAGAGAGGATATCGATGTGCCTGTAAACGAGATGCTGATCGTCGAGCTGTATTCTAAGTAATGAACCCCGTATGAAGGAGGCATTGCATGTTCGATTTTGAAAAGCCAAACATTGAGATCAGTGAAATCTCAGGGGATGGAAGGTTCGGGAGATTTGTCTGTGAGCCGCTGGAAAGGGGCTATGGCAATACGCTCGGGAATTCTCTTCGCAGAATCATGCTTTCCTCTCTTCCTGGTGCGGCTGTCTCAGCTGTGAAGATCGACGGCGTATACCATGAGTTCTCGGAGCTTCCCGGTGTGAAGGAGGAGGTTTCGGAGATCATCATGCGCCTGAAGAGTCTGGCGATTAAGAACTCCGCTGCCTCCGACGAGCCGAAGGTAGCGTATATCGATTTTTCCGGAGAGGGTACAGTGCTTGCTTCGGATATCAAGGCGGATTCCGAGATCGAGATCATGAATCCGGAGCTTCCGATCGCTACCCTTTCCGGAAAGGATGCGAAGCTCTATATGGAGCTTCATATCACCAAGGGAAGAGGCTATGTAGGCGCAGACAGGGCAAAGCAGTCCGAGGCGGGCGTGCTCGCGATCGACGCGGGCTACACGCCGGTCGAGCGTGTGAATATGTCGATCCAGAATACCCGAGTCGGGAATATGACCGATTACGATAAGCTGACGCTCGACGTCTTTACCAACGGGACAATGATGCCGGACGATGCGGTTTCGATGGCGGCGAGGCTGCTGCACGAGCACCTTTCTCTCTTCGTCAATCTTTCCGACAACGCTGCCGTGGCGGAGGTCATGGTGGAGAAGCCGGACGATGAAAAGGGCAAGGTACTGGAGATGAATATCGATGAGCTGGAGCTGAGCGTCCGTTCCTATAACTGCTTGAAGCGAGCGGGAATCAATACAGTTCAGGAGCTTTGCTCGAAGACCCCGGAGGACATGATGAAGGTGAGAAATCTTGGCCGGAAGTCTCTGGAGGAGGTTCTGGCGAAGCTGAAGGAATTAAATTTGGCGCTTTCCAATGGGGAAGAGTAAGGAAACCGGTAAGACTGAAAAGCACGGTGGAGGAAATCAAAAATGGCAAAGTACAGAAAGTTAGGCAGAACAAGTTCTCAGAGAAAGGCGATGCTTCGCGCTCTGACGACCGCAGTTTTGGAGCATGGCAGGATCTTCACGACCGAGGCGAGAGCGAAGGAAGTCCGCAAGCAGGTTGAGAAGCTGATCGCACTCGGCGCAAGAGAGAGGGACAACTTCGAAGAGGTTACCGTCAAGGCGAAGGTTGCCCGTAAGGATGCGGAGGGCAAGCGTGTCAAGGAGGTCGTAGACGGCAAAAAGGTCACGGTTTACGACGAGGTAGAGAAGACAATCAAAAAGGATAAGCCCTCACGGCTTGCCGCACGTCGTCAGATTCTCGCGATGACCTATGTTCCGACCTCTGTTCCTGCGGAGAATTCCGGCAGAAAGAGGAATACGAAGAAGATAGACCTTGCAAAGAAGCTCTTCGAGGAGTATGGTCCGAAGTACGCGGAGCGTAAGGGCGGCTATACCAGAATCGTGAAGGTCGGCCTCAGAAAGGGCGATGCAGCGATGGAGGTTCTCCTCGAGCTTGTCTGATCCCCGGATCGGGCGGACGCGGAGCATGGCGCTACGGAACAGGCAGTGCAGGGCTTCGAACACTCTGCACTACAGAATTCAGATAAAGTTGCGAAGGAGAGGAGAGAGTCATACGGCTCTCTCCTCTCTTTCGTAAAGGAAATGTAAGCGCTGCTGTCTTGCGCGGATCTCTGGGAATTATTATACTAAAGGCAGTACGGCAGATTGGGGGCGGATTATGAGAAGCAAAGCATACAGGGCGGCGATAGTTACAGCGATATTCCTTAGCCTGCTTTTTTCGGTGCAGACCTTTGCCAGGGACAGCTACAGCACGATTACCGGGGTGAAGCTTCGCCTGAGCGACAGCTTCAAGGAGCTGGAGGCGGGAGACCCCTGGCCGAGCCTTTCGGAGGGCGACTTCGAGGTAGGAGATTCCGAGAAGTATTTTGTGGACAGCGTACAGTGGTACGACAATAATATGCGGACCGAGATGCGGGTCGGCGATACCGCGAAGGTTCGGGTCTATCTGGAGGCGCGGACGAAACAGAAATCCGGCGGCGACGAGGTTGTTTACCGTTTCAGCGGCTCCTACGGAAGCTCGAATGTCCGCATTGTGAACGGGAGCCTGCTCAGCGTGAAGCGAAACGGCTACTATGACATGGAGCTGCTGCTCACCCTGCCCGCTGTCAAGGGAGACTACGACATGGCGGAGAATCTGAGCTGGTCTGCGGGCAGCCTCGGCTACGCTGCATGGGATGCGCCCTCGAACGGCTCCGGTTATTATGAGGTAAGCCTGTACCGGGATACGAGGCGGCTTGTGACGATTACGACGGACGCGCGCTCTCTGAATCTCTATCCGTGGATGACGGAAGAGGGCGACTACCGCTTCACGGTTGTGACGATCCCCTACACCGAGGAGCAGAAGAAGTACGGAAAGAAGTCGGATACGGCAGAGTCGGATTACCAGACGATCCGTTCCGATAACCGCTCCAACGGAGACGGGAAGTACGGGACGACGCAGATCAGCGGCAATACGTCCGGCAATGCGGGCAGCGGCACTTCTGTGCCCAATGGGACAGGAACGGTCGGCTGGTTCCAGAGCAGCGGCGGCTGGTATTTCCGTTATCCGAATCAGCAGCTCCTCCGCGACAGCTGGCTGAGCTGGAAGGACAGGTGGTATCATTTCAACAGCCAGGGGCAGATGGAAACCGGCTGGTACAAGAGTTCCTACGGGAACTGGTTCTATCTCGATCCGGGTATCGGCTATGCCAAGACCGGCTGGCAGCAGATCAACAATGTCTGGTATTATTTCAATACCGCGAAGGGTGACAGCGAGGCGGTCATGTTCCAGAACACCTTCGGACGGATCGGAAACGACTACTACTATTTCGATCAGAACGGCGCGATGCGAACCGGCTGGGTATCGGTCAAGGACAGCAGCGGTGTCGAACAGTACTATTACTTCTATGAGGACGGACGGATGGCGAGGAATACGGAGGTCAGCGGCTTCCGTCTCGATGGGAACGGCAGGTGGATACACTAGGGAAGGAGAAGAACCCGGGGAGTGAGCCTCGGGTTCTTCGGGCTTTTATGCTTTTACAGGGGAGGAAGCAGGCGCAGGGCGATTGCTTCCTTGTTTTTTGCTGCTTTTCAGGCTATACTTTCAGGGATTCAAAAATCTGAAAAGAGGTAAAATTTGAAAATCATAGATATTCTGCATCTCGCCTATGACTACATACGGCTGGATGAAAACGATAAGGTCGCGGAGCAGAACCGGGCGCTCTCGGATCTGAATCTTCAGATCGAGGAGGGAAGCTTCGTCTGCGTGCTGGGACATAACGGTTCCGGGAAATCCACACTCGCGAAGCTTCTGAACGGGCTGAATCTGCCGACTGAGGGAACGGTCTTCGTCGGCGGGATGGACACGAGGCGGGAGGATCAGCTCTGGGACATCCGCAGAGAAACTGGCATGGTATTCCAGAATCCGGACAATCAGATCATCGGTGCTGTAGTGGAGGAGGATGTCGCCTTCGGGCCGGAGAATATCGGTGTGCCGACCGCAGAGCTTTGGGAGAGGGTGAATCGTGCGCTGGAGGCGGTGAAGATGGGCGCGTACCGTCTGAAAAGTCCGAACCGGCTCTCCGGCGGGCAGAAGCAGCGGGTAGCGATCGCGGGGACGATGGCCATGCTCCCGCGCTGCATCGTGCTGGATGAGCCGACCGCGATGCTGGATCCCAGCGGCAGGGCGGAGGTGATTCGTACGGTAGAGGAGCTGAATCGCACGGCGGGGATCACGATTATCCTGATCACACATTATATGGAGGAGACGGTTCGCGCGGATCGTCTCCTTGTGATGGATAACGGGCATCTCGTGATGGATGGCAGTCCGCGGCAAATCTTCTCGGAGGTGCAGCGGCTGAAGGCTTATCGGATGGACGTACCGGCGGTGACGGAGCTTGCGTGGCGGCTGCACAGATCGGGGATGCCGCTGACAGTACCGGTTCTGACACGGGAGGAGCTGGTGGATGCACTTCGGGGGCTTCTCCCGAAGCAGACAGAGTTCGAGCCGGACTTCGTGAAGCGGGCACCGAAGCATGAGGAAATCACCGACCCGATCCTCCGGGTGGAGGGACTGTCGCAGGTCTACCAGCAGGGGACTGCGATGGAGAGCCATGCGCTCCGGCAGCTCAGCTTCTCCGTCCAGCGCGGCTCGATCACGGCGATCATCGGGCATACCGGCTCCGGTAAGTCTACGCTGGTACAGCATCTGAACGGGCTGCTCAGGGGGACGGAGGGCAGGATACTCGTGCGGTTCCGGGAGCCGATTCCTGCAGGCGCTTCCGGCTTTTCGGATATCTATGCGAAGGATTTCCCGATGAAGGAGCTCCGCTTCAAGGTGGGGCTGGTTTTCCAGTATCCGGAATACCAGCTTTTCGAAATCGACGTCCTTCGGGATGTTATGTTCGGGCCGAAGAATCAGGGCTTTTCGGAGGCGGCGGCGAAGGAACGGGCGGAGGAGGCGCTCAGAATGGTAGGGCTTCCGGAGGAGCTCTGGCAGAAGTCACCCTTTGAGCTTTCCGGCGGCGAGAAGCGTCGCGCGGCGATCGCGGGCGTACTCGCGATGAAGCCGGAGATCCTGATTCTGGATGAGCCGACGGCGGGCTTGGATCCCGCCGGCAGGGAGGATATGTTCCGGCAGATCGAATCTCTTCACCGGCAGGAGGGGATGACGATCCTTCTGATATCCCACTCCATGGACGACGTAGCACGCTATGCGGAGCAGGTGCTCGTGCTCGATCAGGGGGAGCTTCGGATGTCGGGGACGCCGGAGGAGGTCTTTCGGCGATACCGGGAGCTGGAGACGATGGGACTCGGCGCGCCGCAGATGACCTATCTCGTGCAGGAGCTGAAGGAGGCGGGCATTCGCTTCGAATCAAGGCCCGATACCGTGGAGGAGGCTGCGGAGGCGATCCTTTCGCTGTACCGAAGAGCCGGCGGTGCGCTGCTGCCTGACAGAGACAACGGCGGGGACAGCGAATCAAGGAAGGGAAAGGAGGGTGAGCCATGCTCCGAGAGGTGACGATAGGGCAGTATTATCCGGTGGACTCGGTGCTGCATCGGCTGGATCCGCGTGTGAAGCTGCTTGCCACGCTGCTCTACCTGCTATCCCTCTTTCTGATGCAGAGCTGGAGCGGGTATGCCTTCGCGGCGCTGGTGCTTTGTCTCCTGATCCGCCTTTCGAGGGTGCCGGTTCGCTTCCTTACGAGGGGGCTCAGGGGAATCCTCTTCATCCTGCTGCTGTCCGTGAGCTTCAACCTCTTCCTGACGCCGGGAACCGTGCTGGTGCAGCTGGGAATCCTGAAGATAAGCCGGGAGGGGCTTCGGATCGCCATTATGATGGCGCTTCGTCTGATTCTGCTCGTTATAGGAAGCTCTATCATGACGCTGACCACGACGCCCAATCAGCTGACGGACGGGCTGGAGAAGGGACTGGGCTTTCTGCGGCTTCTGCATGTTCCGGTGCATGAGATCGCGATGATGATGTCGATTGCGCTTCGCTTCATTCCGATCCTGATCGAGGAGACCGACAAGATCATGAAGGCGCAGCAGGCGAGAGGGGCGGACTTCGAGAGCGGAGGCCTCCTCCGGCGCGCGCGTGCGCTGGTGCCGATTCTGGTGCCGCTGTTTATCAGCGCCTTCCGCCGCGCTTCGGAGCTCGCGATGGCGATGGAGGCACGCTGCTATCACGGCGGCGAGGGCAGGACGAAGCTGAAGCCGCTCCGCTATGAGCGAAGAGACAGGAATGCCTACCTGCTGCTTGCTCTCTATCTCCTGTGCTGCATCGGCATACGCTTCCTGCCGCTGCCGTAGAGGGACAGACGCAGAGCCTCCCTGAAAGAGCAGGAAGCGATGTGTCCGGCGGCAGCGAAGGCAAGGAAAGCTGCATCTCCATTTGCAGTTGAAAATTCGGGTAAAGCTATCTGTTCGGCGGCGAAGGCGAGAAAAGGAAAGGACGTCCCGGAGGGGGGAGACTTTTGAGAGTGAGAGAGGAGGAAGCTTGCGGAGAATCAAGCTGGTCGTCAGCTATGACGGCACGAACTATCAGGGCTGGCAGAGACAGGAGGGGCGGCGCAGCATAGAGGGGGAGCTGAATCGCGCGCTTTCTATGCTGCTGCCCGAGGAGCGCCCCGAGGTCGTCGGGGCGAGCCGAACTGATTCCGGCGTCCATGCGCTGGGGAATGTCGCCTGCTTCGACACGGCCTCCTCCATCCCTGCGCTGCGTTTCCCGATGGCGCTGAACCGCTATCTCCCGGAGGATATCCGGGTGCTGTCGGGGGAGGAGGTGCCGGAGCACTTTCATCCCCGCTTTACCCCGCATGAGAAGCATTATCTCTATCGGATCGACCGAAGCAGGATCCCGCTTCCGGAGCGGCGGCTTTACTGCTATGCTTTTTCCTTTCCGCTCGACCTCGCAGCGATGCGGCGGGCAGCGGCATACCTTGAGGGGGAGCATGATTTCCGAAGCTTCGTGAATCCGGACTCGCAGGTCTTCCGGCATGGAGGGGATGCGGTACGGACGATCTATGCGATCCGGATCGAGGAGGAGAGCGCGCCCGGACAGGCGGGGGAGCTCGTCTTCCGGATCAGCGGCAGCGGCTTCCTCTACCACATGATCCGTATCCTTGTCGGGACGCTTCTGGAGGTAGGGCGAGGCAGACGATGCCCGGAGGAGATGCCGGAGATCCTCTCGGCGCGAGACCGGAGAGCCGCCGGACAGACTGTCCCGGCGAAGGGACTCTGCCTCGCGGAACTGAGGTATTAAGGAAACTTAGCTCCGATCGCTCATCTTCTTCGGGCTCTTCCGCTTTTCTTCTTGCCGAGCATCAGGTCGCGCCGCGCCTTCTGCGCCCGCGTCAGATCTCTCGTATGCTTCAGCATCCGCCTCCGGCGGCGCTTCCGGAGGAATTCCTCCCGGCGCTGCATCAGATAGAGGATGCCCATGATGAGGAGCACAGCCGCAGCGAGCAGCGCCAGGATTTGGAGGAGCCGCAGGATCGGCTTTTGGATGCGGATGCTGCCGCTTTCCCGGTCGAGGATGATCGGGGCGCGGTTTTCGCTGCTTTCCGGCGTGAGCTGTCCCGCGACGGTCGGCAGCGGCGTCTCCTGCACAGAGATCCGCTCCGGCACGGTTTCCAGCACCTTCTGCGAAAGAATCTCGGCATCCCTCGCCTGCTGCTCCCGCACAGCACGCTCATCGACGAGGCGGATGTATGCTTTTCCGACCGCTCGTCCGGCGAAGCTGTAGTCTACGCGGGCAATGGTCTGGTTCTTCCGCTCGGCTTCACTGAGCGAATAGCTGAGAATGGACTGGGCGTCGCGCAGCTCCTGCTCCTTCGGGAGCGTGACACGTTGCGCACTATCCATCCGGAACTGCAGCATATCCACCATGGAGATGCCCTGAATGCGGAAGTTGTCGGAGAGCGCGGTATAGCTCTGATCCTGCTCTGCTGCGGACAGGGAGTGGAAATGCTCGAAGCCGAAGTCGAAGAGCCTTCTGGTATCGCTGTATTGGGTATTGTGCCCATTCAGGATCACGGCGATCAGCGTCATACCGTCCCGCTCCGCTGCGGTGAGCAGCGTATTGCCGGCGAGGGTGGTGTAGCCGGTTTTTCCGGCGAAGACGCCCTCATAGTAGTCGCGGTAGCTCTTCCGCATCATGCGGTGGTGTGCGTAGACGGTATTCTCAGGAGACGCGGGATCGGGGTAACGGCTGATCGGTGCATGGGTGTATGCCTGCACTGCGTCGATCTGCCGGAAAACCGGATTTCGGATGGCGTACTGCAGAATGAGCGCCATATCGTGGGCGCTGGTATAATGCTCCGGATCATTCAGACCGGAGGGATTCCGGAAATGAGAATCCGTACAGCCCAGCTCCGCCGCCTTCTGATTCATCAGTTCGGCGAAGGCCTCATTGGAGCCGGCGACATGCTCCGCGAGCGCATTGGCGCAGTCGTTTGCCGAATGCAGCAGCAGGCAGTAGAGGCAGTCACGCACGGAGAGCTGATCGCCTGCCGAGGCAGCAATGACAGTGGAGTTCGGCTCGAGATTCTTCCCTGTGGCATCTGCAGAGAATTCCACCATTTCGTCGAGATTTTCTGTTTTTTCCAGTACGATGACGGCAGTCAGCACCTTCGTGATGGAGGCGGGGAAATAGTGCTCGTGCTCGTTTTTCTGGTAGAGCACGGTGCCGGAATCCGCATCCATCAGCAACGCGCCCTCCGCCTGTACGTCGCCGTCCGGCTCCGGCCAGAGTGTCTCTCCGAAGACTGTGCCTGCGGGAGACGGGAGCAGGAGCAGCAGGAGCACGAGCAGGAGCGCAAGGAAGTGATATCTGCCCGCAGCACGAAAGCGGCGAAGCTGTGAAGCGGCGCGCAGACTGCTGCGGCATGCGCTGTGCTTCCGCACAGGGGGATTACTGCATAGGGATAAAATCAAACGAATATACCTCCCCTTCTTCAGGATTCCACGGACAGAGGCAGACGGACAGATGCCTTGTAGAGGTCGCCGTCGATCTCGATCCGGAGCTCGCCCTTCATCAGGCTGCTCAGACTCTTCGCGATGGAGAGCCCGAGTCCGGAGCCCTCCGTGCTCCGGCTGACATCGCCGCGGACGAATCGCTCCGTAAGCTCCTCCGGCGTGATATTGAGCGGTGATGCAGAGATGTTCTTGATGGTGCAGACCGCGCAGTCCTCGTCGCGATAAACATCGACATAGACACGGCTGCCTCGGAGCGCGTACTTGCAGCAGTTGTTCAGCAGATTTTCGATGATTCTCCAGAGATGCCGTCCGTCGGAAACGATCATCAGCGGCTCCGGCGGGAGCGTTTCTACGATGGTGAGCTTCGCGGCGGAGAGCTTATCCTCGAATTCGCCCAGCGCCTGCTGTATCATCTCTCCGTAGTCGAGCTCCGTGAAATTCATGGTAATGCTGCCGGAGCTCGCCTTGCTCGCCTCCACGAGATCCTCGGTCAGGGTTTTCAGCCGTCCGGACTTCTGCTCGAGGATTTCCAGATATTCCTGCGCACGAGGATTGTCGAGCTCCTCCCGCTTCAGGAGCTCGACATAGTTGAGAATCGAAGTGAGCGGCGTTTTCAGATCATGCGAGACATTGGTGATCAGATCCGTCCGGAGCCGCTCCGCCCTTACCTGCCTGCCGACTGCCTCGCTCAGCCCCGCGGTGATGCGCCAGCTGTAGAAGTCGATCAGCGCCAGAATGCACAGCAGTGCGAGAGCGGTGAAGAACGCGCGGAGGCTCCGGTTCTGCAGGAAGTGGAGGAAGAGCAGAAGGAAGAGCAGGATACCCAGCAGGTTCGGCAGGACAAAGAGCAGGAGGCTGTAGAAGCGCGGGGCGGTCTGCGCCGCGCTTTCGGTATAGCAGCGTACCAGCTCAGAGAGCCGGCGCAGCAGCGAAGCCTTCCAGAGCGTCCGCGCCTTGTAAGCCCGGACGAGGGAGAGGCTGAGCGGTACGAAGAGCAGGTAGCAGAAGAGGAAGCGGAAAAGCGCGATCCAGAAGTCTGTATCGCGAAGCTCCCCGATCACGAGCACCAGAGAATCGAGAAAGACCGGCGCGAGACGATTCGTCCAGAGAAACCAGAGCAGGAAGAGCAGGAGGAGGAGCTCCAGCGGCGCATGGTCTGCCGGATAGAGCACGATGCCCTTCCGCTCCGCAGATTTTCCGGTCAGCAGAAGCAGCCAGACATAGCTGCCCCCCGCGAGGAGGAGAGAGCCGAGCAGGAGGAAAAGACCGGCCGCGGAGAGGATACGGCTGCTTTCATAGCGCTGCGCGGCATCGGAAAAGGCGTCCGCTGCCGGAAGCGTCCGATTGACGCCGACCGCCATCGTATAGCTGCCGTCTGCATAGGGGTTCCGCGCTTGTAAAAGCGGGGGAATGTTGGCAGGGGCGGTACGGAGATTGCTGCGGACAGCGAGACTGTCGGAGTCCGTCGACAGGAAGCTCCCGAGGGCGCAGATCTCCGCTTCCGTCATATCCGCAGCGTTGGTGTAGAGCATGGACTTCTCTCCGGAGGTATAGCGGACGGAGAATTTCAGATTGCTGTCCTGATCGAAGAATTCGGCGCGGGCGGCATAGTATTTCGCAAGATAGCCGAGCGTCTCCTGTGCGAGCTTCCCGAGGCTGCTCAGTCCGTCCGCGGGGCTCAGGGGCTTATAGTCCGGCATATAGGCGCGGAAGGTGATGCGGATCGGATGCTCCTTCTCGTCCTCCATCGGGCTGATGGTCGCGCTTCGCTCATCCAGCTGGATCTCGTTTTTGGCATTCAGGTAATAGCCCATGGAGCGGGCGTACCGGATCAGGTAGTTCAGCGTATAGGAGACGGGAGTCCCTCGTTCCTCTGCCTGCGCGACGACCTGATTCAGGTTCAATGCCCCGTTCTTCTCGAAGAGCGCCCGAAGATCGATATAATCGAAAATATCGCTCACGGCTTCGGAGAATTCGCTTTCGAAGCTGTCGGAGCGGAAGTAATCCGGCTGCCGCAGGACGGAGAGCAGGCTGCCCTCCGAGGAGAAATGCAGCAGGATCAGGCTAAGGAGCAGGAGCAGGAGCGCAAGCGTGTGGAGAGAGGCGGCAAGGATTTTTTTCATTTATTTGCCCTCTTCGCTGCCCTGCTTCTCGATTTTGTAGCCGACGCCCCAGACGACCTTCAGATAGCGCGGCTCGCGCGGATTGATTTCGATCTTCTCCCGGATATGCCGGATATGTACGGCGACCGTATTGTCGGCGCCGATCGCCTGCTCGTTCCAGATCGAGGTATAGATCTCGTCGATGGAGAAGACCTTGCCGGCATTTTTCACGAGCAGCAGGAGAATGTTGTATTCGATCGGGGTGAGCTTCACGAGCTCTCCGTCTACGGTGACCTCCTTGGTGTCGTCATTGATGACGAGCCCGCCGTTTCGGAAGATATGCTCGCTGTCCCGCGCCTCCCCGATATTCCCGAGCTGGGTATAGCGGCGGAGCTGAGACTTCACGCGCGCCACGAGCTCGAGTGGGTTGAAGGGCTTCGTGATATAGTCGTCGGCGCCGATATTGAGCCCGAGGATCTTGTCATTGTCCTCTCCCTTCGCGGAGAGAATGATGATCGGCACGGAGCTCTGCTCCCGGATCTTCAGCGTGGTGCGGATCCCGTCGAGTCCCGGCATCATTACATCCAGAATGAGGAGATCTGCCTTGCTTTTTTCCAGAATGTCCAGCGCATCGTAGCCGTCGTAGGCCTTCAGCACACGGAAGCCCTCGCCGGTGAGATAAATGGAGATCGCCTCCACGATCTGCTTATCGTCGTCACAAACTAAAATGGTCTGCATTGTATCCTCCATACTGGCTGACGCCTCATCAATGAAAGAAGCGCTGATTTATTCATGACTCACATACTGCTGGAGTGCAACTTTCGCGACGAAACGAGAGCGCCCTTGCTTCGTCAACATTAATTTATCCTTTATTCTACATTATTTCCTGCCGGAAAACCAGTCGTGAAAGCGCATCCTGTTTAGCTGAACGGCTGCCATCCTGCGGGGAAGACCGGAGAGCTCGCTCTCCATGATGAGGTTCCGGCAGGATTTTTCAAAGGAAAATGAAGTTGCCGGGCAAATACAGAGGTGCTATAGTGAGGTAGGCGCTATAGTGAAGTGGGTGCTATAGCGAGGTGAGCAAGTGCATTGCTATAGCCGGTATTTCATTCTGAAGACGGAAAACAGGGAGAAAGAGGCTGCGCATAGGCATGGCCGCAGACAGCGTGACGCCGGAAAAGAGCTGCAGAATTCTGACATTGGCGGAAAGACCGCAGCGGGGCTGAAATGCAGCAGGAAAGAAGTCTAAACGCACATGCACCTGTTGTCCTGTCAAATGTCCGAATGCCCGTGCAAGCAAGCTTGCCTCGCGTTCGTCCGCTTGACAGGGGACTTATACAGTAAGGAAAAGAAGCTTGTACGAAGACAGCGCAGAAAAGCGCGGTGGGAAACGGAAAGGGACTGCCTATGCCGCAGATTGTGATTTCAGAGAGAAACAGAATTATCGAGGGGATGCAGTATACCGGAGCCCTGTCTGCGTACCTGCCGCATCCGGACGGGAGACCCTATCATACCTTCCGGAGCTATACAGTGCTGGCGGACGGAGAAAATCTGACCTTCCGTCACTGTCGGATCGAGAATACAGCGGGGCGGGGCATAGAGGCGGGACAGGCGATCGCCCTCTATCTGGACGGAGACGGGATCGTGCTGGAGGACTGTATCCTGCGGGGGCATCAGGATACGCTCTTTCTGGCGCCGCTGCCGGAGCGGGAGCGGGAAAAGGACGGCTTCCTCGGACCGAAGCAGTTTCTGCCGCGGACGCCCCGGGTCTTCCGCTTCCGGCGCTGCCGGATCGAGGGCGGTGTAGACTTCATCTTCGGGGGCGCGGAGGCGTACTTCGATGACTGCGAGTTCCGTTCCGTGGAGCCGGGCTTCGTTTTTGCGCCCTCTACACCCGAGGGACAGGAGACCGGCTTCGTCGCGAGAAACTGCCGCTTTACCTGTACGGAGACGGTGCCGGACCGCTCCTGCTATATCGGACGTCCGTGGCGGGAGCATGCACGGCTTCGCCTCGAGCACTGTGAGCTGGGACGGCATATCCATCCGCGCGGCTTCGACGACTGGGGAAGGGCGGAATGTCACGCGACCGTGCGCTTCGAGGAGATCGGCTCCTACGGACCCGGTGCGGAAAATGCAGACAGACCGGATTACATCCTTAGATCGGAGAGCTGTATGCACGCGCACTCTCCTGCCGTCGGGGCTGCTGCGGGGATTTCCGCAGCAGTCCCGGGTGTCGGGTAATGGAAGGTCAATCCCGGAGGAAGTCCCGGAGCAGGGCTTCGATCCGTTCCTGCATCTCCGCGACGCTGTGGCGGCGGGAGTGCGCGCAGTCCTGCGCCGGGCCGCCGCAGATCAGACAACGGCGCTGTGTGGGACGGGAAAGTTTCCTTCCGCTTCGATCGATCACATCGATGTCGAAGAGCCGTCCGAGCGGATGATGCTCCTCGATTCGGACGGACAATGCCTTCAGAGCCGAGGGTTCGGCATCGACGGCGTAGAGCAGCTCGTCTCCGGTCTTTTCATGACGCTCCGCCTCCCTTCGGATCGGGAGGCCCTGCTCGTGCAGCGCGGTGCGGAGCGCCTCCCTTCCGGAGAGAAAGGCGCGGAGAAGCGCTGCGTTGGTTTTCACCGGCCCCGGGATGTTCATGGAAAAGGACAGCAGGGGGCAGCCGGTTTCCATGAGAAACTGCCGCTGCCGTGCAGCGCGCGCCTCACGGCATTCCAGCATATCGGTCAGGATCACTTCGATTCCGGTCATGACTTCCTCCTCTTTCGTCACGTGACTTTTTCAGCGGCATTCGCCTAAAGTTTAGACGGATTTTCCTTCCTTGTAAAGACGCGGAAAAGACGTTATCATAAGAGAGAGCAGCGAATTGCGAATGGCTTAGCTGAATACTTGCGATTTTTGGGATAACGGTTCAGCTGAGCAGATCTTCATGACCGTTATGGCGGAAGAACTGTGATTTTTTAGAGAAACCTTGATGAAATCAGGAAAGCTGCGTGCCCATGGCACGGGAGTCATGAATATCAGTATTTCATTAGAGTTCGGGAGGGAAAAGAAATGCTTTTGGAGCCGCAGAGGACGGAAATAGAGGATTACCAGAAGAAATATATCGCTGCATGGATGAACATCCTGATCGAGGGGCGCATGGGAACGAGCTTCCTGAACCGGGGACGGGTCGAGAGGCGGCTGCAGAGCTTCTACGCGGAGCTGGATCTCGAGGAAGAGACAGAGGCAGAGGCGCGGCGGGAGCGCTGGGAGCGCTTCGCGGCGCTCTGGATCGAGACCTGTGTGCGGGACAGAACCTACAGCTCCGCCGCCTTTGGGATGTTTCATCTGAAGGACGAGACGCTGGCTCGGAAGATCGCGGCAGAGATCGACGAGGTGACGCGGCAGATCCCTGCCCGACTCGGCATGGAGGAGCGGTGCAGGGAGCTCCGCCGCATATTTATCGGACAGTATCTCCGCATGATTCCGCAGGGGAGGGAGAATTTCCCCGAGGGATCGGAACAGTTCTCGTAGGCCTTCGCAGTTATCCTCTTGTCAGCGGTCATGGCAATCGTTTCTGTTTCAGCGGATTGCGAAAGACGCAACCTGAACGGCTGCGTCTGAAGATCTGCTTGGCGGAATGGTTGCAGGGTAGTTGCATTGGGGAGGCGGTGCTTTCGTCAGTTTTTAGGCTTGTAGGCTTTTTAGGCTTGTGCTATACTTCAAAAAACGGCGCGTAAGCGCTTACACAAATACATTTTGGCATCGTCGGGAATTCCGGCATCTGCCTCGTTGAAATCATTTGGAGGATAGTATGGATTTGAATTTAAGACCAGCAAGCGAATGTAAGTATGATGCGGTTTCTCTCGGAGAGGTGATGCTCCGGCTCGATCCGGGCGAGGGCAGGATTCGTACCGCGAGAGCCTTCCGCGCGTGGGAGGGCGGCGGAGAATATAATGTTATCCGCGGACTTCGTAAGTGCTTCGGACTGAATACAGCGGTTCTCACAGCGCTGGCAGATAATGAGGTGGGCTATCTCGTGGAGGACTTCATGATGCAGGGCGGCGTAGATGTCTCTCTGGTGAAGTGGATGAAGACGGACGGCATCGGACGTGTTTGCCGGAACGGTCTGAACTTCACGGAGAGAGGCTTCGGTATCCGCGGTGCGAAGGGCTGCTCTGACAGAGCCAATACCGCGATCTCCAAGGCGACGCCGGAGGACTTCGATTTCGACTATATTTTCGGAGAGCTCGGCGTGCGCTGGCTGCACACCGGCGGGATCTATGCCGCTCTCTCCGAGCAGGCTTCCGCAACTGTGGTAGAGGCGATCAAGACCGCGAAGAAGTACGGCACGATCGTTTCCTATGATCTGAACTACCGCCCGTCCATGTGGTCTGCGATCGGCGGACAGGAGAAGGCACAGGCGGTGAATAAGGAGATCGCGAAGTATGTCGATGTAATGATCGGCAATGAGGAGGACTTCACTGCCTGTCTCGGCTTCCAGATTGAGGGGCAGGACGAGAACCTGAAGGAGCTGAATCTCGAGGGCTACAAGAAGATGATCAACGAGGCGGCGAAGACCTATCCGAACTTCAAGGCAGTGGCGACGACGCTCCGTACTGTGAAGACGGCGACCGTGAACGACTGGTCGGCGCTCTGCTGGGCAGGCGGTGAGATCTATAAGGCGAAGGACTACAAGGGGCTCGAGATTATGGATCGTGTCGGCGGCGGCGATTCCTTCGCTTCCGGGCTGATCTACGGGCTGATGACGACCGGAGATGCGGAGCTCGCGGTGAACTATGGTGCGGCGCATGGCGCGCTTGCAATGACGACGCCGGGCGATACGACCATGGCGCGGAAGAGCGAGGTCGAGGCGATCATGGGCGGCGCCGGCGCGAGAGTGCAGAGGTAAGAGAAAACGACCGGGAGGAAAGAGAGCCTGTCTTTGTGGAGACGGGCTCTCTTAATTTGCCTCCATGCCGAAAGCCTGGGTGCCATCAATCGCATCGTTCTGTGCTTCTGGACAATCCGGCACTTCTGTATTATGATGAGAAAACGTTGTGAGAGGGAGAGTGCTATGACAAGGAGAATCATCGGAAGTATAGTGGGGACGGTTATCATTTCGATGGGCATCTCGATCTTTAAGGAAGCGATGCTCGGCATCGACGCGATCAGCGGACTGAATATGCGGATCGCAGCGCTGCTCGGGCTGCGGCTGGGAGTCATGAATCTGATCACGAATTCCGTCTTCTTCCTCCTGCAGTTCCTCTTCGGGAGAAGATATATCGGGCTGGGAACGGTGGTCAACGGCGTGGGCTGCGGCTTCATTATCGAGTTTTTCTACGAGGGCTTCATCGTCCCGTTCTTCGGGGTGCTGGATTCGATGCCGCTCCGACTGCTCTTCGTGCTGCTGGGCGTGCTGGTGATTTCCGTCGGCGTTTCGATCTACCAGACGGCGGATCTGGGGGTTGCGCCATACGACTATCTCTCGATCGGACTTCGCGATCATACGCCGCTGCCGTATTTCTGGTGCCGGATGGGGACGGACTGCAGCTGCGCGCTGCTAGGCTTCCTGCTCGGCGGATGCGGCGTGGGGCTCGTGGGACTGGGTACGGTGGTCTGCTCGCTGGGGCTCGGCCCCTTCATCCAGTTCTTTAACCGGGTGCTGTCGGAGCGGCTGCTCCGCTATCAGGCGGCATGGGAATGAAGTATTTCGCTTATTTTTTCAGAACGAAGGTATTTTTATCGAAGTCAATGATGCCCTGCTCCCGCAGATTGGAGAGCTCCCGGGTCATGGCGCTCCGGTTCGTACAGAGGAACTGCGCCATATCGGTTCGGCTCAGGCTCAGCGTGATATAGCGGCTGTTCTGCTTCTGCGCCTGCATGGAGAGGTAAGCAAGAATCTTCTCCCGGAGGGAGCTCTGTGAAGTGACCTCGATCTTTTCCATCAGCTGCCGGTTCTTCCTGCCGATCAGATCGAAGAGGTTTTCGATCAGCTGGTAGTGGAAGACGCAGCGGTTCTTGCAGACGTGGATCGCCTTGTCGAAGGAGAGGAAGAGCACCTCGGTGGCAGTGCTCGACACGAAGGTGACATAGGAATCCTCCTCCTGCAGGGCAGAGAGGCTCTCTCCGAAGATCTCGCCCTCGGACATATAGGTGAGCAGAGTATCATTGCCCCAGACATCGGTCTTCAGCATGTGAACCGTTCCCTTCAGCACGATGCCGACATGCTGTCCCCTTTCGCTTCTAAGACGGATATGCTCGCCCTTTTTATAGGAATGCACATAGCTCCGCATGCAGAACAGCAGTGCATCCAGATTTTCGAGAGCTATCCCCTTAAAAAGCGGGACATCCCTATATTTAATCGACGTATCCTGTGCCGCCTTCGTCATTTCTTTTCCTCCTGCCTGTATCCTTTGTCCTTTGCATCGCCTCGTGCGCGGATACTGTTCTGCCAAACATAGTATAGATAGTATAGGACAAAACATGTTGCCTGCGCAACATTAAAATATAAAATCCGTGTTATTCTATGCAAGGATTCGCCGGAGAGCTGCGAAGAGTCCGTATTGCATCCGGCGAACAGAGCTTCATTGCGTCGAAAACAGGAGGAAAAGATGGAGAACAAAATGTTTTGCTACCAGTGTCAGGAGACCGCTGGCTGCAAGGGCTGTACGGTACAGGGTGTATGCGGAAAGACGGCGGAGACGGCGGGACTGCAGGATCTTCTGATCTATGTAACCAAGGGACTTTCCGCGGTGACGACCGCGCTTCGCAGGGAGGGAAAAGAGGTTTCTGCTGCGGTAAATCACATCGTATCGGTGAACCTTTTTACGACGATCACCAATGCGAACTTCGATGATGCTGCAATCATTGCCCGGATCCGGAAGACGCTGGAAGAGAAGCAGAGACTGCTCTCTCAGCTTTCGGATACCTCTTCCCTTCCGAAGGCTGCGACTGCGGATTTCACGGAGGCGGAGTACAGAGAGGCGGCGAAGCACGTAGGCGTGCTCGCGACGGAGAATGAGGACCTGCGTTCCCTGCGGGAGCTTATCACCTATGGGCTCAAGGGACTGTCCGCCTATACCAAGCACGCCAATGCGCTGCTGAAGGACGATGAGGCGGTGGATGCCTTTATGCAGGAGGCGCTGGCGAAGACGCTGGATGACAGCCTCTCTGTAGAGGAGCTCGTGGCGCTGACGCTGGAAACCGGCAGGTTCGGCGTGCAGGGCATGGCGGATCTGGATGCGGCGAATACCGGCGCATACGGCAACCCGGAGATCACCACGGTAGAGCTGGGCGTGCGCAAAAATCCGGGGATTCTGATCTCCGGGCATGACCTGAAGGATCTCGAGATGCTGCTGGAGCAGACCGAGGGAAGCGGCGTCGACGTTTATACCCATTCCGAGATGCTTCCGGCACAGTATTACCCGTTCTTTAAGAAATTCCCGCATTTCGCCGGAAATTACGGCAATGCGTGGTGGAAGCAGAAGGAGGAGTTTGAGAGCTTCAACGGCCCGATCCTGATGACCACGAACTGCATCGTGCCGCCGAGGGCAAGCTACAAGGATCGGCTCTGGACGACCGGCGCGGCAGGCTTCCCGGGATGTCGGCATATTTCCGGAGAGTACGGTGAGAAGAAGGACTTCTCCGCGCTGATCGCGCAGGCGAAGACCTGTCCGGCTCCGACAGAGATCGAGACCGGCAGCATTGTCGGCGGCTTCGCGCATGCGCAGGTATTCGCCCTCGCGGATAAGATCGTAGAAGCGGTAAAGAGCGGTGCGATTCGGAAGTTCTTCGTCATGGCAGGCTGTGACGGACGGCAGAAGGCGCGGAACTACTATACCGATTTCGCGGCGGCGCTTCCGAAGGATACGGTAATTCTCACCGCAGGCTGTGCGAAGTACAAGTACAACAAGCTGAACCTCGGAGACATTAACGGAATTCCCAGAGTGCTGGATGCAGGACAGTGCAACGACTCCTACTCTCTGGCGCTGATTGCCCTGAAGCTGCAGGAGGTATTCGGGCTTTCGGATATCAACGAGCTCCCGATCGCATTCAATATCGCATGGTACGAGCAGAAGGCGGTTATCGTTCTCCTTGCGCTTCTCTACCTTGGCGTGAAGAATATCCACCTCGGTCCGACGCTTCCGGCGTTCCTTTCCCCGAATGTGGCGAAGGTGCTGGTAGAGAACTTCGGCATCGCGGGCATCGGTACGGTAGAGGAGGATCTGAAGCTCTTCGGTGTAGCCTGAGGCTCCCCCTGTGGTGCCTCTCCGGTGAGGAGAGCTTGGAGCGGTTCAGGGCAATCGCCTGCGATTGAAGCTGCTTAAGGGCAGGGAGCGAAGGAGGAAATAGTATGGGAGAAGCTGGTAAAATTGAGGAAATCATTCGAAGACTCGAGGCTGACCCGCGGAACCGCAGCTATACAGACCGCGGAATCCCGCCTGTCTTTCAGCTCAGCCCGGAGGCGCGCATCCTGATCGTAGGGCAGGCGCCCGGAAAAAAGGTGGAGGAGACACGCATTCCCTTCAACGACAAGTCCGGAGAAAAGCTGATGCAGTGGCTGGGGATCGACAGGGATACCTTCTATTCGGACAGGATCGCGATTCTGCCGATGGACTTCTATTATCCCGGTAAGGGGAAAACCGGAGACCTCCCGCCGAGAGACTTCATCGCCAGAGAATATCATGAAGAGCTCCTGTCCCTGATGCCGGGGCTCCGGCTGAAGATCCTGATCGGCAGCTATTCGACGAGGTATTATCTGGGAAAGCGGGCGGAGCGGAATCTGACGGAGACGGTTCGGAATTACAGGGCATATCTGCCGGCGTATTTCCCCATCGTGCATCCGAGCCCGCTGAACTTCCGCTGGCAGAGGAAGAATCCGTGGTTTTTGGAGGAGGTAATACCGGCACTGCGGGAGCGGGTCGGGCAGATCCTGCAGGAGGAAAAAGCATAGGGCGGGGCGCTGTATCCGGAGGATGAAATCTTTTCCTGCGATTTCACAGAAAAAGATTTCCACCATTGACAAAAATTCTACATTGTAGTATTATGGTTCCATGTTTGGATTCACTTTTTAAATTCGGCGAACAGGTTTAATCGACCCTTACTACTCTATACGGCAGAAGCCCCGACGAGATCTCGTCGGGACTTTTGCTATATAAACTGTGTGTGAAGGATGCAGGGGGGAATGAGATGAAGCACAGAGGAACGGTTAGAATCGAGACCGAGAGACTCATTCTTCGGAAATTCACGGAAAAGGATACGGCAGCCGTTTTCCGCAACTGGACTTCCGATGATAAAGTCACCGAGTTTCTTCGCTGGACAACGCACAAAGACATGGAAACCACTCGAAGGGTTCTGGAGGAATGGGCGGCAAACAGCGAAAGGGAAGATTTTTACCAATGGGCAATCGAATTCAAGGAGCTTGGGGAGCCTGTCGGCTCTATTTCTGTTGTAGACAGAAACGAACGGCTGAATATGCTTCATATCGGCTACTGTATCGGCAGCAGGTGGTGGCATCGGGGGATTACCAGTGAAGCCTTTTCCGCCATTATTCCGTATTTATTCGAAACGGTCGGAGCGAACAGAATCGAATCGCAGCATGATCCGGATAACCCTAATTCGGGGAATGTAATGAAAAAATGCGGTTTGAGATACGAGGGAACGCGCAGACAGGCAGATTACAGCAATCGAGGCATCGTCGATGCCTGTATGTATGGTCTTTTGCGGGAGGAATGGAGAAAAAAGCTCGGCTGACAAGCTTCGGCAGGTGAGAATACCTGATGACTCTGTTCCTCACGCTGCCGAAAACTACAGATACGGAATAGTGTCCGAAGAAAGGGCGCTTAAGAGGCAGAAGGCTCCCCTGATCCGAAATCGGGGGGGCAGAAGGATCGCGAAGGACTGCGGGGCGCATAAGCGCAGCGGCTTTCGCAGAAGGATGGGAATGGCTATGGATCTCTTTGAATACATGGCTGAACAGAAGAAGGCGGAGGAAGCGCCGCTTGCCTCCCGGATGCGGCCGGAGACGCTGGACGAGCTCGTCGGACAGCAGCATATCATAGGGAAGGGCAGGCTGCTATACCGGGCGATTCAGGCGGATCAGCTCGGCTCCCTCATCTTCTACGGACCGCCGGGCACCGGCAAGACGACGCTGGCGAGGGTGATTGCGCATACGACGAAGGCGGACTTCTGCCAGCTCAATGCGACGGCTGCAGGGAAGAAGGATATGGAGGAGGTGGTCGCGCGGGCGAAGAACAATCTCGGCGGCTATCAGCGAAAAACCATTCTTTTCGTGGATGAGATTCACCGCTTCAATAAGGCGCAGCAGGACTACCTCCTGCCCTTCGTAGAGGACGGCACGGTGATTCTGATCGGGGCGACGACAGAGAATCCCTACTTCGAGGTGAATGCCGCGCTGCTTTCCCGCTCCCGGATCTTCGAGCTGAAGCCGCTTTCCGAAGAAGATCTGGGTGTGCTTATGGACAGGGCGATCTCGGACAGCCGAAGAGGTGTGGGAGCGTATCATGCCGTTATGGAGGCGGAGGCGCGGCAGTTTCTCGCACGGGCAGCGGACGGAGATGCCCGCGCAGCACTCAATGCGATCGAGCTTGCCGTGCTGACGACGGAGCGCGCCGCGGATGGGAAGATTCACATTACAACGGAGGTCGCAGCGGAGTGCATACAGAAGCGGGCGCTGCGCTATGACAAGGACGGAGATGCCCATTATGACACGATTTCCGCCTTCATCAAGTCGATGCGCGGCTCCGACCCGGATGCGGCGGTCTACTACCTTGCCCGTATGCTCTATGCCGGAGAGGATATCAGGTTCATCGCGCGCCGCATCGTGATCTGTGCATCGGAGGATGTGGGGAATGCAGATCCGAATGCGCTCTGCGTTGCGACCAGTGCCTTCCTCGCGGTGGAACGGGTCGGGCTGCCGGAGGCGGAGCTGATCCTCTCGCAGGCAGTCTGCTATATCGCCTCTGCGCCGAAGAGCAATGCCTGCACCACGGCGATCTATGCTGCGAAGGAGGCGGTGAAGAAGCATGGCAGTCTGCCTATCCCCCCGCATTTGCAGGATGCACATTACCGGGGGCATGCGGCGCTCGGGCGGGGGATCGGTTACAAATATCCGCACGATTATCCGGGGCACTGGGTGGAGCAGCAGTATCTGCCGGATGCGCTGAAGGGTACGAGCTTCTATGAAGCGCCGGAACGCGCAGATGCCTGCCGGAGGCGGAGCGGATCCCGTCAGGAAAAGGTATAGTGCCTTTTTCTTAGGAAATGATTACACAAGACGGAATATTCTCGGAAAGACGAGACATTTTCGGGAAACGGTGGTAAGCTTTCGAGGTCGAAAACGGCAGAAGAATCCGGAATGAGCCGGAGTAAAGAGGAGAGAAGATGAAAAGGATTTTAATGATAGGGATGGCGGCAATGCTGGCGATGACCGTCGCTGCCTGCGGAAAGAAGGCGGCTCCCGCGGAGTCCGTGGAGTCCACGGCTGCCGGAAGCGCTGAGATCGAGTCCTCGGAGGCGGTCGGAGAGAGCGTGCTGACGGCGACGGTGCAGAAGCTGGCAGGAGATACGCTTTCTGTAGAGCTGGATGACGGACAGTCTATGAGCTTCGATATCTCCGGCGCGGCGGTAAGCAAGGCGTGGGAGCTGATGCCGGGGGATCAGGTAGATATCGGCTATGACGGAGAGGATCCGGTGGACGGGATGGCGGTGAGGTCTGTCGTCGTATCTGTTCCGTTCGAGTATGTGACCGAGGGCTACACGGAGAACAGCACGCTTTACGGTAGGATTGAGGCAGTGGATGAGAAGAGCATTACGGTGCGGGAGCTTCTGGATGAGAGGAAAGAGGGCGCTCCGGAGACGAAGGATACAGCATCTGTGACGGAGGAGGATTTCCTCGGGGAGAGCTACACCTTCGCGCGTGCGCCGTATGAGACGACAGTGACGAAGGATGGCGTGAAGCCGGGAGCCTATGCCCAGATCAGCTACCTCGGCGAGCTGACGAAGGATCCGGTTTGCTTCCGGATCTGCACGGAGGACATGGAGGAGGATCCGGCGGCGGAGCGTATCGGAATCAGGGGAAAGGTGGAGAAGGTCGAAGACGGCGTGATTTATCTCAGAGCGTCGGAGGATACGGAATTCAGGTTTACGACCGCGGGGAACGAAGAGCTGCTGAAGCAGGCGGACATGCTTAAGGGCAGAGAGGTCGTGCTGAACTTCTCGGATTCCCTCCGGCAGAGAGTCGCGACTGCGGACAGCATCGAGGAAATCAAAGTGTAGATCATTCGTTCGATACGGATGCGAAAGAGCCGCCGAAGAGGGCTGCCTGCGGGCATGCCCTCTTCGGCGGCTCTTTCGCTCCGGACAGCTAGCGGTAACCCAGCTCCTCCGAGTCATAGAGCAGGGTGAAGGGGCCGTCATTCAGGAGCCGTACCTTCATATCCGCGCCGAAGCGTCCTGCCTCGACCGATCCTGCTTCCGCGCGGCAGCGCTCGAGAAAGTACCGGTAGAGCGCTTCGGCGTGCTCCGGAGCGCCTGCCCCCGTGAAGCTGGGGCGGTTTCCCCGCCGGCAGTCTGCGTAGAGCGTGAACTGGCTGACGACGAGGAGCTGTCCGCCGACGTCCGCGAGGCTCAGATTGGTCTTGCCGTTCGCGTCCTCGAAGATCCGTGCGGCGAGTACCTTTCGCACCATCTGATCGGCGATTTTCTCATGATCCGAGGCACTCACCCCTAACAGGAGCAGAAGCCCCCTCCCGATCGAGCCGAGCAGCTCGCCCTCTGCGGTGACGCTCGCCTCGCGCACCCTCTGTACCAAACAACGCATCGTTCCTCCCTTCCCGAATCAGCGGAACTGATTCTGCTCCGCCTGATAGTGATAGTCGATCTGTCCGAGCTTCTCTGTAAGCGCCACTCTGTCGAGCTCGAGATCCTCGCAGAGCGCATCGAGACTCGGATAGCAGTCCCGCAGCTTCAAATTCAGGAAGCTCAGGAGCAGAAAGGGATCCTTGGGGATAGCAGACATGATTCACCTCCGAATACCTGCGGTCAAGACTTGTTTCATCTCAGCAGAGAAAGTATAATCAGTGTATAAGTCCCCCGTCAGGCGCCGGAACAGCCGCCGTGTTTACACGAGCGGAAGATCCGGCATCTGACGGGACAACAGGGATGAGCAAAAAAGCAGCGCGAACGAAGAGAGCGATGCGATTTGCGAATTGCTGTTGTCGGCACGAAAGCTGCGAAAGCAGCGGAGTGCCGTGAGGGACTTATGCACGCGGTAGCACGCCGGAACAGCCGCCGTGTTTACACGAGCGGAAGATCCGGCATCTGACGGGACAACAGAAATGATATAACAATGAGGAGTATAACATATGAGAGAGCAAAATTGTATTTTCTGTCGTATCGCAAACGGAGAAATTCCGTCGACGACGCTCTATGAGGATGCGCGCTTCCGCGTGATCTTCGATCTGAGCCCGGCGACCCGGGGGCATGTCCTGCTTATCCCGAAGGAGCATTACGCGGATCTGACAGAGCTGGACACGGAGACGGCGCGGGAGGTGCTGCCGCTTGCCGCACGGATCGGCAGGGCAATGAAGGCAGGACTCGGCGCGGCGGGCTTCAACCTCGTGCAGAACAATGGAGAAGCAGCGGGACAGACCGTGCGGCATTTCCACCTGCACATCATCCCGCGCTACGGCGCGGGAGAGGAGCTGCTGCTCTGGAAGCCGGGAGAGTCCACGGCGGAGGAAAGGGAGGCACTCTCTTCGCGGATGGGGGAATATCTTCGATGAGCCTTCACAGAATCGTACTGACCGGAGGCGGCACCGCCGGGCATGTGACGGCGAATCTCGCCCTGCTGCCGCGGCTTCGGGAGATGGGCTGTGAGATCCGCTACATCGGCTCCCATGACGGGATCGAGCGGAGGCTGCTCACAGAGGCGGGCGTTCCCTATCGGAGCGTCGATACCGGGAAGCTCCGGCGTTACCGGGATCTTCGTAATCTGACGGATCCGTTCCGGGTGCTCCGGGGCGTTTTTCAGGCACGGCGGCTCCTTCGGGAATGGAGACCGGATCTCGTATTCTCGAAGGGGGGCTTCGTGGCGGTTCCGGTCGTTTGGGCGGCACGGCTCCTGCATATTCCCGTAGTGAGCCATGAGTCGGATATGACGCCGGGGCTCGCCAACCGGCTGACGCTCGGCTGCGCGTCGAGGATCTGCTGCAACTTCCCGGAGACGGTGCAGCGGCTCCCCGCGGGGAAGGCGGTGCTGACCGGCTCTCCGATCCGGGAGGAGCTCCTCAGGGGGAGCCGGGAGGATGGGCTCCGTAGGTGCGGCTTCACCGGGGAGAAGCCCGTGCTGATGGTCATCGGCGGAAGTCTGGGCTCGGTCGCGGTCAATGAAGCGGTGCGGAAAAATCTGGATACGCTGCTCGCGGACTTCGATATTGTCCACCTATGCGGCAGAGGGAATCTCGCAGCATCGCCGGACGGCCGTCCCGGCTACCGGCAGTACGAGTACCTGACAGAGGAGCTTCGCGACGTATATGCGATGGCAGAGCTTGTCATCAGCCGTGCCGGCGCCAATGTGATCTGTGAGCTGCTCGCGCTCCGGAAGCCGAATATCCTGATCCCGCTCCCGCTGGAGGCATCCCGCGGGGATCAGATCCTCAATGCCCGCTCCTTCGAGCGGCAGGGCTTCAGCCTCGTGCTCGATCAGCATGCGCTGGAGAGGGAGGCTGGGCTTTTGCCGGAGGCGGTGCGTGCCGTATATGAGAGACGGGATATGTACAGAGAGACGATGGCGCACGCAGATGCCGCAAACGGGGTCTCGGCGGTGCTCCGGGTGCTCTGCGAGACCGCGGGATAGTCGGCGTATCGCCGCAGGGGGGAAGAGTATGAAAATAGGAATCATCGGCGCGATGGAGGAGGAGCTCAGCCGTCTCAGAGAGGCGCTCTCGGAGGGGACAGAAGAGGAGAGGGGCGGGCTCCGCTTCTTCTCCGGGAAGCTTTCCGGCAGGGAGGCGGTGCTGGTTCGCTCCGGCATCGGCAAGGTCAATGCGGGTGCGTGCACGCAGCTTCTGATCGATCGCTTTCAGGTGGACTGTGTCATCAATACCGGCATCGCAGGCTCGCTGGATCCGGCGATCGACATCGGAGATATCGTCATCTCGGAGGATGCGGTACAGTATGATGTGGATGCGACGGGCTTCGGCTATGCACTCGGGGAGATCCCGCGGGTCGGCAGACTCGCTTTCCCGGCGGACGGCAGACTGATCGCCGCGGTGGAGGAGGAGAACCGCCGCATCAACAGAGAGATCCATACCTTTATCGGCAGGGTATGCAGCGGAGACCGCTTCGTGTCTGATGCCGAGACCAAGGACTGGATACGCCGCCATTTTCAGGGGAGATGCGTCGAGATGGAGGGGGCGGCGATCGCGCAGGTCGCGACGCAGAATCAGGTTCCCTTCGTCATTATCCGTGCGATTTCGGACAAGGCAGACAATTCTGCGCTGCTGGACTACCCGAGCTTCGAAAGGCAGGCGATCGCACACTGCGTGCGGCTGACGGAGGCGGTCGTTGCAAGGTTTGATTATGCTTGAAAAAAGCTTTTTCTGATGTTATTCTTTTCACAAACACGGGAAACGGAGGAGGAAAAGATGAGTGGAGTAAAGTTTGATGTAACGAAGGCGAGACCGTTCATTTCCGAGGAGGAGCTTCGGAATTTCAAGGCGCAGACCGAGAATGCGGCGAGGACGCTGCTGGAGCGGAGCGGTGCCGGAAATGATTTCCTCGGCTGGATCGACCTTCCGGCAGAATATGATAAGGAGGAGTTCACCCGCATTAAGGCGGCGGCGGAGAAGATCCGCCGGGACTCGGAGATTCTGCTCGTGATCGGCATCGGCGGCTCCTATCTCGGCGCGCGCGCAGCCAATGAATTCCTGAACAGCTGCTTCTACAATGAGCTCCCGCGGAAGAAGCGGAATGCGCCGGAGATCTACTATGTGGGGAATAATATTTCCTCGAAGTACATTCGGAATCTCGCGGAGCTTCTCGAGGGGAGGGACTTCTCCATCAATATTATCTCGAAGTCCGGAACGACCACCGAGCCGGCGATCGCCTTCCGCGTTTTCAAGGAGCTGCTCGAGGAGAGGTACGGAAAAGAAGCGGCGGCGAAGCGTATTTACGCGACGACAGACAGGGCGAAGGGCGCGCTCAAGCAGCTCGCGGACGAGCAGGGTTATGAGGAGTTTGTGGTGCCGGATGATGTCGGCGGACGCTTCTCCGTGCTTACTGCGGTCGGACTGCTGCCGATCGCGGCGAGCGGCGCAGATATCGACGCGCTGATGGCAGGCGCGGCGGCGATGCGAGAGAACTGCCTGCACGCACCGTATGAGGAAAATGACGCATTGCAGTACGCCGCGGCGCGCAATATCCTGCTTCGGAAAAACAAGTCCGTGGAGATCGTGGCGAACTATGAGCCGAGCCTGCATTATGTTTCCGAATGGTGGAAGCAGCTCTTCGGAGAGTCCGAGGGGAAGGATCAGAGAGGCCTCTTCCCTGCCGCGGCGGATCTGACGACAGACCTGCATTCTATGGGGCAGTTCATTCAGGACGGCTCCCGCATCATGTTCGAGACGGTGCTCAATATCGAAGAGTCCCCGGAGGAGCTCGTGCTCCGGGAGGAGCCGGTCGATACCGACGGCATGAACTATCTTGCCGGCAAAACCGTAGACTTCGTCAACAAGTCGGCGATGAACGGTACCATCCTCGCGCACACGGACGGACAGGTTCCGAACTTCGTGGTGGAGATCCCGAAGCAGGACGCATATCATCTCGGAGAGCTCTTCTACTTCTTTGAGTTTGCCTGCGGTGTCTCCGGTTATCTGAACGGCGTGAACCCCTTCAACCAGCCGGGCGTGGAGAGCTACAAGAGGAATATGTTCGCGCTCCTCGGGAAGCCGGGCTATGAGGCGCTCTCGGCAGAGCTTCGGAAGCGGCTGTAGGAGCGGATATGATTACGACGATTCTGTGGGATATCGACAATACCCTGCTGGACTTTCAGGCTGCGGAGCGCACGGCGCTCGCAGCCTGTTTTGAAACGGCGCGCTTCGGGGCGCTCACGGAGGAGCTGCTTCGGCGCTACACGGAGATCAATCGGCGCTGCTGGGAACGGCTGGAGAGAGGCGAGCTCGAGAAGCCGCGGGCGCTGATCGGGAGATTCGAGGATTTCTTCGCGGAATGCGGGTTCCCTGTAGAACGCGCCGCGGCGTTCAATGAAGAATATCAGCGGCGTCTCGGCGATACCTGCGTCTTCATGGACGATGCGGGAGAGCTTTTGCGGAGGCTGAAGGAGCGCGGCTATCGGCAGTACGCCGCAACCAACGGTACGCTGACCGCACAGGAGCGGAAGCTGCGGAATTCCGGACTGGATCGAATTCTGGACGGCGCCTTCATTTCCGACCGGATCGGCTATGAGAAGCCGACGGATGGCTTCTTCGAGCATATTTTCCGCACACTGAGGGGCGTTCCGGCGGAGGAAATGCTGCTCGTCGGCGACTCCCTCACGAGTGATATCCGGGGCGGTGTGCTGCATGGGATCCGTGCTGCATGGTACAACCCGAAGCGGCTGCCGAATGAGAGCGGCATCCTGCCGGATGCGGAGCTTGGAAATCTCTGGGAAGTCTGGGGGCTTCTGTAGTGCGGCATCCTGTCGGACGGGATTGTAATATAGCGTAAGGAATGCTATAGTCTGTACAAAGAAGCGCGCAGGAGAACGCTTCTTCGCACAGGGAAGTCTTATTTCATGAAGGAGGACGAGCACGATGTTATTCTACAGATGCAGCCGCTGCGGCAATTTCATTACCTTTCTGACGGAGAAGACGGCAGTGACGCCGGTATGCTGCGGGGAAACCATGACGGAGCTCACGGCGAATACGACAGATGCGGCGCAGGAGAAGCATGTTCCGGTGCTGGAGCGGAGCGGGAATACGGTGACCGTGAGAGTCGGCTCGGCTGCGCATCCTATGCTTGACGCACACTATATCCGGTTTATTATCCTGGAAACGAACAAGGGGTACCAGAAGAGAGACCTTAAGCCGAATGAGGCGCCCTGCGCAGTGTTTGCGCTGGCAGAGGGAGAGGAGCCGACAGCGGCATATGAGTACTGCAATCTTCATGGGCTCTGGAGGGCGGAGCTTTAAGCGTAAGGAAGAGGGCTGTATCGTTTCGACGCAGCCCTCTTTTCTTTATTCCTCGATCACCTCGATCCGGAGAAGGGCAAAGGGGATTGGCTCAACGAAGCTGTCTGCGCGGAAGTCCGTTTTGCTCTTCTGCTGAAATTCCCGTATATTGCTCTCCAGCCAGATCGGTACGGCGAGATCCAGATACTCGCAGATTTCCTGCAGGGCAGCGAAGACCTTCTGCGTCCGGGACAGTCCGCCGGACTGCCGGGAGACGCAGCTCCGAAGCAGTTTTCCGTCCTGATATAGTGCGCCGCTCATTCGAAACATGGAAGCCCCCTCTCTCACAGTCTGTTCGCTGCTTTTCTCAATTTTCTCAGGAATATATCTGACAGGTTCAGCTAAGCAGATCTTTATGGCTTAGCTGAAGCTGTTACGAATATATACGAATCCCGAGGCTTTTGCAAGTTTCATGGAAATTTATTTCTTTGTTCATAATTTATTAAAAAAAAACAGGTAAACTGAAACACATTGTATATAGGATAGCTTGTATCCTGGGCAAAGGGGAGATGGTATGGGACAGGAGCTGGAGAACCCACAGGCATTTCTGACAGACGCGCAGATTGCGGTCGCAGAGTATCAGACGGCACTGGAGAGGCTGTCTGCACAGCGTGAGCAGGAGAAGCAGCTCGAGCGGGATCTGGAGGCGCTGCGGAGGGAAACGCGGGAGAAGATCGAGCGGACGGTTCGCGCCCGCGGAGAGGAGATCGCGGCGACCTATAACCGCCAGCTTTCCCAGATCGATACGAAGCTGAGGAGAGTGCAGCAGCAGAGGGACAGGGCGAAGAGCCAGGGGATCAAGGGACGGATCTCTGCAGAGACGGAGGAACTCCGGCAGGAGAATAAGGATCTTCGGCGGCAGCTCGCGGCGATACTGAAGAAGGACGGCGCGCCGGTATTCTGCCGGACGGGGCTGTTCTACACGCTTTTCCGCCCGGGCAGCCTCCCGGAGCTCCTGGGGCTGCTGCTCGCCTTTCTGTTTTTCTTCGCAGTGATTCCGATCGGCATCTACCTCTTCCTGCTTCCGGAGAGACGGATGCTCTGGTTCTCGGCGGTTTATCTCGTGGATATTCTTTTTTTTGGCGGGCTCTATGTCCTGATCGGGAACCGCACCAATGGGAAGCATGCTGCGGCGCTTCGGCAGGGGCAGGAGATCCGGAAGCGGATCCGGCTGAACCGGCGAAGCATCCGCGGCATTATCCGGGGGATTCGGGGCGATGCCAGCGAGGAGGGCTATCATCTCGAGGAGTATGACGACGAGCTTGCCCGGGGACAGCAGGACCGCAGCGAGGTCATCGCGAAGAAGCAGAGTGCGCAGAATACCTTCGAGAGTGTGACGAAGAATATCATTACAGATGAGATCGAGACAGCGGGCCGTCCGCGGGCGGAGGAGCTTGCGGAGAAGCTGCGGGAGGCGCAGTCCCTCCGCGCAGAGCTGGAGCGGGACGAGAAGGAGCGCGCGATCCGCCTCTCCCGGGACTATGAGCAGTATCTCGGGAAGACGCATATGAATGAGAAGGACATCGGGCGTATCCGCGATATGCTCGTGAACGGGCAGGCAGTTTCTCTGATCGATGCCGTAACGAAGCTGGACACTCCTCTTTCTTAAGAATTCCTTTATTTTCATGCCCCTGTAACTGTTGTATAATCCTTAGCATGATTAAGGATATGCAAAAACAACTGAACCGGCTTCATGTTCTGCTGGACGCGCTGACGCTGGCACTCTCCTACCTGCTGGCGTGGTATATCTTGATAAAAACCCGGATCTTCCCGGAGGGGCACGGCGTCCTTCCTGCCCGGGTTTATTTTACTGCTCTCCTGCCGATCGTTCCTGCCTACCTGCTTCTCTATTGGATCTTCCGGCTCTATGTCCCGAAGCGGACGGTTTCGAAACGGCGGGAGCTCTGGCATATCCTGCAGTCGAATCTCACAGGGCTCCTGCTTATCACCTCGGTGCTCTTCATCTTCCGGAAATCCGGCTATTTCAGCAACTTCAGTACGCGGATGATCGCCGCCTTCGCGGTATTCAATACCGTGCTGCTCACGGTGGAGCGCTTCGGCATCCGCTTCCTTCTCTCGAACCTCCGGCGGCGGGGCTTCAATCAGAAGCACATCATCCTGGTCGGCTTCTCGGATGTCTCGGATCGCTTCATCGACGCCTGCCGCAGAAATCCGGACTGGGGCTATCACATCTACGGCATCGTAGACGACCTGACCGAGTGCGGCAGTGCCTACCGGGATATCCGTGTGATCGGGCGGATCTCGGATCTCGAGGGGCTGCTCTCGCACAATACCATCGACGAGATCGTCATTACCCTGCCGCTCGCGGCATACGGCAAGCTTGCCGGCATTGTCTCGGTCTGTGAGAAGTCCGGCGTGCATACGAAGTTCATCCCGGACTATCTGAATGTCATCCATTCCAGACCGGTGCCGGAGGATATGGACGGGCTTCCGGTCGTGAATATCCGGAATGTCCCGCTGACCGAGCCGCAGAAGGCATTGATGAAGCGGCTGGTGGATATCGCCGGCGCGCTCTTCGGCATTCTCCTCTTCAGCCCGCTCATGCTGCTCACGGCAATCTGCGTGCGGCTGAGCTCGCCGGGGCCGATCATCTTCAGGCAGGAGCGGGTCGGGCTGCATAACAAGCCTTTCATGATGTATAAGTTCCGCTCCATGGTGCAGCAGAGTCCGGAGGATGAGAGGAGGGGCTGGACGACGCCCCATGATCCGCGGGTGACACGGATCGGCAGATTCATCCGGCGTACCTCCATTGATGAATTCCCCCAGTTCTTCAATGTGCTGCTGGGCGATATGTCCCTCGTGGGACCGCGGCCCGAGCGGACACAGTTCGTCGAGATGTTCAAGGAGGAAATCCCGCGCTACATGGTCAAGCACCAGGTGCGCCCGGGGCTGACCGGCTGGGCGCAGGTCAACGGGCTGCGCGGGGACACCTCGATCCATGAGAGGGTGCGCTACGATCTCTGGTATATCGAAAACTGGACGATGGGACTTGACATCCGAATCCTGTTTATGACAGTATGGAAAGGCTTTGTGAATAAAAACGCTTACTGATTACAGAAGAGGAAATCTATGGCTTTAGATCATAACAAGGGGGGCAGACGCCCCTACAGCGGCATGTCGGAGTCTGCGGGGCTCCCGCCGCAGGATACAGAGAAGCGCTATGACCGTTCCGCCGGCGGGCATGCGGCGCAGGCGTCCGCTCCGGAGCATGCGGCGAAGCCGCGCCGTGTGACGGCATGGAACAGCGAGCCCTCCGGGACATATTCGGCTTTCGGCAGCGAACAGCCGCGGCAGGCGTCCCCTGATATCCTGCGGATCAATTCTCCGCAGGAGGGCAGCGCGGAGGTCGAGCGTGAGCGGGTGCGCAGGACGGCGAAGAAAAAGAAGAGCCTCCGCCGCATTCTTCTGATAGCAGTCGTAGAGCTCCTGACGCTGGTCGTCATTTTCTGTATCAGCTTCGTAGTGCGTTACATGAATATGACGCAGGATCTGGGCTTCGATGTGCAGAAGGTCAGAAATACCAATCTGGATATCACGAAGCAGCAGCAGATGAAGGGCTACTGGACGGTAGCGGTTTTCGGTGTCGATTCCCGTGACGGAAACCTCGGCAAGGGTGCGCTCGCGGACGTGCAGATCATCGTCAACATTGACATGGGAAGCGGCGAGATCAAGATGGCGTCTGTTTACCGGGACAGCTATCTGAATACCGGCAAGCGCTACGCGAAGATCAACGAGGCGTATTCCATCGGCGGGCCGGAGGGTGCGGTTTCCGCCCTCAACCGGAATCTGGATCTCGACATCCAGAACTACGCGACCTTCAACTGGAAGGCAGTCTATGATACGGTCGAGATGCTCGGCGGCGTCGAGGCGGACGTGACGAAGGGGGAGCTCAAGGAGATTAACGCCTATATCACGGAGACCGCGCTTGAGGCGGGGATCACGAAGAATCCGGCGGCGCACTATCTGAAGGAGACGGGGCAGCAGCATCTCGACGGGCTGCAGGCAGTGGCCTATGCGCGGCTCCGGCACGCGGATACCGACTTCAAGCGGACAGAACGGCAGCGGGCGATCATCCAGCAGCTTCTGGACAAGGCGAAGAAGGCGGATCTCGCGACCCTGACCTCCATTATCAATACCGTACTGCCGCAGATTTCCTTCAATATGGATGCGGGCGATATCCTGCAGCTCGCGAAGGGCGTCAGCCGCTATACGATCGTCGGCAGCACCGGCTTCCCGACCGACCTGAAGACCCAGATGATGGGAAAGAAGGGAGACTGCGTCATTCCGACGACGCTCGCCTCGAATGTGACGGCGCTGCACGCCTTTCTCTTCAATGACATGAACTATAACCCCTCCTCCGCGGTCTGGACCTACAGCCAGAAGATCGCCGAGGACAGCGGCAATTACAAGTCCAGCGCGGAGGCATCCGCGGCGGATAAGAAGGCGGCGGCGGATAAGGAGAGCCGTGAGGCGGAGAGCGCGAAGAAGGCTGCCGAGGAGGGCGGAACAGAGAGCAGCAAGGCGCATAAGGAGTCGGAGACCGACCGCTTCGGCAACGTGATCGAGACGACGAGGAAGTCCGGACTGCCGTATGAAACGGATGCGGACGGCAACCTCATCGAGGGGAGCCGCGGAGCGCACGAGACAGACCGGAACGGGAATCTGATCGATGCGGACGGCAATATCATCCGGGAAACGACCGCCTCCGGGAAGAACAGTACGAAGGAGAGCACGGCGAAGGAAACGACGAAGGAAGCGGAGCTGACCGCCGCGGATCCGGCGAACAGCCAGAGGGAGAGCGGCAGAGACCGCACGCCGGGAACGACGGAGCCGGAGACCGTAGCGCCGCGTCCGGGCACGAGCACGACGACGACCGCGGCTGCGCCCGTGAGCCCGGGCGGGAGTACGGCTGCTGCGGGAGCGAATGACGGGAACGGACCGGGGACTATCGTCGAGTAGAGGATGACATAGCGGGATATTTGCCCTGCTTTGAGGAAGGAAAGAGGAGAAGAGGACATGAGAGCAGCAGGGAAAAAGGGAGAGAAGGCAGGACTTGCGGAGAAGCTGGCAGAGCTCTATGTCCTGCTCATGCTCGGCATCTTCCCGCTCTATGCCAGATACGGCTTCCTCTGCGATATCGCAGCGAGCTTCGGTATCGAGTGGAAGGGCTATTATTTTGACATCCTCTCGGCGAAGTTCGGCTTTTTCTGGAAGCTGACGCTCCTTTTCCTGCTTCTTACGGTGGGCGCGCTCCTGTACCGGCGGACCGGCGGGAAAGCCGCAGACGGCGCGGGGCAGCTCCCGAAATCAGGGAAAGCCGCAGGCGCTTCGAAAACAGGGGTGCTGCCGCGCTGCCGTGCATTCTGGGAGCGCCTCTCGGGAACAGATAGGTTCTTCGCCGCCTTCCTCCTGATCCATCTCCTCTCCATGGCGCTCTCCGGCTATCCCTATGAGACCTGGTGGGGCAGCCTCGGGCGGAACATGGGCGTGCTGATGTGGCTTTTGCTCTTCGGCGCATACTGCATGCTTACGCGGCTGTACCGCTTCCGCCGCTGGCATCTCTCCGTCTTTCTGGCTTCGATGCTCCTGCTCGAGCTCTGGGGCATGACGGACTTTTTCCACAGGGATCTCTTCGGCTTCTTCCGGGAGGTGGAGGACTGGGGCGCGCAGCAGACCTTCGCCTCGTCCATCGGAAATATCAATTCCTATACCGCGCTGACCGGCTTCGCGTTCTCGCTCTCGGCAGTGCTCTTCATCCTCGAATCGGACTGGAGAGCGCGGCTGCTCCCCTTCCTCGGCACAGCAATCGGCGCTGCTGCCACGATTATGGGGATGAGCGACAATGCGGTGCTTTCCATGGGGACGGCACTGGCAGCGATTCCGCTCCTCCTCCTCCGGACGCGGGACGAGCTTCGACGCTACCTCCTCGTGCTTGCCGTCTTCTTCGCGGCAATGCGGCTCTCCGGCTGGGTCACGACCCTCGGGCTGTATCTGCAGGCACAGGAGGGAGATATGGGCCTGCTGCTCCGGATCGGGCGGACGGCGCTCTCCGGCTATCTCGCAGGAGGGCTTCTCCTGCTGTCTCTCGGGCTCTCCGCCATGGAGCATTTCCGGGGAGGAGACGGGCAGAGGACGGCAGACAAGGGAGACCCGCTCCTGCGGCTTCTGCGCCGTATGCTCTGGGTGTTGCTTCTCATCGGGCCTGCCGCAGTCATTTTCGTGCTCTGGGACGCCAACAGAGGCGGACACCCTGCGCTCTGGGCGCCCTACAGGGGCTTCCTGATTTTCAACCGGAGCTGGGGCACCGGGAGAGGGCTCGCCTGGTCGATGGCACTTGACTATTTCTTCAGGGAAATGCCGCTCTGGCAGAAGCTGCTCGGCTATGGCCCCGAGACCTACTATATCATAACGATGGATCATTTCCGGGCGCTGATGAATGCCTATGGCTACGGCATGTTCGACAATGCACACAATGAGTACCTGAACCTCCTCCTGACGGTCGGTCTCTCCGGGATGCTCTCCTATCTCGGCATGCTGCTCTGCACGATCCGGCAGCTGCTCCGGAACCGTGCCGCAGCCTCCCGCGCCGCAGCGATCGCGCTCTGCGCCTACAGCGTGCAGGCGCTGGTAAACTTCGCCGTGCCCTTCGTCCTGCCGCTCGTCCTGCTCGTGAGCTGGATCTGCCTGCGGGCGCGGGAAGGGTAAGTGAGAGCCGTTTTTGACGCTATTATTTGAGGAGACTCGATCGGAAAAGAAAGGCGGGATAAAATCGGTGAAAAAGACAGCGCTTATAACTGTGCAGAATGTTCCGGTGACGATCCTGTACATTGATCAAAAAGATTATATCAGCCTGACAGATATGGCGAAAGCACGCACCGATGATATAAGGGCGGCAGATGTGATAAAAAACTGGCTGCGAACGCGTGCAACCTTGGAGTTTCTTGGAACATGGGAGCTCATGTATAATGTCGATTTTAAAGTGGTCGAATTCGACCACTTTAAAAGTGAAGCTGGTCTGCATACCTTTACTCTCAGCGCGAAGGAATGGATTGAGCGTACAAATGCAATTGGCATATATGTACAGGCTGGAAGGTACGGTGGCACATATGCGCATAAGGATATTGCCTTTGAATTTGGTTCTGCAATCAGTCCTGTTTTTAAGCTTTATCTGCTGAAAGAATATCAGAGGCTAAAGAATGAGGAAAATGATCGGCTTAAACTGGAGTGGAGTGCAAAAAGATTTTTATCAAAAAGTAATTATCTAATTCATACCGATGCGGTAAAACGATATGTGCTGCCCCGGAATAATTACAGGAAAGACAAGGAATGGCTTGCTTATTCAGATGAAGCAGATTTGTTGAACGTGGTGCTTTTTGGATGTACTGCAAAAGCATGGCGTGATGCAAATCCGGATTTGGCAAAGAATAGCAATATTCGTGACTATGCTTCCATTTCAGAGTTAACAGTGCTCTCTAATTTGGAAACACATAATGCGGAGCTGATTAAGCAGGGATATAAAAAAGAAGAACGCCTGGGGGATGCTACAGCAGATTGCGCAGTATCAGCTACGTGTCCTCACAGAGGCAGAAGATATCCGGTATTTGTCGAAATCAGCCGAAAATGAGACCACAGACAGAGAATAAATCACTTGCATTTTTAGGGGAAAATGCTACAATACAATCAATTCTTAGGAAATCCTTAAAAAGAAGCTTAAGAATTACGTAATAATTCGAAAAGACTTTGTTATGTACAAAGCGGAAACGAAGAGTTATTATGGGGAAGAACAGAGGGAGATCACTCCGACTTCATGGAAAATATCGGAATTATTAAGGAAAAGCTTGAATAATTCCCCGTCGGAGAGTATAATCGCCCCGTGACTTGGGCTTGTAGGGAGCCCGCAGTAATTTAAAAGGAGAGTGCATTATTATGAGAAAGCAGACGAAGATCGTTGCAGCTCTTTCTGCAACCGCTTTACTCGCTCTCGGCGCTTCTGCAATGACCTTTGCAGCAGGCTGGGACAATTCCACCGGAAACTGGCAGTACCTCGGAAATGACGGCGCAGCAGTTACCGACGCTTGGAGAAAGTCCGGAGACTACTGGTTCTACCTCGGCTCCGACGGTAACATGGCAGTAGATCAGCTCGTTGAGAGAGACAGCGATTACTACTATGTAAATCAGGACGGCGCAATGGTTACCAACCAGTGGGTAGCGCTTGATGCTGATGACGACGGCGATGCTGATGCAGACTACAGATGGTATTATTTCGGTGCTGACGGTAAGGCTTACAGAGATAAGAACGATAAGCTGACCACATCTGATCTGAAGACCATCAACGGTAAGAAGTACGCTTTCGACCAGGATGGTCGGATGCTCTACGGCTGGGTAAACTCCGAGGGTCTTACGATTGATACCTCTGACGATGCATGGAAGAACGCTGACTACTACTTTGGCGGCTGGAACGACGGCTCCGCACAGAACGGCTGGGTACAGCTCTCTGTTGTAAAGGATGACGGCGATACCGATATGGAGTGGTTCTACTTCAATACCGAGGGCAAGAAGCAGACCAACAAGAAGAAGACCATCAACGGCGCTACCTACTACTTCGATGCAGATGGTCTGATGATTGATGAGTGGTCTACTGCTGTAAAGGCCAGCGGATCTGCTTTCACCGGCACGGTTAACCCGACCAACAGCATTGTTTATGTAAACGGCGATGGTGCAGCCAGAAAGAATCAGTGGATCTGGGCAGTTCCGACTGAGGATTACAATCAGAAGGATCATGATGATGACGAGTACTCCTGGTGGTGGGCAAACGCCAACGGACAGATCTTCAAGGACGGCATCAAGAAGATCAAGGGCAAGACCTATATCTTCGATGAGATCGGACGTATGCTCAGCGGTGTCGTTTCCAAGAACGGCGGACATTACTCCAACAGCAGCGTGACGATGGATAAGGATTGGACCGATCTGAGCGGTGATGACTTCAAGGCGGCTGCAGATGCTGAGAATGCTGAGATTTACTTCTGCTCCGACAACGAGAAGACAGACGGCTCCAGAAAGACCGGCTATCAGAATGTCTCCTTCGATGACGACGTATACCAGATGTACTTCGGAAG
Organism: Oribacterium sp. oral taxon 102; assembly: GCF_013394775.1. NCBI lineage: Bacteria > Bacillati > Bacillota > Clostridia > Lachnospirales > Lachnospiraceae > Oribacterium > Oribacterium sp. oral taxon 102. The sequence continues at coordinate 734,673 of NZ_JABXYT010000001.1, forward strand.
CAACGGCAAGGCTGAGAACGGCTATGTGACCAAGATCAAGAAGTATGTATCTCACGGTATCGTGCTGAAGGCAGATAACGACAACTCCAACTATGCTGGTGTCAAGATCAACAGTGACAATACAATTGCAGATACCAAGGTTGCTTACAGCGGACTGGTAGATGCTGATTATGTGCTGATCAACAATGCCGGTACCGTTCAGAAGAAGAAGTTCAACCTGAAGGACAACAATGATGTATACTATGTAACCGATAAGAGCGGTTATGTAAAGTACATGAGCGAGAAGAAGCTCTACAATACGAAGAATGAAGATCACAAGGTTGAAGTTACTCTTACTGTAGACGGTAAGACTACGAAGTACTACACGGAGTAATTAACCTTAGTCAGTGAGTATCATCCAAAGGAAGAAGCGCTTCCCCGAAAGGGGAGGCGCTCTTTCCTTTGGATATCTTTATAATTTTTTTCATCCCGCTGCCATAAGCTTCAATTAAATGGAAGCGGTAGTATACATTTGATCTGGCAGCTGCAATTGGAATCCGATCAGAAAATCATCTTCGTCTATGATGCTTTCCGCTCGAGTCATCCGAGTTTGATGGGAATTGCAGGAGGCAAAGATAATGGATAATGCATAAAAGTGGATGAGTTGTTAAGAAAATTAAAGAATGAAGGCAGGGAAAGTGGTGGACTTTTATGCAGAGGTCGGGTAGCATTAAGAAGAGTTAATATGCATAAATTCAGCAGTATACATATCGCTTTCAGACATTTCGTTACAGGCGGCATCGGAACGTTGAAGTTATGGCAGAGTACGAAGGAGGGAATTTCATGCAGAAATCCGGAAAGAGGAAGAGAGGGCTCGCATGGCTGACGGCAATGCTGCTCATTGTGGGAATGACAGCGCAGAATCCGACGCTCGTGCAGGCAGAGACGGGAGTTCCGGCGCAGAGCGTCGGGCCGCAGGAGGCGGGGCAGGAAGCGCCGCGCCCCGCGGAGGAGGCGCCGGAAAACGCCGCTGAAGAGGAGAAAGCCGCGGAGGGACAGGAGGTTCCGTCCGCGGAGAATGAGAATTCTGCTCCCGCAGAGGGGCAGGCCGTGCCGGAGCTGGAACAGATAGAGGGGACAGTCGAGAAGCAGGAGCAGCCCGGGGAGCAGAATCCGGTGCCGCAGGGAGCGGAAACAGCGGCATCCGGGGAAGAGGGAGCGGAAACGCCGTCACTTCCGGAGGAGGGTGAGGCTTCTGCCCTTTTACAGGGAGAGCTGTCGGCGGAAACGGCGGAGCTTAAGCTGAATACAGAGGAGCTCGTCGGAAGCGCGGAGCAGAGTGGAGTGCGCGTCCATGTACGTGCGCCTGAGCAGTCCTTCCCGGAGGGGACGACGCTCCGGATCGTGCCGCTGGGGATGCAGCGGACGACAGAGCTGAAGGAGCAGATTGCAGAAGAAGGGGAAGAAAAGCTGGAGGCAGTCGGCTTCGATATCAGCTTCTTCGACAGAGAGGGAAACAAGGTACAGCCCGCGGACGGGAAGACGGTAGCGGTTACCTTCGAGCTCGCAGCGGAATCCAGGCTGTCCGAGTCTTCGGAGGATGCGACGCTTTCCGTTTACCATATTCCGGAGGAGGGAGCGCCCGAGGCGCTTCTCACACAGGATGCGCCTGCAGAGGGCGAGGGTACAGCGCTGTCCGTGGAGGCGGTACGATTCTCTCCGTATGTAGCGGTGCTTCGGAGAGCGCCGGGGATGCCGAAGAAGGCGGACATCAATATTACAAAGCTTGAGCTGTTGAAAGATGATGGTAAAAAAACACCGATCGAAGCAGGCTCCGAGATTATGGCTACCAGCGGCTTTTATCTGAGCATGAACTGGAAGCTGGCAGAGAGCGAGATGGTGAAGGAGGGGGATTACTTCGAGGTTCAGATTCCTGAGATTATAAACCTTACCAGTGAGTATACTGTAAAAAATTTCATCCTCAATGATCCGGATGGGAAGAAGGTCGCGGATGCTGTGGTAACGCCGGGGGCAGACGGCGGCGGGACGATCCGTGCTACGTTCACGAAAGACGCAGAGGGAAAATACAATCTTCAGGGGAATATGTATCTGTATGCCTTTTTTTACCGAAAGAAGATTAAAGAAGGGGAATACAACCAGATCAGCGTTACGGTGAATGGAACGACATGGCATTTAGGAGGCGAAGAGAACGGCGGAGTTATTATCAATACACCTCCTGTGCCCCCTAAGCCGACTAAAAAAGATATACTGGCGAAATGGTCAGCGCCCGGTAAAAACGGCAATGTACAGTGGACACTGCGGATCAATTGGGAAGGGCAAGATCTGAATGACGTAGTGATTACGGATGAGCTGCAGACGGAAAATGGAGAATACCTGGAAGATAGCTTTATACTTCAGGAGGTGATACATGATGACTATGGGCACGATGAAGAAATAAAAGAACGAATAAAAGCTTCTGAATTGAAAAAGATGCTGAAGATTGCAGATGACAGGAAATCCTTTAGACTGGAGCTCGGGGACATCGGCACCAAGCAGTATCGGCTGTACTATAAAACGACCCTGCTCTCCGGGAAGGAGCAGAAAAACCGCGCTGCGTTGACTGCAAATGATATTCAGAAAGAAACAAAAAATACATATATTTTGAAGGGTGCCGGCGGAACCGGAGACGGAGATCTTGCGAAGAAGATCAAGCTGGTCAAGGTGGATGCTTCCAAGACGGAAACCAGGCTCGCAGGCGCAGAATTCCGGGTCGAGAAAAAGGATGATTCATCGGTTTCTTTTTCCTTGACCACAGATGGGAACGGAGAAGCGGTTTCCGGGCTGCTGGTGTCGGGCATCTATATCGTGAAGGAAACGAAAGCCCCCAAAGGCTATAAGCTGGCGGATAAGGAGTACGAGCTCACGGTGACAGCGGAGAATGGGGCGATCCAGACGATCACGAATATCCCGCTCCGGACGATTTCTGTCGAGAAGCGCTGGGAAGGAGGCAAGGGGACAGAGGCTGTCGTGCATCTTCTTGCAGACGATGCGGAAACCGGGAAGCAAATCACGCTCAACGAGGGCAACAGCTGGAAGGGCGTGTTCGAGGAGCTCGACGGCTGCAGAGCGGACGGTACCCCGATCCGCTATACCCTGAGAGAGGATGCGATCACCGGGTATACGGCTGCGATCACAGGTGACGCGGAGAGCGGCTTCACGGTAACGAATACGAAGGAGCCGGGGAGGACGCCCGGCGGGGGCGGCGGAGGCGGCGGCTCCAAGAACCCGCCTCCGGTAGATCCGACACCTCCGACCCCGACAACACCTCCGACCCCGACGACACCTCCGACCGTACCGGAGACCCCGGAAACCCCGCCGGATCCGGAATCGGGCATAGTGCTGGGAGCCGGGCGCAGAGGCGCTTCGCAGCCTGCCGGCGCAGAGAGTGTTCTCGGCGCAGCCCGCCGCGGAGCAGTCAAAACCGCGGACAGCAGCCGGATCTATATCTGGGGACTTCTCTTCAGCCTCGCATCCGCTGCGCTCGCTGCGGCATATGCGTTCCGCAAGAGGAGAAGCTAGGAGAAAAGCGAAAAACAGGTGCTTCGAGAGGCAGATATCCGAGAGGATATCTGCCTCTCAAAGCAGCGTGGGGCTGTACTCTTCCGGCTCTCGGATACAGGGGAAAATGCAGCGCGGCTTCTGCCGTGAGAGGAATAGCTTCCCGAATTTTTGCTTTTGTCCTTTAAATCATTAGTGCAATCAAGCCCTTCGTGTGTTATACTACATATGCTTTTGGCGCATAGAAGGGAGATTCGGATATGGAAAAGAGGGAGAGCCTCGGCTCGCGGCTTGGCTTCATCCTGCTGTCTGCGGGATGTGCGATCGGGATCGGCAATGTATGGCGCTTTCCCTACATTACCGGGCAGTACGGCGGCGGCTTCTTTGTGCTGATGTATGTGGTCTTTCTGCTGCTGCTGGGGATCCCGATCCTGACGATGGAGTATGCGGTGGGCAGGGCGTCGCGGCAGAGCATTCTGCCGGCGCTTCGAAGGCTGGAGCCTGCGGGAAGCAGGTGGCATCTATGGGGCTATGCAGCAATGGCGGGCAACTATGTGCTGCTCTTCTTTTATTCCGTGATCGCCGGCTGGATCCTGTATTATGCGTACAGGATGGCGTCCGGCAGCTTCGTTGGCGCGGGCACGGAGGAGATCGAGGCATGCTTTCACGGAATGATGGCGAGACCGCAGATCCTGATCGGCTGTATGCTGCTCGTGGTGGGGATCACGGCGCTTGTGTGCAGCATCGGGCTGAAGAGCAGCGTCGAGGGTATTACGAAGCGGATGATGCTGGCGCTGATCGCGATCATGCTTTTGCTCGGCATCCGCAGCCTGCTGCTTCCGGGCGCAGGAGAGGGCATCCGCTTCTATCTGCGGCCGAGCCTTGCCGGCATCCGGAAGGCGGGCTGGGGCAAGGTCGTCTATGCGGCGCTCAACCAGAGCTTCTTCACGCTCAGCATCGGCATGGGCGGCATGGAGATCTACGGAAGCTATATTGACAAAAAGAAAAGCCTTGCCGGGGAGGCGCTGATCGTGACCGGACTGGATACGCTGGTGGCGATTGTGTCGGGGCTGATCATCTTTCCGGCGTGCTTCGCCTACGGGATTGCCCCAGACTCCGGTCCGAGCCTGATTTTCCTGACACTGCCGAGGGTCTTCGGCGGGATGGCGGGCGGCAGGCTCTGGGGGACGCTGTTTTTTGTCTTCCTTTTCTTCGCGGCGCTGTCCACAATGATCGGAGTCTTCGAGAACGATCAGGCATTTCTGATCGATCTGCGGGGCATGAAGCGGCGGACGGCGGGGGTGGTGAACGGCGTTGTCATTGCGCTGCTCTCAATCCCCTGTGCGCTGGGCTTCAATGTCTGGAGTGCGGTGCAGCCCCTCCGCCCCGGTGGGAATATCATGGATCTCGAGGATTTTTTCGTCAGCAATCTCTGCCTTCCCCTGGGTTCCTTCCTCTTCTGTCTATTCTGCAGCAGCCGCTTCGGCTGGGGCTTCGAGAATTACCTTCGGGAGGTCAATGAGGGGAAGGGGATCAAGGTTCCGCGGGTGCTCGGCGTGTATTTTCGTTATGTTCTGCCTCTGCTGGTGGGCTTCCTTGCCTTCTATGGGATTTTCAGCTATTTTTGGGGCTAGGAGCGTATCGGCGGCAGTGCAGGCAAGCCGCCTGGAATGCGTCGAATAGAAGGGACGTCTATGTCCTGCGGGTGGAGGCGCTTCGGCCGGATTGCCCGCGCGGACAGCGGAGCACGGGGGTGCTGCCATGGGAGCTATGTGCACGGAGAGCATGCAGAGCAGAATGGAGAAAAGTCAGACAAAGCAGGAAAGCGGCACGGCGCGCTTCGAGATAGCGGCAGAGGCGGTCGAGCGGCTCTGTGCGGGGAGGAAAAGTCCGCTTCTGGTCGCCATTGACGGCAGAACCGGAGCCGGAAAAACGACACTCGCGAAGTACCTTCGGGCACGGTTTTCCTGCAATCTCTTCCACATGGACGACTTTTATTTACAGGGCTATCAGAGGACGCCGGAGCGGCTTCGGGAGGTCGGAGGGAATGTGGACTATGAACGTTTCCGGGAGGAGGTTCTGATTCCGGTGCTGCGGGGGGAGACGGTGCATTACCAGCCCTTCAATTATCTGACGATGGACTTCGATCTGTCCTATGCGAGGAGGATTTCGCCGAAACGCCTGAACCTGATCGAGGGGACGTATTCGATGCACCCCTACTTCGGAGATCCCTACGACCTCCGGATCTTCATGGATGTCGAGTATGCGGTGCAGCTTCGGAATGTCATCGACCGTGAGGGAACCGCGGAGCTGGACGACTATATCGATAAGTGGATCCCGAAGACAGACCGTTATCTGGAGCGCTTCGGGATCGAGGAGAGATGCGAGATCCGTATCCGCTTCCCATCAGGGGAATGAGAGCGGGACAGATCGGAAGATCACATTATTTTTGTAATTAGTCCCTGTCATTTATGATCCAGCATCGTATACAGCGCGACCTCTGCCGGCGGCAGCAGCGCGGCACTTGTCAGTGCCGCTTCATCCCGGAAAACCTCGAAGGGGCTTCCGTCCCTTCGAATTTCGCCCTTTGCCATCACGATGACTCGTTCGAAGGAATGCAGGACGAAGTCCATATCATGCAGGATTGCGAGGATGAGCCTGCCCTTCGCGGACTCCTCTGCGAGAATGCGCCGGAGGATTTCTTTGCCCCTTTCGTCCTGTGCGATCGTCGGCTCATCGAGGATCAGCAGCTCCGGTTCCATTGCGAGGACGGAAGCGATCGCGATCCGCTTCCGCTCGGAGAGATCGAGGTCATAGGGATTTTTCTCCTCCGCTTCCGCAAGCCCGACCAGCCGGAGCGCCTCGCGTGCCTTCTGTACTGCGTCTTCCCGGGATATCCCGATGTTCAGCGGGCCGAAGAGCACCTCCTCCAGCACGCTGGACCGGAAGATCTGGTCGTCCGGATTCTGGAAGACATAGCCGATCTTACCGGCGAGCTCTGCGACTGTCTTCCGGGAGATATCCTCGCCATGAAAGAGGAGCTGCCCCCGCTCCGGCCGCAGCAGCCCCTTTATGAGGCGGGCGAGGGTGGTCTTCCCTGCACCGTTCTGTCCAATGATCGCGGTCGGACGCCGGTCAAGGCGGAGAGACAGATTGCGGAGGACAGGGACTCCCTCTGTATAGGAGAAGCCCAGATCCTGAATGCGGAAGAGCGGCTCGGCAGCGGGAGCTGCTGTGTCCCCGGCACCGGTGAGCGGCGCATCAGCGGAGGATCCGGACGGCGCGCTGCGGAGCGTATATTCGAGCGCAGCGCGGAGCGTATCCTGTCTTTCGGGAGGGATTTGCCGGTACAGAGCAGGAAGCGTCAGCGGGCAGGCTCCCTCCGTAGTGCATAACCCGTGCGACATCGCGAAGCGAACCGGAAACGGCGGGAGGACTCCGTAGTTGCCGAGATCCGGACGTGTGAGAATGCGCTCCGTACGGTCGAAGGCGATGAGTCTGCCCTCACTGAGGAGCAGCAGGCGCCCGCAGTATTCCGCCAGCTTCTCCAGCTTCTGCTCGATCATCAGGATCGTGATGCCGCTGTGCCGGAGCTTCTCGACGGTTTGAAAGACCTCTTCGGAGCCGACGGGATCCAGCTGTGAGGTCGGTTCGTCGAGGATCAGCAGCTCCGGACGCATGGCGAGGATGGAGGCGATGGCGACTCTCTGGAGCTGCCCTCCGGAGAGATCGAAGGGATTTCGCTCCCGGAAGTCCCAGATATCGAGCGTATGCAGTACCTCCTCCACACGGCGCAGGATTTCCTCCCGGGGGATACCGAGATTTTGCAGACCGTAGGCGACCTCGTCGAAGACCGTGTCCTTGGCGCCGGAGAGCTGGCTGAAGGGGTTCTGAAAGACGAGCCCTGCCTTCTTGCAGAGCATGCCGAGCGGTGTTTTCGCGCTGTCCAGCCCGTCGATCTCCACCGAGCCGCCGTAGGCGCCCTTGTAGAACTGCGGGATCAGACCGAGCAGCGCCTGCGAAAGGGAGCTTTTCCCTGCGCCGTTTGCACCGATGATGCCGACGAACTCTCCGCGCTCGATCTCGAAGCTGATGTCGCAGAGCGCCAGCTTCTGCTCCATGGGGTAGCGGTATTTCAGATTACGGACGGAAACGAATGCCATGACGGCCTCCTTGCGCAGTACAGGTGAAGCGGAAGTGCTTCGGCAGCGGGGCAGATATCGCCCGGTGACTCCCTAGAACGGAAAAAGACGGAGGAAAACGGCGAGCGGCAGCAGAAGCAGGCTGCCCCATTTCATCAGCCGGTCGGAGGTATGGTAGGGGTGGGAATAGAGATAGGTTTTTTTCTCTCCGGAGCTGAAGCCGCGAATCTCCAGTGCGACAGCCCGTTCCCGAGTCGTCGTGAGCGCACTCATTACGACAGGGCTGATGAGTGGGAGAAAGGCGCGGAGGCGGACGGAAAGCTTCCCCTCCGTCTCCATTCCTCTGCTCCGCTGTGCGTCGGAAATGGTGCGCATCCCGCCGAGCATCTCGGGGATGATTTGGAAGACGGAATTCAGGATGTAGCCGAATTTGGGAGAGAAGCCCTTCTTCTCCAGCTCCTCCACGAGCTCAGAGGGCTTGGTGCTCAGCACCAGCACCGCGAAGCTAAGCAGCATATTCAGGATATTCAGCCCGCTTCTGAGTCCGGTACGAAGCCCCTCCCGATAGAAGCGCATCCCGCCGAGAGAGAGAAGCGGCGTCCGGTTATATGCTGCGAAGAGCCCCTGGATCAGCAGGATGGTCGCAATGATGGTGAGGGAGAATGCGAGCAGCGGCAGCGCCCGTTTCAGGATTCTGCCCGAGACGAGCAGGGCGAGGCTCAGCAATATGGGGAGGAAAAAAGGCGGGATGCCGCCCGCGAGCAGTGGGAAGAGCACAGCAGAAAGAACATAGAAAAGCTTGCTGAAGGGGTGGAGCCTCGTCAGAAAGCTGCCATTATCGTGATAGAGACTGATGGACTTCATCTGGGCTCCTTTCGGCGCTTAAATCGGGCAGGGAGGTTCGGCTGAGGCCTCTCGGGCGAAGCCGAGTCCCACGAGAGTGTCTTTTGAGGCACACGCCCATGGCACGTGAATCATGAATCAATCAGTGCTTCTCTAGTCCAGACGCTCGATCTCTTCCTTTTCATTGTAGAGGGAACGGAGCTTCTGCGGGAGGCTCAGCAGGATCACATAGACGAGGAGGATGGTGAGCAGCTTATCCGGCACATCAACGACCAGCTCGTCCAGGAAGGAACCGAGGAGCGCGGGCATCCCTGCAGCCTGTGTCGCGGCGAAAAGTGCGTCGCCCCAGATATTCCCGGTTTGTCCGCCCCAGAAGATCAGGTTCAGCGGCGTCGAAACCAGAACGGCAGCGCAGCCGCCCGCGCAGGCGGTGAGCAGTGCCTTCGGCAGCGTCTCCATGAAGCCGAGCCGTGCCATGATACCGACTGCGAGCCCGATAAAGAGACTGGTCAGGGCATAGACGAGGGTGATGCTGTCTCCGGTCGTGAAGCCGTAGATCAGATTATTGGCGGCACCGCAGAGCCCGCCGATGAGCGGTCCGCCGAGGGCGGCGCCGATGCAGGTTCCGATGCTGTCCAGCCAGAGCGGCAGCTTCAGAAGCGAGGCGAAGCTTTTCCCCAGATAGTTAATCCCGATGCAGACCGGAATCAATACGATTACATTTGTCGACAGCTTTGTTTTCAGAAGTTTGTTCATGTTTTCCCCCTTTGAGGCGGAGCAGGGCTCCGTATTTTATATTTGCCGCAGTCTGAAATGCGGTTTCTGTGCTATGATTATACAGGAAAACGGAATGGGGGTAAAGGATATGGAGATAGGAAAGGATATGCTTTTGCTCATCGATATGCAGAGGGTCTATCTGCCGGGGAAGCCCTGGGGCTGTGCCGGGATCGAGCGGGCGGTGGAGCGGATCCGGCTGCTTCTGGATAGGAGGGCAGGCGGCAGGCTGATTTTCACGCGCTTTCTGGCGGATCCTGCGGGAGAGAATGTCTGGGCGCGCTACAACAGCGTGAACTCTGAGATCAATGAGGATGCATCACTGAATGCGGTGCTGCCGGAGTTTCTACCTTATATAAAGAGCGGGGAAGCGGAGCTTGTCGACAAGACGGCGTATTCCTGCTTTTCGGTGGGGCGGCTCCGGGAGGAGGCGACAGAGTGTACGCGGGCGGGCGGAAGCATTGTGCTCGCGGGTGTTGTGGCGGAATGCTGTGTCCTCTCCACCTTCTTTCAGGCGGTAGACATGGGCTGCCATCTGATTTATCTGCGGGACGCAGTCGCGGGAATCAGCGAAGAGACGGAAAGAGCGGTGCTCGCCGTGATCGAGGGGCTCTGTCCGCTTCATGCCGAGATCCTGACGACAGAGGAATACCTCGCGCGGCAGACGCTCGGCGCAGCAATCTAAACATTTTCTAAAGCAATTGACAGTTTGCCTTCGCGGTGGTATTCTTGCGATAAAGTATTAGCACTCGATAAAGCTGACTGCTAACATGTGAATGGAGAGTAGTGAGAGGGAATCAGGAGGGATTATGACTGTATTACCGTTATATAATATCATGCTTTTACCGCATTCTTACCTGTACTTCCAGACGCAGACCTTCCGGAAGCTGGCGGGCTCGAAGGTGGAGCTGGGAGATAAGGTGCTGCTGCTGCCTCTCCGGGAGGAGACGGAGCGTTCGCAGCTCGATGAGAAGAGCTTCTATCCGATCGGCGTGGAGGGTCTCGTCACGGAGATCAACGAAGAGGGCTATGTGCTGATTCATACCGAGGGACGGCGCGCGGTCGACCGGGTCGAGGTGGGGGAAGGCGGAAACCTCGAGGTGACGCATCATTCGCTGATGGATGTGGATGATCTGGACAGAGACAGTGCGCACCGGAAGCTGCTGCAGCTGAAGGCAGAGCTGAAGGAGCTCGCCGGCCGCTTCCGCGGCGGCAGCGTGATGCAGAATATGATCGACCAGTATGCCGCCATCCAGGAGGTGGCGGCGATTCTCTCGCCGTGGCTCGGCATCTCCAATGAGGAGCGTTACCGGGTACTGGCGGAGGATCGGCTCTCCGTGCGGGAAAGAATGCTGGAGAAGATCATTTTCGAGTATATCGAAATCACACGGGTGACGACGGATGCGCGTTCGCAGCAGCAGGAGGACTATCAGAAGCTCTACCGGGAGCAGGCGCTGCAAAAGCAGATCGATTACCTTCAGAAGGAGCTTGATGAGATGCATCCGGAGAAGGTCTCCGATCTTCGCCGCTTCGAGCTGAAAATCGAGGATGCAGCGGGTATGAACGAGGATGCGAAGCGCGAGGCGAAGAAGGTGCTGAACCGTCTGAAGCAGGAGGGGACGAGCGGGCAGGAGGCAGGGATGCTCTATGACTATCTGGACTTTCTGACCGGCCTTTCCTGGAAGAAGGAGGAACCGAAGGAGATCGATCTCGATCAGGCGGAGGAGATCCTGAACGGGGATCACTTCGCGCTGAAGAAGGTAAAGGAGCGTATCATCCAGCAGATTGCGGTGATGAATCTCCGCAAACAGCAGTCCGGCTCTATCCTGCTCTTCGTGGGCGCACCGGGAACCGGCAAGACCAGCATTGGCAGATCTATCGCGGAGGCACTCGGCAGGAAGTATGTGCGCGTGAGTCTCGGCGGTGTACGGGATGAGGCGGATATCCGCGGACACCGCCGTACCTATATCGGCGCGATGGCAGGCAGGATCATGGACGGTATCCGGAAGGCAGGCGTTTCGAATCCGGTTATGCTGCTGGATGAGGTCGACAAGCTCTCCCGGTCCTATAACGGAGATCCTGCCTCCGCATTGCTCGAGGTACTGGATCCGGAGCAGAACAATACCTTTACGGATCATTATATGAATGTGCCGTATGATCTCTCAGATGTGCTCTTCATCTGCACAGCGAATTCCACGGATACGATACCGGGACCGCTGCTGAACCGTATGGAGCTGATCCCGTTCCAGGGCTATACGCCGATCGAGAAGCTGGAGATCGCGAGGCGTCATCTGATGCCGAAGGCGCTGAAGGGCGTGGGGCTCACGACGGAGGATGTGGAGATTACAGAGGAGGCACTGGAGACGATCATCTCGGACTATACACGAGAGGGCGGCGTGCGCGGGCTGAAGAAAATGCTGGATACCCTCTGCCGGATCGCCGCGGTGCGCTTCGTGCGCGGACATGGAGAGAAGATCACGGTGCAGAGCACAGCGCTCCGGGAATATCTCGACACGCATCCGCTTCACCATAGGAATGTGAAGGAGGAGGGAAATGCAGGCGTCGTGACAGGGCTTGCGTGGACGCAGGTCGGCGGAGAGATTCTGTATATCGAGACGCTGCTCACCCGGGGTGACGGCAAGACGGTGATCACCGGAAGGCTCGGGGATGTGATGAAGGAGTCCGCCCAGATCGCGATGAGCCTCGTGAAGGCGCGGTTCCCGGAGGAGGCGGCGAAGCTCTCGGAGAACGATCTGCATATTCATGTGCCGGATGGGGCGACGCCGAAGGACGGGCCGAGCGCGGGCATTACCCTCACCGTAGCGCTCGCCTCCCTGGTTACGGGCAATGCGGTTTCTCCGCAGACGGCGATGACCGGTGAGGTTTCTCTCGAGGGCAATGTGAATCCGATCGGAGGGCTCCCGGAGAAGCTGATGGCAGCGCAGCGCGCCGGAGTGAAGCGGGTGCTGATTCCGAAGGACAATGCAGAAGATCTGATCGATGTCGCGGACGAGGTCAGGGAAAAACTGGAGATCCTGCCGATATCCACCGTGGACGAAGCGCTGCGGCTTACCGGAGTGGTTCGGGAGGGATAATCGGAGCCGGGAAGGCTGTGTGCTCTTCCGGCGCTATCGTAGGAACACTGTCACAGGAGAATGCTGTCCTGCCTCTTGTTTCATGCAGATATTCCTGCTATGCTGATAGCAGCTTTCTTTCCTGTTTCCGTCAGTATAAGATGAAAGCGCGAAGGAAGCCAATGGAAACGGGACAGGAGATACGGTATGGAGCGATGGAGAGAGACGGCGGACTATGCTGTGGTATACAAAGCGCCGGGCGAGGATTCGGAGAGAGATATGCCGGAGGGGCTGCGCTGTGTGCATCGGCTGGATAAGGCGGCCTCTGGGCTTCTGGTTTACGGGAAGAGCCGGGAGGCAGCCGCGGCGCTGTCCGAGCAGCTGAGGAGCCGGACGCTCCGGAAGAGCTACCTGATTGTGGTGGATGGCATCCCGTCGGAGCGGGAGGGCGAGCTTACAGATTTCCTTTATAAGGACAGCGCGAAGCAGAAGATGTTTCCGGTCAGACGGAAGCGGGCAGGCGTAAAGGAGGCGCGGCTTTGCTACCGGGTGCTGGCTGTGGAGGAGGGACGAGCCCTCATTCGGGTGGAGCTCGAGACGGGGCGCTTCCATCAGATCCGGGCACAGTTCGCGGCGCGGGGGCTCCCCCTGCTCGGAGACATGAAGTATGGCTCCCGGGTGAAGACGGAGATGCTCGCGCTGCTTTGTGACCGGCTCCGCTTTCTGGATCCGGGGAGCGGAGAGGAGATCACGGCAGAGCTTCCGCTGCCGGAGGCATTTCCATGGAAGAGGAGGGAAGATGTACGCTGAAAGCAGCTATGGCGATCGACCGCCGCTGAAGAAAAAGAAGAAGGACAGCCGTGTAGAGATTGACGGGAAGCCGATGTCGAAGTATCAGCGGAAGCTTCGGGAGAAGGAACTTCGGCGGGAGCAGGGTGCGCTTTCTATGGAAGAGGAGGGGACTGTACGGCACGCTGCGGAGGCTTCGGATGCCGACACGGAGGACTTCGGCTTCGCAAGCGAATTCGGAGGGCAGTTCGAGCCGGAGATTCTGGAGGAGGCGGCGGAGCTGCTCCGTGCGTCCGCATCTCGAGGGAATGGGGACGGGGGTGGGAGAATCCGTCCGGATTATCGGCGGGAGGCCTGCCGCGAGCATTTTTCGTGTGCGCATTGCGGCGCGGAGATCTCGCCGGAGGGAGCCGGCTCCGGGCACCGAAATCACTGCCCGCATTGCCTGCACAGTCTCCATGTCGATGTTGAGCCCGGGGACCGCGCCTCGGACTGCCGCGGCGATATGGAGCCGATCGCGATCTGGGTGAAGGACGGCGGAGAGTGGGCGATCGTCCATCGCTGCAAAAAATGCGGGAAGCTGAGCACGAACCGGGTGCTGGCGGACGACGATCCGCTCCAGCTGATGTCTCTCGCGGTGAGGGCGTTGGCGAACCCGCCCTTTCCGCTGCGGATGCTACGGGACTGCCTGAAAAGGGAGGGCTGATTTCGCGTCCTCTGTCGGATTCTCCGCTTGATTCCGTAAAACATGGGTGCTATAATGCTCTATTATTTCCATCGGCATTTACAGGAAGGGAGGAGCGCATGAGGAGAATCAGGGATTTTTTAAAGGAATACCGGCACCTCTGGGTTCTGTCCTACGGCATCGTTTACCTTTTGTGGTTCCGTTTTCTGGAGCGAAGCGTGACGGTCAGAACCGGCTATCATATCATTCACAGCGTACTGGATGACCGGATCCCGTTCTGCGAGTACTTCGTCGTCCCCTACTTCCTGTGGTTCCTCTATATCGCGGCGGGCGTGCTCTATTTCTTCTTCGTGAACAGAGAGGACTACTACAGAGTATGCACCTTCCTTTTTTCGGGAATGACGGCAAGCCTGCTGATCTGCACCGTTTATCCGAACGGAACCGATCTTCGTCCCTTCTTCGATCCCGGGAAGAATGCGTTCACGAAACTTGTCGGCTGGCTCTACCGAACGGATACCTGCACGAACGTGTTTCCGAGCATCCATGTCTACAATTCCATCGCGATGCATATCGCAATCTCGAAGAGCCGGAATATCGGCAGGCTGCACTTCGGAAAATGGATAAAGTGGGGATCACTCCTGCTTTCCACCTCGATTTGCTGCGCGACAGTCTTCCTGAAACAGCATTCCATGCTCGATGTGGGAGGGGCTGTCGTCCTCGCGAGCATCGTATATGGCTGTATCTACGGCTATCCGGTATTTGAAATGAAGCCGCAGTGGGATAAGCTATGAATTATTTTCGGAATGCGCTGGGGCACTTTCGGACGATTACGCGGCACAAGGCGGAGGTACTGCGGGGCTGCTTCCGGATCGGTCTGTACCGGCAGGGGCTGCTCCATGATCTCTCGAAATACGGCTGGGAGGAGTTCCGGGCAGGCGTCCTCTATTATCAGGGAACGCGGAGCCCGAACAGCGTCGAGCGCCTCCGAACCGGCGTCTCCCCGGCGTGGCTGCATCACAAGGGTCGAAACAAGCATCATTACGAATACTGGTGCGACTACAAGCTGGATGATCCGAGACAGCTGATCGGCTGCCGGATGCCCTACCGCTATGTGGCAGAGATGTTCTGTGACCGGGTGGCGGCGTCGAAGATTTATAGGGGCGCGCAGTACACGGATGCCAGCCCATGGGAGTATTTTCAGAATACCAAGGATTCTCCTCTGATCCATCCGATTACGAACCGTGAGATCAGTGAGCTCCTCCGGATGCTCCGGGAGGAGGGGGAGGACAGAACCTTCGCCTATCTTCGGGAAGAGGTGAAGCGCCGCAGGCGGGAGAGGGATTTCTTCTGAAGATGTCTTGACAAATGGGGAGCGAGTTGCTATGATATCTCTTGCGTCTTGAAGAGATGCATTTGCGTGCGTAGCTCAGCTGGATAGAGCGTCTGGCTACGGACCAGAAGGTCGTGGGTTCGAATCCTGTCGCACGCAGAGTAGAGGCTGCGAGGAGATGAAGTTTCATTTCTTCGCAGTTTTTTTGTGCGAAAATTCATCGTAGATGGATCATGCACCGTAAAGCCGCGGAAACGCGCGGGGAAACGTCGGCTTATTCATCATAGTGCGCAGCTTCTCGGATAGAAGCAGAAGCAGCGTTTCCTCAGATCCCTGCGCCGAAGTTGTTCTCGAGCTCCTCAACATTCCGATTCATCTGCACCAGATCGGAGAGACGGTAACGGTTCACGACCGAGTAGATGGCATCGTCGATTTCCTTATAGAGGGGGAAGGTCGGACAGGACGCCGACTTCTGGCAGCGGTTGCCGTCCTTCAGGCAGTCGACCGGTGCGAGCGTTCCCTCGGCGGCGTCAAGGATGTCTCCGACGCTGAGAATGTCGGCAGATCTGGTCAGGAGATAGCCGCCCTTCGCGCCGCGGACGCTCCGCAGGAAGCCGCCCTTGACCATCAGAGAGATGATCTGCTCCAGATATTTTACAGATAATCCCTGCCGCTCGGAGATGTCTTTAATGGAGATCGGGCTGCCGTCATGTTCATGCGCGGCGATGTCGATCATGATCGTGAGGGCGTAGCGCCCCTTCGTGGAAATCATCATAGGTAGCCTCCTGTTTCAGCCCCGCAGAGACGAAAAGAAAATCACATTATCGCGCCTGTGTATGGGGATATGAACATTTTTCATAGAAAATCGTTGCATACGCAACACCTATAAAATGAAATCATAGTATTCTATAGCTACAGGATGAAGTTGAGATTGCTTCTCAATCCATCGGGCAGATGGTTTAATCCTAGCACAGCACTAGACTTTTCTCAAGGGTGTATATCGGAAAAGAAAGGCTGAAATCAACTCTGTGTTTTAATTGAAAAACATATGAGTTTACTAGGACTAACTACTTGACGGAGAGAAATGTACACTGTATACTTCACGCTGTTGACAGATATTTAACAAAACTTCCGCGGTACGGGAGGATATCGGCGTACCGCAGCCAATGGAGGAGAAGATAAGATGAGAGAAGAGTGGAGAGGCTTTAAGGGAGGTCACTGGCTGAAAGACGTGAACGTGCGCGACTTCATCCAGGAGAACTATACGCCGTACGAGGGAAATGCGGACTTCCTCGCGGCTTCCACGGCAAGCACCGACAAGCTCTGGGGCAGGGTGCAGGAGCTGCAGAGGGAGGAGCGGGCGAAGGGCGGCGTCCTCGACTGCGAGACCAAGGTCGTGTCCGGGATCACTGCCTATGGCGCGGCATATATCACGGAGGATTCCAAGGCAGAGGAGAAGGTCGTAGGACTCCAGACCGACAAGCCGCTGAAGAGAGCCTTCATGCCGTACGGGGGCATCAAGATGGCGGAGCAGGCAGCGAGCACCTACGGCTATGAGCCGGATGCAGATCTGCACAAGATCTTCACGGAATATCACAAGACGCACAATCAGGCGGTTTTCGATGCCTACACGCCGGAGATGCTGCTTGCCCGTAAGAACAAGATCCTGACCGGACTTCCGGATACCTACGGCAGAGGCCGTATCGTCGGCGATTACAGAAGAGTCGCGCTCTACGGCATTGACTTCCTCGTAGAGGAGAAGCAGAGGGACTTCGCGAACTGCGGCTGCGGCATCATGACGGACGACATTATCCGGCAGAGAGAGGAGATCGCGGAGCAGATTAAGGCGCTGAAGCAGATGAAGGTGATGGCTGCCGCCTACGGCTTCGATATCTCCGTACCGGCGAAGAATGCGAGAGAGGCGGTGCAGTGGCTGTACTTCGGCTATCTCGCGGCGATCAAGACACAGAACGGCGCGGCGATGTCTGTGGGACGTGTTTCCACCTTCCTCGACATCTACATCGAGAGAGATTTGCGGGACGGCGTGCTGACCGAGGCGGAGGCGCAGGAGCTGATTGACCATTTCGTAATGAAGCTCCGTATGGTGAAGTTCGCGCGGATTCCTTCCTATAATCAGCTCTTCTCCGGAGATCCGGTCTGGGCGACGCTGGAGGTCGCTGGTATGGGACAGGACGGTCGTTCCATGGTTACGAAGAACGACTTCCGTTTCCTGCATACCCTCGAGAACATGGGACCGGCACCGGAGCCGAATCTCACCGTGCTCTATACGAAGCGGCTGCCGGAGAACTTCAAGGACTATGCGGCGCGGATCTCTGTGAAGACCTCCTCCGTGCAGTATGAGAATGACGACGTGATGCGTCCGGTATGGGGCGACGATTACAGCATCTGCTGCTGCGTATCCGCAACACAGACCGGTAAGGAAATGCAGTTCTTCGGCGCGCGTGCAAATCTCGCGAAGTGCCTGCTCTATGCGATCAACGGCGGCAGAGACGAGCAGACGAAGATGCAGGTCGGCCCGGAGTATGCGCCGATCACCGACGAGTACCTCGACTACGATGTTGTAATGAAGAAGTACGACAAGATGATGGACTGGCTGGCAGGCATCTATGTGAACGTCCTGAATCTGATTCAGTATATGCACGACAAGTACTACTATGAGGCGGCGGAGATGGCGCTGATCGACACCGATGTACGCCGTACCTTCGCGACCGGCATCGCAGGCTTCTCTCATGTGGTGGATTCTCTCTCCGCGATCAAGTATGCGAAGGTGAGGACCGTCCGTGACGAGAGCGGTATGGCGATCGATTACGAGGTAGAGGGCGATTTCCCGCGCTATGGAAATGACGATGACCGCGCAGATGATATCGCAGTAGAGCTGCTGAGAACCTTCCTCACGAAGATCAAGAAGTATCATACTTATCGGAATTCGGAGCCGACGACCTCTATTCTTACCATTACCTCCAATGTTGTATACGGTAAGGCGACCGGTTCTCTCCCGGACGGCAGGAAATCCGGTGCGCCGCTGTCTCCGGGTGCGAATCCCTCCTACGGCGCGGAGAAGAATGGACTGCTGGCATCTCTGAATTCTGTGGCGAAGCTGCCGTATGAGTATGCGCTGGACGGCATTTCGAACACGCAGACCATCAATCCGTCTGCACTCGGACACAATGAGGATGAGGAGACGGCGACACTTGTCCGTGTTATGGACGGCTATTTCGCGAAGGGCGCACATCACCTCAATGTCAATGTATTCGGCGTGGAGAAGCTGAGAGACGCGATGGAGCACCCGGAGAAGCCGGAGTATGCCAATTTCACGATCCGTGTATCCGGCTATGCCGTGAAGTTCATCGACCTGACGAGAGAGCAGCAGCTCGACGTTATCTCGAGAACAGAGCATAAGTCTCTATAAGGCCAGTATACGGGCCGATTCAGCTGAAATGCATAGCAGCAGCCGGGAAATCTCTGATTGCTGAAAATGAAGAGGAGCCGCCGATTCGGCGGCTCCTCTTCGTAAAAACAGAGGCAGCTGCTTCGCGCCCTTGCCGCATCGCTTCCCGACGTGTGATGCAGCAGGGCGCAGGCAGATGGCATAGGGAGACAGGAGAGTAAGGAGGAGAATATGGGAGAGCAGATCAGGGGGGCGATCCATTCCGTCGAGAGCTTCGGTTCGGTAGACGGGCCGGGAACACGTTTTATCATTTTTCTGAAGGGCTGCCACATGCGCTGCCGCTACTGCCACAATCCCGATACATGGCAGCTTGAATCGAAGGACTGGCGGACGGCGGATGAGCTTCTGGATCAGGCGGAGCGCTATCGGGAGTACTGGGGAGAGGACGGCGGCATCACTGTCAGCGGCGGCGATCCGCTGGTGCAGATCGATTTCGTGACGGAGCTCTTCGAGAAGGCGAAGGCAAGGGGCATCAATACCTGCCTCGATACCTCGGCGCAGCCCTTCACGCGGGAGGAGCCCTTTTTCTCGGCCTTTCAGCGGCTGATCCGCGTGACAGATACGGTGCTTCTGGACATCAAGGAGATCGATGAGGAGAAGCACAAATGGCTGACCGGCTGGACGAACCGGAATATTCTGGATTGTGCACGTTACCTCTCCGAGCAGGGTGTGGATATGTGGATCCGGCATGTGCTCGTGCCGGGCATTACGGACAGCGAGGAGGAGCTCCGGCGCACCGGGGCCTTCATTGACACGCTGAAGACGGTGAAGAGGGTCGAGGTGCTCCCCTATCATACGCTCGGCATCTTCAAGTACGAGAACCTCCATATTCCCTATACCCTGAAGGATGTAGAGCCGCCGACAGCAGAATCCGTCGCACGCGCGAGGGAGCTGCTTGGAGCGTAGAGGTTTTCCGGTCGTTTTCCATCAGGAAAACTCGGAGCTTTGGGTTTTCTTTAAAATTGATTTATGCTATAGTAAGCGATGGAGCGCAGGCTCCGTCGCTTTTTTGTAAGCATTTTCCGGCTGCGTACAGCAGAGCCGGTATATTGGGGAAGACTGGGAAAGGTAGGTGACAGATATGACACATGCGGATGGTGACAATCCCCTGTCGCGACAACGCAGCGTAAACACAGATTATCTTCGCACCGAAATCGGAGCCGTCGGACAGTGACTGTTCTGAATGATAGGAAGCAGGCGATCCCGCAAGGATGGAATGCTTCCTATCATATAGCCGTCTGAGCCGTTTTCATGGTGCGCGAAAGGAGCTTGTCATGGAAATGGAAATGGGCAGGAAGGAGCTGGAGAGGCTCTTAGAGGAAAAGCAGTACAAGAAGCTGCGCAGGATTCTGTCGGAGATGAACGAGGCGGATATCGCTGCGATCATGGATGACATGGAGGATGAGGACAGCCTGAAGATCTTCCGCATCCTCCCGAAGGGCATCGCGGCAGACGTCTTCGCGCTTTTGGAGGTGGAGGATCAGCGCTACATCATCATGTCGCTGTCCACGAGCGAGGCGTCCCGTATCGTCGACAACCTGATGGCGGACGATGCGACAGATCTTCTCGAGGAGATGCCTGCCAACATTGTAAAGAAGATCCTGGCGAATGCGAGTCCGGAGACCCGCTCAGACATCAATCATCTCTTACAGTACCCGGATTCCTCCGCGGGCTCGATCATGACGGTCGAGTATGTGGATCTGAAGAAGGATATGACCGTGCAGGAGGCGATCACCCGCGTCCGCGTGCTGGGACTCGATTCGGAGACGGTAAATGTCTGCTATGTGCTGGATCGGAAGCGCCTGCTGGTCGGAACCGTAGCGCTCCGTTATCTCCTGATCAAGCAGCCCGGTGAGATCATCGGGGATATCATGAATGAGAATGTCATCAGCATCAAGACCTCCACTGACCAGGAGGAGGCAGCGCGGATGTTCCAGAAGTACGACTTCACGACCATGCCGGTCGTGGACAATGAGAACCGGCTGGTCGGCATTATCACGGTCGACGATGTCATGGATATCATGGAGGAGGAGGCGACCGAGGATATCGAGAAGATGGCGGCGATGATCCCCTCCGATAAGCCGTATTTCCGCGTGGGGATACTCGAGACCTTCCGAAACCGTATGCCGTGGCTTCTGGTGCTGATGGTCTCTGCGACCTTCACCGGTGCGATCATCTCGCGCTATGAGAATGCGCTGGCGTCCTATGTGCTGCTGACCGCCTACATTCCGATGCTGATGGATACCGGCGGAAATGCCGGCTCGCAGTCCTCGACCTCGGTCATCCGCGGACTTTCCCTGCGGGAGATCGAGTTTAAGGACTTCTTTTCCGTACTCTGGAAGGAGGGGAGAGTCGCGATTCTCTGCGGAGCGGGCCTTGCAGCGGCGAATTTCGTGAAGCTCCTGCTCTTTGATCACCTGAGTCTGCTGATCGCTGCGATCATCTGCATGACGCTGGTAATGGTGGTGATCTTCGCGAAGCTGGTCGGTGCGGCGCTGCCGATGCTTGCCGATCGGATCCATCTCGACCCGACGGTGATGGCGAGCCCGCTGATCACGACGATTGTGGATACCGTTTCTCTCTGGATCTATTTCCAGCTGGTGACGGTGTTCCTGCTGCACCGGGCAGGCTAGGGCAGATATAAGCACAAACGATAGCTGTATGCAGAAAATGCATTGACAGAGAATAAGTTTAGGAAGAAAATCGACAGGGTACTGCGGACTTTGCCGCAGGCAGTAGGGAAGAGAGAGGAGTACATTATGATTCGACTGGGAATTTTGGGCTATGGTAATCTGGCGCGCGGTGTGGAGAGCGCGATCCGGCAGAATCCGGATCTGGAGCTCCGCGTGATCTTCACGAGGAGAGATCCGGCGGCGCTTTCGATTCATACGGAGGGCGTGAGGCTTGATCGTGCGGAAAATGCTCTGAACTACAGGGAGGAGCTCGATGTACTGCTGCTCTGCGGCGGCTCGGCGACAGATCTTCCGGAAATGACGCCGAAGTATGCGCAGCATTTCAATGTCATCGATTCCTTCGACACGCATGCCAATATTCCTTCTCACTTCGAGAGGGTGGACAGGGCGGCGAAGGCATCCGGGCATCTCGCCATGATCTCCGGCGGCTGGGATCCGGGACTGTTCTCCCTGAACCGGCTCTATGCGGAGGCGGTACTGCCGGAGGGGAAGCATTATACCTTCTGGGGAAGGGGGGTCTCACAGGGGCATTCGGATGCGCTCCGCAGGATCGCGGGCGTGAAGGATGCGCGGCAGTACACTGTTCCGATCGAGTCCGCGCTGGACGCGGTTCGGAGCGGGAGGACTCCGGAGCTTACGGCGCGGGAGATGCATCTCCGGGAGTGCTTCGTCGTAGCGGAGGAGGGAGCGGATCTTGCCCGGATCGAGCGGGAGATCAAGACCATGCCGAACTATTTCGCAGACTATGATACGACCGTACATTTCATTTCGCAGGAGGAGCTGGATCGTGAGCACAGGGGGCTCCCGCACGGCGGTCTGGTGCTGCGTTCCGGTGCGACCGGCTTCGAGAGGGAGCATCACGAGCTGATCGAGTACCGGCTGACGCTGGATTCCAACCCGGAGTTCACCGGCTCCGTGCTCGCCGCCTACGGAAGAGCGGTCGCGAGGATGGCAGCAGAGGGCTTCCGGGGCGCAGTCACTGTCTTCGATGTTGCACCGAAGTATCTGAGTCCGAAGAGCCCGGAGGAGCAGAGACACAGCCTGCTGTGACAGGACAGGATGAGGGGCTTCCGGAAAGAGAGGCTGTCCTATAGCTCTCGGGGAAGGCGGATCTATACGCTATGCTTCGACAGGAGGAAAAGGATGAAGAGAGGCTGGAAAATCGGGAGAATGCTGGGGGCATGTATGCTCTGCCTCCTGTTCTTTTCCGTGACGGGACGCGCGCGAGATGTCTGGGAGCAGAAGGACGGCGTATGGTACTTCTATACGGAGCCGGATACGCTTCCGGAGAATTATGAGAGGACGCCCTACAGCGGCTGGATCCACGCTGACGGAGATGTATGGTACTATGCCGAGGCTTCCCGTATGATGACGGGCTGGCTGATCGTGGATGGCAGCTTCTATTACTTTCATGACGACGGCAGGATGGCGCGGAACGAGTGGGTCGGCTGCTTCTACCTCGGAGAGGATGGCGCAGCACTCACGGATACGACGACGCCGGACGGCACGAGACTCAGCATTTATGGATCGAGGATGCGGAGGGGCAAGGGCATAGAGGAGCTGAATGAGAAGACCGCGCGCTATATCGGGGTTCTGAAGGAGCATCCGGACGCACGGGCAGAGCTGGGCAGTCCCGGACAGGTCGTACTGGAGAACGGGAACGGCAAGCGCTTCCTGATCTTCAAGACCCTGTCGCTCTATGACAGGGAGAGCGGCGCGCTGCTTTACAGCGGCGACGGCGCCTTCGAAATGAATGCAGTGCTGGAACGGCGGGACGGTGACCGAATCACGACGTTTCGGGCGACGGAGCTTCTCGAAAACGGCACGCTTCTCGGGGAGAGGGTCTTCCTCGATCCGGCGGGGCTGATCACGGGGATTTCGCAGAGGGGTAAGCCATGACGCTGCAGCAGCTTCGGCAGGTCATCATGGTTTCCGACTGCGGCTCGATGAATGAGGCGGCGAAGCGGCTCTTCCTCACCCAGCCCAGCCTCTCCGCTGCGATCAAGGCGCTGGAGAAGGAGGTCGGGATCGAGATTTTCAGCCGCTCGAACCGCGGGATCGTCGTGACCTCGGAGGGAGAGGAGTTCCTCGGCTACGCCAGACAGATCTCCGAGCAGTATCAGCTCATGGAGGACAAATATCTCGCGGGGACGGCGCAGAAAAAGAAGTTCTCCGTCTCGATGCAGCATTATACCTTCGCGGTGGAGGCATTCATCCGACTTGCGCGGCAGTATGAGGCGGACAATAAATATGAGTTCGCGGTGCATGAGACGAAGACGATGGAGGTCATCGAGAATGTGAAGAACCAGACCAGCGAGCTGGGGGTGCTTTACCGGAACGACTTCAATGCAAGGGTCATCGGCAAGATCCTCCGGGAGGCTTCGCTGGAGTTCATCCCGCTCTTTGACTGCAACATCTTCGTTTTTCTGGCGAAGTCCAATCCGCTCGCGGGGAAGGCGCTGATCTCTATGGAGGATCTCCGGGACTATCCCTGCTGCTCCTTCGATCAGGGAGAACGCAATTCCTTCTACTTCGCGGAGGAGGTGCTCAGCACCTACGATTACAGGAAGCATATCAAGGTCAACGATCGCTCGACAATGCTGAATCTCATGCTCGGGCTGAATGGCTACACGCTCTGCTCCGGCATCATCTGTCAGGAGCTGAACGGTCCGGAGTATACGGCGGTTCCGCTGGATACGAAGGAGAAAATGACGATCGGCTACATCAAGAAGCGGAGGATGCCGCTTTCAGAGCTGGGACGGCGCTATGTTTCGGAGCTGCAAAGATACGAAAATCAACGACTGTAAGGGAGAGACGCTATGGAAAGCAGCATGAAAATCCTGATTCTCGCGGTATTGCTTCTCGCAGCATTTCTGCTCGGCTTCCTCTATGTGAAATACCGGAGCCGAAGAGAGCGGGGGCGCTATCTTCCACCGAAGGGCGGAAGGCAGCATGTCACGCTGGAATCGAAGGATCTCGGGAAGACGGCGCAGCAGCTGCTCCCAGGACTCGGCGGAAGGGAGAATATCCGCTCCGTCACGGCGGATGGCGCGCGGCTTCGGATCGAGATCGCGCAGTATTCTGCGGTCAATGAGACACTGCTCCGGGATTGCGGTGTGGGCGGCGTGCTCCGTCCCTCGAAGACGCTCCTGCATATCATCGTAGGAGAGCGCGCGGGGGAGCTCGCGGAGCAGCTGCGGGAAGCCGCGGGGCTTTGAACGGGACAGGGCGGACAGGCGGAAGCCGGAGCGAAGGATCTCCTCCGCTCCGGCTTCTGTCGGCAGCGGCATGGATGAATCTGACATGGGATTTCAGGAAAGGAAGGCGGGATGGCGGCGACGAAAAAGTATGAGATGGATATGACGAGCGGCGCGATCCTGCCGAAGCTGGTGCTGTTCAGCCTGCCGCTGATCGCGTCCGGTATCCTGCAGCTCCTGTTTAACGCGGCGGACGTGGTGGTCGTGGGACGCTTCGTCGGCCCGCAGGCGATGGCGGCAGTCGGCTCGACCGCCTCACTGATCAATCTGCTGATCAATTTCTTCATCGGGCTTTCGGTTGGTGTGAACGTCTGCGTTGCGCGGTATTATGCGGCAGGGAAGGACACGGCGCTTTCCGAGACGATTTCGACGGCGGTGCTGACGGCGGCACTCTCCGGCGTCCTGCTGATCCTGCTTGGCACGGCGCTGGCGCGTCCGATGCTGGAGCTGATGGGTTCCCCGCAGGATGTGATCGGGGACTCTGTGCGCTATCTTCGGATTTACTTCCTCGGGATGCCGGCAGTGATGCTCTATAATTTTATTTCCGCGATCTTCCGTGCCGTCGGAGATACGAAGCGCCCGCTCTACTTCCAGCTCGCTGCAGGGATCGTCAACGTGTTCCTGAATCTATTCTTCGTACTGGGGATGCGGATCGGCGTCGCGGGGGTTGCGATCGCGACCTCAGTGTCGCAGGCGCTCTCTGCGGCATGTCTCCTCGTGATCCTAACGCGGGAGGAGGGACGGCTGCACCTTGATCTTCGGCGGCTTCATATCAACCGGCAGAAGCTTCTCGAGATCTTCAAGGTCGGATTCCCTGCAGGCCTGCAGAGCACGGTGTTCAGCCTTTCGAACGTCATTATTCAGAGTGCGATCAATTCCTTTGGCAGCATCGCGATGGCAGGCTCGACCGCCAGTGCCAATATCGAGGGCTTCGTCTACATTTCGATGAACTCGGTTTACCAGACGAATCTCTCCTTCTGCAGTCAGAATATCGGCGCGGGGAAGTACAGCCGGATCAATCCGATCCTCTACAGGTGTCTTGGGCTGGTAACGGTGATCGGACTGGCGCTGGGGCTTCTGGCAAATCTGTTTTCTTCGCAGCTCTTCTCCTTCTATACGACAGATCCGGCGGTGGCGGCGTATGGGAAGGAGAGGCTTTTGATCATCACGGGACCCTACTTCCTCTGCGGTGCGATGGACACGATGGTGGGCTCCCTCCGCGGCATGGGCTACAGCTTCGAGCCGATGCTGGTGAGCTTTCTCGGCGCCTGCGGGACGCGGATTCTCTACATCATGACCCTGTTCCGTCTGCCGTTCTTTCATACACTCTCGTGGCTCTATATCGGCTATCCGGTGAGCTGGGCGCTGACCCTCTTCTGCCACTTCCTGACCTTCCGGATCGTCCGCAGGCGCTTCCCGCAGACGGATCGAAAGGACGGTATGGCTTGATTTCTGGGGGAGGTGCCGATATACTATATAAATTAGCGATGCGAGAGTGCGGCAGCTTCCGTCAGGAAGCTGCGAAACGATCTGGCACGGACGGAGTCTGTGTCCGGCAAAGCCGGATTTACTGTACTATATATTAGGGAGATGAGAGGGGAATGTTTAAAAAAGTTGATACCGACATGAACTTTGTTGAGAGGGAAAGGGAAGTAGAGGACTTCTGGAAATCCGAAGGGATTTTCGAGGAATCGATCAAGGCACATGAGGCGGACCCCTCTTATGTATTTTATGACGGGCCTCCGACAGCGAACGGCAAGCCGCACATCGGACATGTGGAGACCCGTGCCTTCAAGGATATGATCCCCCGGTATTATGCCATGAAGGGACGCATGGTGCCGCGGAAGGCGGGCTGGGACACGCATGGGCTCCCGGTGGAGCTGGAGGTCGAGAAGCAGATCGGCATCAACGGCAAGGAGCAGATCGAGCATTATGGCATTGCGCCGTTCATC
Organism: Oribacterium sp. oral taxon 102; assembly: GCF_013394775.1. Classification (NCBI taxonomy): domain Bacteria; kingdom Bacillati; phylum Bacillota; class Clostridia; order Lachnospirales; family Lachnospiraceae; genus Oribacterium; species Oribacterium sp. oral taxon 102. Next base: position 761,218 of record NZ_JABXYT010000001.1, read on the forward strand.
GATCACTGCAAGGAGAATGTCTGGAAATACAAGGGAATGTGGGAGGATTTCTCCTATAAGGTCGGCTTCTGGGCGGATATGGAGAATCCCTATGTGACCTATCACGACGACTACATCGAGTCCGAGTGGTGGGCGCTGAAGGAGATCTGGAAGAAGGGGCTCCTCTATGAGGGCTTCAAGGTGGTGCCCTACTGCCCGCGCTGCGGGACGCCGCTCTCTTCTCATGAGGTGGCGCAGGGCTACAAGGAGCTGCACGAGCGCTCTGCGATCGTGCGCTTCCAGGCGAAGGACGGGGATTTCTTCTTCCTCGCATGGACGACGACACCGTGGACGCTGCCGTCCAATGCCGCGCTCTGCGTCAATCCGGAGCTGGAGTATTCGAAGGTGAAAGCTGCCGACGGCTATACCTATGTGCTGGCGACGAGCCTTCTGGACAGGGTGCTCGGATCGCTTGCAAGCGACGACCATGCCGCCTATGAGACGATTTCCACCTGTATTGGCAGTGATCTGGTCGGGATGTCCTATGTGCCGCTCTATGCCTGTGCGCGGGAGGCGGCGGAGAAGCAGCACAAGAGGGCGCATTTCGTGGTGGCGGACAGCTATGTCAGCGCAGAAGACGGCACCGGCATCGTACATATCGCCCCTGCTTTCGGTGAGGATGACGCGCGCGTCGGACGGGAATATGACCTGCCGCTCCTGAAGTTTGTGAACGAGAAGGGGGAGATGACAGAGGAGACGCCGTTTGCCGGCATGCGCTGCAAGCCTACCGAGGAGGAGACAGCGCGGGGCGCAGTTTCCGCCGACCCTGCCGTGCTTCGGGAGCTGTCCGAGAGGAAGCTGCTCTTTGACGCGCCGCAGTTTACGCACAGCTATCCGCACTGCTGGAGGTGCGGCACGCCGCTGATCTACTATGCGAGAGAGTCATGGTTTATCAAAATGACCGCGGTGAAGGACGCGCTCATCCGAAACAACAATACCGTTAACTGGATTCCGGAGTCGATCGGCAAGGGGCGCTTCGGCGCATGGATCGAGAATGTACAGGACTGGGGCATTTCCCGGAATCGCTACTGGGGCACGCCGCTCAATATCTGGAAGTGCAGTGCATGCGGGCATAAGGAGTCGATCGGTTCGATCCGGGAGCTCTCCGAGAAGGGGAAAAACTATCGGGAGCTGCTCGATGCATGGAAGGCAAAGGGAGAGAAGGGCTACAGCAGGGACTATGTCGGCTATGAGCATATCGAGCTCCACAAGCCCTACGTGGATCAGATTATCTGCACCTGCCCGGACTGCGGCGGGGAGATGCGCCGCGTTCCGGAGGTGATCGACTGCTGGTTCGATTCCGGTGCCATGCCCTATGCGCAGCACCATTATCCGTTTGAAAACAGGGAGCTCTTCGAGGCACAGTTCCCGGCGCAGTTTATCTGCGAGGCGGTGGATCAGACCCGCGGCTGGTTCTATTCCCTGCTGGCAGAGTCCACCATTCTGTTCAACAGGGCGCCGTATGAGAATGTCCTCGTGCTCGGGCATGTGCAGGATGAAAACGGGCAGAAGATGTCGAAGTCGAAGGGCAACGCGGTCGATCCGATGGATGCACTGACGAAGCATGGTGCGGATGCGATCCGCTGGTTCTTCTACACGAATTCCGCGCCGTGGCTGCCGAACCGCTTCCACGACAAGGCAGTGGTGGAGGGACAGCGCAAATTTCTCTCGACACTCTGGAATACCTATGCCTTTTTCGTGCTTTATGCGAATATCGATCAGTTCGATCCGACGAGATACACGCTGGAGACATCGGGGCTCTCTGTCATGGATCGCTGGCTTCTGAGCCGGCTGAACAGCGTGATCCGAGAGGTGGATCAGGATCTCGCAGGCTTCCGGATACCGGAGGCGGCGGCAGCGCTGCAGGATTTCGCGGATGATATGAGCAACTGGTATGTCCGCCTGTCCAGAGAGCGCTTCTGGGCGAAGGGGATGGAGCAGGACAAGGTCAATGCCTATGAGACGCTCTACACGACACTGGTAAGCTTCGCGAAGCTGGCAGCGCCGCTCGTGCCGTTTATCACGGAGAGTATCTACCGGAACCTCGTATGCTCTGTGAATCCGGACGCGCCGAGATCCGTACATCTCTGCGATTATCCGATATCCGATCCGGCGCGGATCGACGACGGGCTGGAGGCATCCATGCAGGAGGTGCGTGAGCTCGTACAGCTCGGTCGTGCGGCGAGAAACACCGCGGCAGTGAAGAACCGGCAGCCGCTGGGAGATCTGTACGTCAGGGCGGAGAAGCCGCTCGACAGCTTTTTCATGGAGATTGTGCGCTCTGAGCTCAATGTGAAGAGAGTTCATTTCGAGGAGGAGCTCTCTGCCTTCACGGCATACAGCTTCAAGCCGCAGCTGAAGACCGTCGGGCCGAAGTACGGCAAGCTTCTGAATGCGATCCGCGCTCATCTCACGGAGATGGACGGCGCGCGCGCGATGAAGGAGCTGAATGAGACCGGAGAGCTGCGCTTCACAGAAGAGCAGGAGGAGGTAGTGCTCACGAAGGAGGATCTCCTGATCAGCGTTTCCCAGAGAGACGGCTTCGTGACGGAGGAGGGCAACGGCTATACGGTCGTGCTCGATACGAATCTGACGGAGGCGCTGCGTGAGGAGGGCTTCGTTCGCGAGCTGATATCGAAGCTCCAGACCATGCGGAAGGAGGCAGGTCTCGAGGTGATGGACCACATCGAGGCATCGGTGACGGGAAATGAGAAAATCGCGGCGCTTTCCCGGAAGCATGAGAGTGAGATCCGGCAGGTAGTGCTCTGCGACAGTCTGGTTTACAGCGGCATCGAGGGCCATCAGAAGAGCTGGGATATCAACGGCGAGGAAGTGACGCTCACGGTCAGAAGGGCATGAGAAGGAACGAAGGAGAGGGACGAGGACATGGAAAACTTCGATAAGGCAGCATTTAAAAAGGAAATCGAGAGCAATGCAAGGAAGCTCTTCCGCAGGGATCTCCGGGATCTCGATCAGAAGGAGGCGTTTCAGGCGGTTGCCGCTGCGGTGCAGGATCAGATCATCGATGACTGGATGCGTACCCAGAGGGCGGCGGAGAAGCAGGATGCCAAGAGAGTGTACTACCTCTCGATGGAGTTTCTGATGGGGCGTGCGCTCGGCAACAATATCCTGAATCTCTGTGCGCATGAGGGAATCCGCGAGGTGATCTCCGAGCTGGGGCTGGACTTAAATGCGCTGGAGGACGAGGAGCCGGACTGGGCGCTCGGCAACGGCGGACTCGGCAGACTCGCCGCCTGCTTCCTGGACTCGCTCGCGACGCTCGGCTACTGGGCATGCGGCTGCGGCATCCGTTATAAGTACGGGATGTTCAAGCAGCGGATCGTGGATGGCTATCAGAAGGAGGAGCCGGACGACTGGCTGAAGGATGGAAACCCCTTCGAGATCCGCCGTGCAGAGCTCTCGAAGGAGGTGCGCTTCGGCGGCTGGGTCGAGACGGTGAACGAAGACGGTAAGCTTCGCTTCGTACAGAGGGGATACCAGTCTGTGATCGCCATTCCGTATGATACGCCGGTGGTGGGATACAACAATCATGTCGTGGATACGCTTCGGGTATGGGATGCGCAGGCAAAGGATGTCTTCCATCTGGAGGAGTTCGATAAGGGAAATTACCAGAAGGCGGTCGAGTCGGAGAATATGGCGCGGAATATCGTCGAGGTGCTCTATCCGAACGACAATCACTATGCGGGCAAGGAGCTCCGCCTCCGTCAGCAGTATTTCTTCATCAGTGCCTCCGTACAGACCGCGGTGAAGGAGTATGCCGACAAGCACAACGGGGATGTGACGAAGCTCTATGAGAAGGCGGCATTCCAGATGAACGACACGCACCCGACGGTCGCCGTGGCGGAGCTGATGCGCGTGCTGATGGACGACTATGATCTGGACTGGGATCTCGCCTGGGATATCACGACGAAGACCTGCGCCTATACGAATCACACGATCATGGCGGAGGCGCTCGAGAAGTGGCCGATCGAGCTCTTCTCCAAGCTGCTTCCGCGTATTTACCAGATTGTAGAGGAGATCAATCGCCGCTTCTGCGAAGAGATCCGTGCGAGGTATCCGGAGAATGCGGAGGAGAAGATCCGTGCGATGGCGGTCATCTATGACGGGCAGGTCAAGATGGCGCATCTGGCGATCGTCGGCGGGCATGCCGTGAACGGCGTGGCGAAGCTGCACACGGAGATTCTGGAGAAGCAGGAGCTCAAGGACTTCTATGAGCTCTACCCGGAGAAATTCTCCAACAAGACGAACGGCATCACGCAGAGGAGATGGCTGCTGCATGCCAATCCGGAGCTTGCCGCGTGGATCGACGACAAGATCGGGACAGAGTGGGTGACGGATCTCCCGCGCCTTAGGAAGCTCACGATCTACGCCGAGGACAGGAAGGCGCAGGCGGAGTTCATGGCGATCAAGCGTCACAATAAGGAGCGGCTCGCGCGCTATATCCTCGAGCACAACGGTGTTCAGGTCGATGTAAACTCGATTTTCGACGTCATGGTGAAGCGGCTTCACGAGTACAAGCGCCAGCTCCTTAATATCCTGCATGTGATGTACGTCTACAATCAGCTGAAGGATCATCCGGATATGGAGTTTACGCCGCACACCTATATCTTCGGCGCGAAGGCGGCGGCAGGCTACAGGACTGCGAAGCTGACGATCAAGCTGATCAATAATGTGGCAGAGGTCATCAACAACGACGAGAGCATCCATGGCAGGATCAAGGTCGTATTCATTGAGGATTACAAGGTATCCTCCGCGGAGATCATCATTCCGGCGGCGGACATCTCCGAGCAGATCTCCACGGCATCCAAGGAGGCATCCGGCACCTCGAATATGAAGCTGATGCTGAACGGCGCGCTGACGCTGGGCACCATGGACGGCGCGAATGTCGAGATCGTGAAGGAGGCGGGAGAGGAGAACGCGTTCATCTTCGGTATGTCCTCTGACGAGGTCATCGCGCTGGAGCATAGCGGCGAGTACAAGCCGATGGATATCTTCAATGCCAACCAGGATATCCGCCGCGTACTGATGCAGCTCGTGAACGGCTATTACAGCCCGGAGAACCCGGAGCTCTTCCGTCCGCTCTACAACTCGCTTCTGAATACCAATGAGTCGGATGTAGCGGATCGCTACTTCATCCTCCGGGATTTCCCGGCGTATGCGGAGGCGCAGAGCCGTGCGGTCGAGCGCTTCGGTGACGAGGCATGGTGGGCGAGAGCCGCGATCCTGAATACCGCGAATGCCGGCAAGTTCTCCTCTGACAGAACGATCGAGGAGTATGTCAGGGACATCTGGAAGCTGGATCGGCTGAAGCTCGAAAAATAAGCGTGAAAAGAGGAATCCGTGGGGCGGGTTCCTCTTTTGTCTTGCCAGAACTGCGGCAGATGAAGTAAAATTTATTCCCGAAAGTCTCTATTGTGCGAGAAGAGGAGAACAGGATGAGCGAGAGGGTGAATGTCACAGAGCTTTTCGGCATGAATGTGTTCAATGACAAGGTCATGCGGGAACGGCTTCCGAGGGAGGTGTACCGGAGGCTGAAAAAGACCGTGAACGAGGGCTATGAGCTGGATCCGACGATTGCGGATTCTGTCGCGCAGGCGATGAAGGAGTGGGCGATCGAGAATGGAGCGACGCACTATACGCACTGGTTCCAGCCGCTGACCGGCATCACGGCGGAGAAGCATGATTCCTTCATTTCCGCACCGGACAGCGAGGGCAAGGTCATGATGGAGTTCTCCGGCAAGGAGCTGGTTCGGAGCGAGACGGATGCCTCCTCCTTCCCCTCAGGCGGGCTGCGTGCGACCTTCGAGGCGCGCGGCTATACCGTATGGGACTGCACCAGCCCTGCCTTCCTCCGGCGGGAGGGAGAAGCGGTGACGCTCTGCATCCCGACGGCGTTCTGCTCCTATACGGGTGAAGCACTGGATCAGAAGACCCCGCTGCTCCGCTCCATGCAGGCGGTCAACGAGCAGGCGCTCCGGGTGCTGCGTCTCTTCGGTAATACCAGCTCAAAGAATGTGAAGCCCTCCGTCGGTGCGGAGCAGGAGTATTTCCTGATCGACCGGGAGAAATATCTGAAACGGAAGGATCTGATCTATACCGGACGTACGCTCTTCGGCGTCATGCCGGCGAAGGGGCAGGAGCTGGACGATCATTACTTCGGCGTGATCCGGAAGCGGATCGCCGCCTTTATGCGGGATGTCGATCTCGAGCTCTGGAAGCTCGGCGTCAGCGCGAAGACGGAGCACAACGAGGCGGCTCCGGCACAGCATGAGCTCGCGCCGATCTATGACGAGGCGAACCTCGCTGCGGATCATAATCAGCTCGTGATGGAGACGCTGAAAAAGGCGGCGGGCAGGCATGGACTGGAATGCCTCCTGCATGAGAAACCGTTTGAGGGTGTGAACGGCTCCGGCAAGCACAATAACTGGTCGCTGACGACGGACGACGGCATCAATCTGCTGAATCCGGGCGTCACGCCGCATGAAAACGTCCAGTTCCTGCTGGTGCTGTCCTGCATTCTGGCAGCGGTGGATATTCATGCCGACCTTCTCCGACTCTCCGCAGCGGATGTGGGAAACGATCACCGTCTCGGCGCAGACGAAGCACCGCCCGCGATCATCTCGGTTTTCCTCGGGACGCAGTTGGAGGATGTCGTGGAGCAGCTGATCGGCACCGGCTATGCGACGAATTCGAAGCGGGGGAAGAATCTGAAGACCGGTGTGACTACGCTCCCGGATCTGGACGCGGATGTCACGGACCGGAACCGGACCTCGCCCTTTGCCTTCACCGGCAACAAGTTCGAGTTCCGTATGGTGGGCTCCTCGGACTCCATTGCCAGTACGAATACGATCCTGAATACCATCGTCGCGGAGCAGTTCAAGGCGGCGGCGGATCGGCTGGAAAACGCGGCGGATTTCCAGCTCGAGCTGCATGACCTGATCAAGGAGCTCCTGTCGAAGCACGAGAGGATTATCTTCAACGGCAACGGCTATTCCGAGGAGTGGGTCGCCGAAGCGGCACGGAGAGGCCTTCCGAATCTCCCCTCCATGGTGGATGCGATCCCGGCGCTGACGACGGAGAAGGCGATTCGCCTTTTCAGCGAATTTGACATCTATACGGAGAGCGAGCTCCGGAGCCGCAGCGCGGTGGAGTTCGAGCAGTATGCGAAGGTTATCAATATCGAGGCGCGCGCGATGATCAACATTGCCGGAAAGCAGATTATTCCGGCGGTAATCCGCTACAATACACGGCTCGCAGATTCCGTCAACAAGGTGCGCGCCGCCTGCGCGGAGGCGGATGTGTCAGTGCAGCTGGGGCTCCTGACCCGCTCCTCCCGCCTCCTTCGTGAGCTGCAGGATCGGAGGGAGCAGCTGCTCTTTGATGTGGAGCGCTCCCTCCGGATCCGGGATGCCGAGGAACGGGCGCATGCCTACCACGACCTTGTGGCGGCGGACATGGAGGCGCTCCGTGCGCCGGCAGATCAGCTGGAGGGGATCGTGGACAAGGATCTTTGGCCCTTCCCGTCCTACGGCGACCTGATCTTCGAGGTCTCGGAGCAGTAGGACATAGCATACGGGGGGTGTTCTGTGTGTATACATGCACATTCCGCATATGGCTTTCAAATCATCCGCTTGCATTTCCGGTCTTTCAGTGCTAGAATGTTCAAAAAGTTGGATGAGATATAAAATATGAACAAAAATACAAGGAAAACACAGAAACAAGGAGAAGAGACGGCGATGAATGAGCTGATCATGGTACTGCGGACGCTTCTGGAGAAGCCGGAGTGTACGCAGCGGGAGCTGGCGAAGCTTCTCAGGATCTCTCTGGGAAAGCTGAACCAGCGTGTCGCAGCGGGTATTGCGGACGGCTATCTTCTCCGGGAGGAGGGGACGAAGCGCGGCAGACTCTGTGTCAGTGCGAAGGGGAGGGAGCTGCTCGGGGGGTATCGGGTCGATGCCGCCCTGATTCTCGCCTCCGGCTTCGGCTCCCGCTTCGTGCCGCTTACCTATGAGACGCCGAAGGGGCTTCTGGAGGTGCTCGGAGAGCGGATGATCGAGCGGCAGATCCGGCAGCTCCACGAGGCGGGGATCACCGACATCGCGATCATGGTCGGCTATCTGAAGGAGAAGTTCGACTATCTTGTAGACAAGTATGATCTGAAGCTGATCTACAATCCGGAGTATGCTGTGAAGAATACGCTGGCGACGGTCTGTCATGCGGCGGACTTTCTTCGCGGGAAGAATTGCTACATCCTCTCCTCCGACAACTGGCTGCGGGAGAATCTCTATCATAGCTATGAGCCCTGCAGCTGGTACGCGGCGAGCTTCATGGCGGGAGAGACCCGGGAGTGGGCGATAGACTTCGGCAAGAATCGGGTGATCCGGGAAGTAAGGGTCGGAGGAGAGAATCAGTGGTGCATGTACGGTCCGGTCTACCTCACGCGGGAGTTCACGGAGGCGTTCCTGCCGCTCGCCGCGGCGTATTACCGGATGCCGGGCACGGAGCAGTTCTACTGGGAGGATGTGCTGATCCGGAATCTCCGGAGACTGCCGGAGCTTCATGCGAATATGCAGGAGGAGAACGTCATCTATGAATTTGAGAATCTGGAGGAGCTGCGGGAATTTGACGAGAGGTATCTGCATCATTCCGGCTCAGAGGCGATGCGGCTGGTGTCCCGCGGCATGGGGATTCCCGAATCGGACATTATCAACATTCGCTGCCTGAAGGCAGGGATGACCAACAAGTCGTGGCTTTTCTCCGTTTCGGAGCGTTCCGCCTCGGCAGGATACCGCGGACAGTCCTATATCTGCCGGATTCCGGGGCCGGGCACGGAGCAGCTCATCAAGCGGGAGGAGGAGGCAGCGGTCTACGAGGCGGTGTCGGCGCTCGGCATCACGGAGGATATTGTCTATTTCGACCGGAAGAGCGGCTATAAGCTGTCCCGCTATTATGAAGGCGCGCGGAATGCGGATTTCTCGAAGCCGGAAGAGAGATACGCCTGTATGGCGATGCTGAAGCGTCTGCATAATTCCGGCATCTCACTTCCCCATGCCTTCGATATTCGGGAGCGGCTCCGGCATTACGAGGCGCTTTGTCTCCGAAACGGACATGAGATCGGCTTCGAGGACTATCCGAAGATCCGGATGCAGGCAGACTCGGTGCTCGCCTATCTGGACGGGCTCTCCCGCGAGAGGACGATTTGCCACATCGACTCGGTGCAGGACAATTTTCTCTTCACCGGAGAAGGGCTCCGGATGATCGACTGGGAGTACAGCGGTATGGCGGATCCCCTCATCGATATCGCGATGTCGGCAATTTATTCCTACATGAGCTTCGCAGAGGCGGAGGAGCTGCTCGCGGATTACCTCGCTGCACCGCTCTCCGGCGCAGCGGAGACGGCCCTTCCGGGAGAGAAGACATTCCCCGAGCGGGGGATTGCCGTGCAGGGAGCGGCGTTTCCGGAGCTGTCGGATATCGTCACGGCATATATGGGACTGGGGGGGCTGCTTTGGGCGCTCTGGGGTATGTATAAAATCTCCCTCGGGGAGAGCTTCGGGGAGTATACGCTCCGGATGTACCGCTACTTCAAGAATGCGTACCGGCGGCTCACGGAGCATGGCAGACTCGGATGAAATCTTACAGAAAAATCAGAAAAATTAAGGGGAAAGAAAGGGACAGACAGCGGAGAGTGTGCTATCTTATGAATAGAGAATTCAGAATCTGAGGAGTTGCTTTCCTGGATGGTTTGGAGGGAATGAGATGAGACTTTCGAGACGGCTTTCCGCCCTGCTGCTGTGTACGGCGCTTTCGCTGTCGGCATGGTCCGGCGCAGCGTACGCAGGCTGGGGACAGGAGAATGGGAAATACTATTATGTCGATGATTCCACGAACAAGCGGATTACCGGGAAGTGGATTCATACCTCTTCCGGCTACTATTATATCGGCTCCGACGGCTATACGGTGACGGGCTGGAAGAAGATCAACAATAACTGGCACTATTTCCGCGACTCCGGGCTGATGGCGACGGGCTGGCGTCAGATCGGCACAGACTGGTACTATCTCCGTTCCGACGGTGTGATGCAGACCGGCTGGCTGAAGACGGAGCGGAACGGTGCGACCGTCTGGTATTATCTGAAGGCGAGCGGCGTTATGGCGACGGGCTGGCGGCAGATCAATAAAAAATGGTATTACTTCGGCACAGAGGACGGCGTGATGCTCTCGAATACCTGGGTCAAGCTGAAGGAGAAGTGGTACCATTTCGGCACAGACGGCGCGATGGATACCGGCTGGTACAAGCAGGACAACAGCTACTACTATCTGAACGGCAGCGACGGGCAGATGGAGACCGGCTGGAAGACGGACACCGAGGGCAATAAGTATTACATGAACCCGAACAACGGGATCATGAGCACCGGCTGGCAGAAGATCGAGAATGACTGGTACTACTTCACCGGCAATGGCAGGATGGTGAAGGGCTGGCTGCAGGACGGCAGCCGCTATTACTATCTAAGTGACGGCAAAATGGCGGCGAACACGACGCTGGATATCGGCGGTACGAACTACAGCTTCGACAGCAGCGGTGCGGCGATCACAGCTCCGGCGAATGTTTCCTCTACGCAGGCGAACGCGCCGCAGTCCAGCAGCGGCAGCAGTACGCCAAACGGCGGGGGTACAACCACCACAACAACTACGACCACCACGACTACGACCACAGTCACCCCCGGCGGGGCAGGTGAAACCAATGCCGCTGACCAGCGCACAGGGCCGGGCGCATCGGGAAATGGCACAGCCGTTGTGCCGGGAGGGACGAGCGCCGGCTCGAATGTGACGACAGTACCGGGCGGAAATACCGGCAGTGCACCGAACGGGACGACGAACCCCGCGATCCACAGCAGCTCCGGAAACAGCGGGAATACCGGTGCGCTGATCGAAGGCAGCACGACAGGCCCGAAGTAAAGGCAGGGAGCCTGGCGGATATCCTTGGTTCAGACAGAGGGCGATACTGCTGCAAACAGAGCAGGAGAAGGGATACAGGAATGGATCCTTTCTCCTTTTTTCTTTCGTTTGTGCTGCGGAAATGTGTTATACTGGTATATATCCGCAGGAGGGGGACGGCAAATGACGGAGGAATATCAGGAGGCGAAGAAGCTGGGGGACTGGGCGTATCGGCGCGCGGTTCTGTTCGGGAAATATCCGTACCTGCCGGCATTGGACGATATCGTGAAGCCGGAGGATGTACAGGGGGAGAACCGGCTGGGCGTGTTGGAGATCCCGATCGACGATATCGTCGGGACGAAAACTGCGGGACGGCAGCAGGCCTTCGCGGACAATTTCATGCCGCTTCTGGGGGTTCGTACGGAATTCGCGATGAAGTGGACGCACCTCTATGAGTCTGCGGTGAACGAGGGGATACGCGATCCGATTCTGGTCTATGAGTATCTACGCAAGTTCTACGTACAGGAGGGAAACAAGCGGGTTTCCGTGATGAAGTACAATAAGGCAGGCTCCATTCCCGCGAATGTGATCCGGGTCATGCCGGTTCGGACGGAAGAGAAGGAAAACCGGCTCTACTATGAATTCGTGGAGTTTTTTCGTGCTGCGCGAATGTATTCCATCACGTTCTCCGAGCCGGGAGGCTACGAGCGGCTCCAGAAGCTCTGCGGCATGGAGCCGGGGGAGCTGTGGCCGGAGGAGCTTCGCAAGGATGTACACGCAAGCTTCGAGCGCTTTCGGGAGCAATATACGGAGCGGGGCGGCGGGAAGCTCGAGATCACGGCGGGAGACGCCTTTCTGATCTATCTGAATGTCTATGGCTTCGCCAGTCTCCGGGACGGAGGAACGCAGGAGATTCAGGAGAATATCGAGAAGGTATGGAAGGAGTACCTGAAGTCTGCCGGAGAGGTCACGCTGGTGCAGACTCCTACCGAGGTTCGGCGGAGCGGCAGCGCGCTTCCGTTTCTGTCCGCGCCGCTGGCGGTGCGGAAGCAGCCTCTGCGGATCGCCTTTCTCTACGAGCAGGACATCGAGGTTTCGAGCTGGACCTATGCGCATGAGCTGGGAAGAAACTATCTGAATGAGAAATTCCGGGAGCGGGTGGAGACCTGGAAGTATGAGAATTGCCGGGATGAAGCGGCGGTCAGCGCTGCGATCCGGAACGCCGCGGAGCGGGGCGCCGACATTATCTTCACGACGGCGGGAACGATGATGGAGGTGGCGGTCAAGATGGCGATCGCGTATCCGGACATCCGCATCCTGAACTGTTCGGTGCATGCCTCCTACAATTCGATCCGGAGCTATTACGGCAGGATGTACGAGGCGAAATACCTGATGGGCGCGCTGGCGGCGTCGGTGACGGAGGGCAATGACATCGGCTATGCGGAGCTTTGCCCGCTCTACGGCACGCTCGCGAATATCAATGCCTTCGCGCTCGGTGCACAGCTGATCAACCCTTGGGCACGTGTGCACCTCCGCTGGAGAGGCAGGCGGGACGACGACTGGAAGCGGTACTTCCGGGAGAAGGGCATCACGACGATTTCCGGGCAGGAATTCTCCCGCGCAGACAGACCCTCCCGGGAATACGGGCTTTATATTTCCGTGGACGGGGAGCTCGTGACCAATCTCGCAGCGCCGGTATTCGACTGGGGGAAGTATTACGAGCTTCTGGTCAATTCCGTCATGGAGGGCTCCTTCGAGGAGAGCCGGCTCGCCAGATCGCATCAGGCGCTCAACTATTGGTACGGACTTCGGGAGGGGGTCATCGACATCCTGCTCTCGGGAGAGCTGAACTACAGCTCGCGGAAGCTGATTGAGCTTCTCAGGAGAGAGATCATTCTGGAGCGGCTCAGCCCGTTCCATGGCGAGCTGCACAGTCAGGAGGGGCTGATCCAGGACGACGCGGCGGGCAGTCTCGGTGCGGAGGAAATCGTGAATATGCGCTGGCTGAACGACAATGTCATCGGCGAGCTGCCGAAGCTCACGGAGTTTACGGAGCCGGTGCAGGAGCTGATTCGGGCGGGAGGCTTTCTGACATGAGGATACTGTTCATTGCGGATGAGGAATCCAAGTCCCTCTGGGATTATTTTGATAAGTCGAAGCTGCAGGGGATAGATCTGATTGTTTCATGCGGTGACCTGTGTCCGGAATATCTGCAGTTTCTGGTGACGATGGGGAGAGCGCCGCTGCTCTATGTGCATGGAAACCATGATAGCAGCTACGATTACCGTCCGCCGCTCGGCTGTGAATGCATCGAGGATCGGGTCTATGACTTCCATGGGCTTCGGATCCTCGGGCTGGGCGGCTCCATGCGCTACGGGAACGGAGTGTACATGTATTCGGAGCGGGAGATGGCGAAGCGGGTGCAGCGGGTTCGGCGGGATATCGCGCTGAAGAATGGCTTCGATCTCCTGGTGACGCACGCGCCGGCAAAGGGCTACGGGGATCTCCCGGATCTTCCGCATCAGGGCTTCGTCTGCTTCGAGGAGCTTCTACGCCGCTATCATCCGAAATATATGGTGCACGGGCATGTCCATGCCAGCTACGGGGACTTCCGGCGGGAACGGGCACATTCGTGCGGGACACGGATTATCAACGCCTATGAGAAATATATTCTGGAGATCGGAAAGGACGAATATCCGGCGGAGGGAAAGACCGGCTCGCTGCTCTATGACCTCTACAAGCAGGTTTCGCAGCAGAGAGAGCGGAGGAGCTCCCATGTAAGTTTTGGAGGAGAGCATGATTGACAATGACTGGCTGCCGCCGATGAAGGCGGAGTTTGCGAAGCCGTATTACCGACGGCTCTACAATACAGTGAAGCGGGAGTATGAGACGCGGCGGATCTTTCCGGATGCGGGGGATATTTTCAACGCCTTCCGTTTCACGCCCCTCTCCGAGGTGAAGGTCGTGATTCTGGGGCAGGATCCCTATCATAATGTGGGGCAGGCGCATGGACTCAGCTTCTCAGTCAAGCCGGGGGTGGAGATCCCGCCCTCTCTGAAAAATATTTATCAGGAGCTCCATGACGATCTGGGCTGTTATATCCCGAACAACGGGTATCTTCGGGCATGGGCGGAGCAGGGCGTGATGCTGCTGAATACAGTGCTCACGGTTCGTGCCCATGAGGCGAATTCCCATCGGGGGATCGGATGGGAGGAGTTCACGGATGCGGCGATCCGGGTGCTTGCGGAGCAGGATCGTCCGATGGTATTCATCCTCTGGGGCAGTCCTGCGCAGAAAAAGGCGGAGATGCTTCATAATCCGAAGCATCTGGTGCTGAAGGCACCGCATCCGAGCCCGCTGAGCGCCTACCGCGGCTTCTTCGGCTCGAAGCCGTTTTCGAAGACGAATCGTTACCTCACAGAGCAAGGACTTTCGCCGATCAACTGGCAGATCGAAAACAGATAGCGCAGCTGCTTCAGAGGGCAGGAGGCTCGTCCTGCCGGATAACTTTTTTATAGAAGGAAAAATATGAACATTATTGAGATTCTGAAAGTAATCATCTTGGGAATGGTAGAGGGCTTCACCGAGTGGCTGCCGATTTCCTCGACCGGACACATGATCCTCGTGAATGAGATCATTCATCTGCATCAGCCGGAGGATTTCGTCTCGGTTTTTCTGGTGGTGATTCAGCTGGGAGCGATCCTCGCGGTGCTGTTCCGCTTCTTCCATCAGCTCTGGCCCCTTGCGCGCTCTCGGAGGAGCGGCAGGGTCGGTCTGCTCCCGTCGAAGATGCAGCTCTGGATCAAGATCATCGCTGCCTGCGTTCCGGCGGCAGTGCTGGGGCTGCTCTTCGACGACATCCTCGATAAATATCTCTATAACGGCTTCGTCGTGGCGCTGATGCTGATTCTCTACGGCATCTTCTTCCTCGTGCTGGAGCGGCAGAATGAAACGAAGGAATTCACGGTGGAGAGCCTTCATGAGCTGGATCTCCGAACTGCCTTTCTGATCGGTCTGTTCCAGTGCCTCGCGCTGATCCCGGGCACCTCCCGCTCCGGCGCGACCATACTCGGCGCGATGCTGCTGGGCGTAGCGCGGATTCCGGCGGCGGAGTTTTCCTTCTTCCTGAGCGTGCCGGTGATGTTCGGCGCGAGTCTTCTGAAGCTGGTGAAGCACGGTCTGCTCTTTTCCGGAAGCCAATGGCTGTATCTGCTGCTTGCCTGCCTCGTAGCATTTCTGGTGAGCCTCTACTGCATTAACTTCCTGATGCGCTATATCCGGAATCATTCCTTTGCGATCTTCGGCTATTACCGAATCGTGCTGGGCATCCTCGTGCTGCTCTGGTTTCTGGTTTCCCGACTGACGGGATGAGTGCTGTCGTAAGAATTCCTTAAGAGCGGCGTAAGCGAATGTCCGTTGCACTGCGCCGGGAATTGCGCTAGACTTTTCATAGCATCGGATGCCGCGGTATCCGGGACGGGCTTTTAAGGGAAGAGGATAAAATGAGAAAATGGACGATGGCGGTGCTTGCCGCCGCTTTTTCCGTATCGATGGCGTTTCAGAGCCTCGCCGCGACAGAGATCGGGCTGAATTTGGATTGGAAATATGCTTCGAATGCGAAGATCAATACCGGCAAGGCGGTGCTGTATACGACGGACAGCGCTGCGCCGAAGGGGATTACCATCGCTGTCAATGCCGGACACGGCACGAAGGGCGGCGCTTCGGTGAAGACGCTCTGCCATCCGGACGGCAGCGCGAAGCTGACCGGCGGAACGACGAAGGCGGGCGCGACCAGCGCCGTGGCGGTTTCCTCCGGGATGACCTTTCCGGACGGGAAGACCGAGGCGGAGGTCAATCTGGAGCTGGCGCATATTTTCGGGCAGCAGCTCCTTGCGGAGGGCTATGATGTGCTGATGCTCCGTACGGGAGAGGACGTGCAGCTCGACAATGTGGCGCGAACCGTCATTTCCAACAACAAGGCAGACTGCCATATCGCGATTCACTTCGACTCGACCGAAAAGGATAAGGGAGCCTTCTATATGTCGGTGCCGGAGGGGCTGAAGAGCATGGAGCCGGTCGCCTCCACCTGGAAGAAGCACGAAAGGCTCGGGGAAAGTCTCGTGGAGGGGCTTCGCGAGCAGAATGTGAAGATCTTTTCCGGCGGCTCCATGGATATGGATTTGACTCAGACCGCCTATTCCACGATTCCCTCGGTGGACATCGAGCTCGGAGACAAGGCGACGGAGCACGGCAGGGCGAGGCTTGAGAAGTTCGCGGAGGGGCTGACTGCTGGCGTGAATCGCTACTACGGCTTCTGATCCCAGCGCCGGATGTAAAAAAAGAATAACGAATCCGAAAAAAAGTCTATGTTCCCATCACATAGCATCCGCTATAATTGGCGGAAGCAAACGACGGGAGGATAGGCTTTTATGCTGCGGGTCAGGATCTATAATACATGGGACAATGTCGCAAAGCAGAGCGCGGAGGGGGAGAGGGAGCTTACCCTTTGCTACACAGGGGAGTATCGGAGGAATGATGTGATCGAATTCTCCGGGCTGGAACGGGCTCGTTTCTACCGGATCACAGTGGACAATGCGGTCGGGGAGGCGCTGGTCTATGTGAGGACGGACTGTATTCGCTATCCGGTGCCCTTCTATGAAGAGCGGGAGAGCTATGACCCGCGTGCATTCAGCGGGAGTCGTCATTATATTCGAATTTGCCTTGCCGAGCGCTGGGAGACAGGGGGAATGCGGAATTTGGCGAGAAATCCCTTTGACAGGCATGAAGTCGAGGGGGTGTATCCCCATGCTTCGGCAAATGTCGAGACCCGCGGCGAAGCGGTGTTTGCGGCAAGAAATGCGATTGACGGGATCGTTGCGGTACAGGGACACGGAGAGTGGCCCTACAGCTCGTGGGGGATCAACCGGAGAGCGGATGCGGAGATTCGGATTGACTTTGGGAGAGCGGTGGATATCCGGGAGGCTCGGCTGTATACGCGGGCGGATTTTCCGCATGATAACTGGTGGACTGCCGCCTGTCTCTGCTTTTCCGATGGGACAGAGGAAGCGCTCAGGATGGAGAAGTCCCTCGGAGCACCGCACATCTTTTCGGGGCTGGACAGACGGCGCGTGAAATGGGTTTTGCTCCGGGGGCTCAGGCAGTCTTCAGAGCCGAGTCCGTTTCCGGCACTGACGCAGATTGAATTGATCGGAGAGGAAAGCGAGGGCTGAGTATGCCATATCGAAGAGAGCACTGTACATTGGCAGAGGATATGCTTTCCGGTGAAATCGTGCCGCGCGCGCTTTCCTTCCCGGACATCGGAGAGAGACGCTTCTGGGACGGGATTACGCCGGAATACCGTGCGGCGCAGATCCGCACGGGGGAGGAAGCGGCGGCAGAGCCGTGGGCGCAGCTTCTCGCGAGCGACTATCTGTGCTTTTCAGAGAGCGGGGAGCGGGAGGGCTTTGAACGGAAATACTTCTCCAGGCGGCAGAAGCTCACGACACTGGTGCTGTCGGAGTGCATGGAAAACAGAGGGCGCTTCCTGTCCCCGATTCTGGACGGACTTTATCTGCTCCTCGAGGAGACCGGCTGGTGCCTTCCGGCGCATAATTCCTATGTCCGGGACGAGAAGCAGTACCCATTACAGGATGCGGCACACCCGGTCATCGATCTCTTCGCAGCGGAGACGGCGGCGATCATAGGAGTCGCCGAGCAGCTGCTCCGACCGAGGCTCCGGGAGATCAGCCCTTTCATTTCAGAGCTGGTTTCCCAGCGTATCCGGGAGCGGATCCTGCATCCCTACCGAAGCTATCACTTCTGGTGGATGGGAGATGGGAAGAGTCCGATGCTGAACTGGACGCCGTGGATTACGCAGAATGTGCTGCTTGCATTGTTTACGCGGGAGCGGTTGGAGGCGGGAGAGGCAGAGCTTCGGCAGGCAGCGCTGTCTCTCGATTTTTTTCTGGACGAGTACGGGGATGACGGCTGCTGCAGTGAGGGTGCGGAGTATTACGGTCATGCCGGCCTCTGCCTCTATGGCGCGCTGCGGCTCCTGTGCCGGATTCTGGGAGATGCGTCTATGCCTGTGTTTCACAGCCCTTTGCTCTACCAGATCGGAAATTATATCCGGAATGTCTATGTCGGCTCCGGCAGATATTTCAATTTCGCAGACTGCTCTCCCCATGCAGGCTCTCGGACTGCGCGGGATTTCCTCTTCGCGCGGGCGACAGGCAATGAGGGCTATGCCCGTTTTGCTGCGGAGGACTATCGGAGAAGCGGCTTCGAGCCATCGGGAGAGGATAGAAACGGCAGGCTTCTCTGTAATGAGGAAAACCTCTACTATCATCTCCTGCAGCTCTCCTCAGAGAGAGAAATGCTCGAATATGCGCCTGAATCGGCAGAGCCTCCGGCAGATTGCTTTTATGAGAGCGTTGGGCTCTTCCTCACACGGGATGCACGCTATACGCTTGCGGTGAAGGCGGGGAATAATGCAGATGCGCACAATCATAATGACTGCGGCTCAGTCACGCTCTATCGGGACGGGAAGCCTCTCCTGATCGATATCGGCGTAGAGACCTATACGCGGAAGACCTTCTCGGCGGAGCGTTATCAGATTTGGACAATGCAGTCGAAATATCATAATCTGCCGAGCTTCTATCTGCGGGAAGAGGATGCCGGTATTTCCGCACCGGAGGAAAGAGAAATTCAGCAAAGAGCTGGTGCGGAATTCGCCGCGCGGGAGGTAGAATGGCAGCTCGGAGATGCAGAAAGCCGGATTGCTATGGAGCTTGCGGGCGCCTATGGCAGTTCTTTGGTACAGAGCTACCGGCGCAGTGTTTCCTTTCGAAAGGGAGAGGGGATTTGCCTGCGGGATCACTACAGAGGCAGCGCGGAATGCCGCCTCACCCTGATGTTCTGTACGGAGCCGGAGCTTCTACCCGGCGCGAAGGAGGATGCATGGGAGATACAGGTCGGAGACGCGGCATTCATCTGTCAGGGCGTGTCGCGAATCGAGAAGGAGCGTCTCCCAATCCGGGATGCGCGCCTGCGGCGGGAATGGAAGCAGGACTGCTGGAGACTCCTTCTCACGATGCGGGGTGAGGGGATCGAGCTATGGTTTCCGGAGTGAATATCGAAATCTGGCGCAGCGGTCAAGCTTGTCATTCTGCATTATCATCCGATGTCAAGGGGGATCCGACCCCTCGGACTTCTGCTGGATATACTCTCTCGGACTGTGTCCGTCCACCTTCTTGAAGACCTTGCTGAAGTAATAGGCGGACTCGAAGCCCAGCGCGTCCGCGACCTCGTAGATCTTCATATCCCCGGAGAGCAGCATCTGCTTCGCCCGCTCGATCTTCTTTGTATAGACGTATTCCGAGAAGCCGATCTCGGTATTCTTCTTGAAGATGACGGAGAGGTAGGCGGGCGAAAGACCGAAGCTCTCGGCGATTTCATTCAGCAGCAGCTTCCCGCTCAGATTCTCGTCGATATAATGCTGGATTTCCGCGATCAGTCGATCCTTTCCGGAACGGCGGTTGGCGCCGACGATATGGCTGAAGCGGCGGATCGGAGCGCTTTCGTTCGTCTGCTCCTCCGCAGTCTTCGCCTCCTGAAAGGATTCGGAAATCTGCAGCGGATCATTTACGACGGTGCCGATGCCGAAGCGGAGCGAGGCATTGAAGTAGCTGCGGATCATTTCCCGCGCATTTTCGAGGGCCTCGTCTATTGCCGCAGTTCGATCCGCGACGGCGCTCCCCTCCTCGAAGTAGAAGAGAAGCGTGAAGTGACGCAGGTCATAGGGAAAGAGGAGGAATTCCGTTCTGCGGCGGATGATCTCCTCTGCCATGGTGCAGCAGGTGGTACAGAGCTGTCGGAGCCGGTCATTTGTCTGACTTTCCTCCTGTGAGACAGAGATCGGTGGGAGGATCTCGCAATACACTGTGAGATAGCGGTCATGGAAGCGCTCGAAGCCAAGCTCTGACGCCTCCTGCAGGAGCTGTTCCCGCTCCCGGAGCTCTCCGCGGAGGAGCCGGGACAGGAAGCGTCTTTTGAGCTCTGCGATAGAGTCCTGCGGAGAGGCTGCATCCGGGAAGAATTGTTTTTTATGCTCGCGCAGAATCCTCACAGCACGCTCCAGCGCCCTCCTGAGATTTTCCGTACTGAGCTCGATTTTTACGATATAATCCGCCGCACGGTTTGCCAGTGCAGTGCGTGCGAGCGCGAAGTCCTCATAGGCGGTCAGGATGATAAAGACCGGCAGCTCGCCGAAGCGCTTCCGGCATTCCTCCTGCAGCTCTAGCCCGCTCATCAGGGGCATCTTGATATCTGCAAAGACGATGTCCGGGCGCTGCTCTGTAATGAAACGGAGCGCGTCCTTTCCGTTTGAAGCGCTTCCGGAGACGGTAACCTCCGAAGCGAAGTCTCTTTGCAGCATGGAACGAAGTCCGATCTGGACGAGCGGCTCGTCGTCAACGATGAAAACATTGTACATAGGGGCACCTCCGAAAAGCATACAGCTGAGAAAGCAAATCAGTCGTTTTCTGCATTTGTGTCGAGAAAGCGCAGCGGCAGAAGGAAGCAGACCTCTGTGAAGCTGCCGGGAGCGCTTCGGATGGAGAGCCCGTAGGGTTCACCGAAGGCATAGAGGATACGTTGGCGGACATTAGACACCCCGATATGACGGAAGAAGTCATTTTCTTCTTCTCCGGTTCCGAGCAGCGCTCTCCGGATCTGCTCCTCGCGCATCCCGATGCCGTCGTCATAGACCGAGATCCGAAGTTTGTCTGCATCCTCGGGCGCACGGCAGACGTGGATGCGGATTTTTCCGGCTCCGCCTTTTGGTTCTATGCCATGAAAGATCGCGTTTTCGAGGATCGGCTGCAGGGAGAAACGATGAATGCCGGCAAGAAGCAGACACTCCTCGTCGATCTGGTATTCCAGCTCTATATTTCCACCGTATCGATATTTCATAATAGTGAAATAATCGTCAACCAAATGAAACTCCTCCCGGAGAGCGATGATTTCCCTCTGCTCCTTGGCGATATTTTTCAGGAGGCGGGAGAGTGCGGTAGAGATCTCCGCGATGCCCTCGGCGCCCTGAATGCTCGCCATCCATTTGACAGTATTCAGCGTATTGTACAGGAAATGCGGGTTGATCTGGGACTGGAGAATACGGTATTCCAGCTCCTTTTTTGCCTTTTCATCCTGAATACGGGTGTTGAGGAGAGTTTGTATATTTTCGGAGAGTGCATTGATCCCCCTCCCTATGCTGCCCAGTTCATTATCCCATTCGATCTCCGGATCCTGCGAGAAATCGCCGCCGCCTGTCTTTTCGATCCGTGCGAGCAGCCGTTCGACCGGTGCGTTGATCTCTCTTCGGAGCAGGGCGGAGAGCAGGCTGCCGAGCAGGAGGACAGCCGCGGAGAAGAGCAGGGCGAGGCCGTAGAAGTAGTGCTGGCGGGGCCTGAGCTCTGTCCGAGAGGGGACGAGGGAGAGCGCCCAGCCCTCCGTATGGAGACGGAGGGAGAGCGCCTCTATGGGGGGCACGGCACAAAGCAGCGTACCATCGCGGTAAAGGTAGGATTGTCCTTCTCCGATCGAGACATAGAGACCGGCATCCGCAGGGAGGGAGAAGCTCCGCATCCTGCGGAGAATCAGCTCCGGCGTCAGCTCCAGATACATCCAGCCGAGGATGCGGGAGGAATTGCTGCTTCGGATCGGACGGATAAGGGGGATGATCTGCTGCACGCCGGCGAAGTCCAGCGGATTTGCTTGCAGACCCTGATAAAGGATACGCTCCGCCGAATAGAGCGGCTTAAAAAACGGCGCCGCCATGAGCCTCTGCGCATTGAAATTGCTGGGCTGTCCGTTGCTGGACATGATCTGAAGGAAGCTTTTTCCGTCGGAAACGGAGACGACGGCACGGTTCAGACTGCTTCGCACCCCGCTGCTGAGAAACTGGTTGTTAAGCCGGTTCCAGCTGCTGAGCGCCTGCGTCCGGCGGGCAGCGAGGCTGGATGTCGGATCGGTAACGGTTCTCAGGTAGTTGCGGATGGACGGATCGATTTGGATGAAGTCAGCGAGGAGCTCCACCCGCTGCAGATCCGCATCCAGCTCGCCTCCGAGGATCTGCAGATTGATGATGGAGGACTGCTGCTGGGATTCCTGCAGATAGCGCTGGGAAAACGCGAAAGTAAGGAAAGCGGCAGCGAGTGCGAGCAGAGCGGAGAAGCCGAGCGAGAGCAGGAGGATCCTTGCGCGCAGGGAATGGAAACGGAAGTATCTTTTCATAGGCTCTTCTGAAGGACTGATTTCAAATAAATTGACAGCTTTATTCAAAAATATGACAAAATCCGTCGAAACAAACAAAAAATGATGAGATTTGAGAAAAAAACCGCATTTTTCTACAAGCAAAGGGATTATAAAATAGAGGCAGGCAATAAGTCAAGGAGACCGGCAGCTCTTGCTGCCGGATAAAAGGAGGAAGGTATGAAGAAAAAAGCAATTGGTGCTGCAGTTGTGATGAGTCTGCTTGCCGCGAATCTCTCCGGCTGCAGCAGCAGCGCGCCGGCAGGAGACAGCGGGACGAAGGCGAGCGAAGCGGCATCCGGAAGCGGGCAGACAGAGGGAGGCGCGAAGACGATCAAATGGGCACTCTGGGACATTTCCAGCACCGTTTACTATCAGCCGTTGATCGATGCCTTTGAAGCGGCGCATCCGGATGTAAAGGTGGAGATGGTGGATCTCGGCTCCACAGACTACAGTACGGTGCTGGGCACTCAGCTTTCCGGCTCCGGTTCTGACTTCGATGTGGTCACCATTAAGGATATGCCGGGTTATATGACGCTCGTGAACAAGGGCGTGTTGGAGCCGCTGGATGAGCGGATCGCGGCGGATCAGGTGGATACCGCCCTCTACGGCGGTGTGACGGATCAGGTGAAGATCGAGGGCAAGCTCTATGAGCTGCCGTTCCGTTCTGACGTATGGGTGATCTACTATAATAAGGATATCTTCGACAAGGCGGGGGTTGCCTACCCGACAAACGATATAAGCTGGGAGGAGTATGACCGTATCGCCCGTTCGCTGACAGATACGACGCCGGGGCAGGAGGTCTACGGCGCACATTATCATACGTGGAGATCTACGGTACAGCTCGACGGGATTCTTGACGGGAAGCATTCCATCGTGGACGGCGATTACGGCTTTACGAAGCCCTACTATGAGATGGTGCTCGGAGAGCAGAGAGACGGTGTATGCATGGACTATGCGACATTGAAGACGCAGGGACTGCATTACTCGGATGCGTTCGCACAGGGGAATATCGGCATGATGAATATGGGCTCGTGGTTCATTGCGACCCTGATCAACAAGATCAAGAGCGGAGAGTACACGAGCTGTCAGAACTGGGGAATCGTGAAGTACCCGCATGCAGAGGGCGTGGAGCCGGGATCAACGCTTGCCACCATTACCTCATTGGCAATCCCTGTGAGTGCACCGAACAAGGATGCGGCATGGGACTTCGTGAGGTTTGTCAGCGGTGAGGAGGGTGCGCAGGTGATGGCATCCACCGGCAACATTCCGGCGATGAGAAATGAGAAGATCGTGGAAATGATCGCCGGTATGGAGGGCTTCCCGCAGGACGAAGATTCGAAGACGGCGCTGGTAACCAGCCATACCTACCTCGAGATGCCGGCGAATGACAAGTCCTCGGAGATCGAGACGGTGCTCAATGAGCAGCATGATCTGATTATGACGGAGTCTGCGACGGTGGATGATGCAATACAGGCGATGAATGACGGCGTGCAGGCGGTACTGCACTGACGCTGATTTGAAACAGAAGGTGGGAGGGCGGAAGTATCGCTGCTCTCCCATTGCCGAAGAAGGGATGCGTACAGGAAGACATACAGAGGGGAGAGAATATGGAGAGCAACAATCAAAGGAGGGAAAGAAGGCGGGCGCTTGTGGCGTATTCCTTCATCGCACCGAACTTTATCGGCTTCGCGGTATTCACGCTGGGGCCGATCATTCTGGCCTTTGTCATGGCGTTTACGAGCTGGGACGGCAGCAACGCGATGCGCTTCGTCGGGCTCCGGAATTTCGCAGATATTTTCTCGAATCCGCGTTTCCTTGCTTCTCTGAAAAATACGATACTTTACAGCATTTTCACCGTGCCGCTGACGCTGCTGCTCGCGCTGGGACTCGCGATCCTGCTGAACCAGCCGATCAAGGGGAGAAATTTCTTCCGCACAGTGACCTTCTTCCCCTATGTGGCATCCCTTGTGGCGGTTTCCGCTGTCTGGAATATGCTTTTCACCCCGGCGAACGGTGGGATCATCAATCAGCTGCTGATCCGCGTGCTGCATACCGCACCCTTGAAGTGGGCGGCATCTCCGAAAACCGTGCTGCTGACGATCGTCCTTTTTTCAATCTGGAAAAATATGGGCTATTACATGGTGATCTATCTTGCCGGACTACAGGGCATCAACGGAGAGCTCTATGAGGCGGCAAGCCTGGACGGAGCGGGCGCCTTCAAGAAGTTTCTCTATGTGACGGTGCCGCAGCTTCGCCCGACAACCTTCTTTGTGACAATCATGCTGACGATCAACTGCTTCAAGGTCTATGACATCGTCTATATGCTCGCGGGCGGCTCGAACGGCGTTGTGAATCAGAGCGCGATGGTGCTGGTATACTATATCTATGAGGAGGCCTTCCGGAACTGGAAGCTGGGAACCGCTTCGGCGGCGGCGATCGTTCTGTTCGGTATCGTTCTTGCGATCACGCTGATTCAGTTCCGCGGCGAGAAGAATTATGCAAATGACTGAGGAAGGGAGAGAAGATGAAACGTAAAAGCCAAAACAGACTGCTCGGCAGGATCTTACTTTACCTGATCCTCTGCATCTTTGCCTTTCTGATGCTGATTCCCTTTGTATGGATGCTCTCTGCCTCCCTGAAATTCAATAAGGATATCTTCGTGATCCCCTATGCGTGGATCAGCCGTTCTCCGCGCTGGAGGAATTACCTCGATATCTGGACCAAGATCCCGCTCCTCACCTTCACGAAGAATACCGTGAAGCTGACGCTGATTGTCACAGTGCTTCAGATTCTGAGCTCCAGCTTCGCGGCGTATGCCTTCGCGAAGCTGCGCTTCCGCGGCAGAAACTTCCTCTTCCTCGCCTATGTCGCGACGATTGCCGTACCGTGGCAGGTCTACATGGTTCCGCAGTTCATGTTCATGCGCTCGCTCGGGCTGGCGGATACGCACCTTGCCATCATTATCCTGCAGGCATTCTCGGCCTTCGGCGTCTTCATGATGCGGCAGTTCTATGAGGGCATTCCGGATTCGCTCTGCGAGGCGGCGCGGATCGACGGAATGAGCGAGTATGGGATCTATGCGCGCATCATGCTGCCGCTTTCGAAGCCGGCGCTCTCGACGTTGGTGATCTTTACCTTTGTAAACACATGGAACGACTTCCTTGGCCCGTTGATTTATCTGACAAGCGAATCCAAAAAGACGCTGCAGATCGGACTTAAAATGTTCATTTCCCAGTATTCCGCGGAGTATGGGCTGATCATGGCGGCCTCGGTGCTTTCACTGATTCCGGTACTGGCGGTATTTTTGGCATTGCAGAAATACTTCGTGGCGGGTATCGCCTCCTCCGGCGTGAAGGGATAAGAAGGCAGAAGTCAAGACGTATAGGGGCATCCGTTTTGTGAATGAACGAAATATACGCGGAATAAAAGAGAGAAAGGGACAGGGGGACAGAGGATGGAAAAATGGATCACGGAAAGCGCGCTCGAGGGCTATCCCGAGGCACAGGATCGGGAAATCCGAGAGGCGCTGCACAGTGCGGTGCAGCAGGTTGAGCGGAATCTCGCAGACTTTACGGATTCCTTCCCCGGGGCAAACAGCGTAAACGGCCGCTACCGTCCCGGGGAGAACCGGGGCTGGACGACAGGCTTCTGGACCGGGGAGATCTGGCTCGCCTATGAGGCGGAAGCGGAAGTGAAAAAAAAGGCGGCGCTTCTTCATGCGGGAGAGAGGCAGGTGGTGTCCTTCCTGCGGAGAATTGAGACGCGTTATGATGTGGATCACCATGATATGGGCTTCCTCTACAGCCCGTCCTGCGTGGCGGCATACAAGCTGATCGGATCGGAGACGGGGAAGCGGGCAGCGCTCCTTGCGGCGGAGCAGCTGCTCCGCCGCTTCCAGCCGGTCGGAGGCTTCCTGCAGGCGTGGGGAACGATGGGAGAAGCCGGAAATTACCGCTTTATCATCGATTGTCTCCTGAATCTGCCGCTTCTGTATTGGGCGAGCGAAGAAACGGGGGAGACGCGCTTCCGGGAAATCGCGGAGCGGCATATCCGTACTGCCATGGCGAACGTCATACGGGAGGACGGTTCTGCTTGGCATACGGTCTTTATGAATCCGGAGAGCGGCGCGTTCGATCATGGCGCGACCTGTCAGGGCTATCGGGACGGCTCCGCCTGGGCGAGAGGGCAGGCGTGGGGGATATACGGCACTGCGATGGCATACCGCTATACGAAGCGGGAGGAGTATATCCGATATTTCCAGCGGGTAACGAGCTATTTTCTGAATCATCTGCCGAAGGATCTGATTCCTTGCTGGGATCTGTCCTTTGGAGAGGGAGATATTGAACCGCTTCGAGAGGATCGCTTCGGCGATACGGACTATGATGTGCAGGTACAGCCGAGGGATTCCTCCTCGACCCTGATCGTGATCTGCGGGCTGCTGGAAATGAGCGGGCATTTAGGGGGGACGGAAAGCGTGCATTACCGAAGTATTGCACGGAAGCTTCTGGAGGGCGTGCTGCGACACTGCATTACAGAGCAGAGGGAGATCGGCAGCGGACTGGTGCTGCACGGAACCTATTCTCACAAAAGCCCCTACAATACCTGTACGCCGGAGGGCACCGATGAGTATGTGATATGGGGAGACTACTACTATATGGAAGCGCTGACGAGACTGCTCAGACCGGAATGGAGGATATACTGGTAATGAAATTCATACCGAAGCATCTTGACTATACGCGTAGCCCTTACACGGGCCTGACGCGGGAAAGCTGGATCGAGGCGGGGAAGTTCCTGCTGGAGGGCATTTTCCGCCAGCTTTCCGGGACAGAGGATCCGATTGTCCTCGCAAGAACCGAGACGGAGGTGAGCTATCCTCACCTCTATGCCCCAGCGGCGCAGCAGGAGCGGGAAAGGAGAGCGGAGACCTTTGAGGGGCTGGCGCGCTCCTTTTTTATTGCTTCGGTGCTGCTCCATGAGGAGCCGGAGCTCTGCATCTCCGGCATTCCGCTGCGAGAATATTATAAAACACAGATTCTCCGGACGGTGACACCGGGAGATCCGCTCTATGCCGGAAGCTACCGGGAGATGCAGGCGCTCTGCGCGCCGGATATAGATCCCGGCAAGCCGTTCCAGCAGACAGTGGAGACCTGTGCGCTGGTGATCGGGCTCTCTCTGTCGGAGACAGAGATCTGGGAGACCTGCAGCCGGGTGGAGCAGGATCGGATCGCCGATTTTCTTCGGGATTGGGCGAAGAGCAGCACTGTCCCGCAGAACTGGCGGCTCTTCAATATGCTGGATATGGCGTTTCTCTTCCGGCATGGCTACGAGATCGACGAGACGATCATGCAGGAGCACGCGCAGGCGATTCTCGACTATTACGTCGGAGACGGCTGGTATCGCGACGGGGAAAGCTTCGACTATTATTCCTGCTGGGCGTTCAATGTCTACGGCCCGCTCTGGTGCAGCTGGTACGGCTATGAAAGGATGCCGGAGCTCGCCGCGCAGTTTGAAGCGCATTCCCATTCGCTGATGCGGAGTTATCCGGACTTTTTCGATGCGGATGGCTGGACAACTATGTGGGGACGGAGCTGCATTTACCGGAATGCAGCGACCTCCGCATTTGACGGAAATCTTTTTCTGAAAAGTCCGTCACTTTCCTATGGCAGGGCACGGCAGATCGCTTCGGGCTCGCTCCTGCAGTTTCTCGGCAGGGAGGATGTCTTTGCGGAGGGAATTCCGTCCCTCGGCTTCTATGGGAAGTTCCTGCCGCTCGTGCAGAGCTATTCCTGCGCGGAGTCCCCGTTCTGGCTCGGCAAAGCGTTTCTCTGCCTGCATCTCCCGAAGGGGCATCCGTTCTGGACGGCGCGGGAGGAGCGCGGCAGCTTCGATGCTCTTCGGGCGGGAGAGGTGAAGGAGACGGTTCTGGACGGTCCGGCGCTTGCCTTCACGAATCACGGCGCCTCCGGAGAGACGATCCTCCGGACTGGCAAGGTACGGAAGCGAAGGGACGATCTGCACGGAATGTGGAATTACGGCAAGCTCTGCTACAACAGCAAATTTCCGTGGGAGGCGGCTGCCTCGGAGCAGATCGAGCCGCAGCAGTATACGGTGGAGAGCCTCTGGAACAGCAGAGTGCTCCGCGGGAATGTGATATTCTGGTGCGGACAGAGAGAGGCTGTCCTCTACCGGCGGCAGTTCTTCGATTACCGGATGGAGGAGGAATGCCATTGGTTCGATGCAGTCAATCTCGCAGATTTTCCGGTACCGCTGGGCATTTTCCGGGCGGACAAGCTCCGCCTCAATCAGCGCCCCTGTGTTGTCCGGCTCGGTTCCTATGGCTTCCCGGATAATGGCACGGAGATTCTCCGGAGAGAGGATGGAAGCGGCGCCTGCGCCGTCATTCTGAAGGGAAGGGATCATGAGGGAAGTCCCCGGCAGATGGCGATGACGATTTATGACGGCTGGGAGAGCCTCAGGACGGTAGAAAGCCGAGGGACGAATCCGGATTCGTCGTCTTCCCTGATTTTGCTTGCGGAAATGCGGCTCTCACGCCGCTACGATGCGTCAGAGAGTCATGTCCTTCTCTCACAGGTCATCACGAAGGAGGAGCTCTCGGATTTTTCGGAGGAGGAGCTTTTTCCGCTCGAGGGGATAGACTATGGGGATCCGTACCGGAGCGGCGCTTCAGGGACAATTCGTCTCCGCCTGAAGAATGGGGCAGAAAGGCGGATCGACTACGGCGGGATCGAGAGGAGGCTGTGCCTCTAGGGAGAAAAATGAGATTTCCACTTGTGTCCTTCCAAAAATATCGTATACTGAAATAGATGTCTCGCATGGCGAGCGGATAGCGACAAAACCTAATGGAGGGGATATTTCATGACTGCGTTTGTTCCAGTTAAGGAAGGAAAGGTTCGTGAGATCTATGATCTCAAAGAAAACCTGCTGATGGTAGCTACGGACAGGATTTCCGCGTTCGATGTCATTCTGAACAATCGGATTGCCGACAAGGGCAGGGTACTGACCCAGATGTCGAAGTTCTGGTTCGATTTTACGAGGGACGTCATTCCGAACGATCTGCTCTCCGTAGACACGAAGGATATGCCGGAATTTTTCCGGAATGAGAGCTTCGAGGGGCGCTCCACTCTGTGCAGGAAGCTGGAGATGATTCCGATCGAGTGCATCGTGCGCGGCTATATCACAGGCTCCGGCTGGGAGAATTATAAAAAGGACGGGACAATCTGCGGCAGGAAGCTGCCGGAGGGGCTTAAGGAGTGCGAGAAGCTGCCGGAGCCGCTCTATACGCCGTCTACGAAGGCGGAGCTGGGGGAGCACGATGAGAATATCAGCTTCGAGCAGTCCATCGGCGTGCTGGAAAAGGCCTTCCCGGGGCGCGGAGAGGCACTCGCTGTGAAGATTCGGGACGCGACGCTCGCTGTCTATCGGAAATGCGCGGATTACGCGCTCTCCCGCGGCATCATCATTGCGGACACGAAGTTCGAGTTCGGGCTGGACAGAGAGGGAAATGTCGTACTCGCCGACGAGGTGCTGACGCCGGATTCCAGCCGCTTCTGGAGGCTTAGGGGATATGAGGCGGGAAAGCCGCAGGCATCCTTCGACAAGCAGTATGTCCGTGACTGGCTGCGTGCCAATCCGGACAATCAGAACACGCTGCCGGAGGAGGTAGTGGAGAGGACCAGTGCATTGTACAAGGAGGCGTATACGATGCTCACCGGCAGGGAGCTCTGATTACAGAATAGGCGGTAAAGCATGGATGCGGAAAAGAATACGATGCAGCCTGAGAAAAGAGTCGAATATATCGAGCTTTTCTTTGACTTGATTTTTGTCTACACCTTTCGCAGCATCAACGGACTGTTCCATGGCATGGAGAGCGGATTTCCGTCGGCGGAGCTGCTGGGGAGCTTCTTCTTTCTGATGGCGGTCGCGGTGCAGGTCTGGTTCTTTTCCGTGCTGTTTTTTAACCGCTACGGCCGGAAGTCGATCCGGGATTACCTGACGATCCTGCTGAATATGTATCTGCTCTACTATATGGCGACGAGCGGCGCAGCGCATCTTATGCAGAATTATGCCCGTTATCATCTCGCATGGGCGGGGATTCTCCTGAATCTTGCCTATCGGAACTGGGACAAGCGGGAATACGGGCATCACCTCGACGAGCTGGACCGGCAGATCCTGTATTATACCTTTCAGGGGCTCTGCATGCAGGCGCTTCTGGTGCTGCTCTGCATCCCGGTTTACAGGCTGAGCGGGCTCCCTCTTTCTGCGCTTGCCCTGCTCTTCGGCTTTGTGATCCGTTATCGGAATCATCATTTCCTGACGCAGCATCCGGCAGACTTTCCGCACCTGACGGAACGGATCCTGCTGCTCGTGATCCTGACCTTCGGAGAGATGCTGATCGGCATCGGCTCTTATTTTCATCCGGGCGGGAGCATTTATTACAATCTCTCCGCCTTCCTGATCGCGACGGGGATGTTCCTGAGCTATGGATTTTATTATGATAACGTGCTGGATCATCATAAGAAGACCAGCGGGCTGGGAATGCTGCTCCTCCATGTGCCGCTGATCATTGTCATCAATTCGACGACGATCGCGCTCGAATTTTTCGCGCGGGAGGGGATGCACAGCACGCTGCGGCCGGTCTTCCTGCTCGTCATGATGATTCTGTATTACGGGCTGCTGCTCGGGATCAATCATTATGGGAAGCCGATCGGCTTTCTGGATGAGCGTTATCTGATTCTGCTGCTGCTGCTCCTGGCTTTCTATATTCCGGGGATTATTCTGAGTGCGGATGAGCCGCGTTTCTCTACGCTGTTCACGCTGCTCTATGTATATCTGCATCTGGGCTTGCAGCTCCGGCAATACAAGCGAAAGACCGGGAAGCCGCTGCACATCGGACGGTATCTGGAGTAATGCGGCTGCGCGCTCAGCGGTACTTCCCGCTTCGAGGAACTGCAGATGGCGCAGCGGAACGGCTTGGAAGGGTTGGATTAGGAAAAGACAGGAAATGACGGAGAAATGACAAAGGAAATGCAGCTTAGTGAAAAGAAGGTGAAGCATCTCGTGCAGAATATCTCGGAGGCAGAGCTCTGCGATCTCGCGGAGCTGTTCAAGATCTTCGGAGATTCCACGAGGATACGCATTCTCTATGACCTCTTCGAGCAGGAACGCAATGTAACGGAGCTCTGCGCGGATCTGGAGATGAACCAATCTGCGGTCTCACATCAGCTGAAGATCCTCAGAACCTCGAAGCTGATCCGCGCCCGCCGGGAAGGAAAGACGATCGTCTATTCTCTGGCGGATGAGCATGTCAAGGCGATCATCGCGATGGGCAAGGAGCATATCGAAGAATAAACGGATAGTTTTGTAAAACTTATCCAAAACGGATAGTTAATTTTAACTAAATTGCACAAATAAAATACAGAAGAAAGCGGAGATTAGTGTTGACTTTTCCTTTTCGGAATGGGTAGAATAAGGCTGCAGGGACAGGGAACGCAGAGTGTCCCCAGTAAAAAATGAGATCGCTCGGAAGAGAGCAGATAGGAGTAAATATGAGTTTTTGGAATTGCGACTGGAAGAAGATCGGTTTGTTTGCCTGCGGCGTACTCTTCGGGACAGCGGGCGTGAAGGTGCTTTCGAGCGATGATGCCAAGAAGGTCTACACGGAGACGACCGCGGCAGTGCTTCGCGGACAGGAGTGCGTGATGAAGGTCAGCACCTCGATCCGGGAGAATGCGAACGACATCTACGAGGACGCGAAGAGAATCAATGAGAAGCGTGCGGAGAAGAAGGCTGCGGCAGTCATTGCCGACGAGGCGGAGAAGGAAGCGTGAGCCGGAGGGAGTCAGCGTT
Source organism: Oribacterium sp. oral taxon 102 (assembly GCF_013394775.1). Lineage (NCBI taxonomy): Bacteria > Bacillati > Bacillota > Clostridia > Lachnospirales > Lachnospiraceae > Oribacterium > Oribacterium sp. oral taxon 102. Next base: position 793,393 of record NZ_JABXYT010000001.1, read on the forward strand.
CAGCTGACTCCTTTTCTGTAGCTGCCGCTGGGGACTTATACAGTAAAGGAATAAAACTATGAAATGTCAAATTCTCCATGAATCGAGAGGGCGCATGCGCGTCCATATCGCTACGGCACGGATGACAGTCAAGGAGGCGGATATCCTGCAATACTATCTGCAATCGAAGGACTTCATCCGGGAGGTGCGTGTCTATGAGCGAACCGGCGATGCGATCATTTACTATGGGGGCGCGCGGGAACAGCTGCTTTCGCTGCTGGCGCGCTTCCGTTATGAAGGGAATGAGGGGCTCGTTCCGGAGCATACCGGACGGGAGCTGAACCGGCAGTATGAGGAGCGGCTGATCGGCGCCGTCGCCCGCCGGGCACTCAGTATTGCTTTCTGTCCGCATGCGCTCCGGATGCCGCTGGCGATCGTGAAGGCAGTTCCCTTTGTGCTCGCGGGACTCAAGAGCATTTTTCACGGCAGGATCGAGGTGGCGCTGCTGGATGCGACGGCGATTACGGCATCCCTGCTCCGCGGCGACCATGATACAGCGACCTCTGTCATGTTCCTGCTCACGGTCGGAGAGACACTGGAGGAGTGGACGCACAAGAAGTCGGTAGACGATCTCGCGCGGACGATGTCGCTCAATGTAGATAAGGTCTGGGTCGAGTCGGACGGAGAGGAGCTGCTGCTCCCGGTGACGGAGGTCTCGGTCGGCAGCATCGTGATCGTCCGAACCGGAAATATGATCCCGCTGGACGGCAAGGTCATATCGGGCGAGGCGATGGTGAATCAGGCTTCTATGACAGGTGAGTCCATGCCGGTACGGAAGCTCGCGGACTCGGTGGTTTATGCCGGTACGGTGGTCGAGGAGGGCGAATGCCGCATCCGCGTGGAGAAGGCGGCGGGAAGCGGACGCTATGATCGGATCGTGCATATGATCGAGGAGTCCGAGCGGCTGAAATCCGGAACGGAGGACAGAGCCTCCCACCTTGCCGACCGGCTGGTGCCGTACAGCCTCGGCGGCTCGGTGCTGACCTATCTCCTGACCCGCAATGTCACGAAGGCGCTTGCCTTCCTGATGGTAGACTTCTCCTGTGCGCTGAAGCTCTCGATGCCGCTCGCAGTGCTCTCCGCGATGCGGGAGGCGGGACGCTATCACATTTCCGTGAAGGGCGGGAAATTTCTGGAGGCGGTGAGCGACGCGGAGACCATCGTCTTCGACAAGACCGGAACCCTGACCTATGCGATGCCGAGGGTGGAGCGTGTCGTCAGCTTCGATGGGCAGAATGAGGAGGAGATGCTCCGTCTCGCTGCCTGTCTCGAGGAGCATTACCCGCATTCCATGGCGAATGCCGTCGTGGCGGAGGCGAAGCGGCGGGAGTTGCGGCATGAGGAGCGGCATACCAAGGTGGAATATATCGTAGCGCACGGGATTTCCAGCTTCTATGAGGACAGGAGAGTCCTGATCGGGAGCTATCACTTCATCTTCGAGGATGAGCACTGCGTGATCCCGGAGGGCGAGGAGGAGAGATTCCGGAGCCTGCCGGAGGAGTTTTCCCATCTTTATCTTGCGGTGGACGGCAGACTCTCGGCGGTGATCCTGATCGCCGATCCGCTTAGGGAGGAGGCACGGGAAGTGATTTCCGCGCTCCGGCATGTCGGGATCAAGAAGGCGGTAATGATGACCGGCGACAGTCAGAGGACGGCATCCGCCGTGGCGCTCCGGCTGGGACTGGATGAGTTCTATGCAGAGGTGCTGCCGGAAGACAAGGCAGGCTTCATCCGCAGGGAGCACGAACAGGGCAGAAAGGTCATCATGATCGGAGACGGCGTGAATGATTCGCCGGCGCTCTCCGAGGCGGATGCGGGGATTGCGATCAGCGAGGGCGCGGCAATCGCACGGGAGGTCGCGGATATCACGATCTCGGAGGGAGATCTCCATTCCCTTGTCGTGCTGAAGGAGCTCAGCAATGCGCTGATGGGGCGGATACAGAAGAATTACCGCTTCATCATCGGCTTCAATGCGCTCCTGATCGGGCTCGGTGTGGCGGCTGTGCTGCAGCCGGCGAACTCGGCGCTGCTGCACAACATTTCCACGGTGGGGATCGGCATGGAGAGCATGACGAACCTTTTGAAGAGGGAGCCTGCCGAGAGCAGAACTGCCTGAAGGCGTCACGATGCAGCGTGATTTACCATGGGTGGTACTGCCGGCTCAAGACTGCTTTTCGGGCTTCATCTTCTGGTAATATTCCTTGATCTTCGCGAAGGACTCCGGACTCAGGACATGCTCCATCCGGCAGGCATCCTGCGACGCGGTGTAGGCGTTGACGCCGAGCGCGACCAGCACGTCCGTCAGCACGAGGTGCTTTTCATAGGTGGAGCGGGCGATCTCCATGCCGGTCTTCGTCAGGCTGAGCGAGCCCTTCTCGTCGACATCCACCTTGCCCTCCTCGCGGAAGCGCTTTAATGCAATACTGACGCTGGGCTTCGAGAAGCCGAGCATGTTGGCGATATCGATGGCGCGGACATGCTGCCGATCCTGCGAGAGCATCAGAATCGCTTCCAGATAATTTTCTTCGGATTCATGGGTTTCATATGCTTTCATAGCGTTAACCTCCTATAACCTATGCTCCTATCTTTGCACAGATTCCATAAAAATGCAAATGATAGTTTGGGAAAAGAGCAAGGGAAGTGCTATAATTAAGCAGAAGTCTAAGGGAGAATACAGGAGGAAAACATGGAGAGGGCAAAGGTTTATTTTACGGATTTCAGGACACGGATCGGCGTGAGCCTTCCGGAAAAGCTGCAGAAGCTGGTGCGGAGAGCAGGGATCGGAGAGATTGATATGGACGGCAAGTTCGTCGCGATCAAGCTGCATTTCGGAGAGCTGGGGAATATCTCCTATCTGCGCCCGAATTATGTGCGTGCGCTCGCAGAGGTTGTGAAGGAGCTGGGAGGCAAGCCCTTTCTCACGGACTGCAATACCCTCTATCCGGGTTCCCGCAAAAATGCGCTGGAGCACCTGTACTGTGCGGAGGTGAACGGCTTCAACCCCATGACGACCGGCTGTCAGACGATCATCGGTGACGGGCTGCGCGGGACGGATGATATCGCGGTGCCGGTTCGAAACGGAGAATATTTTCAGGAGGCGTATATCGGACGAGCTGTGATGGATGCGGACATCTTCATTAGTTTGACCCATTTCAAGGGGCATGAGGCGACGGGCTTCGGCGGCACGCTGAAGAATATCGGAATGGGCTGCGGGAGCCGCGCAGGCAAGATGCAGCAGCACAATGAGGGCAAGCCGCATGTCATCCCGGAGCTCTGCCGGGACTGCAAGAGATGCGCGAAGGAGTGCGGCTCGGATGCGATCTCCTATGAGAGCGGCAAGGCGTACATCAATCAGGAGATCTGCAAGGGCTGCGGCCGCTGCATCGGAGCCTGCGCCTTCGATGCGATCGAGAACAATACAGAGGGTGCTTTCGCCATTCTGGGCAGAAAGATCGCAGAGTATTCGCAGGCGGTCTGCGACGGCAGACCCTGCTTCCATGTGAGTCTGATCACCGATGTTTCACCGAACTGCGACTGCCATGGAGAAAATGATGCCCCGATTCTGCCGGATATCGGTATGCTCGCCAGCTTCGATCCAGTGGCGCTTGATCAGGCGTGCGTGGATCTCTGCCTTAAGGCGGAGCCGATCCGGAACAGCCAGCTCGGCGATAATCTCGCGAAGCCGGACTGGCAGCACCACCATGACCACTTCCTCGACAGCAATCCGAATGTGCATTATCGTGAGACACTGGAGCATGGGGAGAAAATCGGACTCGGAATGAGGGAGTATGAATTGCTCAGGCTGTGAGCTTTCAAGGCACATAGGGAAACACTGATTTATTCATCACGCCCCTTGGCATATAATCAGTGTTGCCCCGGTTTTCCGTATTTATCAAGCGCGAATGCCTTACGGAACCGTCGCCAAAATGCTGCAAAGGGGGAACCGTCTGCCGTTTGGCAGGCGGTTTTTCTGCTCCGAAGGAGGGGGAGAAGGAGGACGGTTTCGGGACCGACTTTTTTCTTGACAAGAAAGTTAGATGGTGCTAATCTGTTATGAGATTAGTTCGAGAAAACTATTTTTGCCGCAGCTTTTGCTGCGGAAGATTTGGCAAAGGAGGTGTCTTGCAATGCCGCTGACATTGGCAGATACAGGCATAGAGCAAACGATTCAGAGAATCGGCGGAAGCAGTGAAGTGAGACAGCATCTCAGCGACATGGGCTTCGTCCCGGGCGGGAGCGTCACTGTGATTTCCACCTCGGCGGGAAATCTCATCGTAAAAGTTAAGGAAGCCAGAGTCGCGATCAGCAAGGAGATGGCGGCGAAAATCATAGTATAAGCCCTCTGCCGGGAGACAGAAAATCCGCCGTGGCTGTACGGAACGGTGTGTGGGGCTTGCTGCGTATCGCAGTGTCGGCAGTTTCAGCAAGGAGGGGAGTATGACAGTCAGAGATTTGAAGCCGGGAATGGATGCCGTGGTGAAGAAGCTGAACGGCGAAGGCGCTGTGAAGCGCCGGATCATGGATATGGGGATCACCAAGGGGACGCAGGTTCATGTACGGAAGGTTGCGCCGCTGGGAGACCCGATCGAGCTTACGGTAAGAGGCTATGAGCTTTCGATCCGCAAGGCGGACGCGGAAATGATTGAGATTGCAGAGTAAGCAGACAAGAGGGGGAAGGATATGGCAATTACGATTGCGCTAGCGGGAAATCCGAACTGCGGGAAAACGACGCTGTTTAACCAGCTCACCGGCTCCAACCAGTATGTGGGAAACTGGCCTGGCGTCACGGTGGAGAAGAAGGAAGGAAAGCTGAGGGGACATAAGGATGTCACGATCGCAGACCTTCCGGGTATCTACTCGCTCTCTCCGTATACGCTGGAGGAGGTGGTGGCGAGAAACTACCTCATTAACAACAGACCGGATGCGATCCTGAACATCGTGGACGGCACCAATCTGGAGAGAAACCTCTATCTGTCCACGCAGCTGAAGGAGCTGGGCATCCCGGTCGTTATGGCAGTAAACATGCTGGATATCGTCGAGAAGAACGGGGACGAGATCCGTCTGGACAAGCTCTCCGAGGCGCTCGGCTGCAAGGTCATCATGATCTCCGCACTCCGCGGCACCAATGTGAAGGAGGCGGCGGAGCTCGCGGTGCATGAGGCGCAGACCGGCGTGAATCATGAGATCGCACACTGCTTCGCGGAGAATGTGGAGAATGCGGTTCGTCAGATCGAGGAGAAGATCGCGCCCTATGTGCCGGAGAACCAGAGACGCTTCTTCGCGGTGAAGCTCTTCGAGAGAGATGATAAGATCCGCGGCGAGATGGCGGAGGAGGCGAAGAAGCTCGATGTCGAGTCCATCATTTCCGAGGTGGAGAAGGCGGAGGACGACGATGCGGAGTCTATTATCACCAATGAGCGCTACGGCTACATTCAGAGCATCATCGGCGGTGCCTACAAGAAGAAGAGCAAGGCGCTCCTGACGGCTTCGGACAGGATCGATTCCATCGTAACGAACCGTTTCCTGGCGCTTCCGATCTTCGCGGTTGTAATGTTCGCGGTTTATTATGTATCGATTCAGACCATCGGTACCGGTGCGACCGACTGGGTTAATGACGTGCTTTTCGGAAGTGATCCGTGGAGCTTCTTCGGGCTCTTCGAGCTTCCGTCCATTCCGGGGCTCTTCGCATCTCTGCTTGCGTCGCTCGGCACCGGAGAGGTGCTCACAGGTCTGGTGCTGGACGGCATTATCGCGGGACTCGGCGCTGTGCTCGGCTTCCTGCCGCAGATGATCGTATTCTTCCTCTTCCTTGCCTTTCTTGAGGGCTGCGGGTACATGGCAAGAGTTGCGTTCATCATGGATCGGATCTTCCGGAAGTTCGGGCTTTCCGGCAAGTCCTTCATTCCGATGCTGATCGGAACCGGCTGCGGCGTGCCGGGCGTCATGGGAAGCCGTACGGTAGAGAATGAGCGGGATCGCCGCATGACCATCATGGTGACGACCTTCATTCCCTGCTCGGCGAAGCTTCCGATCATCGGACTGCTTGCCGGCGCGATGTTCAATGATTCCGCGTGGGTAGGCTGGTCGGCATACTTCATGGGGGTCTGCGCTATCGTTTTCTCCGGCATCGTGCTGAAGAAGACGAAGCTCTTCGCGGGAGATCCGGCGCCGTTCGTCATGGAGCTTCCGGCATATCATCTGCCGAGAGTAATCGATGTGCTGAAGAGTGTCTGGGAGAGAGCGACCTCCTTCGTGAAGAAGGCGGGGACCATCATCCTTCTCGCGACGATCCTCGTATGGTTTACCTCGCACTTCGACTTCGGCATGAACCTGCTGCCGGATGATGATATGGACAACAGCATCCTCGCTGCGATCGGCAGAGCCTTCGCATGGCTCTTTATCCCGCTCGGCTGGGGAGAGTGGAAGGCGGCTGTCACGACGGTAACGGGGCTGATTGCCAAGGAGAATGTCGTGGGTACCTTCGGCGTCCTCTTCCACTACAGCGGAGCTGAGGAGCTCGCGGAGAATGGAGACCAGATCTGGGATCAGGTGCGGCTCTACTTCGGAAGCGGCATCACCGCCTACAGCTTCATGACCTTCAATCTCCTCTGCGCGCCCTGCTTCGCAGCGATCGGTGCGATCCGGAGAGAGATGAATAACGGCCGCTGGACAATGATTGCGATTGCATGGGAGTGCGGACTGGCGTACTGTGCGGCGCTGGTGATCTATCAGCTGGGCGGACTCTTCGCCGGCGTAGTCGGCTTCAATCTCTTCACCATCGTGGCGATAGCGTTGGTGGTGCTCGCGATCTGGGGACTTGTGAGACCGTACAGAGAGGCTACGAAGCTTACTGCGGATAAGTTTGAAAAGGCAATAGGCTAAACGAAACAGAAAATGCATGACAGCCGCCGGGAGCTTCCCTGCGGCTGTTTTTCAAAAGGAGAACTGTATGGGAAACTGGATAGTAGGACTTTTCGTGCTTGCGATCGTGGCATTGGTAATTCGGGCGCTTCGGAAGGAGCATAAGGAGAACGGCTCCTGTGCCTTCTGCAGCTATGCGAAGGGCGGGAAATGCGACCACGTGGGGCATGAGGAGCTGGATTCTGGGAAGATGCCTGCGCTCACCGCGGAGGAGCAGGCGATATTGGATCGTCATACGAAAAAGCGCTGACTGCTTACGGCTTTGCGCGGCATCACTTCGCACCGCATCGCTTCGCGATGCGTACTGTGGCGCTGAACAATAACAAAACAAGAAATTAGCTTGCTTTCCACTCTGCTTTTGGTAAAATACTTCTTATATCGCCGCAGGACGCTGTGACCGGACAGCCAATCGCGCGTCGAATGCCGATAGAGGAGGCAATGGAGTTGGAAAATACGCTGATTGATTTGAAGGGGATCACGAAGTCCTTTGACGGAGAGCTGATCCTGGACGAGCTGGATCTCTCGATACGCGAAAACAGCTTCGTGACCCTGCTGGGACCATCGGGCTGCGGAAAGACGACGACGCTTCGCATCATCGGAGGCTTTGAAAGACCCGATAAGGGGAGGATTCTATTTGAGGGGCAGGACATCACGAATCTGCCGTCGAACAAGCGCCAGCTGAATACGGTTTTTCAGAAATATGCGCTCTTCCCGAATATGAGCATTGCGGAGAATATCGCCTTCGGTCTCCGCATCAAGCGGAAATCCGAGTCCTATATTCAAGACAAGATCCGCTATGCGCTGAAGCTGGTGAATCTGGACGGTTTCGAGAAACGGAGCATAGACTCTCTTTCCGGAGGGCAGCAGCAGCGGATTGCCATCGCGCGGGCGATCGTAAACGAGCCTCGGCTGCTGCTTCTGGACGAGCCGCTGGGAGCGCTGGATCTGAAGCTTCGGCAGGAGATGCAGTATGAGCTGATCCGACTGAAGAACGAGCTGGGCATTACCTTCATTTATGTCACGCACGATCAGGAGGAGGCGCTGACGATGTCCGACTATGTGGTCGTGATGAATCAGGGCTATATCCAGCAGCTCGGGACGCCGGAGCAGATCTACAACGAGCCGGAGAATGCGTTTGTCGCTGACTTTATCGGAGATGCCAACATTGTCCCGGGTACGATGCTGGAGGATAAGCTGGTGCGGATCTTCGGCGCGGTCTTCCCCTGTGTCGATACGGGCTTCGGCAGGAACCGTCCTGTGGATGTGGTGATCCGTCCGGAGGATGTGGAGATCCTCGCGGAGGAGGATCCGCGGGCGATCCTCAGAGGGACGATGACGCACATCATCTTCAAGGGAGAGATGTACGAGATGGAATGTACGACGCCGGACGGCTTCGAGTGGCTGATTCACTCGACAGAGTTCCATGAGCCGGGCACGAGGGTAGGACTCTATGTCCGCCCCTCGAATATTCAGATCATGAATAAGCCGGCATCTGAGGATGAGGAGGCAATCGGCGTTGAAGAGTAAGCATAGCGGTTTTCTGGCGCTGCCCTATCTGGTATGGATGACGGGCTTTATTGTGATCCCCCTGCTTCTGGTGCTGTATTACGGCTTTACAGACAGGAATGGTGCCTTTACCCTCGCGAATATCGCAGAGATTCTGGTCTGGGAGAATTATCGTCCGCTGTATCTGGCGCTCGGGCTCTCCGCGGCGAGCACCCTGCTCTGTCTTCTTCTGGCGTTTCCCCTCGCTTTGATTCTTCGGAACCGGAAGCTGGGGAAGGGCTCTTTTGTCGCATTTATTTTCATTCTTCCGATGTGGATGAATTCTCTGCTCCGCATCCTCGCTTGGCAGACGCTTCTGGAGCGGAAGGGCGTGATCAACGGGATACTGACGGCACTGCATCTGCCGAACCAGCATCTCATCAACACGCCGGGGGCGATCGTTCTCGGCATGGTCTACGACTTCCTGCCGTTTATGATCCTGCCGATCTACAACAGCCTGATCAAGATCGACGACAATACGATCAATGCTGCCTATGACCTGGGCGCGAGTTTCTTTACGACGCTCTGGCGTATCCTCGTGCCTCTCTCCGTTCCGGGTATCGTCTCCGGCGTCACGATGGTATTCGTGCCGACGCTGACGACCTTCGCGATCTCCAATATGCTCGGCGGCGGCAAGATCTTCCTGATCGGCAATGTGATCGAACAGGAATTCACGGTGAACTCGGACTGGAATCTGGGATCCGGTCTCTCCATGGTGCTGATGCTTTTCATTGTTCTGTCCATGGCGGTGCTTTCGAAATATGATGACGGAGAGGGGGCGATGTTCTGATGGCAAAATGGAGACGGGCATTGTCCGACATATATCTCTCTCTGATCGTGCTCTTCCTTTATGCACCGATTCTGGTGCTGATTGTGCTGAGCTTCAATGCCTCGAAGTCGCGGGCGCGCTGGGGCGGCTTCACCTTCTCCCGCTATGCGGAGCTGTTTACCAATGAGGATATCCTGCTGGCGCTGAAAAATACCCTGCTGATTGCCGGAATTTCGGCTTTTGCGGCGACGATTCTCGGGACGATGGCGGCGATTGCGATCCGGGGAATGGGACGCAAACGGAGAAATCTGATTCTCGGCATCACGAATATCCCGATGCTGAATGCGGATATCGTGACCGGCATTTCACTGATGCTCTGCTTCATTGCCTTCCGCATCAGTCTGGGCTTCCGTACGATCCTGATTGCCCACATTACCTTCAATCTCCCCTATGTGATCCTGTCTGTGCTGCCGAAGCTGCGGCAGTCCTCGCAGGTCAATTTCGAGGCGGCGCAGGATCTGGGTGCGGGACCGATCTATGCCTTTTTCCGAGTTGTGCTGCCGGATATCATGCCGGGCGTGCTCTCGGGCTTCTTGCTTGCCTTCACGATGAGTCTCGACGACTTCATCATTACACACTTTACACGCGGCGCAGGGATCAATACGATTTCAACCCTCGTCTATTCCGAGGTGCGGAAGGGAATCAATCCGAGCATGTACGCGCTGTCCGCCCTGATCTTCGTGACGGTCTTCGTCGTACTCCTCTTTGCGAACTTCGCGCCGGAGCGGCTCACGAGGCTTCGCAGCGGGAAGGAGGCGCAGCAATGAGGAAGAGAGCTTTTTTCGCAGTGCCGCTTCTGCTGTCCGCCCTGACGCTGTCTGCCTGCGCGGACAGTGCTGCGGAGAAGAGCGTGGACAGCGGCAATACATTGAATGTTTATAACTGGGGGGAATATATCGACCCGGAGGTGATCGGGCTTTTCGAGGAGGAGACCGGTATTCATGTGGTTTACGATATGTTCGAGACCAATGAGGAGATGTATCCGGTCATCGCGGCGGGCGGCGTGGTCTACGATGCAGTCTGCCCCTCCGACTATATGATAGAGAAGATGATCCGTACCGATTTGCTCGCGCCGCTGGATTATTCGCAGATTCCCAACAGCAGCGAGATCGGGGAGGAATACTGGAAGCTCTCGGCGGAGTTCGATCCGGGCAATGTCTATGCCGTCCCCTATACGACCGGAACGGTCGGCATCATTTACAATAAGGAAATGCTGGATAAGCTGGGCGTGCCGTACCCGACGCGCTGGGCGGATCTCTGGGACGAGCGTCTGCGGGGAGAGATCCTGATGCAGGATTCCGTACGGGATGCCTTCATGGTCGCGCTGAAGAAGGACGGGCACTCCATGAATACGACGGATGAGGCGGAGCTTGATCAGGCGAGAGACGAGCTGATCCGGCAGAAGCCGCTCGTGCAGGCGTATGTGGTCGATCAGGTGCGGGACAAGATGATCGGCGGAGAGGCGGCGGTCGGCGTGATCTATTCCGGCGAGATGCTCTATATTCAGGGCGAGGCGGCGGAGAACGGGCTGGAGCTCGAGTATGTCGTGCCGGAGGAGGGAACGAATCTCTGGATCGACGGCTGGGTGATCCCGAAGAACGCTGCGCACAGAGAGAATGCAGAGAAATGGATCAATTTCCTCTGCCGTCCGGATATCGCGAAACGGAACTTCGAGTACATAACCTATTCGACGCCGAATATCGGCGCGCAGGCGCTGCTGGATCCGGAATATCTCGAGGACAGGGCGGTGTTCCCGGATATGCGGCAGGTGCTCGAGAAGGGGGAGGTCTATCATTACCTCGGAGAAGAGGACGATGCGAAATACAATAACCGCTGGAAGACGGTCAAGGCGAAGTAGGCGCTGCCGTGAAATCCGCTGTCCTTTTTGCGGATATGGTGATAAAATCTATGTTTAGAAAAGCAGTTCTTCGGGAGGGTACTATGAAAGGAAAGTATGTAGCGTATATCGGCTCCTATTCCTACACCGGATCGGCAAAGGGCATCACAATCTGTGATGTAGACGTAGAGAGAGGCGTCCTCAAGAAGCGTACCGAGATTGAGGTTAACAATTCCTCCTATCTTGTGGTATCCAGAGACCAGAAGACGCTGTATTCCATCGTGGACGAGGGGGTCGTCGCGTTCCATATCCTGGAGAACGGTGCACTCAGCCGGATCAATACCCGAAATATCCGCGGGATGCGCGGCTGTCACCTCGCGATTGACCGCGACGACGAATATTTGATGGTTTCCGGCTACCATGACGGCAAGGCGACGCTTCTCCGGCTGGAGAAGGACGGTTCGGTCGGACCGATCGTTGACGGCTTCTACGACAAGGGCATCGGCTCGGTCGCGGAGAGAACCTTTCGTCCCCACGTTTCCTGCTCGCGGATGACGGATGACCAGAAGTATATCCTGGTCGCCGACCTGGGGATTGACCAGGTAAAGATCTTCCGTTTCGACAAGACAGACGGCAAGATGCGCCAGATTGATACGATTCGCTGTGAGCTGAAGTCTGCGCCGCGGCATTTCCGCTTTTCGCCGGATCGCCGTTTCCTCTATCTGATGTATGAGGTGAAGAATGTGGTGGATGTCTTTACCTTCCGGGAGGGAAAGGATGAGAATGACATTGAGCTGGAGAAAATTCAGACGATCAGCACCCACAACAGCAATCCCGAGAATCCGCTGATCGCTGCCTGTCAGATGCGTTTCTCTCCGGATAAGGACGCGCGGCATCTTTTCGTCTCCAATGCGGGTATCGATACGCTGACGGTCTACAATAGAGATCCGGAGACCGGGCTCCTGACGATGAAGAACAGTCTGCCGGTTTCCGGAGAATATCCGAAGGACTTTTGTATTTTTCCGGATGAGAAGCATGTCGCCGTCGCCAACAACGATTCGGGAGAGATCAGCTTCTTCTCCGTCGATTACGAGACGGGGATGCTGGTCATGAACGCCCGCTCGATCGAGGTGGATGAGCCAAACTGCATCGCAATGGCAAGGCTCGGATAAGGAGGCGTCATGCCCGGCAATACATTCGGCAAGCTTTTTCGGATCACCAGCTTCGGAGAGTCCCACGGCAGGGCACTGGGGGTCGTTCTAGACGGCTGTCCCGCAGGGCTCCCGCTCTCGGAGGCAGATATCCAACCCTATCTGGATCGGCGGTGTCCGGGACAGAATCTGCGGACGACCGCGCGGAAGGAGGCAGATCGGATCGAGATTCTTTCCGGCGTGTTCGAGGGGAAGACGACCGGTATGCCGATCGCGATGGCAGTGTACAATGCGGATCAGCGGAGCAGCGACTATTCCTCCATACAAGATGTATTCCGTCCGGGGCACGCGGATCTCGGATTCTTCGAGAAATACGGGATTCGGGACTATCGCGGCGGCGGACGTTCCTCCGGACGGGAGACGGTTGCGAGGGTCGCGGCGGGCGCGGTGGCGGCGAAGCTCCTCGCGGAGTTCGGGATCTTTGTCACGGCAGAGGTCATAGAGCTCGCCGGCATCGATACGACGAATGAGGCGGGAAAACGCGCTGCGGAGCAGCGGATCCTCTCGCTCCGGGAGGAGCATGATTCCGCGGGCGGCGTCGTATGCTGCCGGGTACAGGGGCTTCGCCCGGGTCTGGGAGAACCGGTCTTCGACAAGCTGGATGCGCGGCTTGCACAGGCGATCATGTCCATCGGCGCCGTCAAGGCGGTGGAGTTCGGAGACGGTACGCGGGCAGCACGCCTGCGCGGCTCTGAGAATAACGACGCCTTTTATATGGCGGAGACAGAGGACGGTGCAGCCTTTCCCCGGAAGCGGACGAATCATGCCGGCGGCGTACTCGGAGGAATGAGCGACGGCTCGGAGCTGCTGCTCCGCGCCTACTTCAAGCCGACACCCTCCATCGCCAAGCCCCAGCAGACCGTGAATGCGTGCGGCGAGAGCGTATCGCTCGAAATTCGCGGGCGGCATGACCCTACCGTGGTCGAGAGGGCAGCCGTCGTGGCAGAGTGCATGACGGCGCTCGTCATCGCGGATATGCTGCTGGAGAATGCGCTCGCGCGGCTGGACGGATTGAAGCGGGTATATGGAATGAAATAGCAGCTTGGGGAAGCAAATGAAAACAACCCTTGTCCTTATCTGAATGGGCAAGGGTTGTTTTTGTGAGAGCTCATCTACGGTATTTCAGACTGAACTGCTTGCCGTACTGAACTGCGAGCTCTATAAAATATCGTCCGGCTTTTCTTGGCGGACTCTCTTTATGGTAAACGAGACAGCTTTCCCATTTCCGGGTAATCCCTGTTCTTCTCGTCGGGATGCCGCGCAGGCAGGAGGCAATGCGGCGCAGGAGGCGCTCTCTCTTGTGAACCAGCAGCGGACAGCGGCAGGGCTTGGCGCCTTGGTATGGAATCAGGGACTGGCGGACTGCGCTACGGTGCGCGCGCAGGAAATCGTGTATGTGTTTTCGCATACCAGACCCAATGGCGCGGACTGGTATACGGTAAACAGCGGCCTGATGTACGGGGAGAATCCGGCGATGGGTTACAGCTCCGCCTCCGGTGTCGTGAACGGATGGATGAACTCTCCCAGCCACAAGGCGAATATTATGAACGGAAGCTTCAAAAGCTGCGGAATCTCCATCATTGAAGCAAACGGATAGTGGCACTGGGCGCAGGAGTTCGGCTATTAAGCGTCTTCTGACAGACAGGAAGGGGGACGCGCGGTGAAAAGAAAAAAAGTCTGGAGGGGGGCGCTGCTTCTGACGGCGCTTTTTTTCCTCTGCCTTTTACAGAGCTGTAGAGGGACAAACAGAGGCACCGTCCCGACAGGAGGCACTGCGGCATCGGACGAAGCGGGCGGCAAGGCGGGGGAGCGCCGCGAGACGGAGCTTCCGCCGTCCGGAAAGCATGGACAGAGCTTCACGCTCCTGCTCTATATGATCGGTTCTGATCTGGAGTCGGAGGATGGCGCGGCAAGCAATGATATCGCGGAGATTCTGGCGGCGGAGACAGAAATGCCGCTCCGGATACTGATCGAGACCGGCGGAGCGAAAAGCTGGAAGGATCCTCAGATCGGCGACCATGCGGGCAGGCGCTTCCTCGTAGAGAAAAACGAGCTCACGGAGCTGGAAAATCTGGGAGAATGCAATATGTCAGAGGGGGAAACCCTTTCTGACTTTATTACGTTTGCCAGGGAAAGCTATCCCTCGGAGCGCTATGCACTGATCCTCTGGAACCATGGCGCGGGCACGCTGATGGGCTATGGGCATGACGAGAACTATCCGGAGTGCATGATGCCGCTTTCCGAGCTTCGGCAGGCATTGGCCGCGGGAGGACTGCGCTTCGATTTCGTGGGCTTCGATGCCTGCCTCATGAGCACGCTGGAGACGGCGGCGGCACTCTCGGAAAATGCAGACTACATGATCGCTTCGGAGGAGACGGAGCCCTGCTCCGGCTGGAAATACACCGGATTTTTACGGGCGCTCTCCCATGATACCGGTCTGTCTGCGGAGCTCCTCGGCAGGAAAATCGTGGATGATTTCACAGATGAGAGCGAGGCAAACTACTGGGATTTCAATACCCTTGCACTGATCCGTCTCGCTGCGGTGAAGAACGTGGTCGATCGTCTGCAGGACATTCTGAAGGGGGAGGCGGAGCAGGTCGAAACGGAATATGTAGGGATCGTGCAGCACGCGGCGAAAACCAAAAGCTTCGGGGAAGGACAGTATGAGCAGATAGACCTGCTGGACTATATCGACCGCTTTCCGGAGGAGACTTCCGGGAGAAAAGAGCTGGAGCAGGCGGCCGAATCAGCCATCGTGTATTCCAGAAGCCTGGTCGAGAATTCCTGCGGACTGGCATTCTACTACCCTTACCGTCGGCCGGAGAGCTATGATCGGGTTCGGGATATGCTCTGTGAGATCGGATATCCCTCGGAATATTTTCTCTTTTTCAACCGCTTTATGAATACCATGATTACCGGACAGTAGTATGTCACGGAGCAAATGGGCGCGGAGCCGGACAGGCGGTATGAGGGAAGCGACTGGTACAGACCGAAGGAGGTCCGCATTCCGGAGGGAACAGTGCTGGATCAGCATATCCTTCAGGTGGAACGGCAGGGGGATGGATGCTATATCCTGAATCTGACGAGAGAACAGTGGGAGCTGATCGTGGACATCGAGCTGGACTGCTTCGTGGAGCTCGGTGACGGCTATCTGGATATGGGCTCCGATGTGCGCTACCGCATGAATGAGGATGGAGATCTGCTCATCGATTTCGACAGAAGGTGGCGGGCGCTGGATGGGCAGCTGGCGGCATACTACTATACCTATGAGCAAAGGGAAGGGGCGTGGCATCGGTACGGATACATCCCTGCCGTCCTGAACGGGGACACACAGGTGGAGCTCATGCTGCTCGAGGATGAGGAGCACCCCGGCTGCCGGAGGACAGCGGATCGGGTGCAGGCAAATGAGAGGGAGAGCGCACTGGGCGTTCCGACGAAGGGGCTTCGGCAGCTGGAGGACGGCGATTCGCTGCGCTTCTATGCGATCCTCACGGATGAGAGCGGCGGCTGTCTTGGCGCCCGCTACCTTTCCGAGGAGGCGCTGATCTGGAATGGGAACTTCCAGCCCGGGTACATTTCGATCTCCGAGGCGTTGGGGAGAGACAGCGGGGAGATGAATATCCTGCTGCAGTTCAAGCTGACAGACATTTACGGTGTCTCCTATTATGTGCCGGTGGAGATGAATGTGACGAGCCTTAGATGAAGCCCGTTTACAGGGACTTTTCCAAATTCAGAAAAATTCTCTTTTTATTTTTGCATCTTGAATTCTAAAGGAAAATTGAGATCGTTTATAGTGAACTTCCTGAAAAATTAACTTTCGACGGCTTTCGGGTTTATTTCTGAGAGACAACGGCGCCGAGGAACTCCATGATCTCCTCAAATGAAGGATTGCTTTGTTTGATTGCCTGGAGCAGTTCCTTGTTGTGACGCTCATTCTGCTTTTTCATCAGCTGATTGGGCTGTTCGAGTTCTGCTTCATAGGCAACCGAATAGTTCAGGACCGGTTTCCCGTTGTTATCCTTCGGATGTCCGATCTCGACGCACTTAAGATCACCTGCCCGGTAATTCTTATTGGTCGAATCATAAGTGATATAGATCTTTTCACGGTGATTATGGCTGCTGTTCCATTCATTTTAAAAAGCAATACACTGATCTCTTGTAAAACCATTAATAAAGAAGAGATCTTTGAGCCGCTATACAGCTTCATCCCCTGTGTAAACAGTAGATGAGTGTAGGCATAATCCGGATAGTACTGCCCGGCGTTGTTTTCCGTAACAATGGAATATGCTGCCAGATCAAGAAAGAGACTGGTGTTCTTCCCAATCAGGCGGCCGATGATCTCATCAAGATGATATCCGGTAATGATCTTGCGGATCATTATAAATGCTCTGATCCTGAGACAGATGCTCCGATCAGCTTTTTCACTGACTTCCGGAAGTTTCGCTTCCGGGAAGTATTTCAGGAAGCTGGTATTGGGATGCATCGTCTCAGATGAAGCATCCGGAAGTTTGACCTCATAATCCTTCCCTTATTACATCGGTACGCGGAAGTATGGAGAAGCTTTACAATATTATTATGAAAATGGTTTCATAAAATGAAACATGTATCATGGCCAAAAAAGAGAACATAAATTGTGCAAGTAATACAATATTATTTAAAATATACTTTTATAATTGACATTTTCGCTCAATACTGATAATCTTGATACAAGATATATAGAAAGTGCTTTCATTAAATGAAAATGAGGGATTAATGATGGGAAAAGTAACGGTATTTGGAAGCTTTGTAGTCGACCTCATGGCAAGGAGTCCGCATCTTCCGATCCCGGGAGAAACAGTAAAGGGCTCTATGTTTAAGATGGGGCCAGGCGGAAAGGGGTTTAATCAGGGAGTAGCGGCGCATAAAGCAGGTGCGGATGTGCTTATGGTTACAAAGCTTGGAAAGGATAGCTTTGCGAATGTCGCACTGGAGACCATGGATCGTCTCCGTATGAACAAAGATCATGTATTCACCACGGAGCGGACGGAGACAGGAATCGCGCTGATTCTGGTTGATGAGAAAAGCAGTCAGAATGAAATTTTAATTGTTCCCGGCGCATGCGCAACGATTTCCAAAGAGGATATTGACAGCCTTGAGGAGACGATAAAGGGATCCGAATATGTCCTGCTTCAGCTGGAGGTAAACCAGGATGCAAACGAAAGAATCGCAGATATGGCAAACAGATATGGCTGCAGGGTGATTATGAACAGTGCACCGTATGCGCCCATGACGGATGAATTTCTTTCCAAGCTGTATATGGTTACGCCAAATGAGGTTGAGGCGGAAGAGATTACAGGGGTTCCGGTGAACGATTTGGAAGGGGCGAAGAGGGCCGCGGCGTACTTCCGGGACAGAGGCGTGAAAAAGGTGGTCATCACGCTTGGTGCAAGAGGCGTTTTTATATCAGATGGAGAGACCGAAGACATTATCCCGGCTTTTCAAGTGGAGGTGGTTGATACAACAGGAGCGGGCGATGCCTTTAACGGAGGTCTTTTGGCTGCGCTTTCGAAGGGACAGCCGATTCCTGATGCGGTGCGTTTTGGGCAGGCTGTGGCGGCATTGTCTGTACAAAGGATCGGCACGACACCGGCTATGCCGACATTTGATGAAATCGAAGCATTTCTGGCAGAACATTAAAAGGAGGGAATATGAGCTATTTAAAAGGAATACCTTCAAATATCAGCTCTGATTTATTGAAGGCGCTGGCAGATATGGGGCATGGAGATCTTTTGGTTATTGCGGATCATTTTTATCCGCCCCACAGTAAGACGCCGAATGGCATCATGGTGGATGCCAAGGGGTGCGGTGCGGCGGAGATCATTGACTCGATTTTAAAGCTCATGCCGCTGGACATTGAGTATGAAGCGCATCCGGTTGAATATATGGTGCCGGATGCGGATTCCGGAATGCATATAGAAAAGCAAAGGGTTTGGGAGGATGCCATCGTGGCGGTGGAAAACAATGGATACAAAAGGGAAATTGTAAGCGCCATAGAACGGTCCAGATTCTATGAAAAAGCGGGACGGGCTTTCCTTACAGTTTGTACCAGCGAAGTCCAGCCGTATGGCTGCTTCCTGATGCAAAAGGGCGTTATGTAAACAGGGACGACTTATAGACATGGGAGGGATAAAATGAAAAGAAGATCCATGGTAACAGGACTGGCGGCGGTAATAGCGGTTTCTCTGACAGCTTGCGGCGGCGCGGGGAGCAGTACGACTGCATCGACGGGAGCGACATCACAGGAAACAACGGCGGGAATGACAGCTTCGGCGTCTGGAAAAAGCTATGACATTGTATATCTTTCTCCGTCAACCGCTTCCAATTTCTGGAGTCAGGTCGAGGTAGGCATTCTGCAGGCAAAGACGGATGCGGAAAAGGAATATGGAATTACGATCAATTATACGCTGACTGGTCCGGCGGAGGAACAGCAGACCGAGGAATATATCACGGCGTTTGAAAACACAATCGCACTGAACCCGAATGCGATTGTCACAGCAACGCTTTCGATTGACCCAACCGTACCGAAGGCCAGAGAGGCCACGCAGGCAGGCATTGTTCTTAATTTCGTAAACTGCGGTATCGGGACTGGTGATGATGGGGCGAATGAGGATTGCTATAATGAGTTCTACTACTGCTCTAACGATACGATCGGCGAGATGGCGGGACAGGCATTCCTTGCAGCTATGAAGGCAAAGGACATCCCTATGGAAGGCGGTGTAATCGGCGTGAATATGAATGCCGAGAATGAAGCGCTTGAACACAGAATACAGTCCTTCCGCGATTACATTTCCGCCAATGCGCCTGGTCTTGAAATGACAGAGACATACTACAATGGCAACAATACGGAGAAGGCGCAGACTAATGCGGAAAATATTATTGCATCCTACGGAGATAAGCTGATTGGTCTTTACTCCGGAAATAATATTACAGCGGATGGCGTGTGCCAGGCGGTGTCGGCAGCAAATCTTGGCAAATCGTTTGTATCTGTTGGTGTTGACTCAGATGATATCGAGGTTTCGGCGCTTCGCAGCGGAACGCTTGATGCCATTATCGTTCAGGATGCCTATACGCAGGGATATAATTGTATGATGAATGCAATTCTGACTGTGATGAATGGGAAGAATCCTGAAGAAAAGAAGCAGATCAATTGTCCTCCGACGATCGTAACAAGCGAGAATATTGATAGTGAAGAGGTGCAGTTCATGATGAACCCCGCCATTCGGTAAAGTTTCATGTGATATGTGCTGTGCAGGCGCTGGGAGCAGCTCCCAGCGCTGCCTCAGAGCTTATACAGTACCATCAGGCGACAGCTTTGTCTGAAAAAGGGGATGTGAAGAAGCAGGAAGTTCATCTCATGCACCGCACTGATACGGCAAATATCAGCGCAATCTATGAGCCGGACTCTTCTTTTTTCACAGTCCCTTTTTTAAAACAGAGTATCTTCAGGGAGAAAGGAAGGTACCGGACTTGCAGGAAGAATTCATTCTGAAAGTGGATAATGTGTGCAAATACTATCCGGGCGTTACGGCACTCAAAAATGTCAGCTTTACTGTAAAAAAAGGAGAGGTAAGAGCTCTCTGCGGAGAAAACGGCGCAGGAAAGTCCACACTCATCAAATGTATTATGGGTGTGGAGCGTCCGGATGAAGGGAAAATCGAGCTGAATTATAACGGTTCCTGGGTTGTAAATGAAAATGCGCTCCAGGCGCAGGAGCATGGCGTATTTGCGAATTATCAGAATGTAAACATCGCCCCAGATCTTAGTATAGCAGAGAATTACTATCTCGGTCGTCAGCCGAGAAAGGGATCATTTGTTGACTGGAAGAAAATGATGTCTGACAGTCAGCGGATTATTGACAAATTTGAAATGAATATTCGTCCGGAGCAGAAGATCAGAGAATTGCCGATTGCCATGCAGGCTATGGTGACGATCAGTAAGATCTCCGTAAACAGCGACATCCGTTTGGTGATTTTTGACGAACCCACGGCACTTCTTGAAAATGAGAAGGTTGAAATCCTTTACAGGTATATTGCAGAGCTGAAAAGGGCCGGCGCCAGCATCATTTATATCTCCCATCGGCTGGAGGAGATTATGGATATTTGCGACTCAGTCACGGTGCTGAAGGACGGAACATATGTGGATACAAAACCGATTGCGGAAGTAACCAAGGACAGCCTGATTTCAATGATGGTTGGCCGTGAAATGACGGACATCTACAATATTCAGCATTTTACCCCAGGCGATGAACTGCTGCGTGCAGAGCATATCGGTGACGGCAAGCATTTTCAGGATGTCAGCTTCTCTCTCCGGCGTGGAGAAATCATAGGATTTTTTGGCCTTGTCGGGGCCGGACGGAGTGAAATCATGCGGGCAATAACCGGCGTTGAAAAAATTACGGCAGGAGATGTCTATGTCCGGGGGGAGAAGACGGTTATAAAAAATCCATCAGAAGCATTAAAAAAGGGAATCGGTTTTCTGACAGAGGATAGAAGAGCAGATGGATGTGCGCTGAAGCTTTCCATTAAAACGAATATTAATATGAGCTCTCTCGATATGATCAGCCGTATGGGGTGCGTCAATTTGAAAAAAGAGGATGAACGCGCAAAGGAGTTTGTTGCACGTGTCAATATCAAAACGCCCGGTGTTGCGCAGCTGGTTGGCAACTTGTCTGGAGGGAATCAGCAAAAGGTTGTGATCGCGAAGCTCTTGTGCCGGAATCCGGATATTCTGATATTTGATGAACCTACTGTAGGCGTAGATGTCGGAGCTAAGCAGGAAATCTATAAAATCATAGAGAGCCTGACCGGACAGGGACGTGGCGTGATAGTTATTTCTTCGTATTTGCCGGAGGTCATGGGGCTGGCAGACAGGTTATATATTCTTGGACAGGGAAAAATAACCGGTGTATTTGGACCGGAAGAGCTGAAAGCGCTGACGGAGGAAAAGGCGCTGAAAGCGGCATCTCTGGGAGATTGAGAGGAAAAGAAATGAACAGCAAATTAAATAAGACATCTGTTTTCGCAAGTACGGAGTTTACATTGGGAATAATTATCGTGGTTCTCTTTGCGCTGGCTTCCTTTTTTACAAAGAGCTTTTTCAGTCTTTACAATGTATCCAACCTTTTTAAGCAGGGAGCGATAGTAGGTGTTCTTGCTATCGCGCAGACGGCTATCATTATCACCGGAGGAATTGATATTTCTGGTGGCGCAATCGCTGGTCTATCGTGTATGATAATGGCGCTGCTTTCCACCAGAACAAGTCTTCCGCTGCCTGTTTATCTTGTTCTGTCCCTGATTGTTTCCGTGGGATGCGGCTTTATGAATTCTGTGATCATCTATGATTTGAAGGTTCCTCCGATGATTGCCACACTGGGGACCCAGACGGTCTTCAGGGGGATCGTGAAGCTGCTTTGCAATGGAAATCCGGTAACGTTCAAGGAGGGAAAGATTCTCGGATTGGGAACCTCGCTTATCGGCGGCTTCCTGCCGGCGTTGACGTTGATCTGGATCGTAATGGCTATTGCGATTTTCCTGTGGCTTCGTTATAGAATTACCGGACGGAATATGTTTGTGATCGGCTCTGGCATTGAGGTGGCGAGGCTTAGCGGCATTAATGTCCGCAAGATGCATTATCTGGTTTATTCCATGGCGGGGCTGATTTATGGAATTGCCGGTCTCATGCTGGCGGCGCGTGTCGGCATGGCGCAGCCGGGAACCGGGGAAGGATATGATATGAACGCAATTGCAGCTGCTGTGATTGGCGGGGCTTCTCTCGCGGGCGGACGCGGGGCGGTCACGGGAACGCTGCTTGGCACATTGCTGATGGTTATTATTACCAACGCAGGAACCGCATTCCAGATTGATCCGTATATTCTGGATGTTACCACCGGTATATTGATTATTTTTGCGGTATCTATGGATATGATGAAAGCGAAGAAAGGTCATTAGCGTTTAGACAGGGCTGAGACTGAGGGAGAATGGATGAATATATATGACATTGCAACGGAAGCCGGGGTGTCTCCGACTACGGTTTCCCGGGTACTGAATGAAAAGGATAATGTGAAGGATTCCACCCGTCAAAAGGTGCTGGCGGTAATTGCGGGGAAGGAGTACAGGCCGAATCCGATTGCGCAGCATCTGAGCACCGGTGATTCCAGAACAATAGCTTTTCTGGCGCCCGATATTGACAATGCCTTTTTTTCCAAGATTCTTCATGGCATATCGGATTATGCTTACAAGCATGATTTAAGCGTTTCCATGTATGGAACAGACGAGAATCTGCAGCGGGAGCATAGGATATTAGAAACGTTAAAATCCGGAGTTGTCAGAGGACTGATCATTACGCCCATTTCAGCCATGGATAAAAAGACAGCGTCGCTGCTTCGGGAGCTGAAGGCGAGCGGGATACCGGTTGTTCTGGTTGATCGGGACATTCAGGGAATGAATTTCGACGGCGTTTTTTCAAACGATGAGAAAACGGCAAAAGAAGCGGTACGTTGTCTTATTGATGCGGGACATAAAAAAATTGCGATTATCGCGGGGTCCAAAACCTCAAAGCCGGGGGAAAACAGATTGACAGGATATAAGGCAGCGCTCGCAGAAGCCGGGATCGCGCTTCGTGAGGAGTATATAGTAAATGGTTTTTTTCATGAAAAAGAATCGTATGAAGCCGCTAAAATACTGATGCAGCTCCCTGATCCCCCCACCGCTGTATTTTCTTCCAATAATCTGTCGACGTTAGGGTGTTTAAGGTATCTGTGGGAACAGGGATTGTGCATAGGGAAGGATATTTCTCTGGTGGGATTTGATGATATCAGAGAATTGCGTTCGACAAATATCCAGCTTACGGCAGTGGATCGGCCGATCTATGAGATGGGGTATGAAGCCATGCATATTCTGATGCTGCGTTTTGATCAGCCCGAAGAACGTTCACAGGAAAATTACAGATTAAAACG
The DNA here is from genome assembly GCF_013394775.1 of Oribacterium sp. oral taxon 102. NCBI lineage: Bacteria > Bacillati > Bacillota > Clostridia > Lachnospirales > Lachnospiraceae > Oribacterium > Oribacterium sp. oral taxon 102. The sequence continues at coordinate 816,768 of NZ_JABXYT010000001.1, forward strand.
TTATACGATGGATGGCTGGCTTATAAAAAGAGGCTCCGAAAAATGTTTGTTATGTCAGAATAAGTACGAAGGAGAAAAATCTGGAAATCAATCAGGAAAATGTTGCCGGTATTATTGATCGTACCTTCTTGAGACTTTTGAGGCAGGACGCAACTGCCGACCAGATAAAAAGGATTTGTCAGGAAGCCAGGGAATAGTCCTTTGCATCTCTGTTTATGTGAATCTATGCTACGTTAGGCGCTATGCAGATATTTTCAAAGATAGCCCGAAGGTATGTATGGTAATTGTATTTTCACTTGGCACGAATACGCTGGAGCTAAAGGATACCATTGCAAACGGTGCGGATGAAGTGGATATGGTGTCCAATGTCGGGGCACTGGCATTGCCGTCGTAAATGGGGGAGGCATGAGGCGCCGGTTTTCTCTGGGCGGTCGTCGTGCTCACGAAGCTTGACTCTCTGCTTTTGACGATTTATCTGGTGCTTCGGTACAGAAAATTGTATGGGTATTGTTGAATATCCGGCTGTAGAACGAAAAATCTTCAGAAATATATACAAAATATATTTACAAATCAGAACTAATATAGTAATCTGATACATGTAACCGGTTACATACGAGAAGAAAGATGAATATCAGAGATATTGCAAAACAAACCGGCGTTTCTTCCACGACGGTGTCCAGAGTGCTGAACCAGTCTGGCTATGTGAAGGAGGATACCAGAAAGAAGATTCTGGAGGCGATCAGCGAGACGGGCTATGTGCCGAATGCGATCGCAAGGAGCCTGAGCGTCAGAGGGACCTCGAGCATCGCCGTCATTGTACCGGATATCACCAATGAATTCTTCCCGAGTCTGGTCAGCGGAATCAGTGCGCTGGCGGAGGCGGAGAATTACAATCTGGTGCTGTATGATACCAATGAGTCCGGAGAAAGGGAGCACAACGCGCTGGCAGGTGTGGAGAGCCAGTATATGGCGGGGGTCATCATTACGCCGGTGTCAGAGCAGGACGGCGATACGAGCCGGAGGCTGACGGAGCTGCGGGAGAAGAATATCCCGGTGGTGCTGGCGGATCGGGATATCGCCGGTGCGGAGCTGGACGGCGTTTTCACGGATAATATCAAAGGAAGCTTCGAGGGCGTAGAGGCGCTGATCCGGGAGGGACACAGACGGATCGCGATCATCGCGGGACCGAGCACCTCTCTGCCGGGGCGAGACAGACTGACGGGCTATCGGCAGGCGCTGGAGCACTACAGGATCCCGCTTCGGGAGGAGTACATCGTTTTCGGCGATTTCCGGATCGACAAGGCTTATGAGAGAACGAAAGCGCTGATGGCACTGAAGGAGCCGCCGACAGCGATCTTTACCTCCAATAACAAGACGACGCTCGGTGCGCTGAAATATTTCACCGAGCAGCGTATCCGGATAGGAAGGGATATTTCTATTATCGGCTACGATCAGATCGATGCGCTGAAGCTGATCGACTATCCCCTCTCCACGATAGAGCGCGATGCACAGCTGCAGGGGCAGGAGGCGATGCGGCTTCTGCTGCGGCAGCTGAAGCACAGGGGCGCTGCCGGAGAGAGAAAGCAGGTTTATGTGCCGCACAGCGTGTTTCTGCGCGGATCGGAAAAGTGCAGGCAGCTGATGTTATAGATGGTGAGTTCTGTTTATCTATGGGGCGGCAGTCTGAAAAGTGCAGGCTGCCGGGCTGACAGCACCGGCGCTGGTGTGGTGCCTGCCGGTATGTCGGATCAGAAAACAGTGCGCCGAAGCCGTTTATTTTTCCATGATATGTAACCGGTTACATATGTGTCCGCCAAGCCGCTTCGCATTCCTGATCCGCGGCACTTTCGCAGCAGCTCAGGGAATTTATCCGCAATTCGCCGAAACAGAAACGATTGCCATGGATTTGAAATGAAACGTACATGCCGAGAACTTCGGCGCTGCCAATCACATAAGTCCTTCGCGCTGCCACAGCGGTTATGGAGATCTGCTTAGCGGAGCCGTTCCGCATTTTCCGATAGTGCGAAACCATCATAGCAGCTGCAAAAATACAGGAAAAAATAAGAAAGAAAAGAGAAGCCAAAGAGAAAGAGAGGAGAGAATCATGAAGCTTGCGGGAAAGATCGATCATACCATGCTGAAGGCGGACGCGGATGCCGAGACCATCCGGAGATACTGCAGGGAGGCAAGGGAGAACGGCTTCGCGTCAGTATGTGTGAATACCTGCCGGGTGCCGCTCGCCGCAGCGGAGCTGAAGGGCAGTCCGGTAAAGGTCTGCTGCGTGGTGGGGTTCCCGCTGGGAGCGATGCTGCCCACGGCGAAGGCATTTGAGACGGCGGAGGCAGTGCGGCTCGGTGCGGAGGAGGTGGATATGGTTCTCAACATCGGCGCGCTGAAGGACCGGGATGATACGCTTGTCAGGGAGGACATCAGGGGCGTCGTAGAGGCTGCCGCCGGGAAGACGGTCAAGGTGATCCTCGAAACCTGTCTTCTCAGCAGGGAGGAGATCATAAAGGCCTGCGAGCTTTCCGTGGAGGCAGGCGCGGATTTTGTAAAGACCTCCACCGGCTTCTCGACAGGCGGGGCGACAGTAGAGGATGTGACGCTGATGAAGCAGATCGTCGGAGACAGAGCGAGGGTGAAGGCAAGCGGAGGAATCCGGACGCCGGAGCAGGCGGAGGCGCTGCTTCAGGCGGGTGCGGATCGGCTCGGCGCGGGAAACGGACTGGCACTGCTGTAAACAGGAACAGCCATGGCTGTAAGGCATAGGAGGATATCGGTATGGGAAGGGTTGTGGTATTTGGGAGCTTCGTGGTGGACCTGATGAGCAGGACGCCGCATCTGCCGGTTCCCGGAGAGACTGTGAAGGGCAGTGTATTTAAAATGGGACCCGGCGGCAAGGGCTTCAATCAGGGCGTCGCGGCGCATAAGGCAGGTGCAGAGGTCTCTATGGTGACGAAGCTCGGCAAGGACAGCTTCGCGGATGTCGCGCTGGATACCATGCATACGCTCGGCATGGATACGTCGCATATCTTCCAGACAGAGGAAGCGGAGACAGGCTCCGCGCTTATTATGGTGGAGGAGAAGAGCAGTCAGAATGAAATCGTAGTAGTTCTGGGGGCATGCAGCAGGATCACGGACGCAGAGGTGGAGAGCCTGTCTGATCTGCTTTCCGGTGCGGAATATCTTTTGACACAGCTGGAAACCAATGTGTCGGCAGTGGAGAAGCTGGTGGAAATGGCGAAGGAGCGCGGTGTGAAGGTCATCCTGAATACAGCGCCGGTGCAGCCGATCAGCGATCAGCTGCTTTCCAGAGTGGATCTGATTACGCCGAATGAGGTAGAGGCAGAGACGCTGAGCGGGATTGCGGTGACGGATGAGGAGAATGCCGGAAGAGCTGCAGACTGGTTTTTTCAAAAGGGCGTAAAGGCAGTCATGATTACGCTGGGCGGAAGGGGCGTGTATATCGCAACCAGAGAAAAACGCGGGATGCTTCCCGCCTTCCGGGTCGATGCTGTAGACACCACCGGAGCGGGAGACGCCTTTAATGGAGGGCTCGTCACGGCGCTGGCAGAGGGTAAGGATCTCTGGGAGGCGGCGATTTTTGCCAGTGCACTCGCCGCATTATCCGTACAGAGGATAGGAACCACGCCCTCCATGCCGGTACGCGCGGAGATTGACGCTTTTTTACAGGAACACAGGGAGGAACAGCATGATTAAGAAGGGAATTTTCCACCCGCAGCTGCTTCGCGTCATGGGCGAGCTTCGGCATCGGGACACGCTGGTGATAGGGGATGCCGGACTTCCGGTTCCCAAGGGCGTGGAGCGGATCGATCTGGGCTGGAAGGCGGGAAGCCCCGGTTATCTGGAGGTACTGGAGGAGCTGTTGAAGTATCTTGTGGTAGAGGAGGCGCTGTTTGCAGAGGAGGCGAAGCGTGTGACGCCGGCATTTCACGAAAAGGCGCTTGCGCTGCTTCCGGAGGGGCTGCCGATCCGCTATGTTCCGCATTCGGAGCTGAAGCGGGAAAGCGGGCAGGCGAAGGCAATCATTCTGACAGGGGAGTTCACGGGCTATACCAATGTGATCCTGACCTGCGGCTGCGCGTATTGACGGGAGAACTGCGAATGGATGAGTGCGTATTAAGGATAGAGTCGGTGGTGAAAACCTTTCCCGGGGTGACCGCGCTGAAGGATGCGCATCTTCAGATCAACAGAGGAGAGGTACATGCGGTCTGCGGTGAAAACGGCGCCGGCAAATCGACGCTGATGAAGATCATCGCAGGGGCGCAGCCCTACAGCTCCGGGCACATCTACGTTGATGGGAAGGAGGCGGTATTCCATTCCACACGGGATGCGGAAAAGCACGGCATTGCCATGATTTATCAGGAATTTAACATGGTTCCGGAGCTGACGGTAGCGGAAAATATGTATCTGGGGCGTCTGCCTGAGAAGGCGGGAGGAAGGGTAGACTGGGACAGGCTGTACCGGGATGCGGAGGAGACGCTCCGGCGGCTGAAGCTTCGCATTGATGCCCGGACGAAGGTGAAAAACCTGAGCGTCGCGGAGGCGCAGATGACGGAAATCGCGAAATGCCTGACGATCGGCGCGAAGATCATCATTATGGACGAGCCGACAGCGGCGCTGACGGATGAGGAGATCAGGGTGCTGTTTGAGATCATAGGGGATCTGAAGAAAAGAGGCATATCCATCCTCTATATTTCTCACCGTATGGATGAGATCTTTCAGATCGCGGACAGGCTGACGGTTTTCCGGGACGGCTGCTATATTGCCACGAAGCGGATCGAAGATACGGACTATGCCGAGGTAGTGTCCCTCATGGTGGGCAGGAGCGTGGACAGCCTGTATCCGAAGAGGGCGTATCAGCCGGGGGAGATCGTATTCGAGGCGAGAAATATCTGCGGAAGAGGTGTGCATGACGTAAGCATCGAGCTGCACAGAGGAGAAATCCTCGGAATCTCCGGCTTGATGGGCTCCGGAACCATAGAGCTGTCCAAGCTCATTTACGGCGCGATCCCGATGAAGTCGGGCACGGTGCTGGTGCACGGTAAACGAATCGACAATTCCAGTCCGGACAGGGCGATCGCGGGTGGGATCGGTTTCGTGTCAGACGACAGAAAAAATGAAGGGCTGGTGCTGGGGCGGAGCATCCGTGAAAATATCACGCTTTCCTCCCTGAAGAAATTCACGAGAGGCATACAGCTTCGGAATCGGGAAGAGCAGCAGGCGGTGCAGAAGGAAATCAAAAGGCTGAATATCAAACTCAGCAGCCCCGCACAGCCTGCGGGACGGCTGAGCGGAGGCAATCAGCAGAAGGTGGTATTCGCCAAGGTATTGGAGGCGGATACCGAGATTCTGATTCTGGATGAGCCGACGCGGGGTGTGGATGTCGGCGCGAAGGCGGAAATCTACAGCATCATGGATCAGATGACGAAGGAGGGCAAGAGCATCATCCTGATTTCGACGGATCTTCCGGAGGTGATCGGTATGAGCGACAGAGTCGTCATCATGCGGGAAGGCGTTCGGGTGCTGGAGCTGGGAAAGGAAGAGCTGAGCCAGGAGAAGATATTGGCGTATGAATCGGGAGGGGTCGAGGAATGAATAAGGGAAATAAGAGAGTGCTGATAACGCAGATCAATATCTATCGATCGGTATTGATTCTGCTGTTCATCTGTATCGTTGCGACCATCCTGTCGGAAAACTTCCTGAGCGTCAGCAACCTGTTTAACGTGATTCGTCAGGTAGCGGTGGGCGGGCTGGTTGCCTGCGGCATGACCTTCGTGATTCTGACCGGCGGGATAGACCTCTCTGTCGGTTCGATCGTAGGGCTGACGGGCGCGCTGTCCGCAGGCGTCCTGCGAACGACGGAGAATATGCTGCTGGCGATCCTCGTGGCGGTGACGGTGGGGATCCTCTGCGGCATGGTGAATGGTTTTTTCGTCGCATACTGCGGCATTCCGGCGTTTATCGCGACACTTGGGATGATGACATTGCTTCGGGGCTGCGTGCTGGTGTATACGCAGGGCTCTCCGATCGCGATAAAGAATGCGGCGTATAAGTTTATCGGGAAGGGAAGCCTGCTCGGCATTCCGCTGCCGATTGTCTTCGTGATTCTCTTCTTCCTGCTGGGACACTATGTTCTGACGCAGACACCGTTCGGGAGAGCGGTATATGCGCTGGGCGGCAGCAGGGAGGCGGCGCGGCTCGCCGGAATCCGTACCAAGGCGACGGAGTGGGCGGTGTATACGATAAACGGCTTCATGTGCTCTGTTGCGGGGATCGTCCTGACCTCCCGGCTTGCCTCTGCGCAGTCCACCGGAGGCGAGGGGATCGAAATGGACGCGATCGCGGCGGTCATTCTGGGCGGCACCAGCCTGAGCGGCGGCAGCGGCTTCATTCTCCCCACTGTAGTCGGCGCGATCATCATGGGCATCATCGACAACCTCCTGACGCTGATGAAGATCGACCCGCATGCGACCAACATCGTAAAGGGTGCGGTGATTCTGCTGGCGGTGCTGGTGGATAAGAAGGTCAATGAGCTTTCCGCGAGGGCAGAGGTGTGATTGCATCCCGCAGACTGCGGGGAAACCATATAGCAGGAAATCAAAAACGCAGAAGTCGGGGACTGTGGTCAAACGCAAAGAAACGAAGAAGAGCCCCTGACGGAAGCAGGAGAAAAAAGGAGGATTAAAATGAAAAAAAGATGTATGGCGGCAGCGGCGGCGGCAATGCTCATGGCAGTCTCTCTGATCGGCTGCGGCGCGGGCGGAGGAACCGCGACGCAGGCAGAAAGCAAGACGGGCGAGAGCAAGGCGGAGGAAAGCAAGACAGAGGAGAATAAGACGGACGAGATGAAGGGGAGCGGTGCATCAAACGGCATGATGATCGGGCTTTCCATGAATACGCAGACCAATCCCTTCTTCGTATCGGTGCAGCAGGGCGTGAAGGATGCGGCGGCGAAGTACGGCATTGAGATCGTGGCGACGGATGCGCAGGACAATCCTGCGACACAGGCAAAGGACATCGAGAACCTGATCGCGATGAAGCCGGCGGCGATCATCGTAGACACCTGTGATTCCGATGCCATCATTCCTGCCATCGAGTCGTGCAACGAGGCAGGAATCCCGGTATTCACCATGGACAGAAAGGCGAATGGCGGCGAGGTCGTGGCACATATCGGCTATGATGCGATCAAGTCGGGCGCAATGGCGGCGGATTATCTTGCGAAGGCGCTCGGAGAGAAGGGAAAGCTGGTAGAGCTGCAGGGAATCATGGGCAGCAACGTGGCGCAGGATCGGCATCAGGGCTTCACGGACGAGATCAAAAAGTATCCGGAGATCGAGGTGGTGCAGTCTGAGGTTGCGAACTTTGACAGAGCGACGGCGATGAGCGTGATGGAGAATATCCTCTCCGCAAACCCGGAGATCGACGGCCTGTATGCGGCAAATGACGAGATGGCGCTGGGCGCAGTCGAGGCGATCGAGGCAGCGGGACGGCTGGACGAGATCACGATCATCGGCTGCGACTGCATTGACGACACCATCGACGCGATGAAGGAGGGAAAGATTGAGGCTTCCATTTCCGAGCCGCCCTACGGGCTCGGCGTGTCGATTCTGGAGGCAGCGCACACCTATCTGGAGGGCGGCTCGGTTCCCAAGAGCGTGATCCTCGGAAATCAGGTGCTGGAGGCGGCGGATGCCGGAAGCTATGATTCCAGAAGAGAGGTAGAGATCGTTAGCCAGCAGTAAAGGGGAAAATACAGACAACGGAGAAGCAGTCGAAGGCAAGCCCTGCCGCAGACCGGAAACGGCCTGCGGCAGAGCTTCTTTGTTTCCTTAGGATGTGGATTCTCATTGATCCCCTGCTTCGAAGAATCATGGATGAATTCCCTGCGCCGTCACAGAAGATGTAATGTATAAGTAAGTGCGGATGGGGACGGGTATGGTGCAGAAAACGGCCCACAATATAAAAAAAACAGGTTTTTATATTGAAAAAATAAGATATAATGAGTTTCTGACAAGCAGAATAAACGGAACAAGCAGCACAAGCAGAACGAGCGGAAATCCGGCGGAGCCGCTTTGCTTCCGGCACGGGGAACTGCTTGGGAGAGTAGGATTTCGATGAGGCGGATGACGGGCTTCGAAAGGCGGTTTGAATGAAAGGCAACAGAATACGGCGTATGAAATGGATTTGGCTGATGGCGGCTCTGCTTCTGGCAGGCTGCGCTCCGAAGGGGCAGAGTGCAGAGGAGAGCGGCGGCGAGACAGGGAGCTGCCGGCAGATCTCTCAGGAGGAAGCGATGCGAATGATGGAGCAGGACGACGGACACATCATCGTGGACGTGCGAAGGCAGGAGGAGTATGACAGCGGTCATATTCCCGGCGCGATTCTGATTCCGAATGAAAGCATCGGCAGCACGCAGCCAGAGGAGCTGCCGGACCTGCAGCAGATCATCCTGATTTACTGCAGATCCGGGAATCGAAGCAAGCAGGCAGCGCAGAAGCTCGCAGATATAGGCTATGCCAATATTTATGAGTTCGGCGGGATCAATACCTGGCCGGGGGAAACCGTCACAGAGGATATCCTGGCGGAGCCCTAGACCGGATCAGATAAGCCGATCAGAGTTTTTAAAGAGAATGCTTTCGGAGGGCAGGCTATGAAAAAATATATTATGGCGCTGGATGCAGGGACGACCTCCAACCGCTGCATCCTTTTTGACTGGCGGGGCAGGGTATGCAGCGTGGCACAGAGGGAGTTTGCCCAATACTTCCCCCATCCGGGCTGGGTGGAGCATGATGCCGAGGAGCTTTGGCAGTCTATGCTGAGCGTGGCGCGGGAGGCGCAGAACAGGCTCGGTGCGCGCTTTGACGAGATTGCGGCTATCGGGATCACCAATCAGCGGGAGACGAGCATCGTCTGGGAGCGGGAGACAGGGCAGCCGATCTGCAATGCCATTGTTTGGCAGTGCCGGCGTACCGCAGATTACGCGGAGGAGCTGAAGCAAAGAGGGCTGACAGAAGAGATTCAGCGGAAGACCGGGCTTAGGATAGACCCCTATTTCTCCGCGACGAAGCTGCATTGGATTCTGAACCATGTGCCCGGCGCACAGGCGCGCGCGGAGAGCGGGGAGCTGATGTTCGGCACGGTGGACAGCTGGCTGATCTATAAGCTGAGCGGCAGGAGAGTTCATGCAACGGACTATTCCAATGCTTCGCGTACCATGCTTTTTAATATCACGACCCTTTGCTGGGACAGGGACATCCTGCGGGAGCTGAATATTCCAGAGGGAATCCTGCCGGAGACGCGGCCCTCCTGTGGCTTCTTCGGCGAAAGTGATCCGGAGTTTTTCGGCGGCGCGATTCCGATCGCCGGCGTGGCGGGAGACCAGCAGTGTGCGCTCTTCGGCCAGACCTGCTTCGAGGAGGGGCAGGCGAAGAACACCTATGGCACAGGCTGCTTCATGCTGATGAATACTGGGGAGCAGCCGGTATTTTCTCGGCATGGACTCCTGACGACGATTGCATGGGGATTCAATGGAAGAGTGAACTACGCGCTGGAGGGATCCGTCTACGCGGCAGGAGCGGCGATACAATGGCTGCGGGACGAGCTGCAGCTTCTCGATTCTGTCGAAGACTCGGAATATTTTGCCACCCGCGTGGAGGATACCAACGGCTGTTATGTGGTTCCGGCCTTTACCGGACTCGGTGCGCCCTACTGGGATCCCTATGCCCGGGGGATGATCACAGGACTCACCCGCGGTGTCAACAAGTATCACATCATCCGTGCGACGCTGGAATCCCTGGCGTTCCAGACCTATGATGTCCTGCGGGCTATGGTGCAGGACTGCGGCATAGAGCTGCGTTCGCTCCGGGTGGATGGCGGTGCGAGTCGGAATAATTTCCTGATGCAGTTCCAATCGGATATTATGAACCGGGAGATCGTGCGTCCGGCGTGCGTGGAAACGACGGCAATGGGAGCTAGTTATCTGGCGGGGCTTGCCGTCGGCTTCTGGAAATCACAGCAGGAGATTCGCGGCATCTGGGAGCAGAACCGGATTTTCACTCCGAATATGGAGGAGGCGGAACGAGAGAGGGAGCTTTCAGGCTGGAATCAGGCGATCAAAGCGGTTTTTGGCTGGGCGAGAGCGTAGAAGTCTGCCATCAGGCAGACTCGGAGCGTAGCTGACCACATCACGGAGAGATGTGCCTCCCATAGGGAGGTCGGCTGAAGCCTCCCGGGCGAAGCCGAGTCCTATAAGAGCGTAGAAGTCTGCCATCAGGCAGACTCGGAGCGTAGCTGACCACATCACGGAGAGATGTGCCTCCCATAGGGAGGTCGGCTGAAGCCTCCCGGGCGAAGCCGAGTCCTATAAGACGTAGAAGTCTGCCATCAGGCAGACTCGGAGCGTAGTTGACCACATCACGGAGAGATGTGCCTCCCATAGGGAGGTCGGCTGAAGCCTCCCGGGCGAAGCCGAGTCCTATAAGACGTAGAAGTCTGCCATCAGGCAGACTCGGAGCGTAGCTGACCACATCACGGAGAGATGTGCCTCCCATAGGGAGGTCGGCTGAAGCCTCCCGGGCGAAGCCGAGTCCTATAAGACGTAGAAGTCTGCCATCAGGCAGACTCGGAGCGTAGCTGACCACATCACGGAGAGATGTGCCTCCCATAGGGAGGTCGGCTGAAGCCTCCCGGGCGAAGCCGAGTCCTATAAGACGTAGAAGTCTGCCATCAGGCAGACTCGGAGCGTAGCTGACCACATCACGGAGAGATGTGCCTCCCATAGGGAGGTCGGCTGAAGCCTCCCGGGCGAAGCCGAGTCCTATAAGAGCGTAGAAGTCTGCCATCAGGCAGACTCGGAGCGTAGTTGACCACATCACGGAGAGATGTGCCTCCCGACTGCCCCGATCAGAGATCGGGGGAGCCACGCGGCTTTGAGCGGTTCAGAGCAATCGCTTGCGATTGCTTCTTTTTATTTATAAAAATCAGAAAAACATCGATAAAAATAATAGATCTGAGGATATGGGACGCCGTGCTTTCTGAGAGGAGAAAATTTGAAACTTGATTTTACAGACTTCCTTTATGCGCTTTCCTATGCGCTGGATGCAGCGGAGAGGGAGACGACAGGCGCTGAGACAGGGCATGGGAAAAGGGTCGCCTACATTTCCTACCTTTGTGCGAAGGGTCTGGGAATGAGCGATCAGGAGCTTGTGAATCTGATCGGCTGCGCGATTCTGCACGACAATGCGATCGCGGAGTATCTGAGGGAAGAGCGGGACGCGGAGAGCCGGCTTACGGAGAACCGCTATGCGGAGATTAAAAACAGATGGGGCAGCAAATCCGTGCACATCTATGTGGGTGCGAGGAATATTCGGAAGCTTCCCTTCGAGGGAGACGTCAGCGACATTATCCTCTGGCATCATGAGGAGGCGGACGGCAGCGGTCCCTTCGGACTCACGGAGAAGGAAACCTGCATCAGCTCTCAGATCATTCATCTGGCGGACCGACTCGATCTCCTGTATTCTCTTCCGAAGCTTTCCAAGGAGGGCTTTCGGGAGCTGCGAAGCTATGTAGAGTGGAATGTCGGGAAACAATTTTCCCATAAGGCGGTGGCTTGCTTCCTCCGGAATGTTTCCTTTCAGGAGATAGAGAAAATGCAGAAGGAGGGAGCGGAGAAGCTCCTGAGAGAACATATCCCTGCTTTTATAAAGGAGTATACGGAGAAGCAGATCTGTGACATCTCCTCCTTTTTTGCGGACATCGTGGACTACAAGTCGGCGTTCACGAGGAACCATTCCATCGGGGTTATGGATAAGGCGAGACGCATGGCGGAGTATTATGGATTTCCCGGGGAGAAGCAGCTTCGCTTTGCCTTTGCGGGGGCACTGCATGATATCGGAAAGATGGTGGTGGGGAACGATATTCTGGAGAAGCCGGATAGGCTGAATGTGCATGAGTTCGACAGAATGAAGGATCATGCATCGGAAACCTACAAGATTCTCCATTCCATACACGGACTGGAGGATGTGGCGGAGTGGGCGGCGAATCACCATGAGAAGCTCGATGGCACTGGCTATGCGAGGGGGCTGTCAGGAGTGCAGCTTCCCTTCGAGGATCGACTCATGGCGTGCATCGATATCTATCAGGCACTCACAGAGGCACGACCCTATAAGGACGGACTCAGCCACAGAAAGACCATGAGGCTTATGAAGGGGATGGCGCGGGACGGCAAGATCGACCCGCAGATCACAGAGGACATGGACCTCGTTTTCGGAGCGGGGCAGACGGAGGAGCAGGATGAGGAAGAAGCACGCTTCATAAGGAAGCGCTGGAAATGTGAGGTCTGCGGATATATCTATGAGGGAGATACACCGCCCCGTACATGCCCGGTCTGCAGCTCGGATATGGATCGGTTTTTCCTCGTGCAGTGAGGCGGCATACATTCGTTCGAATGATAGTAACGTAGTTTCTGTCAGAGGGTCGCAGCGCGGATGCCGAGCTCCGGAGCGGTCGGCTTCCGGTATGAGCAGAAAAGCGAAATATTGGAAAAAGCCATGCGATGCAGCGAAAAACGCGCGTCGCATGGCTTTTTTGTGAGTTCTCCGGCTTCGGGTAAGCATGCCGTTCTGTTTTCTTGGGCTAAGGGAGAGCGAACTATTACATGTAAATGGCGTATAGGCCATGAATGGATCCGTGCTTCCTCAATACAGAACACGGATCTTATGTGCGCTGCAGAAGCCCTTGATATTCTCTGGTACAGGCTGATCCGTGACAAGCGTCTTCAGCTCTCCGAGCGAGCCGTAGGTGTGCAGGGCGCTGCGGCCGAATTTGGAATGGTCTACGAGCAGATACTTCTCGCGGCTTTTTTCCATAACGGTTTTCTTGATGAGATATTCCTCGGGAGACGCGTTGGTCATACCGTTTTCGAGGGTGACGCCGGTGGAAGCCATGAAGGCCTTGTCGATGTTGTAGATCGAGAGGTTTTCCGCGGCTTCCACACCGACGAAGGAAAGCGTTTCCCGTTTCAGCTTCCCGGGGAGCATGAATACGGTCAGGTTTTCGTAGGGCGCGGCAAGGACGGCAGCCTGCAGGCTGTTGGTGATGATTGTACAGTGGATATGCCGAATTTCCTCCACTAGATGAATACAGGTGGTGCCGGTGTCGATATAGAGCACATCCCCGTCCTTGACGAAGTCTGCGGCGAGACGGCAGATATACTGCTTTGCCTGGCTGTTTGCAGTGTGACGCTCTGCGAAGCCGGACAATGGGATCTTGACGGGCGGTGCATTCTCGACAGCCTTTGCGCCGCCGTAAACCTTGATGATCCGACCGCGCGGCAGCAGGGTGTCGAGATCCCGCCGTACGGTATTCTTCGAAATGTGAAATTCGTCGCACAAGTGGTCTATGGTAACAGATCGATTGCTGACGATATACTGCTCGAGCTGGTCTAAGCGCTGATCTTTCATGGATTTCCCTTCAAAATAATGAAAAATATAAAATTATGCAAATATATGATCTTATCTTAATGAATTTTCAAAAAAAAGCAAGCCTAAAACAATCAAAATAACACAAAAACTCCACAATAAAATAAAAAATAATCAACAATAAACAAAAATATAATCAAAAATAGTTGACAAGGATTACAGAATAAACTAAGATGCAATCATAAAATAACGACAAAAGAGATAAAAATCAGAAAGGACATCTCTGAATATCATCATAATATAACAAAAACAAACGCCAGACGCATAAGGCGGTTGAAAGGGAATATCGACGATAAAAACAGACGGGGAGGCTGAAACGATGAGCTTAGTCAAAATGAGCACTTTGCTCGCACGTGCGGAAAAGAAGGGAAAAGGCTGCGGATCCTTCAGCGTTTACAGCATGGAAATGCTTATGGGCGTACTGAGGGCGGCAGAGGAAATGGAAACCCCGGTGATATTGCAGCTCGCGGAGGCGAGGTTTCCGACCGCGCCGCTGGAGCTTATGGGGCCGATGATGCTCGGTGCGGCAAGATCTGCGGGAGTGGAGCTCGCAGTGCATCTGGATCATGGGAAGAGCTTCGAGGCGATACGGCAGGCGCTGGAGCTCGGCTTCACCTCCGTGATGTATGATGGGTCGGCGCTGCCGTTTGCGGAAAATGTTGCCCGCACAAAGGAAGTGAAGCGAATGGCGGAGTGGTATGGAGCGGATATGGAAGCGGAGCTTGGGCTGGTCGGCAGAGATGAGGGAGGCGGACGCGATTACGGAATCGCCTGCACAGATCCGGAAGATGCAGCGCTTTTTGTGAGGGAAACCGGAGCGGATGCGCTGGCTGTCGCGATCGGAAATCAACATGGAAATTACCCTACGGCGCCGAAGCTGCGTTTTGATATTCTGCGGGAGATTCATGGGAAAATACCGGAGGAGCCTCTGGTTCTGCACGGCGGCAGCGGCATCACGGACGCGGACTTTCAGGAGTGCATACGGAATGGGATCCGGAAAATCAACATTGCGACGGCAGGACTGAATGCGATGACGGCGGCGGCCGGCAGCTATACGAGTGGGCAGCCGTCAGGGGACTATTACGGACTGAACCGCGCGATGACAGAGGCGGTAAGACAGGTCGCAGCGCACCATATCCGGGTGTTTAATATGGAGAGAAGCGATCGCTCGGAGGAAAGCGTATAAAAGCGGAGTACAAGGCTTTTATTCGATAAAACGAAAGAAAAGACAGAGGAGGGAGAAATGGGAGAAGCAAAGCGACTCGGGTATTTTGTCAATGGAGCTTTCAGGCAGTCGAAGACGGAGAAGTACAGCGACGCATTTAACCCGAGTACGGGAGAGGTGATCGCGAGGGTGCCGTGCTGTCTGTCGGAGGAGGTTGAGGAGGCAGTGCAGGCGGCAAAGGCGGCATTTCCGGGCTGGTCGTCGACACCGGTGATCAAGCGGGTACAGATTCTCTATCGTCTGCGGGAGCTGATGATAGAGCATATGGACGAGCTGACGATGCTCGTCGCCACAGAAAACGGTAAGAACTGGGAGGAGGCACACGGGGACGTTCTGAAGGCGAAGGAAGGGACGGAGCAGGCGATTTCCGCGCCGTCCCTGATGATGGGGGAGAGTCTCATGGATGCGTCGGCGGGCTATGATACTGTACTGTACCGCATGCCGCTCGGCGTGTTCGCAGGGATCGTACCCTTCAATTTTCCGGCGATGATTCCGATGGGCTGGATGACGCCGATGTGCATCGCCTGCGGGAATACGATCGTGCTGAAGGCAGCGACCTTTACACCGCAGACCTGCATGCGTATTGCGGAGCTCTATAAGGAGGCTGGACTTCCGGACGGTGTCATCAATATCGTGACCTGCTCGCGGCAGGAGGCGGAGATCCTTTTGAGGCATAAGGACATTGCAGGGATCAGCTTCGTCGGCTCGACGAAGGTCGGCATGCATATCTATTCGACAGCGGCATCGACGGGGAAGCGTGTGCAGGCGCTCTGTGAAGCGAAGAATCATGCACTGGTTCTGAATGACGCGCCGGTAAAGCGTGTCGCGGCTGGCATCATCAATTCCGCCTTTGGCTGCGCAGGAGAACGCTGCATGGCGCTGCCGGTAGTCGTAGCGCAGGAGGGGATCGCCGACGCACTGGTAGGAGAGCTTGTGGCACAGGCGAAGCGGATCAAGGTCGGGCCTGCATACGATAAGACGACGAAGCTCGGGCCGGTGGTAAATGCGGAGCATAAACGATCGGTCGAGAGATGGATCGAAACCGGCGTCGCAGAGGGGGCGAGAGTGGTGCTCGACGGGCGGAATATAAAGGTAGAGGGCTATGAGAAGGGCTTTTATCTGGGACCGACGATTCTTGACCATGTGACGGCGGAGATGACGGTAGGTATACAGGAGATCTTCGGACCGGTGCTCTGCGTGAAACGCGTCGGGGGCTTCGAGGAGGGACTTTCCTTGATGAACCGGAATCCTTATGCGAACGGTTCCGTGATCTTTACGCAGAACGGACATTATGCGAGAGAATTTGCACGGCATACGGATGGGGGGATGGTTGGCATCAATGTCGGAATTCCGGTGCCGGTCGGCGTGTTCCCGTTTAACGGACGGAAGCTTTCCTTTATCGGGGATCTGCACTGTCTCGGGAAGGATGGCTACCGCTTCTACACAGAGAATAAGGTGGTGACGACACGCTGGTTCGATGAGGAGGAGGCGGCCTCGACGAGGGTAAGCACATGGGACGGCACGATCTAGGGCGCAGGGCAATGGAGGATGGAAGAAATGAATTATTTCGAATTTGCTTCCGATAAAACGTATGATTTGATCCTGCTCGGAAGAGCTGCGATCGATTTTAATCCGATCGATTATTACAAGACGCTGGCGGAAAGCGAGACATTCAGAAAATATGTGGGAGGTTCGCCGGCAAATATCGCAGTCGGGATGTCGCGCCTCGGGAAGCGCTGCGGCTTCCTTTCCCGCGTTTCGGATGATCGCTTCGGAGATTATGTATTGGGGTATTTCGAGAAGGAGGGCATCGATTGCTCCCATATCCGCCGCTGCGAGCATGGGGAAAAGCTCGGGCTGACCTTCACGGAAATACTCGATGAGAATACGAGCAGCATCCTGATGTACCGGAACAGGATTGCGGATCTTTCCCTGGAGCCGGGCGACATCGACGAAAGCTATGTCGCCTCTGCAAAGGCGCTCCTGCTCTCCGGCACGGCGCTGGCGGCGAGCCCCTCCCGCGAGGCGGCGCTGAAGGCACTCGCCCTGGCGAAGAAAAATGATGTCCGGGTCATCTTTGACATCGATTATCGGGCATACAACTGGAAGGGCAGGGACGAGATCGGGATTTACTATGCGTCCGTCGCCCGGGAAGCGGATCTGATCATCGGTTCGAGAGAGGAGTTTGATCTGACAGAGACCTTTCTGGGGCTGGACGGAACGGATGAGGCTTCGGCGGCGTATTGGCTTCGGCAGCAGGCGAAGCTCGTCGTAATCAAGCATGGGAAGCAGGGCTCGGCAGCTTATACCTGTGATGGAAAGAAGTTTGCGGTCAAGCCGTTTCCTGTCAAGGCTCTGAAGTCGTTCGGCGGCGGAGACGGATACGGGAGCAGCTTTATCGCGGGGCTGATGGAAGGGCGCGACATCATGGAATGCCTGGAGCGCGGGAGCGCATCGGCTTCGATGCTGGTGGCAAGCCACGGGTGCTCTGCGGATATGCCGACGCAGGAAGAGATAGACGCATTTATCAGGGAGGAAAAGGCGCGCTATGGAGAACTGATTGCGCGGGCATAGGCGCGGTTTTGCAGAGAGACAGAAAGAAACAGAAGGGAAGGCAATGGACGGAAATGTTATTTTGAAAATGAGCCATATCACGAAGCGCTTCCCCGGAACGCTTGCTCTCGATGATGTCCAGCTGGTTTGTGAAAAGGGAAAGGTTCACGTCCTGCTGGGGGAAAACGGCGCGGGGAAATCCACGCTTGTCAAGATCATTTCAGGAGTATATTCCCTGGATGAGGGGGAAATGTGGTATGACGGAGAAACAGTTCACTATTCCGGCGTAAGGGAAACGATCGATAAGGGCATCAGTATGATCCATCAGGAGCTGAACCTCCTTTCGGAACGAACGATCGCACAGAATATATTCATCGGACATGAGCCAAGGGTTACAGGCGCTCCGTGGCTGATCGATTATAAAAAAATGGTGCGGGAAAGTGAGGCGCTGCTGAGGAATCTGGGGGTGGAGCTCGATCCCAATATGTTTGTGAAGGAATTAAGTATCGCACAGCGGCAAATGGTTGAAGTCGTCAAGGCGCTTTCCAATAAGATTAAGCTTTTGATCATGGATGAGCCGACCTCGTCTCTGACGCAGAAGGAGATCGACAAGCTGTTTGAGATCGTAGAGCGCCTGAAGAAGGACGGAGTTGCGATTATCTATATTTCACATCGTATGGATGAAATCAAGCGAATCGGCGATCAGGTAACGATCATGAGGGATGGCAGATATATCGGGACGCTGGATGCCAAAACGATGGAGCTGGATGATGCCGTCGCGATGATGGTAGGACGCAAGATTTCCAAGATGTATGTCCGAAATTACAGAAAACCGGGGAAAACGATATTAAAGACGGATAATCTGTGCGGGCTGCGGTTCCGGAATATCAATATTAGCGTATGCGAGGGGGAAATCGTATCGCTTTCCGGACTCATCGGAGCCGGCAGAACGGAGATCGCGAAGGCACTGTTCGGATATGAGCCGATCGTGCAGGGAAGCTATTCTCTGTTTGATCGGAAAATCGGGCATCCGACGCCGAAGGAGAGCATCCGAAGCGGGATGGCATTCCTGCCGGAGGACAGAAAAACAGAGGGACTTATCCTGAGCATGTCGATCAGGGAGAATACCGTATCCGCGTCGCTGAAAAAAACGTTTCCTAACTGTATTCTGGACGAGGCAAAAGAAACTGCTGCCGGAAATAAATATAAGGAAATGCTGCGGATCGCCGCGCCGGATGTAAACAAGCTTGTCGGCGAGCTGTCAGGGGGAAATCAGCAAAAGGTCGCAGTCGGAAAATGGCTTCATACGGGCTGCCGCTTCCTTATCTTTGACGAACCGACCCGAGGCATCGACATCGGCGCAAAGGCTGAAATCTACCAGCTGATGGATAAACTGGTCAATGAAGGATATGGGATTTTGATGATTTCATCAGAGCTGAATGAAGTGATCGGGATGAGCGACCGCGTATATATCATGCAGGAGGGCGAGATCAGGGGAGAGCTGTCGAGAGAGGAACTGACACAGCAGAAAATCATGGCAAAGGCAATCGGGGGGAGGAAAACGAATGAAAACAGTGCTCTCTAAAATCAGACGACTTCCCATTCCGGGGATCTTTTGGGGAATTTTGGCGCTGATTATTTTCTTCGGCTTCATGGAGGAAAACTTTTTGACACCATATAATCTGATTCTGATCGGAAGAAATACCTGTATTCTGCTGCTTGCCTCCGTCGGGATGACGCTGGCGGTGCTGGTATCGCAGATCGATTTGTCGGTCGGTTCGGTGATTTCTCTTAGTGCTGTTGTTCTGGGCTTTACGCTGGAAAAGGGGCTTCCGGTAGCGCTGTGCCTTTTGTCTGCACTTGCAGTCGGCATTTTGACAGGCTCTGTAAACGGCATCATGATTGCGAAAAAGAAGTTTGATTACTGGATCACGACATTTGCGACAATGAGCGTCGGATCCGGATTGGCGCTGGTCATCGCGAACGGCAATACGATTCCGATAAAAAACGCCCTTATTGATTGGCTGGGGAACGGAAAGGTTTTCGGTGTGTACAGCATGATCTGGATTACGGCAGCACTGGTTCTCCTTATGATTTTCGTTTTGAAGCGCACACGGCTGGGATACAATATCTATTCGATCGGCGGCTCGGAGAATGTGGCGAGGGTCAGCGGAATCGATGCGGTGAAAAATCGCTTTGCCGTCTATATTTTGAGCGGAATATTCGCTTCGGTTGCAGGCATTCTGATCGCGGGAATGACGACCTCGGCCAGTCCGATTGTCGGGACAGAGTATTCCTTTAATGCCATTGCAGCTGTCGTCATCGGCGGAACCTCTTTCGATGGTGGAAAAGGAGGTCTGGTAGGAACGTTTCTCGGGACATTGCTGCTTCGGGTGCTGGCAAGCGGGCTGAGTATGATGGGCATCAGCTCTGTCGTGCAGAAGGTAATCATTGGCCTTGTCATTGTGGCGCTGATTGTCATGGATCAGCTGAGCGAGAGGATGAAAAGGAGAGAAGGCTTGAGGAGGGTGTACGCAAATGCTGAGTAGATTAAAGAGCAATATCGATATGCTTTCCCGGATTCTTCTTCTGCTGGTTTTATTTGCGACTCTTACGATTATCAGACCCGGATTATTTTTGACAGCGGACAATCTGGCTACGGTTATTTTCCAGCAGGCACCGTTTACAATTCTGATGAGTCTGGGAATGGGACTTGCGATCCTTACAAAAGGAATCGACAAGTCGATGGCGTCCGTCATGATTTTTTCGACGGTCATGAGTGCGAATTTCTTTAAGAATGAACAGTATTTTCTGGGATTTCTGCTGGCGATGAGCATCGGGATCGGCTGCGGTTTGCTGAATGGGATCCTGATAACGCAGGTTGGAGTCGCGCCGTTCATCGCGACATTCGGCATCGATTTCGTGGCGAGCGGTATGGCATATGTGGTATATACGGGGACATATGTTTATGCGTTTCCGGAAAAGTTCAGAGCGATTACCAACGGAATGCTGGTGCCCGGGCTCCCGAATGTAGCGTTGATTACGTTTTTTGTATTCCTGCTTCTCTGGTTTGTGACGAGGAGGACGATTTTCGGACGCGGCATGTATTCGGCAGGCTTCAATTTTGAGGCGGCGAGACTGAGCGGAATCAATGCGAAGAGGACGGTTACGATCATTTACTGCATCAATGGCGCTCTGGCGGCACTGACCGGTATCTTATATATGGCGCGGCTAAATGCAGCAGACCCCGGCAGCAGTGGCTCTCTGACGCTGGATTCCATGGCGGCGGCGTTGATAGGGGGCATTTCGTTCGGCGGAGGAAAAGGCTCCGTTACAAATGCAGTAATCGGGGCGCTGATCATCGTATTCATAAGAAACGGCATGAATCTGATGAACATCTCTATTAACTGGCAGTCCGTCGTGATCGGGCTCGTGATTATCCTGTCTATCTTCTATGAATCCTTCATTGAGCAGATCAAGGTATTTATGCTGAACGCGGAAATGAAAAAATTAAAGGCTGCGGTAAAACAATAATAATGTAATACGCACAGGAAAAGGAGAAGGCTTATGAAAAAGAAAATGGTGGCAATGGTTTTGGCAGCGGCAGTTTTCGGAATGGCAGTGAGCGGGTGCTCGCCGCAGTCCAAGGCGGAGAGTACGGCTGCCCCGACCGAGGCCGCGGACAGCACGGCGCCGAGCGGGCTTTCGGATAAGGAGGTCGTCGTAATTATCAAGAATCTGACGACCCCGTTCTTTCTGGCCATGAAGCAGGGCGCGGAGGACGCCGGAAGGGATCTGGGCGTGAAGGTAACGGTACAGGCACCGACTTCATCGGAAGAGGGGGCGGGAAATGAGGAGCAGACGCAGCTGGTGGAGCAGGCAATCGCAAATAAGACGGCGGCTGTTGTCATTGCACCGACAGACTCAAGTGCGATCATTCCGGCGATAAAGAAGCTGAATGAGGCAGGCATTCCGGCGATTGCATGCAATACGAAGGTCGCGGAGGAGGGACTTACGGAATGCTTCGTCGGACTGGAAAACTTCACGCAGGGGAATCATGTTATGAAAACACTCTGCGAGGGGCTGAATGGCAAGGGTAAGGTCTTCATTATTGAAGGTACGCCTGGGGCGCAGACCTCGATTGACCGTGTCGCAGGTGCAAAAGCCGCGCTTTCCGAATATCCGGATATTGTGATTGCAGCACAGCAGTCCGGCTCGTACAAGCGGGCATCGGCAATGGATGTCGTGCAGAATCTTTTGCAGACCAGTCCGGATGTCAATGCGATTTACTGCTGCAATGATGAAATGGCGCTGGGGGCGGTAGAGGCAGTGGACGCGGCAGGAAAGACCGGACAGGTTTTGATCGGCGGTGCAGACGGAAATGCGGATGCGATTCAGGCAATTCTGGATGGGAAAATGTATGCGACAGCAGAGGCAAATGCGCATGATCAGGGGTATTATGGGGTAGATGCCGCCGTGAAGATTCTGAAAGGGGAGAAAGCTGAGGATTTCTTCATCGATTCTCCGATCATTGATAGAAATAATGCAGAAGAATTCAAGAAATAAAACACAGATGAGGCGGCGGAATTGGGGTCAAATGCTATTTGACCCCGTTCTCTTATATTGAAAGGCAGGAAAACGGAAGGAGGAGAAGGATGGCAGGAAAAATGAAGGCAGTCGTCATACATGCGCCGGGAGAATATGCTCTGGAAGAGGTCGATATTCCAAAGCCCAAGAGGGGGGAGGTGCTGGTTAAGATAAGGGCAATCGCGATTTGCGGCAGCGATCCGGGGATTTTCGCGGGAAGAGTGCGGGCAAATGGCTGGCCGCCCTGTTATCCTTTCGTGGCGGGACATGAATTCGCCGGAGAGGTGGTAGAGATCGGAGAGAGCGTTACGGTGCTGCGGCCCGGGGATCGCGTATCGGGCGAGGCGCATTGCGGCTGCGGGGTTTGTGAAAACTGTAAAAGAGGAATGTATAATCTGTGCCTGAATTATGGAAACAAGGAGGCGGGGCACCGGCATTATGGCCATAATACGGAGGGCTGTTATGCCCAGTATCAGGTATACGACCAGAAGGCACTCAGCAGAATGCCGGATAACGTAAGCTTTGATGAGGGAACGCTGGTGGATACAGCGGGAACGGCGCTGAACGCGCTGCGGCTGTGCGGTGTGGTTCCGGGCGGGAATACCGTCGTGATCGGCCCCGGCCCCATGGGGATCTCGGCAATGCTGATCGCAAAGGCGATGGGCTCCTCCGTAATTATGGTCGGGCGGGGAGAACGGCTTATGTTTGCGGGAAAGCTGGGGGCGGATGAGCTGATCGATTATGAAAAGACCGGCGATCCGGTTTTGGAGGTGAGGAGAATGACCGGAGGATACGGTGCAGATCAGGTGATTGAAGCCGCCGGAAATACCACGGCGTTTCTCGAATCGGTACAAATGGCGAAAAAGGGGGGGCAGGTTGCGTTTATCAGCATTCCGTCTGAGGACGGGCAGAGTATCGCAGGAAAATATCTGGTGATGAATCAGATCAGCCTGCACGGGACGAGAGCCAATCCGAACTGTTCACGGCATATACTGCATATGATATCCAACGGCTCGCTCGGAACATTAAAGAATATGATTACCCATGTTTTCCCGATTGATCAGACGCGGGAGGCGTTTGATACCTTTATCCGCAGAAGGGATGGGGCGGTAAAGGTACTGATCCATCCGTTTGCGGAGCCTGCCTGAGCGCACAATGGCGCAGATCGCGTGGAACGTTACAGGAAATGGAAAAAGGAGGAAAGAGAATGAGAGAATATATCTTAGAGAGTCCCGGATTGGTAACGGAGAGGGAGGCTCCGGTTTTGCAGCCGGAGCCGGGAATGGTACAGATTCGCGTAAAGCATGTGGGTATTTGCGGTTCTGATATTCATTTATTTCAAGGAACCTACAATGGCCCGCATCATTATCCGATGCTGTTCGGGCATGAATGGTCAGGGCAGGTGACGGCGATCGGAGAGGGCGTGACGGGGGTGTCGGTGGGAGATATCGTAACAGGCGATTGCTCTCGCTATTGCGGAAGCTGCCCTGCCTGCAAAATGGATAAAAATTTGTGCGAGCACATTGAAAAATTCGGCATCACGACCGATGGGGCATCTGCGGAATATATTACAAGAGAGGAAAAATATCTTTATAAGGGAGGAGAGGGGCTCAGCGAGGAGCTTCTCGTGCTGAGCGAGCCGCTGGCGGTGGCGGCACACCTGCTTTCCCGTACAGCAAGAGCCGCAGAAGGCGCGCTGAAGGACAGGAATATACTTGTGCTGGGAGGCGGAGTGATCGGCATGGGAGCAATGATGCTTCTTCGGAAAATATATCATTGTGAGACGGTAGCCCTGTATGATCTGTCGAGGTATCGCTGTGAAATCGCACGGAGCGCGGGTGCGGAGATTCCGACGGCAGAGGCGCTGCATCCGCAGGCGGAGGATGGGAGCTATGCATCGCTCTATCAGGCAGCGTGCTATGATATTGTGATTGAAACGACAGGGGTTCCGTCGGTCTTTGCAAGTGCCTTTCCGCTGCTGAAGACGATGGGGATACTGGCGTGCGTCGGCATGGCGGCAAAGGTGGAAATCCCGCAAAAGCAGATTGTGACAAAGGCGCTGACGGTGCTCGGTTCCATCGGCGGGACGGGGGACTTCCCGACGGCAATGAAATTCATCCATGATTTCCCGGAGGAAGCGCGAAAGCTGATCAGTCATTCTTATCCGATGACGCGGGTGAAGGAGGCATTTGAAGCTGCGCGGAAACCGGAGGAAAGCATGAAGGTGGTTCTGGATTTATAAAGCCTGCTCCGGAATAAAAAAGCAATCGCAGGCGATTGCTCTGAAGCGCTCAAAGCTCTTCGCCGGAGGGGCATCGCAGGGACGAGCCCTGCGATAAACCGCGTGGCTCCCCCGAGCTTTGCCCGGGGGCAGATAAAGGCGGGAAGGACGGATGGGCTTTTCCGCTTAGAGAATTCAGAAAATGCCGCGCTTCGGCAACTCATGGACGCTCTTCCAGCCATCGCTGAGAGGCTCTCTGAGACAGGGCTCGATTTCCTCATAGGGACGTGTCGAGAATTTCTCCGGATCGGGAACCGTTCCTGCCGGATATTTTTTCAGGATATCCTGCACCATCATTGTGAGGTATTCACAGATGCAGGCAATGGCTCGCTTTGCCTTTCTGGCTTCACCGCGAGACGGTTTTCCGACGACGCCTTCCGGCGTGGCATACCGTTCGATCACACGGTGCCCTTCTGCCTCGGACCACTTGTTGGGACGATGAAAGCTGTCTACGGAACCGTCGTAATAGCCATCGTCAAGGAAACCGAAGCTTTTCGGGTCGGCATCCACGACGACTCCCATATCGACCATTTCCCGAAACATCAGAAGCGCCACGGAGGTTTCGGCTTCATCTGCGTGAATAAACGGGGTACTTACAAAATCCGGCCGCTTGTCGCCGATTGGATAGAAAAACTCACGGACGGCGCGGTGCCATTCCACAATGGTGACGAAGGCCGGCAGCTGGTAACGCTTGAAGAATTCCTGGATGCCATCCTCGAGCATCCAGTCCATGCCGTGATTGTTTACCAGAATGATTTTTCGATAGCCGTCGTCCCACAGACCGAGCAGTGTATAGATGATGGTTTCTTTCACGATCTCTTCACTGACCATAACGGTTCCCGGCATCGCTACATGGTGATAGGGATGCCCGCCGTAGTTTAACGGCGGAAATGCAAGCGTAACCTCTCCGCAGTCAAGCTTCGCCGTATAACGGCGGACAGCCTCACAGATAGAGGTACACATAAAGGTATCCAGCCCGCTGTTGTTGTGCAGGCCATGGTTTTCCGTGCATCCGATCGGCACAAGGCAGATATCGTTTTTTCTGCGTTTTTCAATGCAGTGCTGGCGGGGGGTATTTTGGATGTAGCAGCCGGCCTTGCCCAGCTCGGAATCGCTCGGAATCTCATATTTTTGGAGAATTTCATCGACTTCCTCTTCGCCGGCATCCCAGATGCGTTTTTTCATCTGTCCGACCGCCGTGTCTTCAAAAAAGATATTGGGGTAGTCAGTAGTAAGGAATTTATCGTACATAGCAGCCTCCTTGCATAATAGAGATGTGGAATGTCATGGTCTGATGATAAGGAAAGAGCTGGCAAGGGACAATGGAACGGAGAACGAAGAAAAGCGGCGGAATTGTGCGGCTGCACAATCTTTCAGAGGAGAGAGGCATGCTGTATTTGACGAAATATATGATAGGCGACTATCTGGATGCTGCGGGAATCCGTGTGAAAATCCTGGGGAAGGAGCCGTGGAGATTTACCGGTCTCAGTATGGGACTTCCGGAGCAGGCGAATCCGGAAAGGCTTTACTTTCCGGGAGAGGGGGAAGATTGCGTCGGGCGGCGGGATTTTCGGACAACAGAAAATTGTTGTATCCTTCGGGCTGTGAAGGAGGATACGTTTTCGGAAACGCGGGGAGAGCAGGAGGAGATTGTCTGCTGTTGTACGGGGGAAGAGGCGCTTCGGGCTGCAATGTCCTGCTTCGCGTTCTATAAGGATTGGTATCTTTCTTTACTGGAGGAGCTTCTGAATGGAGGCAGCCTGCAGAGACTGGTTGAGCTGAGCATTCCGGTATTTCGAAATCCGGTTGCGGTCAGCGATATCGGATTTCAGGTGCTCGCATTTACGAAGGAGTATCACGGGCAGATGGAGGATGCCGAATCAAAATTCATCTGTCAATATGGCGTACATTCGCCGGAATATATACGGCAGATGATCCGTCAGAAATCGTTTCTGGAAAATATGGAACGAAATGCGGGACCGTTTCGGTATCATTATGATTTTTTACAGCATGAAAGCGTTTATTGTACGATCTGGCTGCATGGAAAAGCGGTCGGGCTTCTGACGATTGTCGGAAAAAACAGTATCGACAGACGTTCTGTGATGGATGAAGCAGGGATTTTCTCGAAGCTGCTGTCCGGCGCATTTGAGATACAGCGGGGAAGGATGAGAAGCCTCAGCATGGAAGAAAGTCTCGCGCTTAGGATCCTGAAAGGGGAAATCAATGACGGTGCAGTAGTGCAGGATCTGTTTTCGGCGATGAAGCTGAAAGAGGGAAGCGCTTTTTGCGTTGCCTATGTCCGAATGAAGAACCGGCTTCGAATGGGACAGGAGCTGCTCCTATGTAAAATAAAAAAACTGCTCGAAAGCAAGGTGAGAAAAGGACTTGTACTGACAGAGGAGAACGGACTGAGCGTGATCGCGGCGGCGGATGCAGACTGGACTTCCACGCTGAGATCCGTAGTGAATATGGTTTTTCCGGATGATGAGGCATGGATTGGAGTCAGTTATGAAAGCGACCGGAGCGGACAGACTGCGGAACTGTACAGACAGGCGGCATTTGCATCAGAGGAGGCACAGAGACAGGGTATCCTGTCAGGGCTTCGATATGAACGATGTATGCTGCGGGATATTCTCAAAAATAATTTATCCATAGAGCAGAAGCGTGCTGCGGTTTATCCCGCAGTCCGAATCCTGCAAAGCAAGGGAACGAAAACAGAGCTTTACCAGACCCTGAAGGAATACCTTATGTCAGAGGGGGACAGCGCGAAAACGGCAGCAGAGCTGCACATTCATAAAAACACCTTATATTACCGACTGCACCAGGTGGAGGAGCTGCTGAAGCTTCCGCTCCGTGACAGGGAAATCCGCGAATGTCTGAGGCTCTCGATGTATTTGCTGGAAATCTATTCCGCATAAACCCTTCGGTATTCACTGGGAGACATCCTCACATATTTCTTGAACTGCGCAGTAAAATAATTGGAGTCGGAGAAGCCGACAGCGCCTGATATTTCGGTGATCGAAGCTGCTGTCGTCGTCAGAAGGGACTGCGCTTCCCCGATCCGTCGACGGCAGAGGTATTGTATCGGCGACAGTGCGTAAGCTGCCTTGAATGCATGGGAGAGGTGATAGGGGCTCAGATGAAACGCGGAGGCGAGCTGCTCCAGAGAGAGCTCTTCATGGTAATGCGCATCGATATAATGCTTCACCTGATAGAGCCACTCGGCCGAGACAGTTTTGCCTGGAAGAGCCTTCGGAGGCAGGGATGCTTCTGCATAACGAAGGGAGATCGCGAGAACGATCAGGGCTTGAGACAGATGTTCGCAGAATTCTTCCAGATGACGGCTCGGATCTGCATAGCGGTAAAGCTCCTCAAACAGAGCGCGGAAGGTACGGTATTCGGCCTTAAGAGGCAGAATCGGATTCATAGATTCAGGAATCAAATGATTTTCAGGGAGATCCTGAAAGGCAAACCCTGCAATGCGCAGACTGTAGAAGGACAGCTCATGGTTCTTTTCTGAGAGCTCATCATGCAGGATGCCGCTGTTGCAGAATACCAGATCCCCCTCTTTGATAGCACGATAGGAGGTATCGAGATAATACATACCGCATCCGTGCGTGACGAGCAGCAGCTCGAAGGCATCCGGATGCCGGTGCAGGATGCGGGGATGCTCCTTATTAAAGCTGGCAGGACTGTAGCTGACAGACAGAAGGCGGGGCTGCTTCCCCTGCGGGAAGCTGGGCTGAAAATACGGATGCAGATATTTTTGAATCATGGTTTTCTCCGCTGCAGGATTGTGGATGAAATAAATCGCAAAAAAGCGGTAATTATATTTTGGAATGAAGGAAAACGGGAGGAATTCCACGCGGAAATCCGCAAGATTGTCAAGGAGTTTTCCTGACGCTTTTATTATACTCTTTCCATAAGAAAATGAAAACAGAGGCAGTCCTGCGGAGGAAAGAAGGCTGAAAAACAGAGGGCTGTGTTCCGGAGAGCAGGATGCGGAAAGGAGGCCTATGTCGAACTGGAGTTTACCCGCCAAGGGCGGGCACATGGAAGCGCAGGATGGAATTTATTATCAGAATATGACGACAAAGATGCTGGAGGAACGTCTGAAGAAGAATGACGTGCTGCTGCTCCCGGTCGGCTCAACGGAGAACCATGGGCCGTCTGCGCCATACGGAGAGGATACCTATCTGGATACGCGGCTCTGCGAGCTGGTTGCGGAACGGACAGGCTGCACCGTTGCGATGCCGGTCTGGTATGGCTCTCATCCATACCACCATTTGGGACAGAAGGGAACGATCATGATCCCGGAAAACATCCTGGCGGATTACATCGCCTATGTATTGGCAGGCTTCTGGAATACAGGCTTCCGCAAGATCATCATCGTCAACGGGCATGGACAGGATTATGTCATTCCTCTTGCGATTCATACCTTCGGCAAGAAGTGGCAGGTGCCGGGCATTGTGCTTTATACGCATTTCTGGAACTGTGCGGGCAGCGAGATGTATACGAAGGAGAAGGGCGGACCGTATGAGGAGCCCTTTGTGCATGCGGATGAAGTGGAGCAGAGCTGGTGTCTGGAGCTGTTCCCGGAATTCATTCACATGGAGGATGCGATCAAGGTGGATAAGGCGCCCCTGCTCCCGCCCGGTCATATCAATACCTCTGCAGAGGACGGTGCAGGCCCGATCAAGTGGTACAATGCATTTGGCTCCTGCGGTATGGAATGTATCTGCCAGCCGGAGGGCGTGATCGGAGACGCACGGAAGGCGGAGGGGGAGAAGGCAAAGGCAGGGGTCGAAAAAACGCTGGACTATCTGACGAAGCTTGTAAACGATATTCTGGAAAAATATCCGGCGGGAGAGCTGCCGCCGATTGAGAAAATGACGCAGCGCAGACGAGAGGATATCGAAGCGGTGATCAAGGGGCCGAACGCGCCGGGCGGAAGACATATCTATACACTGGAGTATTAAAAACGGGAGCAGGGTATGAAATACGATTTCAAACTGGGAGTTTCCTATGCGGAGGAACGACCGTTGAGTGCGCCGCTTCCGTTATGCGGAGAGCTGGGGGAGGCGATGAGGGATGCAAGGCAGGCGGGCTTTGACGGCATCGAGCTTCACGGCAGGGAATATGAATTTGACAGAAGAGGCATCGAGCGGATAAAACGGCTGTGCGAAGAGAGCGGGGCAGAGATCGCAGCACTTGCGAGCGGCCGGCTCTATACCCAGACGGGACTGTCTCTGGCGGAGCCGGAGGCGGCGCGGCGCGGCTGGGTTCTCATGCAGATGAAAAAATATATCGCAGCGGCGGCAGAGCTGCATACGGATCTTATCATCGGCTGGGTGCGGGGGCGTTTCGCGGCGGACAATCCGCCGGAGCTGTATTTCCGAACGCTGCAGGAGAGCATGAAGGAGCTGGACATCTATGCGGGAGACCGACAGGTACGTCTGCTTATGGAGGTCATCAACCGTTATGAGACGGACAGCTTTCGAACGACGAAGGAGACATTGGAATTTCTAGAGGAGAATGAGCTGGAAAACACTCTTCTGCATCTGGATACCTTCCACATGAACATAGAGGAGGACAGTCTCTGCGAGGCGATCCGGACAGCGGGAGCGCGGCTTGGATATTTTCACGCTGCGGATAATACGCGGCGCTGTCCGGGGAGCGGCAGCCTGAATTTCCCCGAAATAGCGGCGGAGCTGGCTGCGGTGGGCTATCACGGCTTCGTGACAGTAGAATGTCTGCCCGGGTCGGACGGACGGGAGACGGCGAAGCGGGCTGCCGGATATTTCAGAGATCTGATGCGAAGCGAGAATAATCACTCATCCAGATGATAGTATCGTATTTTCCGCCAGAGGGTCGTGGTGCTGATGCCGAGCTCCAGTGCGGTTCGCTTCCGGCTTCCCTTGTTCCTTCGAAGACAGGTGGCGAGCAGGTCGCGGTAAATATCACTTCTCTCCGGAACCTGCGGGTGCAATTCTGCCGCGGGGGATGCCGTGCTTATGGCAGCGGATGCCGCATCGCCCTCGCCTGCCGTGGAATCCTCCTGATTTACGGATACCGCCTGCGCATAGAGCGCAGAGTCCTTCTCGTAGAGCTCTGTGAGGAGCTGCTGCACATAGCCCGTATGGATGAGCGGTTCCGGTGCGGTAAGGATCATCCGCTCGCAGAAGGCGGCGAGCTGCAGGATGTTGCCGTCCCAGCTGTAGCGCACAATCGTCTGCAGCGCCTGCTCCGTCAGCGTATGCTGCGTTCGGTACCGGCGGTTATAGTCCTGAAAATAGTAACGGAACATATTCTGAATGTCGTTCGGACGATCCTTCAGCTTGGGGATGCGGAGACGCAGCGCGCGGAGCGTAAAGAGGAGATCCGAGCGGAAGAGGAACTGCTTCCGAAGCTCTGTCAGGTTCTTCGAGGTGCTCGCAATGATGCGGATATCGACATATTTGTACTGCGAATAGTTTACCTGGCTCATGACGCGTTTCGTCCGCATGACACGGGCAAGCTGCGACTGGATCGGGAGCGTCAGCTTGTCGATGCCCTGAATCATCAGCGTCCCGTGGTCGCAGTCCAGGATTGCGCCTCTGCGTCCCATCCTGGGATCACCGAAGAGAACGCGGCTCTGCTCTTCGTTCGTCGTGCCGGACAGGGAGACGACGGCGTAGGAGCCGCTTTTCCTCCCGCTGCCGTTGTGGATTGCCTGCGCGAGCATCTCGAGCTCCGGACCGGCGCTCGCCTCGATCAGAACCGGACTCGAGGATTTCGCGTACAGGCGCGCCTTCTTTATTTCCGGCTGCAGATCGACGAAGAGCTCGTCCAGCATATCGAAGCTGGCAACCGCGGGGTCTCCATGCAGAAGCAGGGTGTCGCTGCTCTTTGCTTTCATTTCATTGCTCCTTCGCGCGGAATCACCGCGCAGATGTATAGGATTGGCGGGCCGAAGGGCTCGGCCGGCAGGGCTGGGTGCAGTCCGGATAAGCCATCTGCCAATAGGAGGATCCTCTCGACTGCTTTCATTTTGAAATACTGCTTGCAATAAATCTAGCATAAAATATTTAAATTTGAAATACCTGTGCATTTTAATCTGAAAAACAGGTATTTTTTGTGCAGCTTTCAGGTGCATTCCTCTTGAAATCCATCTATACTTCCCGTGATCAAAACCATATCAGGATTCGGAGGAATGATGAACGTATTTGATTATAAGGATAAAATCCGCTTTACCAAGGCTGTTTTCTACAATTTCAGGCCCATTCCGCTTCCCAGACCCTTTCAGGACGGGACGGGAGGGTTCGGACAGAATGTCCCGGAGCAGGGATATCTGGAGCTTTCCGACGATACCGGAATGACCGCACATTATACGGTCACGAGAGCGTTTGTCAGGGAAATGCTGCCGAAGCTGCTGAACGGAGAGAGCCGGAGCTATAATGATTGGCGGGAGACGCTCTACTGGCAGGCACGGAACGCCGGCTTCCAGTCGGGACAGGCAGTCAATGTCGGCGTCGTCGATCTCCTGATGCTGGATATCCTGTCGCAGAGAGCCGGGAAGGCGCTGCATCGCTTCCTCGGCGCGGAGAAGGACTGGGCGGCGGCGTACAAGGGCGGCGGATCTATCCTGCTTTCCGATGCGGAGCTGGTGGAGGAGATGTGTCGTTATGTCTCTGAGGGCTTCATGACGGTGAAATTCAAGGTCGGCAGCGACAAGGGAAGGAACATGGAGCGCGACCTGCGTCGGATCGAGAAGGTGCGGGAGGCGGTCGGAGAGAAGATCGGCATCGCCGTCGATGCGAACCAGAGATGGAGCGTGGAGGATGCGGTGAAGTTTGCGAGGCTGGCGGAGCCGTATCGTCTCGTCTGGTTCGAGGAGCCGATTCATTCTGCCGATTTTAACGGCATCAGAAGGATGAAGGAGCTGGGTGTGAAGCAAAAGCTCGCTGCGGGGGAATCCATGAGGATCTCCTATATGTACGAGATCTATCTCGAGAAGGGACTCGATATTGTGCAGCCGTCTCTCGGCAGAATGACCCGGATCGATGATCTCCTGAAGATTCGCGACATGGCGAGAGCAGCCGGGAAGGGCTTTCAGTCGGGAGGACGCACCGCCTACAACGCGACCTTCGGCTGTCTCTACGGTGCGGAGGAGCCGATCGAGTTTCATGCGCCGATTTCGGAGCCGGTGCAGGCACTGATGCGGAACCTCCCCGAGTTCCGTGACGGGAGGTGCTTCGTGCGTTCTGATATTCCCGGCATTCCGATCCGGATGGACCTGGAGAAGCTCGAGAAGCTCGGATATCTGGAGTCCAGAACAATCTATCTTCCGCCGAGAGCGTAGAAGTCTGCCATCAGGCAGACTCGGAGCGAACATGACCGCATCACGAAGAGATGCGCCTCCCGAAGGGAGGTCGGCTGAAGCCACACGGGCGAAGCCGAGTCTCTTAAGAGCGTAGAAGTCTGCCATCAGGCAGACTCGGAGCGAACATGACCGCATCACGAAGAGATGCGCCTCCCGAAGGGAGGTCGGCTGAAGCCACACGGGCGAAGCCGAGTCTCTTAAGAGCGTAGAAGTCTGCCATCAGTGGAGAAGTTTCCATCAGGAAACTTCGGAACGATTTGGCGACAGGCGAAGCCTGTTGTTTCGCGGAGCGAAATTGCGCGATGTCTTCCGGACAGAGCGCAACCTGCCGAGCGTAACGAGAGAGCGGAAGTTTCCATCAGGAAACTTCGGAACGATCTGGCGGCAATATTTCAGAATTTAGTCGGGATTTAATTATATATTATAAGGAGAATGAAAATGAAAAAGAAAAAGAAAGCAATGGCACTGGTACTGACGGCGGCAATGATGCTCGCACTCACCGGCTGCGGCGGAGCGAAAAAGGCGGACGGTGAAAGCACGACGGCGGAAGCGGCATCGAGCAGTGCGCAGGAAACAAGCGCCACAGCGGAAGCAAGCGTGTCCGCAGGGAAGACGGCAGCAGATACGAAGCTGGAGAGCGCTGCGCAGGCAGACCTTGATGCTGCCGCCGCAGACCGCTACGGCTTCCCGGCGGGAACCATAACATGGGTCGTGCCCGGAAAGGCAGGCGGCGGCTCCGACCTCGCGACGCGTTACCTCTCCGAGGCGATGAGCAGAGAGCTCGGCATCACGAATACAGTCAGCAATTACGATTCCAATACCGTCGGGCATCAGACGGTGGCAAATGCGAGCCCGGATGGCTCGACCATCATGCTGGCAACCGCAGCACTCAACATTCAGTGGATCACAGGGAATGCCGATGTGAACCCGAAGGAGGATCTCACCCTGATCGCCGCGATGGATGACAACGGCTTCTCCGCGCTCTGCGCGCCGGTGAATGCACCCTTCAATACCTTTGAGGAAATGGTTTCCTATGCGAAGGAGAATCCCGGGAAGCTGAACGCCGGTATGCCCTCCTCCGGGAACAATACCTTTCTCTTCGGCAAGATTCAGCAGTCCGCCGGCATTCAGCTGAATGCAGTCGAGGCATCCTCGGAGTCCGACCGTCTCACAAATCTCGCCGGAGGCTTCATTGACCTCGGCTTTGTCGGGATCGGAAATGCACAGGAGTATGAGAAGGCGGGGAAGCTGAAGGTCATCGGCACGATGGCAGGCGACGGACTGACGATTGCGGACTATGACGCAGCGCTTCCGGACAATTACAGAACCCTGCAGGAGCAGGGCTACGACGAGCTTTTCTGGAATGTGAAGCACTATGTCTACGGTCCGGCGGGCATGGATACGGCGAAGGTCAGAGAGATCAATACGGCGATGTCAGCGTTCCAGCAGAATCCGGACTGTCATGCAGGATTGGTGTCGATCGGACATATCCCGGAATGGCATAATGTCGAGGATTCTCTCGCGATCCGCGACGCCGAGTATGCTGCCGAGGTCAAGGTAGCGGATTTCATGGGAATGAAAGTGAACGATTGAGGAAAGAGAGAGTCGCCATGAAGATGAAGAGAGAAAGCATTACCGGCATCGTCGGCATCCTTGCCGCGCTCCTCGGCGCCGCCGGTGCACAGCGCATCAAGCTGCGGCCGAATCTGATCGAGCCGGGGCCGCGGATGATGCCCTATGTGGCGCTCGGCATCATCCTGCTCAGCTCCGTGATGCTGCTGCTTCACGGCATCCGTGATCGGAAGGAGCAGAAGGCTTATTTCCCCGCCGGCGGCATCAGGAGACTGCTGATCGGTTATGCGGAGGTCGTGCTCTACGGTATTCTCCTGACGCTTTTCGGCTTCCTGCTCACGACGCCGATCGCCATGTTTGTATTCGTGTATACGCTGAAGGGCACGGAACAGGTCAGATGGTGGCAGAATGTCGTCATCAGCCTCGCAGTCACGGCCTGTCTGTATGCGCTGTTTGTCATGGGCTTTCAGATCAAGCTGCCTGCCGGCATTTTATTAGGATAATCCGAGGGGGATCAGAATATGTCATATTATATTGCGGGACTTTGGACCTGTCTTCAGCCGCTCAATCTCCTGCTCATCGCGGGTGTCGTAATCGTAGGCATTATATTCGGCGCGATTCCGGGACTTTCCGCCACGCTGGGGATTTCCCTTCTGCTGCCGGTGACCTTCGGGCTTTCTACGACGACCTCCTTTATCGTGCTGCTCGCGATGTGGATCGGCGGGGTGTCGGGAACCTTTATTTCCGCCGTATTGATCGGCATTCCCGGCTCCAGCTCTTCGATCGCAACCTGCTTCGACGGCTATCCGATGACCATGAAGGGGCAGGCGTCCAAGGCGCTTGCGATCGGGATGACCGCGTCCTTTATGGCGACCGTCATGTCAGTGCTCCTTGCAACCATCGTCGCGCCGCTGATCGCGGATCTTGCGCTCCTGCTTGGTCCATGGGAGTATTTTTCGCTCTGCTTCTGTGCCATCACACTGGTTGCTGCGCTGTCCAAGGGCAATATCTGGAAGGGGATTCTCGCCGCGGGCATCGGGCTGTTTCTGGGCTGCGTGGGACTTGACCCCATTACCGGCTCTGCGAGGTATACCTTCGGGAACCATTATCTCGATTCCGGACTGTCCACAGTCTGCCAGATGCTTGGGATGTTCGCGCTCTGCCGTATTATTCTGGATTATGCCAGGGGAGAGGGGAAGCTTCCCGAGGTGAAGAAGTCCGACCTCCATGGACTCGGCATCAGCCCTCGGGACATTATCGGCAATATGGGAACCATTGTCCGCTCTTTCCTGATCGGGCTCTGGGTCGGCTTCCTGCCGGGGATGGGCTCCGGGATCTCCAATATGGTCGCCTATGGACAAGCACAGCAGGCGAGCAAGCACCCGGAGGAATTCGGGAGGGGAACGCCGGAGGGCGTTTGGGCATCCGAGACAGCAAACAACGCGTCGCTGGGTGGCGCCATGATTCCGATGATGGCACTGGGCATCCCGGGAGACGGCATCACGGCAATGCTGATCGCCGGCCTGACCATCCATGGGCTGCAGGCGGGGCCGCTGTTCATTTCCGAGCAGCCGGAGCTATGCTACCTGATGTTTGCCTGCGTGCTGATCAGCGCCGTCGTCACCTTCCTTCTGGAGCTGGTGTTTAAGCGCTGGCTCCCGCTCATTCTGAAGATTCCGTATCATTTCCTGTACAGCGTCATTCTGACGATCTGCTATATCGGGGCGTTCGGTGTCTCTAACACGGAGTTCAATATTTTCATTATGCTGGCATGGGCAGTACTTGCGCTCTTCCTGAACATCAGCGGCATATCGCTGAGTCCGCTGGTGCTTGCATTCATCCTCTCGGACGATCTGGAGTCCTATTTCCGTAAGGGCGTCAGCTTCGCACACGGAAGCTATGCGCCGTTCTTTACCAGACCGCTGTCTCTCCTGTTCCTGCTCCTCGCCGTATTCTCCGTGGTATGGCCGTATCTTTCGGAGCAGCGGAAGAGGAGGAAAAATGCGGCATAGAATGCGGCGTGGCAAAGAGGGCTTTTCTGCGGAAAAGTCCTTTTTTGTATGTAGCTATGACAGGATAAGAGAAGGGGTCTTGTCTTGTAATTAAAAAAATCATAACATTCTTTACTTTTTATTATGACAATATAAAAGAAATGAGATATACTCATAACATAAATGCATAATGTATTATGCTGCTATAAAAAAGAGGAGGATTTTATAAGGCGTATGGAAAAGAAAATGTTCAGGAGCGGCGTAGCGGGGACGATTGTGTCATGTATCCTGCTGGTGGGGATGTCGTTGTTCTTCGGTATTATGATTTTCGGTATTCTCAGGACGGCGCTGTACGGAAGCCCGATATTGGATGCGGACAGCTATGGAGATTTCGTATATATAGACGCGGATTACCTGAGCGGATCCTTCGGATCGGACGATGATGGGAATGAATATCTCTTTGCAATGACCGCTGATGCGGATGGCAGCTACCATGACTATATCGTCAGCCTTCCGGAGGCGGTTTATAACAGCACGGAGATTCAGGGCAAGATAAATCAGGGGGATACGGACGATGCAGCGCCGCTCCGGATCAAGGGAACGATGGAGCATACATCCAGTGATTTGGATGAGCTGGCGCAGAAGACATTTGCAGAGTATCTGAGCCTTGATTCCGCGGAGGAGGCGGCAGACTATCTGGGGAGCGTATGTCTCGTTTATTCGGTATCCGGAAATAATCTGGCGGATCTCGGCATCGGAATGTGGATTGCGCTCGTCTTCATGGCAGGACTGATCATCGTATGGATCGTCGAGATCATCCGCCTGATCCGGCGGCAGGGGAAGAAAAACCGGAAGATCGCCAATGCGAGGATGCTCTATGAGAGCAATGCAGATTATCAGAACGGCGTAGGACAGACGACGGAATCGGACGCACAGTTCTTCAGAAACTGCCGCTGTTATGTTACGAGAGAGTATATCGTCAGCTATCAGGACGGGCTGGAGGTGTTCAGGATCGATCAGATCCGGGAGCTGTACGGCTTTGATAAGCAGAGATACCATGCGATCCTCAGCTTTTTGTTCGGCGCGTTCGCCGGCTTCAGCGTGGAGCATTATCTGGTGGCGATCACTGCCGATGGAGAGGTGCATCAGTTCGCGAGACTCAATGCGGCGCTGAAGGCACACAACCGTATCGCCGCTGCCATCCTGCAAAAGAATCAGGAGCTTCTTCTCGGCAGGATGAATACTGCGGTCAGCGCCGTAGGGCAGTCCCTGGAGAAGCTGAATCTGGCGAAGGTGAAGGGCTTCTACGGAAGCAATGATATCTGGACGGGACGCAGCCTCGACAGCTTCCGGATCGAGTAAGCGGACGGAGCGCGCGGCATCCTATGAGAAAGGCATTGTTTTTTGACGTAGACGGGACTCTGATGAATGCGGAGCATCGCATTCCGGACTCTGCGCTGGATGCGCTTCGGAGGAGCCGTGCGGCGGGGAACTATATTTTTGTGAATTCCGGAAGGACGAGCGGGCTGCTGAAGCGGCTGATGGCGGAGCTTCCTGCAGACGGATTTCTCTGCGGCTGCGGGACAGAGCTGTTTTTCCGGGGAGAGAGGATCTATTCCTATACAGTATCGGAGGAGGAGAAGCGGCGCCTCAAGACCCTGCAGGCACGCTTCGGGATCGCCTGCCTCCTGGAGGGCAGGGACGGGACGCATTTTCAGGTGCCGGAGAGTGTTTACCGGCAGAATCCGGGACTTCGGGAGCGGGCGGAGCGGGAGCTTGGCTTCGTGGAGGCAGAGGGAGGCCTCGCTGCAGGGGACTATGACGGCGCTTATCCGATTTCGAAGTTCTGCTTTTTTGGCGCGGAGAGCAGCGATATCCCGGGCGTTTACGCCTGTCTTGCGGGCAAATTCGATATTATTGACAGAGGGGGCTTTTTTTATGAGGCGGTTCCCTGCGGGCACGGGAAGGGGGCGGCGGTGGATCGGATGCTCCGGCACCTCGGGATCGAGCGGGAGGATGCCTTTGCCTTCGGGGACAGCATGAACGATCTGGATATGTTTCTTCATGCGGGGCACACGATCGCGATGCGGGAGCACAGTGCAGGGCTCGGGCCGTATACGGAGTATGTGACGGATTCCGTGGATGCGGACGGGATCCGGAAGGCAATGCGGCATTTTCACCTTGTATAAGTCCGGCAGTATTATTGACATTTTTTTGACGGATTTGTATAATTCTTAACTACAGAAACAATTTTCGTACCCGGGAAGAGGAAAAATGACGGGATAAAACGACAGAAAAGAAGGACGAAAAGGTGAAAGAGGAGAAGAAGGTGAAGAGAGAGATCTCGCAGGCAGTCATTCAGAGGCTGCCGAGATACTATAGATACCTTGAGGATCTGATGGAGCAGGGGGTGGAGCGGATTTCCTCCAATGAGCTCTCGAAGCGAATGAAGCTGACCGCTTCGCAGATCCGGCAGGATCTGAATAATTTCGGCGGCTTCGGACAGCAGGGATACGGCTACAACATCAGAAACCTCCATGATGAGATCGCGAAGATTCTGAATATCGACGAGGCGCAGAGCATGATTATTGTCGGTGCGGGACATCTGGGACAGGCGCTGGCAAATTATACGAACTTCCGGAAGCGCGGCTTCTTCATCCGTGCGATCTTCGACAGAAATCCGGAGCTTTACAGGGAGAAGGTAGGGGATGTGGAGATCCTGCCGATGGAAAAGATGGAGGAGGTCGTGCAGACGTATAAGATCAGGCTTGCTGCAATCTGCATTCCGAAGACACCTGCGGTGGAGGTCGTCGAGCAGCTGATCCGGAACGGGGTGGTGGGAATCTGGAATTTCGCCCATGTCGATCTGGAGGTTCCCGAGAATGTGGTGATCGAAAATGTACACCTTTCCGAGTCCCTGATGCGGCTGTCCTATCGGGTGGGCGAGGTATATCGGAGATGATTCTGGGCATCGGCTGTGATATTCTGGAGATAAAACGGATAAGGGATTTGCAGGAGAAGCGCAGGCTCGACAGGATCTATACGGAGGAGGAGCGCCGGCAGGCTATGGAACGAGCTTCCATGCTTGCCGGTGATTTTAGTGTGAAGGAGGCGGTAGCGAAGTGCTTCGGAACCGGGGTACGGGGCTTCGCGCTGACGGAGATCGAGGTGCTTCGGGATGCGTGCGGCAGACCCTATGTGAAGCTCTACGGGGCGGCGGAGGCGCTGTTCCAGAGACTGGGAGGGAGCCGTATCCATGTTTCGATCTCGGATACCGGAGAGCTTGTGACGGCGTTCGCCGTACTGGAGGGAGGGGAGACGTGAGGAAGGACGCTTCGGGAGAGGGAAGGCGCGTGCTTCAGCGGGAGGCGCTTCGCATTCCGCGCCGCAGGGAGGATTCCAATAAGGGGAGCTACGGGCGGCTGCTGCTTCTCGCCGGGAGCGAGGGGATGTGCGGTGCGGCGTACCTGTCCGCTTTGGCAGCGTATCGGAGCGGAGCAGGACTGGTTCGTATTCTTTCGCCGGAGCAGAACCGCATCGTTCTGCAGACGCTGCTGCCGGAGGCGGTGCTTCGCTGCTATCGGGAGCCGGCGGAGCTTCCCGGGCTCATCGAGAGGGAATGCGGCCGGGCGGATTTCCTCGTAGCAGGGCCGGGGATCGGAACCGCTGCGGCTGCGCAGCTGCTGCTTCGGTCTGTGCTTCGATACGGACAGGCGCCGCTGCTTCTGGACGCGGACGGGCTGAATCTGCTCGCGATGGAGGAGAGCCTGCGGGAGAGCTTTCGGCACTATGCACTCCGTTATCCGACGGTCGTGACCCCGCATCCGATGGAGATGGCGCGGCTTCTCGGGCGGCGCGTGGAGGAGATCGTCGCTGCGCCGGAGCGTGCTGCTGCGGCGTTTACGGAGCAGAGCCATGCGATCACGGTGCTGAAGGGGCACCGGAGCCTCGTGCTGGACGAGAGGCAGTGCTATCAGAATATGGAGCCCTCTCCTGCACTTTCCAAGGCAGGCTCCGGAGACGTACTGAGCGGCTGCATTGCGGGGCTCTATGAGGTGCTGAGGGCGGAGGTCGCGGAAGAGCCTGCACGAAAGGGGGCAGAATCCGGCGCGGAGCGAGACAGCGCGGGACAGGCGGCGCTTCTGTACCGGGCAGCCTGTCTCGCCGTGTCCGTACATGCTATCGCAGGACGGATCGCCGCGCGGGAGAAGGGAGAGCACGCGGTACTGGCGCGGGACACCGCCGATGCCATCGGTGCGGCGATGGAAACGTTTATGACAGAAGATACGGAGGAATGAGAGGATGCAGACAGCGATCATAGACCTGCATGTACATCTGGATGGATCGATCCCGCTCCGGACTGCCGGAAAGCTGCTGCATCGTCTGGGACTTCACCGGGAATGGGACGAGGCAGCGCTTCGACGGAATATGCAGGCGCCGGAGGACTGTCCGGATTTAAATGCGTATCTTTCTGTTTTTGACCTGCCGCTCCGGCTGATGCAGAGCCGGGAGGGGATCGAGGCGGTCAGCTACGCCTTCCATGAGCTGCTTGCGCAGCAGGGACTTTTGTATGCGGAGCCGCGTTTCGCGCCCTCCGGCCTGACCGGGCAGGGGCTCCGGCAGGAGGAGGCGCTGCAAAGTGCGCTCAGGGGGCGGGAGCGGTACTACCGTGAGCATCCGGATTCTGTCCTGCACAGCGGCTTCCTGCTCTGCGCGATGCGCGGGGACAGCAGGGAGAATGCGCGGGAAAATACGGAATGCTTCGAGCTCGCAGCAGAATACCTCGGGAGAGGCGTGCTGGGCGTAGATCTGGCGGGGGCGGAGGCGCTCTACCCGACCGAACGTTATCGAGAACTGTTTGAAAGAGCCGCCAAACTGGGGCTTCCGTATACGATTCATGCGGGGGAAGCCGCAGGAGAGGAGAGCATACGGGCAGCGCTCTCCTTTCAGCCGCAGAGGATCGGGCATGGTATCCGCGCGGCAGAATCGCCGGAGCTGCTGCGGGAGCTTGCGGCGCGGCAGATCCCGCTGGAGCTCTGCCCGAGCAGCAACCTTCAGACCCGGATCTTTCCGGAGCTATCTACCTTCCCGCTGCGTATGCTTTACGGGCAGGGCGTGAAGCTTACGGTCAACACGGACAATATGACGGTATCAAACACGAGTCTGTCCCGGGAGCTTTCTCTTCTGCGGATATACTGCGGACTGGACCTGCGGATGGAGCGTACGCTTCTGGAAAATGCCGCGGACAGTATCTTCGCCGGAGAGGAGGAGCGTGTGCGGCTGAGAGACGCGGTCGCCGCCCTGCCGTGGGAGCGGGAAACGGTATTTCGGTGAATTGCGCGTAAGGGGGTCTGCAAAATAGATCTTTGCACCGGAACCGTCATTTCGTTTTCAGAGGGAGGCTCGGATGCCCTTCATGGAGAGGGAAATTTTCTTTTTCTCCGTATCGACGGAGAGCACTCTTACGCTGACGATATCGCCGAGCTTTACGACATCGAGCGGATGCTTCACGAAACGATCGGCGAGCTGGGAGATATGTACCAGACCGTCCTGATGAACGCCGATATCGACGAATGCGCCGAAGTCGACGATATTCCGGACGGTTCCCTTGAGAAGCATGCCGGGCTTCAGATCGGCGAGCAGCAGGACATCGGAGCGGAGCACCGGGGCGGGGACATCCTCTCTGGGGTCTCTTCCGGGCTTCTGCAGCTCTCCGAGGATGTCCTGCAGCGTGAATTCTCCGATGCCGAGCTGCGCGGCAAGCTCCTGAACTGAGAGACCCGCTTCCTTCCGTCTCTTCTCGATATCCGCTATGCCGCCGTTTCGAAGCGCGCCCTCCGGGCAGTGCAGGAGATGCAGCAGCGCCTTGGCGCTTTCATAGCTCTCCGGATGCACCGCGCTGGCATCGAGCGGCTCCCTGCCGCCGTGTATACGAAGAAAGCCGGCGCATTGCTCGAATGCCTTCGGTCCGAGCTTCGGTACCTTGAGCAGGTCGCGGCGGCGCTCGAAGCTGCCGTTTTCCTCACGGTATTTCACGATATTTGCCGCGAGCGTCCTGCTGATGCCGGAGATATAGGAGAGGAGGGCGGCGGAGGCAGTATTCACATCCACGCCGACCCGGTTGACACAGTCCGAAACGACGCTGCTGAGCTGTGCATTCAGCTTCGTCTGGTTCATGTCGTGCTGATACTGCCCGACGCCGATTGACTTCGGGTCGATTTTGACCAGCTCCGCGAGCGGATCCTGCAGCCGCCGCGCCATGGAGACCGCGCTGCGCTGTCCGACATCCAGCCCCGGGAATTCCTCCGTGGCGAGCTGAGAGGCGGAGTAGACAGAGGCCCCCGCTTCATTGACGATTACATACTGTACCGGAAGCCTGCTTCGCCTTAGGAAGTCCGCAATGATCTGCTCGGACTCCCGGGAGGCGGTGCCGTTGCCCAGTGAGATAATGTCGACATGGTGCTTCCGGATCAGACGCTCGATCAGTTCCATTGCTTCCCGTACCCGGTTCTGGGGCGCGGTAGGATAAATGACGGCGGTGTCCAGCACCTTGCCGGTCGCGTCCACTATGGCGATCTTGCAGCCGGTGCGAAAGCCCGGATCCCAGCCGAGCACGGTCTTGCCGGAGATCGGCGGCTGCATCAGGAGCTGCATCAGGTTGCTGCCGAAGACCTTGATCGCACCGTCCTCCGCTCTTTCGCTAAGCTCGTTTCGAAGCTCGGTTTCGATGGAGGGCGCAATGAGACGTCGATAGGCATCCCGGACAGTCTCCTCGAGATAGGGGGAGGTCAGTACGTTTTGCCCGACATGGCAGTGCTCTTTGAGGTAGCGGAGGATCTCCTCCTCGGGGACTTCGAT
Source organism: Oribacterium sp. oral taxon 102 (assembly GCF_013394775.1). Lineage (NCBI taxonomy): Bacteria > Bacillati > Bacillota > Clostridia > Lachnospirales > Lachnospiraceae > Oribacterium > Oribacterium sp. oral taxon 102. The sequence continues at coordinate 859,699 of NZ_JABXYT010000001.1, forward strand.
CCGAATCGTCAGAAGCTTCTCCTTTTCTCCGCGGTTCAGGGCAAGGATGCGATGTCCCGGGATCCGGCGGAGCGGCTCGCTGTAGGCGAAGTAGCTCTCATAGACCATCGCCTCCGGACGTTTCTCCTCTCGTGCGGAGGAGAGCAGCAGCCCGTACCGGTAGCTTTTCTGACGGATCCACGCGCGGAAGCCGGCATTGTCCGCGATCTGCTCGGCGAGGATATCCTTCGCGCCGGCGATCGCTGCCTCTACGGAGTCTACGCCCTTTTCCGGGTCGAGGTAGCGCTCTGCCTCCTCCGGGACAGGGCGGGAGGCAGAGCGGGAGAGCAGGTATTCCGAGAGTCCCGAGAGCCCCCTCTCTCGGGCGAGCATCGCGCGGGTGCGGCGCTTCGGCTTGTAGGGGCGGTAAATGTCCTCCAGCTTTACGGCGGTATCCGCCGCCTTGATTTCCTGCCGGAGTGCTTCGCTCAGTTTGCCCTGCTCCTCGATGGAGCGCAGAATGCTTGCCTTGCGCTCTTCGAGATTCCGGAGGTAACGGAGGCGTTCCTCCAGGCTGCGGAGAAGCTCGTCATTCAGCCCGCCGGTTTTCTCCTTCCGATAGCGGGCGATAAACGGAACGGTATTGCCCTCATCGAGGAGGGTAATGACGGATTCGGTCTGGGAGGGACGGATGCCGAGCTCCCGGCTGAGTATCTCTGTGATGTTCATTCTGCGTTGTTCTTTCCCTTCGTTACTATTGTATGAGCTTCCGCAGTAAGGTGAGGCGGAAGCTTATGTGATGCTGTGACTTAGCGCATGGAATTATGCCGACAGTTCAGATAAGCGATTTTATGCCGGATAGGACAATGGAAAGCCTGTTCATGGCAATCGTTTCTGCTTCAGCGAATGGCTTACCTGAACTGTTGCGGAGCTGGAAGCTTTCAGGATATTGCAGGATAGGTGCTTCACAGTACGAGGTCAGCGTTTTCCATGATGCGGAATCTCTCGAAATACGCCTCCTCCTTCGGGATCCAGAGCTCCCGGAAGCGGACGAGTCCTTCGTCGCCGACGCGGGCGCGGAGCCTCTTTAGCTGCGTTTCTTTGTCTACGGTCAGGAAGATTCGAAGCTGGTACGGATTTCCGAAATAGGGGTGGCAGCTGTAGGTGCCCTCGAAGAGATTCAGCCGCTTCGCGGAGATCGTCTGTTCCCTATCCTTGGGAAAGCGCATCGTATGACAGTCGAAGGGACGGTAGATGACAGGATCTCCGTACCAGACCGGGATCAGCACCTCCTCCCGGAAGCGCTCATAGTCCAGATTGCCGCCGATCTCTGCCATGCGTTCTTCGCTCCGCTGCGCCTCCTGCGGGAAAAAGTCGTCGAGATGAAAGAGGTTCGCCGCATCCGGATAGCGGCGCAGGAGGAAGCTCGCGAGCGTAGACTTGCCGCTGCCGCTCCTTCCGTCGATCGCGGCCATCAGGATTTCCTCCGAACCGGCAAGGAGCGCGTCGATCGCCTCTATTACGGGAGCGAAGCGGCGCTCCGGTGTTGAATCGGGACAGCGCTCCGTAAAATGTGTGATTTTTTCAGACATAAGCCTCCTCCTCTTCGATGCCTCCTCAGTATAACGGATTTCCATGGAGCTGTCAGCTGAAACATAGGGGATGTGTGATCCATAAGGCAATGTGCTGCCCTGACAGCAGAAGGGGCTGTCCCGTATCGGGACAGCCCCTTCTGCTGCAGCGTCGTCTACGCTTGTATAAAAAGGAATTATGCGAAGTTAAAGGCAGTCTTGCCGGGGTAAACGGCAGCTGCGCCGAGCTCCTCCTCGATGCGGAGCAGCTGGTTGTACTTTGCGACGCGCTCGGAACGGGAGGGTGCGCCGGTCTTGATCTGACAGGTATTCAGCGCCACGGCGAGATCGGCGATGGTGGTATCCTCAGTCTCTCCGGAGCGGTGGGAGGAAATGGCGGTATAGCCTGCCTTGTGCGCCATCTTGATGGCCTCCAGCGTCTCGGACACGGAGCCGATCTGGTTCAGCTTGATCAGGATGGAGTTTCCCGCGCCGAGCTGAATCCCCTTCGCGAGCCGCTCGGTATTGGTAACGAAGAGATCGTCGCCGACGAGCTGCACCCTGCCGCCGAGCTCTGCGGTCATCTTCTGCCAGCCTTCCCAGTCCTCCTCGTCCAGCCCGTCCTCGATGGAGTAGATCGGATACTTTTCGACCAGAGACTTCCAGTGCGCGATCAGCTCGTCCGAGGTGAAGTCTCTGCCGGACTTCGGCTGATGGTAGTAGCCCTTTCCCTTTTCGCTCTTCCACTCGGAGGAGGCGGCATCCATCGCGAGCACGAAATCTCTGCCCGGCTCATAGCCCGCCATGCGGATCGCCGCGAGGATATGCTCGATCGTGTCCTCATCGGACGAAAGATTCGGCGCGAAGCCGCCCTCGTCGCCGACGGCGGTGGTATTGCCCTCGTCCTTCAGGATCTTCTGCAGGGCATGGAAGACCTCGGTACACCAGCGCAGTCCCTCTCGGAAGCTGGGGGCGCCTGCAGGCATGATCATGAATTCCTGCGTATCTACGGAATTGGTGGCGTGCGCGCCGCCGTTCAGAATGTTCATCATCGGAACCGGCAGACGATTTCCATTTACACCGCCGAGGAAGCGGTAGAGCGGCAGACCGAGCGCCTCTGCGGCTGCCTTGGCGCTCGCGATGGAAACGGCGAGGATGGCGTTGGCGCCGAGCTTCGACTTGTCCTTCGTGCCATCCAGCTGTATCATTTTCGCATCGACAGCGTAGATATCCTGCGGATCCATGCCGCGGA